>CAZUXA010000062.1:0-2918 GCA_964624405.1 uncultured bacterium | reverse complement strand
GCGCTGGGGCAGGAGGCATGGGTGTACGGCTTTCCGGCGGCCCTTGCCCTCTGGTGCGTGTACCTGGCCTCGATTCAATGGAAGCAGGGTTACGGTATCCCCATCGCGTGGTTTTTGATCTGCCTTGCGGGGCTATACTCCCAGTTCAGTTTCATTTTTGCGGTGGTCTCTTCCATAGGCGTCATGGCGGCAAGCGGCAGAGTTCCACGACGAGCCTGGGCTGGGCTTCTTCTTGCTCTGGCACTCTGGGCGCCTCTGGTCATTCAGCACGCGCCGGAACTCCTGGCCCGCAGCGCACGACTGTCAGCCGGGGGAGTCGGCCTTGGCACCGCACCGCATCGCATCGTGAGAAACGCTCCTCTTGCCGTGGCGGGTCTTTTTGCCGACGGTCTGGTCCCCCATGCGTATCGCGATGCGGCGCATGGCCTCTGGAACGCCCTTGCGCTCTTTGGCCCACTTCTGCTGGCTTCAGGGGCCATGGCGGCCCTGGCGGTGGAAAAGGCCATGACCCGGAAACTCAGGGCATGGGCTTTCTTCACCGCGGCACTGCCCTTCATCATGTTTCTGGGCGACGCCCCGGGAGAAAGGCAGCTGTTTCTCGCGGCTCTTCCTCTGACCATTGGAATGGGGGCTCTGTTCAACCGCTTCAGATCGGTTCAGCTTCCGGCCATGCTGTTGCTGGGAGCGTTGCTTGCCCACTGGTACTCACTGAACACCAACGCTTACCACAGAAGCGACTGGAGGAGCGCCGCCGCCCATGTGAACAGCAGAATCATTCCGGGGGATGTGGTCTATGTAACCAGCGGCCAGTCCGGAGGAATAGCCTGGGATCTAAGCGGCGGCACTCCCGACCGCCTCGCCCTGGGAGGCGATGAAAACCCATGGAGCACCCACAGACAGCGTTCCAACCCGGAAGAGTTGTCGGACAGCATTCTAACCCAGGGCCACAGACTCTGGCTAGTGGCTGACCTGTGGGGAAGTCCCCCTCTTCCCCCCAACCGCGTTCCCTCTGAGACATGGGATTTCGGAAGGGACATGAGGGTCTTTCTTTTCCTTCCCTGACATCCATTGCCCTGTGCGTTCACCCGGCGGGGTCCGCACGGAGCGTCAGGTTACCCTTCAGTAGATGGCAGAGTTTGAAGGGCTTTCCAAAGACAACCCACGGCTTTGGGGCTCGCAACGGATTTCACTGCGGGCTCCATTGTTTCCCGGGTCTCTGTTTCGTATAGCTACACCTGTTCGGCCGCTTCCCGACCCCGGCATCCTGTAGCACGGTGCCATGGATTCCGGGGCGACAGGGTTGCGTTGGAAACGGCGCAGCCTCCCGTGTTTGGAAAGGGAAAGGACGCCGGTTGCTTTGACCGTCTCTGTTCCGGAGACGGCGTCCATCCCTTCCCATGAACTGAACCCGCGGCCGGGTTCAGAACCCATGAGGAGGGCTAATGTTGTCATGGTTCCGTTACCCGAGCCTGGTGATATGCCTGGCGCTGCTTTTTTCCGGGTGTGGTGAACAGCCCGGGCCCGCAGTATCCGATCCGGCTCCGGTGGAGCCCGGGGTTTACCCTCCCCGGGAGCGGGCAGAGAGGCTTCTCATTGCCACCACCACAAGCCTCTACGACACCGGATTGTGGGCCTACATGGAGCCCATGTTCGAAGAGATGTACAGCGTGGAGCTGGACATCCTCTACGCAGGAACCGGCAAAGCCATGGAGTGGGGCATGAGGGGCGACGTGGATGTGATCGTTGTTCACGACCGGGCCCGGGAAGAGGCTTTCATTGCAGACGGTTACGGCATTTCCCGCACACCTTTTGCCTACAACTTTTTCGTCATTGTGGGCCCCCCCGCTGACCCGGCGGGAATCAGAGACATTGAGCCACAGCTTGCTTTCACCGTTCTGTACGAGAATGCCACGGTACCCTTCATCTCCCGGGGGGACGAGTCCGGAACCCACGCCCAGGAGAAGCGTCTCTGGGACGCGGCGGGCCTTGACTATGACACTGTCCGCGCTTCCGGCGCATGGTATGTGGAGGCCGCGGCGGGCATGGGGCCCACCCTGAACATGGCGAATGAAATGGGGGGATACGCCCTGGCGGACATCGCCACATTCCTGGCATACCAGGGAGATGTTGACCTTGAGATAATCATAGGCTCCGGTGACGCCATGCGGAACGTGTATGCGGTGATTCCCCTGAGTAACGCGAGAAATCCTGAGATGGCAGGGAACATGGTCAATTTCCTCACCTCGTCCGAAGTTCAGGAACTCATCGGCGCTTACGGCGTTGTGGAGTGGGGGCGGCAGCTCTTCACCCCCTGCGCCGGACAGGAGTTGTAGGGGCTGAATGGACAAGCTGGCTGAAGCCTTCGTCATAGCGTTGAGACTTATCTTCACCGGCGACCCGGTGGTGATGGAGATTACTCTTCGAACCCTGACGGTTTCAGCCAGCTCCACGGTGATCGCCTGCCTGATTTTCATCCCCCTGGGCTGCGTTCTCCACTTCGCCAGGTTTCCCGGCAGGGGTTTTCTGATAGGCACGATTCAGGCATTCTACAGCATGCCCACGGTGTTCGCGGGCCTGCTGATCTTTCTTCTGCTGTCCAGAACCGGCCCGCTGGGAGAACTCAGGCTCCTTTTCACAACCAGGGCCATTGTCATCGCACAGGTCTTCCTTGTAGCGCCGGTAATCCTGGGCCTTATCATATCGGCGCTGAAGGGGGTTGACGGCCAGGCGGCGGACACGGTTCGCGCACTTGGCGCAAGCCCCATGCAAACCGCTGGCGTGCTTCTTTTCGAGGCCAGATTCGCTGTTCTCTCAGCATTTCTTATGGGGTTCGGCAGGGTGATTTCGGAGGTGGGGGCGGCTATGATGGTGGGCGGCAACATAGCCGGCAGAACCAGAACCCTCACCACCGCCATCTC
>CAZUXA010000061.1:0-3270 GCA_964624405.1 uncultured bacterium | reverse complement strand
GTAAATGGTTGTGCGGGAGACTCGAAATGTCTCCAGCGCTTCTGCCCGGCTGGTGGCGGAGCGGCACTCGCCCTGGAAATCGCGCTTCTTATCGGCATTGCTGCCCTGGTAACCGCCCTGCAGCAGAGCACCCTTTTCGCCATTCTTCCCATCGCACTGGTGTGGATGGTTCTGTACTCCAGGGGCGCTTTCAGCGGAAGAAATGATAACCGCGCTTGAGGCGTGACGCTGCTTTTGTGTATAGTCCCCTCCGAAGTTCGCCGCATAAGCAAGGGCGCCGGTTGAGGCGGATTCTTTTTTGCCGGTTATGGGAAAAGCAATGACTGTCACCAGTTCCCTTCACATAAGACCCATGCGGGAGGCCGATATCCCCCTGATCGCCCGGGCATTCGCGGACATGAACAAGACCGTGGAGCAGTACGAACTCTACTGGCTGGAGAATCTGCGGGGGCTCAGGGTAACCCTCGTGGCGTTGCTGAACGACACCATCGTCGGCTGCACCAATGTCATCTGGCAATCGGAGTATGAACCCTTCCGGAGGATGGGGATTCCGGAGATAAACGACATGAACACCGTCACAACGCTGAGGGGAAAGGGGATTGGAACCAGGATGATCCGCGTTGCCGAGGAACTGATCCTCCGGGCAGGCAGGGAAGTGGCAGGCATCGGCGCCGGGGTGACGCCGGACTACGCCGCCGCCCGGCGTCTGTATTCCAGACTTGGGTATATCCCGGACGGAACAGGAGTACATCAGGACCCCTGGGGCGGTTGTGTCTATTCAACCAGGGCTCTGCGGAACGGGAGCCGTTTTCACGATCAGTCGGATGACTGAAGAGAAGGGAGGGGGAAATCGACCCATGGCCATGCAATCCTCCTGGGAGAAGTTCTTCAATGACCACGCTCCCGTATACCACGAGAATGATTTCGTTTCGGACTACGTCAGGGAGGTGGATTTCCTGCTTCGGGAATTCGGGCTTCCGGAAAGGGGAGCCGTGCTGGATGTGGGCTGCGGCACCGGGCGTCACTCCATCGAACTGGCAGAACGCGGCTATGCTGTAACGGGCCTCGACCTCTCTCCGGAAATGCTGGCCTTGGCGAAAAGGGAGGCAGACACAAGGAATGTGAGGGTTGAGTGGGTGCGGGGAGACGCTGCCGACTTCTCCTTCCCGAAGAGGTTCGACGGGGCGATATGCATATGCGAGGGGGCTTTCGGGCTCCTGGGCGCGGGAGACGATCATTTGGCGCATCCGCTGGCAATACTTGCCTGCATTTCCCGAAGCCTGAAGCCCGGGGCAAAGTCCCTGTTCACAATGCTCAACGGCATGGCCATGCTCCGGAAGGACCTGTCGAAGGAGAGATTCGACCCGGTTAAAATGGTCGAGTCTTCCCGGTTGGCCCCCAGGGAGGGATGTCCGCCGATATCCTTGCGTGAGCGGTACTTCGTTCCAACGGAACTCGAGCTTCTCTTCAGGGTGGCGGGTATGACCGTTCTGAACATCTGGGGGGGGACCGCCGGTGACTGGGGCAGAAGGCCCCCGGACCCTGACGAGATGGAGATCATGGTCGTGGCGGAAAAGACAGGCGAACCCCACCATGTTCTCTGCGGCAGCAGCCATTCCGTGGATGTTTGCTGATTGGAGCGGAAACCGGGCTCATTGAGAACCCGGGCATGTTGCGGTCCCGGGAGATGAGGTGAGCTTCTTACCGGAACTCGTTCGGTTTCAACAGCCCGAGCTTCAACCCGAGCCTGCCCAGCACAGGCAGGGGCTTCACCAGCCCGCCGGCCCCGTGGGTGATGCCGACAATCAGCAAAACGATGAGCGGAACACCTATGAACAGCCAGAACAGAACCATGATTAAAAGCCCGAGTATTGGAATGACGGTCAGGAAAAGCACAAACCCCGAGAGCATCCAGGCGAACACGAGAACAAGGCTCTGCTGGGCGTGGTAAAGCACGAACCTGTTCTCCCTGGCTGTCAGGAAGGCCACCAGGAAGCCCGCCAGTCCCAGGTAGGCCACGGCGGCCATAGCCTTGCCCTGTTCGATTTCCTCCGGGCTGATGTCCCAGTGGTTCAGGTCGTGTTCCAACTCAGGGAGACCACTCAAGGAATCTGACTCCGGTGATCATGCCGGCTTCGTCCAATTCCATGATCAGCCTTGAGAACTCTTCTTCATGAACAAGCTCATTCCCATCCCTGGAAAACGGTTCCGGCACTACGCCCCGGGAAAGGATGGTTCCATACTCCAGGGCCTTCTCCTTCGATATGGGGACGCCGGGGATGAGGATGGTTATCAGCCCTTCGGTGCCGTGGCCCTCTCTGGTGAGAACTGCATCGGCATAGATGTAGTTCACGGTGTAGTACTCCCAGGACTCGATGTCGAAAACCAGGGCGGCCTCGCCCCAGCCGGGAATCAGGCTGTAAAGCTCTTCAGAGAAGTTTTCGTCCTGAAAGGATGAGTTGTCCGGAATCTGAACCGTTTCAAACTCCATATCGAAATCGCCCCCGGCCGCCGTCACAACCAGAAGCGCCAGTGTCGCAATCAAAATCTTCAACCCGAAACCTCCTTTTCGGGGGCGGAAACCCCTTTTCACCGCTCGCACGCCGCCATCCTTTTGGAGAGCAAATATACACACGGAACACGAAGCGGGTAATCCGGGTGAATGGGAAGGGGGCATGCAAAGAATGATCTTCTTCCCTCACTTTTGCGGCCGCATGTTCAGTGCTGTGGCAGGGTCTTTCCCTCGCGCCCGATACTTGCCGCCCCGGGCGTTGCGAATCGAAACGGCGGGCGGCTATCATTGCACCAGCAAGTCGGAGGATTTCGGCCTTGCGGGCACACCCTCTCAATCGCCCAAGCCTTCGAACATGAATCGGCTGGAAGGGGTTCGGAAGACAGGTTTCGATAACGACTGCTTGGTCGGCCGGGACACGCGGGATACCCGCCCCGGGAAAGTGTAGGCGTCATGGGTGAATACACGGAGTATCTGAAGGAGATCTTTGAGTGGTTCGGGCCGGTTTCGGTTCGAAGAATGTTCGGCGCTTACGGGATTTACCACAACGATCTGATGTTCGGCCTGTTCTCGGGAGAGGCCCTATACCTGAAGACTGACCCTGGAAATGTCCGCTTCTTCCGGGAACTGGGTCTCGAGCCCTTCGAGTACAGGCGGAAGGGCAGGGTGGTAAAGCTTTCGTTCCATCTGGCGCCGGAAGAGATACTGGATGACCGGGAACTGGCGGCGGAATGGGCGCGGCGTTCGTATGAGGCCGC
>CAZUXA010000060.1:0-4153 GCA_964624405.1 uncultured bacterium | reverse complement strand
TCGGGCATTCTGGCTCTGGTGGCGTCTATGGGCGTTTTCGCCGTCCTGGGCGGCGGGAGCGTGAGGGGAACACTCGGAAGGCTTTTGCGCCGTGGCGGAAGATAGTCTTCGGGCCGCGGCAATGGGAGCGCCGACCCTTCCCGGGGTGTACAGGTTCCTGGGCACCGGCGGAAGGGTGCTTTACATAGGGAAAGCGAGAAGCATCAGAAGCAGGCTTCAGAGCCATCTGTCCAACCCCGGGGACAGAAGGCATCAGCTTCTGTTGGAGAAGGCGGTGACCATAGACTGGACCGTCACCGGTAACGAACTCGACGCGCTGATTCTTGAGTCCGAACTCGTAAGAATCCACAAGCCTTCTCTGAATGTGGATCTGAGGGGAACCAACCTTTTTCCCTGGCTCGTGGTGACCACCGACGAGGATTACCCCCGGCTTGTCGCCACCCGCAATCCGGACAGAAGCCGTATCGTACCCCGTTTCGGCCCCTATCCCGACTCGGGCAACCTGAGAAAGCTCATGGCTTTCCTCATGGAGATCCATCCCTTGAGGAGATGTGCCGGGACAAGGCTTAAGCCGCGCCCGAGGCCGTGCCTCATGGGCCAGATAAACAGATGCCCGGCACCCTGTTCCACAAACGAGCCGGAGCGGTATCAGGAATCGGTGAAGGCTGTGCTCCGGATAATGTCCGGGCGCTGGAACGAGGCAAGGGCTTCGATCCTTCAAAGAATGCGGGAGGCCAGCGATGAACTCAGGTTCGAGGATGCCGCCGGATACCGGAATCTTCTTCACCGGCTGGACTCCTTCGGATGGCCGGCGCCGGAATCGGCTTCAGACATGGTGTCAAGAGATGTTTTCGCGGTGCGGGACAACTGGGGGATAGTGGTGCAGGTCAGGGGCGGTCGTTTCATGGGCACCCTCAGGCTTCCCTTCGGGGCCGGCTGGAAACTCGCGGAACCGGGGGAGAGGATTTCTCTTCTGATCCGCTCATACTACTCCGACAACCGTGACATACCCAGAGAGGCCCTTTGCGCAGTTCTTCCCGAAGATCACCAGGTCCTTCTGAACTGGCTCAGGGCCAGACGGGAAGGGCGGTTTTCGATCAGAGCGGTGAAAACCGGACCCATGAGGCAGCTGCTGGATACCGCCGAGCGTGATCTGGAACACTTTCTGGCAAGGCTCGAGTGGAAAAGGCCCGCCGGGGGAAAGGAAAGGCGCCAGGCAGCCCTGGAGGCGGTGGCGGATATTCTGGACCTCAAGGCGCCACCGGCCTGGATGGTCTGCCTGGACGCGTCCACTCATCACGGAGACAACCCGGTGGCGGCCCTGGTCAGCTTCAGAAACGGTCTTCCGGACAGGAAGGGCTATCGGCGCTTTTCAATGCCTTCGGAGCTGGGCAGGAACGATCCCGGCATGATAGGGGAAGCGGTCCGAAGATTCGCCGCAGGCCTTGAAGGCCCGGGACCCGACCTTTTTCTTGTGGACGGCGGAATCGCACAGCTTCGCGCCGCTGTTCTGGCCGCATCGGACTCCCTTGCCGAAACCCGATTCGCCGCTCTGGCCAAGAGGGAGGAGCAGATTGTGACCGCGCCGGAAGAAAAGGTGATCCTTCTTCCGAAGGATTCGCCTCCGGTACTGATTCTCAGGGGAATTCGCGATGAAGCCCACAGGTTCGTGCTCCATTTTCACCGTACCGGAAGGCTTAGAAACCTTACCCACTCCGTTCTGGATGAAATCCCGGGCATCGGCCCCTCCCTGAAGGCGGCGCTGATCAGGGAGTTCGGAAGCGTGGAACGAATTGCCGCCGCTGATGAAAGTGTTCTTTGCGCCGTTCCCGGAATCGGGCGGGAGAAGGCAAGAAGAATCCTGACGACCCTGGCGGACAGGTCATGATCCTTCTGATGGCGCTTCTGGGTGTTCTGGACCTTTCCGGAGCCCGGGAAACCCTGTACGGGCTTGACTGGGGTTTTCCCATGCCATCTGCCCCGGTTGAAGCTCCGGGGTTGTGGAATTCTCCGGAAGGCTCGGAGCTTTTCTTCCGAATCGGCTTCTCTCACCGGCAGTCCCGGGTATTCCACTGCGGAAGCAGCGGGGTAACCGCGGGCGCACGGTTCTTCACCGCGGCATGGTTCTCGAAGGAGCGCTGGGCATACCTGCTGGAGTCTCCGGGACTTTTCCGATTCAGCGTCTCGGAAGACTCTTCAATGGAATCCGCCGTTCTTCGACTGGGAGACGGCAGGCTTTCCCTGGGAATGCTGCGCGACTCGATGAAGACAGCTCCCTTTGCCTTGTGGGAATCCCGGGGCCTTACCGCAGTGACCGGGCTCTCCGGCGCCGGTTTTGGTTTCGCCCCGGCGCTGGCGGAGAATGTTTTCATCGGGCCGGCCTTCATCGGTGCGGACCCCTGGCTGAAAGTATCCATTGATCTCGGCGGTTTTCGTTTTCGATCCGGTCCCGGAATCGATGGCAGGGGTCGGGTGCGACGGGCGGTCTCCGCAGATTTCAGAGGGCCTTCATGGATTCTGGCGGGAACGGTTCACGATGACTCCACAGCCTTCGCTGCGGCAGGCAGGTTGTTGCCGGGCTTGTCAGTCGGCCTGACCGGGCCGGAGTGGGGGAGTGTCGCGGAGGTTCACCACCGGGCCTTTTCCCTGTTCGGATCCACCAGCCGGGGAAGAACCTGGTCCACCGGTGTGCGGGTGCGTCTGCCCTGGGCCAGGGCTTCCGCCTGGGGAACCAGGGCGGACCGCTGGGAGCTGGGGTTCGGCCTGGAACTGGGGAGGGGCTTCGAAGCAGAGCATGTCCTGGATTCCCTCCGTTAGTATATTCATGCGTTAACATTTTTCCGGTATTCGCCGGGGTGGTGGAACTGGCATACACAACGGACTTAAAATCCGTTGCCCGTCAGGGCATGAGGGTTCGACTCCCTTCCCCGGCACCAGTTTTTCGCAGGAGTGAAATGGCCCCGGTCAGACGCCTCTCAGATTACATGATCAACCTCATTGCCGCGGGTGAAGTGGTGGAAAGACCCGCTTCGGTGGTAAAGGAGCTTCTCGAGAACTCCCTGGACGCCGAAGCGCGGAGCATCACCATTGAAATCCAGAGGGGCGGCAGAAAAAGCATCGTGATAAGGGATGACGGGCTGGGCATGAACCGTCACGACCTGCTTCTGGCAGTGGAACGCCATGCTACAAGCAAGATAGCCGTTCCGGAAGACCTTGACCGCATAGACACCCTTGGCTTTCGCGGTGAAGCCCTTCCCAGCATCGCCGGGGTCAGCAGGATGACGATCCTCACATCAGACGGAAACCAGGGCTGGAAGCTGATCATGTCCGCCGGCGAAGTGAAAGACCTGGCACCCGCCGGCAGAAACCGGGGGACCACCATTTCGGTCGAGGCGCTTTTCTTCAACCAGCCCGCCCGAAGAAAGTTCCTGAGTTCTGAAGCCACTGAGCTTTCCTGGATCGAGAGAATCGTAACCGGTTGCGCCCTGGCCCATCCGGATACCTCGTTCACCCTCAGCCATGAAGGCAGGGTGCTTTTCGCCCTTCCTTCAGGAGTCGGGGCGGAAGAAAGGCTTCGTGGAAGGTATTCCCTGGGGCACGATGAAAGCTGTGTGAGATGTGAAGGAGAGGCGGAGGGAGTTCGAGCCATGCTCACCGTTTTTCCGGGGAAGCTCTGGAACAACCGGCGCCATCAGTACACCCTGGTGAACGGAAGACTGGTTTCATCACCGCTGGTTTCAGGTGTTCTCAACGAAGCCCTTCGAGGGCCGGGGGGACACCCGCTGTTCCTGTGTGCCATAACCCTTCCCGCTTCTTCGGTGGATGTGAACGCCCATCCGACAAAGAAGGAAGTCAGATTCAGGCATGCGGAAACCGTGAGAAGGGCGGTTCTGTCCGCCCTGGCACTGATCCCGGGTGAGAGGGCCCGGGGGCTGTCGGCGGCATCCCGGGCCGTTGCGGCATCCTACCGCATTGATGCTCCCTCGGTTCAGGCCGCACTGGAACTTTCCGCCCCTCCGCCGGACACGCCCCGGGAACTCTCCGCTCAAAGGGAGACATGGACTGACCCTGTTCCCATAATGCAGATAAACAACTCCTATCTGGTCACAGCTTCAGGAGGCGGCCTTCTGGTGGTGGATCAGCATGCCGCCCA
>CAZUXA010000059.1:0-4345 GCA_964624405.1 uncultured bacterium | reverse complement strand
GAATGGAACCGGGCAAACACCTACGACATTCATATGGTCTCGCCGGTCAATCTGGGCGGAGAGCATGGTCCGGCGGTGGTGACGGAGGTGAACAATCACGCGGGATTCGCGTTCCGCCACAGTTATCACGAGCCTTCCATCGCCCCCAACACCATGATTCTTACCAACCACCACCGGGTGCTGTATCCCCCGATCACCTGCTACCGATACTCCATGTTGCGTGATTCTCTTCAGAACAGCGCCGAGGTTACCCTCGACAGGCTTTGGAACTTCATGAAGACCGTGGGTTTCACCCCACTTCCCGGAACCGGGGGAACTCTGCAGACCATGATCTTCCAGCCGCAGCAGCGCCGGATCGGGCTTGCATTCGCGTCATCCGGGGTCGGGCCGTACCACAAGAACCCCGAGTGGATTGAATGGACCGACCTGTTCCCGAACCACGGGCAGCAGTCTGTTCAAGAAGGCTGGCAGCAGCAGGGACTCAGCGTTCATCCCAACCCGGCCTCGGTGACCGTAACTGTGCATGGAGCCATGGGAGTACCGCCGATGCTGTACGATCTGACCGGAAGAAGGGTTGACATCCCCTTTACCGAAGAGGGTGATTTGTTCCGCGGGGATGTGTCCGGCCTCGCGACGGGTCTTTACATCGCCACCACATCCGCAGGAAGTTCGGGGGCGACTTTCATGGTTCTCAGGTAGCCCCGGCGCTGAGGCTCAGTCCACTCTCTTGTAAAGGGTTCCCTTCGCTCCGCATACCGGGCAGGTCTCCGGGGCTTCCCTTCCTGCGGTATGGCCGCAGACCGGACAGACGAAATAGGCGTAGTGCTCCGTTTCGGTGTCGTCCATGGTTGCCAGAAGACCTTTGTAAAGGGCTGCGTGGATCTTCTCCACCGCGTTGGCGAACTCGAAGGAACGAAGGGCCTGTTTGTCCCCCTCGGCCCGGGCGGTATCTATCATTTCCGGATACATGTGCTTGAACTCGTGGGTCTCCCCGGCGATGGCCTCTTCAAGGTTCTCCCGGGTGCCATGAATGCCCCCCATTGCCCTGAGATGCGCATGGGCATGCACGGTTTCCGCCTCGGCGGCGGCCCGAAAAAGCCTTGCCACCTGGGGAAAGCCCTCCTTGTCGGCCTTTTCCGCAAAGGCCAGATACTTCCTGTTCGCCTGGGATTCACCGGCAAAGGCTTCCAGCAGACGATCCATGGTCTCGCTCATCACGTCCTCCCTGTACTTGGCAGAGCAAAAAGCGGAAATTTCCGCAGGGACAATGCAATTATGCACGATTCCCGTTTTCGGGAAACCCCCGCCTATGGAGGGGTTCCTCCTGGGTCCGGGTAGAACACCACCATCCACAGCCGGCCGCTGTTTCTATCAAGAGCGCAGACCCAGGCGTTCATATCCTCCCGGCCCTCGAGAAACACCAGCTCGGCGTCTTCGGGAATCTCTCTGTTCCACGGCTTCAGCACATCGATCCACGGCGCGACGGAAACCACCGTGTCCTGAAAGCCACCCTTCTCCAGAAACGGATCAACCTCGCCGACGGGCAACCTCAGATGCGCCGCGAGGTAGAACTCCCCGGAGTCGTACACGTCAACATCGGCGCAACCCGAGGGAAACACCATTCCCGTGGCGCGGGAGATGTACCGGAGGTCAGCTGAACGGGCCAAATCCCGGGCCAGAACCACCAGCGCCACAACGACCGCACCGGTCAGGGCCACTCCGAACATTCCTCTGCGCTGCATATCACTCTCCGACCGAATGAGACATCATCCGCAACCCAACCGCTTCATCAGGCTCATAAGCGCCTGGTAATGGCTTCCCTTCCAGTAGATTCCACCGCAACCACCGCAGATTCGGAACTCATGGCAGTACATCCGGGTGAGGGGTTCGAGCCGATGAAGGATACGCTCCTTCTCCACCTCCAGCAACTTCCCGGAACACCCGGGGCACCGGGTGAAAGGCTTTGCCGAACTCCGGAGATCCAGCCGATCCAGAATCTCGCAGGCCTGTTCCTCAGGGTTACTGCTTCGAACATAGCATCCGTGGGTCACGATGCTCCTTTTCAGAAGCATTCTATCCCGTGTGAGAAGAATCCGGTGCTCCGAGACAGAGATCTCCGCCAGCACCAGGTCATCCACATCACCGGGAAAACAGGCGTCGAAGCCCATCAGGCGAAGGATCACCGCAAGCTTTCCCAGGTGTACGTCAAGAACGAAGCGAGTCTTCCTGAGGGGTTTCGGCCGAAGCCGCACCACGGGGCCCACATCAAGGGTTTCAAAAACCGGAAACACGCTGACACGGTCTCCGGAAGACACAAGCGCATCGAATCCAACCGACCTTCCGTTAAGAAGCAGCAGTTCGATCTCGGTGTGGGGAATTCCGGCGGACTCCACCAGGTGCTTCAGGTGATTGCCACCGGCCATGGGGTAGGAAAACTCGGTACAGCGCAAAGGCGGGGGAAGAAAATCATTCAGTTCCCCGTAGGCCCGGATCAGCACATGGCCCTGATCATCACCTTCAGAGACTGTGCACGGCTTCATAAGACCTGTCCCGGCAACTCCAAAGCAGTTCCTTCAAACACCCGTCGGAAACATAAAGGAACGGCCCGGAAAAAGGTTTTCCCGGGCCGCACACAAGGCAGGCTCTATAAAACCCTGGGGCCTCCGTAGAGGTTGTTTATCAACTGCTCCGCCAGGTCAGTGGAAAAATCGATGTTGTTGAACTCGGGATATGCTTCGGGCTGCCATTTGATGCGAATGCAAACATCACCCCGCTGGATCAGCATGCCGACAGATACAGGGTCGATTCCACCACCCATGGTTCCCACGATGGCCCGGTCCCAGAGTTCACCCGGAACCTCAACGCTGTCGTTGACATAGCCGCTGACCCGGTCAAAATTGCTTGTGCCGTCAAATGTGTAGACCAGGAAATTGATTTTGCTCGCGTTGCGGGCGCCACCATCGGGCCGGGTGGTGTCGTAGTAGCTGAGCTGGGGCTTGCCGGCGGCGGCATCGCTGAGGGGCTCGTGCCATGTGTCGTATCCCGTCACACCCACAAGCGCCTCGATCTCGGCAATACTCATGGCGTCAGCCATTTCCCATCCGTCCGAAAGCACAATCACGTCTTCGAGTACAACACCCTGGGGCTCATCCACCACCGGCTCCGCCGCAACGGACTCACCCTGTGGCTTATCGCCGCACCCGGCCATGACAACCGATACGATCAACATGAAAGCAACTGGCAAGGCCTTCTTTTTCATCACAAACCCTTCTGATTGACCAAAGTTCTTTGATGCACCGACACCCTGCCGAAGCAGGTTCACGGGAATATATCCGTTCTTTTCCAATCCGGAACTCCCGTTGACAGACCCGCCGGAAACGGGGATTGATTATGGTTCCGGTGCGACAGGCGCATCCGGCTTGCATACCTTCACAAGCGGGGAAAGACTCGTGGGTTCACTTGGTGACGATGTTCGCTATCTTGCCGGGGTTTACGGAAACGCATCCATTCCGCACAGGCTGCATGTTCTCATTCGAAGGGTTACATGCCCCTTCGACAGAATCATCGCCCTGGTACCCGAACACGGGTTTCACATCGATGCCGGCTGCGGTCACGGAGTGCTCCCGGCGCTGCTTCACAGAAGCAGGCCCGGAACCCGGATACTGGGAACAGACATAGACCGGCGCAAGATAGAACAGGCCCGCCGGGCCGCCATGACCGGGGTTTCCTTCACAACAGAAAGCCTGGGGTGTGTTCCCGGCGGAAGCGCTGATTCACTCACAATGGTGGATGTTCTCTACCTGATGCCCGACCCCCGGAAAGCCGAACTGCTGAATGAATGCGCCGAAGCCATGAAGCCCGGCGCTGTGCTGGTTGTGAAGGACCTGGTAACAGAGCCCCGATGGAAGCACCGCTTCATCTCGTTTCAGGAGTTTCTCATGGTGAGGGTGCTGAGGGCTACAAAGGGCCAGGAAGTCCGGATATCATCCACGGCAACCCTGGCGCAGATCATTGAAAAATCGGGATTTCATCCCCCCGAGGTGCACCTCATGCACCGGGGATACCCATACCCCCACGTCTGTTTCGTAAGCAGACGCAGGGAAGAGTGACACGAGCTATGGAATAGTCCGGCCTTCTTTTCGGTATAGGGTTTGATCAGCGAAAGGAGATCGGATGAAGACAATACTGGTTCTTGGAATTCTGGCGGCGGTTTCACAGGCGAATTACTCCCAGGTGGTCCAGCGTGTGGCGGACATGACATGGGACAGCTCTCTGAGCCGTGTTATCAGTCGCTACGGCCTGAATGTGGTGAATGTAACCTGGGAGGACACCGGGCGCTACTCCG
>CAZUXA010000058.1:0-4372 GCA_964624405.1 uncultured bacterium | reverse complement strand
GTGATCATGGCCGCTCTGAAAAGATACATCGGCGGTTTCCCGGGCTGGCGGCTCACTCCCATGGACTGCGTCCCCCCTGGAGGCCTTCACCGACCGGGGAAGCTTCCCGTAACGAACACTCCATTTACCGGGTTCTACGAGGAAATACTCGGGCCGATGCTCAACCGGTTTTCGACGGAAACCGTACTGGTTTCCGTAGCCTACCTTTCTCAGCTTCCCGCGGCGGTGGAGTTGAGCAGATTCCTGAAGAGGGCTGGAAGAAAGCACATCTGTGGAGGTTCGCTTCCGGAAAGCCTGTCCCGGACCGGAACCGGGCTCTCGCTGTTGAAGGAGAGCCTGCGCAGCGTATCAACCGGCGACGGAAGCGAGTTGTTTCCCAGCACGCCAAACGGTGTTCTCGATCAGCTGGCATACCCGGAGTTGCTCTCCGAAAGGGTATATCTGTCCCCTGCTCCGGTGCTTCCACTGACCTTCACCATCGGCTGTATCTGGAACCGCTGCCTATTCTGCCCGGACAGGGAGAAGCCCCTCCGACAGGTTCCCGCAAGCGCCGCTGAACGAATGATCGAAGAGGCGCCCCGGGGATCCATGATCCATTTCATAGACTCTACAATGCCTGTGGAAAGGGTTTCCGGCATTCTCCCCGTACTGAGGGACAGGAATGCCCGTTTCTTCGGGTTTGCCCGGGCAACAGGCGAGTTCCTCGGGGAAGGGCTCCTGAACGCCTGGGCCGACGCTGGTTGCGCCATGCTGCAATGGGGCCTGGAAAGCGGAAGTCAGGATATCCTGAAGCGCTTCGGCAAGGGCATCAATCTGGAAACCGCCAAACGGGTTCTGAAAGAATCAGCGGCCCTGGGAATACGAAACTATGTTTACCTTCTGTTCGGCCTGCCGGGAGAATCCTGGGCAGACCGGAAGATGACTCTGGAACTTGTACGCTCATCTGGGGCGGACATGGATTTCCTCAACACATCGGTGTTCAATCTTCCTGTTGATTGCGAGCTTTCAAGGAATCATCGGGATTTCAGGATGGAACTGGGAGCGTACGACGAGGGTGAAGATGTGATACGCCTATACAGGCCTTTCACTTGTTGCGGTGCAAACCCCCGGGAGGAAGCGAAAGCTTTTCTTAGAAACACTTTCGATACCGACCCAGCCGCCGCCGTTCTCGCGGCGGCTACTCCAAGATGGTTCAGGGCCGCACACATGGCCTTCATGAAGAGAAGGCGCGGGGATGAGTAAATGGACTTCAGTCAATCCCCGGTCAAGATTCCCAGCTCCAATAGATACCAGGCTACCTCCTCTCCGATCCGTTCGGCCCCCAGTTCGGTGAAGTGCATTTCGTCATAGAAGTAGGCGCTTTCTCCGGACACAGCCGATGCCAGATCGAAGCAGGCTACACCCTCCCGGGCGCATATCTCCAGCAGTTCCAGGTTCAGGGCATCGAGGAACAGTGAAACCGTTGCCGCCGAATATGCCGCTCCATACCGGTCCGCCACGGTTGCTCCCTGGATTCCCCGCCAGTGCACAGTGTCCCGGAACAGAAGAGGCTGGGTCAGAAAGACGGGAGTGGCTCCGATCTCCCTGCATATCCTTATCATTCGAAGAATGTCACCGGAAAATGCCCCGGGGTCAGGCAGAAGCAGGAAGAGATCCTCAGGCAGCTCCGGCTCTGGAAACGTCATGGGGGTTCGAAGCCTGTTCCTGATGATCTCCCTCTCCTCGGTGACTGCAGGCCTCACCACCATGGCTTCGTCAATCATTACGATTCTCGCCTTGTGAAGAACCTGCAGAACTCTGCTTGACCCGAATAGCCGATCGCGAAGCCCCTGCGGTTGCAGGGGATTCCTGTTCACTGCCGCCTCTCCTCCCCAGAAGTGGGCGAGTTCGTTGGCTCCCACCAGGAAAACCACCAGGTCCGGCTTGACCGTCGCCACCACCTCCTTAAGCATGAGCACATGTTCCGATACGGAATGACATGGAATTCCGGCGTTCCCAACCCATACCGGAACTCCGCTCTGCCTAAGAGTTTCCTGCATTATGTGCGGCCAGGTCTTTGAGTCATCCAGGTAGTAGCATACGGTAGTGCTTCCCCCGACAGTTATCACAGTGGTCATTCCATTCCAGTCCGCGGGAGGGTCCTCCCCCCTCATTCCCCAGCGGTTCGTAGTAAGAACTCCTTCCGGGGAGATTCCGGGCAGATCAATCTCAAGCGAGAAACGCTGATTGGTTACGAGTGCCAGCTTCGGGCTGAAGATGCTGCCGGGAACCAGAAGTCTCGTAGCGGCTTCCAGCAGCAGCACACCCGGAACAAGGATAACCAAAGAAGCAACAAGGCTTTTCACGGCTTCGGACAACTTCGGTTGCGTGTAGCTTCCGAACATGAAAACAACAGGCGCTGTTAGAATCAGACACATTCCAAGCAGCCCGTTCCATCTTTCCAGTAAGGGAAACGGGAACAGAAACCAGATCAGGAACAGCGCCGGTACTGGAAGAACCGCCGAAAGAGATGCCAGCCATGGCGGAACAGAGCTGAAGAAAGCGGCAAGTGACTTTCTGACACCAGCGTGTAGAAGCGCGGCCAGGGCGCTCGATACCAGACCCACGAGGACCGCTGCAAAAGCAGCGAGCCTCAGAGAATAGCGCTGAAGAATCACTCCGCTGGTACTGGTTGATGTGAGTATTACACTTAGCAGCAGGATAGCCCCTATGCCGGTGATCACGCACGCGGAATCGAAAAGAAGGCGAGTGGGACGCTACCTGCCGCGCCGAGGCTTCCCGGGCACTACCGCTCTATTCACAGAGAAGCGCTTTCCCTGAGTCCAGAGACCCGGGAAAGTTCCAGAGGGCAAATCGCCGGATGAAGGGAACGATATGCTCCTGGCAGCTCCGTCATACACCGAGATACTCCATGAACACCCGCCGGGGATCCGGGCTCAGCGAACATCAAGCAGACCAACGGAAATCATGAACTCCGCTACGATTTTTCCAACCAAGTCGGCGCCGGCTTCGGTGAGGTGCATCGAATCGTAGAACATCGACATGTCATGGGGTACAGCCGAGGCAAGGTCGAAACAGGCGATGCCCTCACTTTCACAGACACGGACCAGTTCGCTGTTGATGAAATTGAGCATTTTCCAGTGAGACGCCGCGGAGAATAGTGAGTCCGGGCCGCCATGCCAGTAGCTTCCCCCCTGTATTCCCCGCCAGTAGGGAGTATCTTCAAACAGAAGGGGCTGGGTCAGAAACACCGGTGTCACCCCGATCTCACTGCAGGTTGAGATAAGCCTGCGAATTCGCCTTGAGTAGGCTTCGGGATCGGGCATGATCTCCCTGAGATCTTCCGGAAGGGGATTCTCAGGACCGGGCATGGGATGCAGCACGAACTCCGGGTCTGTGGTTTCGGAGATAACCGGCGCCCTGTCAACATAGACTTTCTTGGCCTTGTACAGGGTTTGCAGCAGCCTGCTTCCGCTGAACATGAACTCCCGTATTCCGCCCTCAGGCAAAGGCGCTTCATGCAGCGCTACGGCACCTCTCATGAACTGGCCGATGTCATTGGCGCCGGTGAGGAAAACCACGATATCCGGCCTGATCCGCGCCACGACCTCCCGCAGGAAGTAATCGTGGTGTTCCGAGGAATGCATGGGAATACCACCATTTCCCACCCAGACCAGGGAGTCCTCCTGTCGAAGGGTTTCCTGAAGGACGTATGACCATGTTTTGGAATCATCAAGGTAGTAATTTGCAGTAGTACTTCCGCCAATCGTAATGATTGTTGTATGACTGTCCCAGTCATCCGGTGGTTCATCCCCCCTCAGCCCCCATCGGTTTGTCGAGAGGGTTCCGCCCTTGGACACTCCGGGCAGGTCAACCATGATTGTGTATCTCGCGTGGGGAGTCAGACCAAGCCTCGGGCTGAAAAAACTGCCTGGAACAATCGCTCTGACAACGATCTCCGCGAGCGCCAGGAAGATCAGAAGCGTTATCGCGGTGACGCAAACCCCCTTTCGGGCTTCAGCGGCCGCTTTCCTTTCCCTGCATGAAAGCAGAAACACCCCGGGAGCGAGGATGAGCAAAACCACTCCCGCCATGGCGTTCCACCGGGTCAGCAGCGGAACCGGAAAAAGGAACCATGCAAGAATAAACGCCGGAAGCGGAAGAACTGCAAGGTTCACCACCAGAAGTTCAGGAAAGCCCGCAAGAAACCTGCACATTCCTGCAAACCAGCCGGGACGCGCCAGGAATGCCGCCGCCGCCAGCAACACCGCCGCTGCCATAAGAATCAGCAGCGCCAACCCGGGGGAGTAGAGCCCAAGGACAACTCCGGCTGAACTTCTGGATACAATCAGGGCCGGAAGCAGAAGGGCTG
>CAZUXA010000057.1:2567-4693 GCA_964624405.1 uncultured bacterium | reverse complement strand
GGATACGACAGAACCTTTCAGTCCCTTCTGGTGTTCACCGCTTTCATGGATCCGGCGCTGGAAGTGCTGCGGGTTACCTCTCCGCCGCCGCCACCGCCGCCCTTGCAGGTCAGCGTAAGCCTTGGCGGGGCCAACCCCGCCAGAAACGGCGAAGCTGTCTTCGATGTGGATTTCGCCAAGGGTCCAGTGGCTCTGAACATCTTCGATATCGCCGGAAGGCTTGTCTACAACACCACCCTCGACAACCCGGGTCAGGTGAGGTGGGACTGCTCACAGATGCCCGCCGGGGTTTACACCGCTGTGGCCGGAAGGGACTCCAACGCCCGGGGAGCCAGGTTTACCGTTCTCCGCTAGCCACGGTTTCTCAGGAAGCGGGCAGGGTTTCCCGCCACAACAGCGCCCTCGGGAACATCCCTGGTGACCACTGCGCCCGCGCCTATCACCGCGCCTCTGCCTATTCTCACCGGAAGAATGGTGGCGTTTGAGCCGATGCTGACTCCGTCTTCCACCACGGTTTTCTTCCATTTCGAGGCGTCCGCCTGGGGCGGGTACACATCGTTGATGAACATTACGCCATGGCCTACGAAGCAGTCGCTGCCTATGGAGACCAGCTCACAGATGAAGCTGTGGCTCTGAACCCGGGTCCGGTCTCCGATAACCACGCCCTTCTGAATCTCACAGAAGCAGCCAACCATGCAATCCCGACCCAGTGTGCAGCCGTACATGTTGACGAAGTTCCAGATCTTCGTGCCCTCGCCCACCATGCAGTCGGTGATGATTTGGAGTTGATTCTCGGTGGAATCCTCTTTCCTCTTGCCGAAGAACGGCATAGGCTCTCCCCTTTCCCGTGCGGTTTGAAGAATGTGTTTCACGGGAACATATTACACGAACACACCGGGAGGAACAGTGCGGGAAAGAATTCGGAACTTCTGCATCATCGCCCATATCGACCACGGCAAATCGACCCTGGCTGACCGTCTGCTTCAGGTTACCCACACCGTGAACGACAGGGAATTCCACGACCAGATGCTTGATTCCATGGATATCGAGCGGGAGCGGGGCATAACCATCAAAAGCACTGCGGTAACCATGAACCACCGCAGCGTTTCCGGTGAGGATTACATCCTTAACCTGATAGACACTCCGGGGCATGTGGATTTCAGCTACGAGGTTTCCAGGGCAATGGCCTCCTGCGAGGGAGCGCTTCTGGTGATAGACGCCGCCCAGGGGGTGGAAGCCCAGACGGTGGCCAACCTGTTCAAGGCCATGGAGCACAACCTCACCATCATCCCCGTCATCAACAAGATCGACCTTCCCTCCGCCAGCATAGGGGAAACACTGGAAGAAGTGGAAAACGAGCTTGGCCTTGACCCCGACGACGCGGTGATGGTCAGCGCGAAGACGGGCCAGGGAGTCGAAGCTCTTCTGGAAACCATCATCGAGAAGATACCACCGCCTTCCGGCGATTCGTCCGCCGCCCTCAGGGCAAGGGTTTTCGACTCGGTCTTCGACCCGTACCGGGGCGTGGTGGTCTACTTCAGGGTGGTTGAGGGGGCGATGACCGCCCGGGACGGAATCAGGCTCATGGCTGCCGACGCCGACCACCGGCTTGAGGAGGTGGGCTACCTCCGGATTGCACGGGAACCCCGGAAGAAGCTTGAAGCCGGGGAAGTGGGTTATCTAATCGCGGGGATAAAGAGCGTGAGCGATGTCAGAAGCGGAGACACCATCACCTCCTCCGAGAACCCGGCGCCTGAGCCGCTGGAAGGTTATGAAGAAGCCAAACCGGTGGTTTTCAGTTCCATCTTTCCGGTCAGCACCGAGGATTACGATGATCTGGCCGCCGCTATGGAACGGCTGAAACTGAACGATGCCAGCCTGACCTTTGAGAAGGTCAGTTCCACAGGCCTCGGCTTCGGCTTCCGCTGCGGGTTTCTGGGCCTTCTTCACCTCGAGGTTGTTCAGGAGAGGCTCGAGCGGGAGTTCGACCTTAGCCTGGTGCTGACCGCACCCACGGTTCTCTGCAGAATCACCCTGACCAACGGTTCGGAAGTGTTCATCGACAACCCCCTTCTGTATCCTGACCCTTCCCAGATCGTGATGACGGAAGAACCCTATATCAAAGC
>CAZUXA010000057.1:0-2467 GCA_964624405.1 uncultured bacterium | reverse complement strand
CCACATCGTGATAACCGTTTGCGACGCCGTGAAGGAAACATGCCCCTACTTTCCAGCCCTGGAGAGAGCAATACACAAGGGTTTCCCCGACCCCCCCGCATTGGCGGAGGAACTGCCGGAACAGGAAAAAATCCTGCCATACCTGGATGTGTGCGCTCAAATCAGGGACTTCACAGACACCGAACTCAGGGCAATTCTGGAGATGTCATGAAACCCTTTGATTCCCTTGTCACTTTCTGCCAGACCCCGAGTCTGGAGGAGACCCATGCCTTCTACAACCGCCTCCTGCGGCTTCCGATGGTGCTGGATCAGGTCAGATGCCGGATCTACAGGGTCGCCCGGAACGGGTACATCGGTTTCTGCGTTGCGGAAACACCGGTTGTCCCCGAAGGCGTGATGATTACCCTGGTCACCGATGAAGTTGACCTGTGGTTTCAGGAGATAAAGAACGCCGGACACCACATCATCAAACCACCGGCCCTGAACACCGATTACAACATCTACCATTTCTTCGCCAGAGACCCCTCGGGCTACACCGTCGAGATTCAGAGGTTCGAGGATCCCCGGTGGAAGAGGGAATAGGCCTCTACATCCACATACCGTTCTGCCTTTCAAAATGCCCCTACTGCGCCTTCAGCAGCGTTGCCGAACACCCGTCCCGGGAATTCGTTTCAGCGATTCGAAAGGAACTCGATATTCTTTCACCGGGCAGGGTGAGAACTCTGTACGCTGGAGGGGGCACACCAACCCTTATCGGGGCATCATTCTGGGCTGAAATACTCAGCAGTCTCGATCTTCCCCTCTCCGCCGAGGCAACCGTAGAAACCAACCCCGCGGTTCTTAAACCCGCAGAATACCGGGCCATGAGGAACGCCGGGTTCAACCGGTTGAGCATCGGGGTCCAATCATTCAACCACGGCAACCTTGCTCTGCTGGGCAGAATCCATACGGGATCACAAACGCTCGAGGCGGTGGCTCAGGCCAGGGCCGGGGGTTTCGAAAACATCTCGATTGACCTCATCTACGGCCTTCCCGGGCAGAGTACGGCGCAATGGGAAACCGATCTCGAAAAGGCATTGCTCGTCTCTCCTGATCACATCTCCTGCTACGAACTGACCCTTGAGCCCGGAACCCCGACAGGCGATCAGGGCCGCCGGGCTTCGGATGACAGTGTGGCGGAGATGCATCGAATCGCCCACCGCAAACTTGCCGGTGAAGGCTTCCGTCATTATGAGGTGTCCAACTATGCCCTGCCCGGCAAGGAATCAGCGCACAACCTGGCCTACTGGGAGAGAAGACCCTATGCCGGGGCTGGTCCCTCCGCCCACGGCTTCACGGGAACGCGAAGGTACTGGAACACACGGGACAACGTGGAGTACCTGAAACTCCTGAAAGCCGGAATACTTCCCAGGGCGGGAAGCGAAGGAGTAACCCCGGAGATGGCCCGTACCGAGGAGATCATGCTGGGGCTGCGAACGCTTTCAGGTGTAAGTGAGAGCATTCTTCCAGCAAACCGGGTGGAAGACCTTATTGCCAGGGGTCTTCTCGCCAGGAATGGCGACAGACTACATCCCACCCCGGAGGGAATGCTCTGGGCCGACGGAATGGCGGGGGAACTGGCGGTCTGATCAGCCCTTTCCCGTGAGCATCCTTTTGAACCAGTGACCCAGGGGGGCGAAGATGCCGGCGAAGAACACCGCTATGAAAAAAGCGGTCACAAACACCATGGGTTCCCATTTCCAGTCGTTCACCCAGCTCATGAGAACCATGCACGGCACAACCAGAGCCCCTGCAATCACCGCGAATCTCCTCATGCATCCCCCCATGTCGAACTTGTCCCGGGCGCCGGTGACTTCAGGGGGGTTCACCGCCTCAGGCCGGTGTTTCTTCACTTCATCCACTATCTCGAAGGGTGTTTTGTTGTTGGAGCCGAACCGTGGCATCTTGTTGAAGGTGATGTTCATGAGTCGTTCCGAGGGGGTCTTGAGCAGGAGTGTTCCGGTCATGGCATCGTTCACCACTGCCTGAAGGTTCATCTTCATCAGTTTCGGCGTTGACGCGTCTCCCGCCACGGGATAGACAAGCTCAAGCTCTTCAAAGGGGATTCTTACCAGTTCCTTCGTTTTGAAGGTGAGGCTTATGTATTCCAGAATCACCGCGGTCCGGGTGACGCCCACGAAAACATTCCGCATTCCCATCATGCCCCACCCGCAGGCAATGATCTCCTCCCCGGAAGCCTCCTGAAGCCTTGCGACAAGCTCTTCGCCGTTCTTCACCCCCGACATCGTTTCCCCTTTCATCCGGTTGCTCTAACAAGTTGGCACGCGGAATATGGCCCGGCATTTGACGGGAGGAAACCCTTTCGCAATAATTGGCACCGCTTCGGTGCCCCTGTAGCTCAGTTGGATAGAGCGGCGGTTTCCTAAACCGTAGGCCACATGTTCGAGTCATGTCAGGGGCACCAGAT
>CAZUXA010000056.1:0-4796 GCA_964624405.1 uncultured bacterium | reverse complement strand
GCCGGATCAGCCTGCTCATTGGAAGAATTCAGTTCCTTCTGAACGACTGGCTGGGTGTGATTCAATGACCTGAAGGGCGCCTCCGGCTTTCGTCCGGGGGCGCCCCGCCTTCTCCGCCGGCAACCATGGCAGGAGGATGACAGCCGTGAACGATTTCATCCTGGTAACCGATATCGGCAGCACAACAACTAAGGCACTGCTCCTTGAGATTCGCGACGGACGGTTTGTTCCGGTGGAAACCGCCGAGGAACCCACAACCGTGGAAAGTCCCCACGAGGATGTAAGGGTGGGTCTGTTCCGGGCCGTGGACCGCATGGCGGGAAAAACCAGGCTTTCCCTCAGGGAAGGCGACCGGTTCACCGTGCCTTACTACACCACCAGTTCCGCCGGGGGCGGCCTTCAGATTCTGGTTGTCGCCCTGGCTTCCTGGGACACAGGTGTGATGGCCCGGGCGGTTACCTGCGGCGCCGGGGGGGTGGTTCTCGACTCGTTCACCATCGATGACGAAACCCCCAGAGTGGAGAAGATGCGCCGGATGAGCACCCTTTCGCCTGATCTGGTGATAATGGCCGGGGGCTACGAGGGAGGCGCGGTGGCGGGGGTTATCAACATGGCGCATCTTCTGGCTCTTGCTGCCCCCAGACCCAAGTACGGTCAAGGCAGGCTTCCGGTGGTGTACTGCGGCAACACCAAGGCCCGGGGTTTTGTGAAGGAAACCCTCGGAGACGGCTTTGAACTTCATTTTGCGCCCAACATCCGGCCTTCCGGGCTTGAGTTCAACCTGCAGCCGGCGATAGCCTCGGTGCATGGACTGTTCATGGAACATGTGATGCAGATGGCTCCGGGATACCATCGTGTCGCCGAAGCCGCCAGTGCTCCGGTGATTCCCACACCGACAGGGGTGGAAAGGATTCTTTCATTGTTCGCCAGGGGAAGAGAAGAGAATCTGGTACTGGCGGACATGGGCGGCGCCACCACAGATGTGTTCAGTATCGTAGGCGGTGCTGTTCAACGAACGGTGAGTTCAAACATCGGCATGAGCTACAGCCTTTCTAACATTCTCCGGGAAGCGGGGAACTCAATGGTTTCCCGGCACATCCCCGGTTTGGACAGCAACGCTGTCCGTGACCGGGTCTTGTCCAAAACCCTCTTTCCCACCCTTCCGCCGGCTGACGCCTTCGGAAATCTTGTGGAGCACGCCTGCGCCGCGGAGGGAGTGAGGCTGGCATTTCAGCAGCACCTGGAGTTTGCCTACAAGAGGGAAAGGGTGGGTTTTCTGGACAGGCTGAAACTGCTTGACCGGTGCCGGTATGAAGAGACATTCAAAACCCTGGACGGGTCACACCGGTTCAAACTCAGCGGCTTCAGCACGCTGATAGGCGCCGGGGGCGTGCTGGCCCATTCCGGCAACCTCAGAGCCGCATGGATGCTGGCGCAGGGCTTCCATCCCCCGGGGGTGACCACCCTGATGGTGGACAGCCTGTTCCAAAGCCCCCACATGGGTGTTTTAAGCGGCGCGTACCCCGAACCCGCCCTTGACTACTACTCGAAAACCTGCCTCAGAAAGATATGCCGTGTTGTTACTCCTTCCGGTGCAGTGAGGGATGGCCGTCCCGCCATAACGGTCATGGGCCCCCACGGTGAAACGAAGGTTTCAGGGGGTGACTTTCTGTTCATCCCCGACGCCGCCGGGTGCAGGGCCGGAGACTGGGATGAGACGGAGAACATTCCCCTTCTTGTCGACTGCAGAACGAAGCCGGAACAGACCATCCCGATAGATTTCCGGAAAGCCCCCATCGAAATCGCCGCGGTTCCCCCCGCCCACTCAAGGAAGGCGGTTTTTGCCGGACCCGTCCACATGCGGCATACCTTCACCCTTCCCTACCCCGGCGAGATACTGGTAAAACCCGGAGAAGGAGTTCAGCCGGGAACACTGCTGGGGCGGAACCGTCTCAGCCCACCCATGGTCTATTTCATCGATGTGAGGGCATCCGCGGGATACGATGATGACATCGCCAGCGAAGAAGTGCTTTCCCATGTCAAGGTTCTGGTGGGAGACGAGGTTTCCCTGGGGCAGGAGGTCTTCCGAAGTGAGGCGGACAGGCGGGTATTCGGCAAACTTCACTCGGTTCGAAGCCCGGTGAGGGGCAGGGTGACCGGTATCATACCCCCGGGTCTGATAAGGCTGACCGAGATTCAGGATTACGACGGCAAGCCGCATGTGGTGGATGTGGCGGGGCCCCTGGGGATAAAACCCCGGCATATCGGAAGGTATCTCAAAGCTCGAAAGGGAGACTTCGTCCATCGGGGGCAGACCCTGGCCGAAGGCGCCGGCTTTGCCCTGGTGAAATCGCCCTCCGCGGGCACCGTGACCGAAGTGGACAGCAAGGCGGGTCGGGTTGTCGTTCAGTATGTCACCAGCCCAGTGGACCTGCTCTGTCCCGTTCATGGAACGGTTACCGGAGCCGTTCCGGAGAGTTCCGTGGAAGTCTCGTTCGAGGGGATGCGCATGGAAGGCATTCTGGGGGTGGGCAGAAACGCGCATGGAACCATCTCCACCGCACCCGGGAAGGGCGGGCTGCTGCTTGCGGAGGGGCCTGTGCTGAGGGAACACATTGAATCCGCCAGGCAGTCCGGAACCAGGGGAATCATAGGCTCGTCCATTTCCGCCGGGCTTCTGGCGGAGTACCTTGGCCATGAGCCCGGGGTGATACTTACCGGAAGTGAAGATCTGCCCGTCTCCCTGCTCATCGTAAGCGGTGTGGGTTCCATCCCCTTCGGGGAGGAAGCCCTGCAAAGGCTTCGATCTTCCGTTGGCAGCCATGGAGCGCTTTTCACCACAACCCGGATCCGTGCCGGAGTAGAGCGGCCGTGGCTTCTGGTGGAGAGCTGACCGGTGTGCCGTAACGGCTCTGAAATTATATTTCCGTAAGCTTAAACCAGGGAGGAAAGACATGTGGGTTTGCCAGGCCTGTGGATGGGTGTACGATCCTGCCCAGGGTGATCCCGACGGCGGCATCGATCCCGGAACCGCTTTCGAGGACTTGCCGGATGACTGGGTCTGCCCGGTTTGCGGAGTGGGAAAGGACATGTTCGAGCAGGAATGAGTGGTGTCATGAAGAAAACCGTGGTGGCGATATTGATATCCCACAGAAATCAGGCGGCGTCCAATGTTCAGAAGGTTCTCACCGGATGGGGATGCATGATCAAGACCCGTCTGGGAATCCATGAAGGGGTTCTCGACGACTGCTCGGAGAAGGGTCTGATCGTGCTTGACCTCGTTGGCGAGGAAGAGAAGAAGGAGGAGTTGGTTCGCAAGCTCAACGCTCTGCCCGGAGTGAACGCGAAGCGGATTGACCTGGAGCTTGACTGACTCCCTGAAGGTTCTTCTCGAAAGCCTTTACCACACCTGGAACCGCAGGGAGTATGTACACCCTGATCCGCTGGAGTTTTTGTACGGGTATAATGACCTGCGGGATAGAGAGATAGTTGGACTCATCGCCTCGGGACTGGCCTACGGCAGGGTCAGACAGATTCTGAAAAGCGTGGGCACTGTTCTAAAGCAGATGGGGCCAAACCCTTCGGGAGCCATCCTTCCGCAACTGAGGGAATCCCTTCTGGGTTTCCGTCACCGTTTCACCACCGGAGCGGAGATTATTGCCATGCTTGAGGGCGCCCTTTCGGTTCAGGCCGCCCACGGGTCCATCGGCGCATTTGTTTCGGAACATACCCGGGAGTCAGGCATCCTCGAGGCACAGCGGGCTCTGGTCAACCGGATCACCGGCGGCGGCAGGGTCGGCAGCCTTCTTCCATGCCCATCCAGGGGAAGCTGCTGCAAGAGATTGAACATGTGGTTCCGTTGGATGGCAAGACACGACGAAGTTGATCCGGGCGGATGGGATGAGGTGCCGGGCTCGCTTCTCCTGATTCCGCTGGATACCCACATGTGGAAGGTGGGTTGTCGTCTGGGCTTCACCAACAGAAAGGCTCCCGATCTCAAAGCGGTTATGGAAATCACAGAAGGGTTCAGGGGGCTTTGCCCGGAAGATCCGGTTCGGTATGATTTTACCCTGACAAGGTTTGGAATTCGAGACGAGCTTTGCCTTGATTCACTGCTTTCTCGGCTTGACCGATGAAAGGGGTTGTGTTAAATTCGCTGCTCGTGTGCCGAGGTAGCTCAGTTGGTAGAGCAACGGACTGAAAATCCGTGTGTCGACGGTTCGATTCCGCCCCTCGGCACCATTTTATGAAATACCTTTCTGAAGCCGTTTCCATATCACCCATGGGCGCCGGAGGTCCCGGCGGCCAGCACCAGAACCGCAGCCTGACAGGTGTCACCCTTACCTTCAGGATTTCACAGAGCGGAATTCCCGAGGATGCCGCGGAGAGGCTGCGGCTTATGGCCGGCTCGCGTCTGAACAGCAGGGACGAAATCATCATACAGGCCAGGGAACACCGCAGCCTCGAGCAGAATATCAGGGCGGCGCGGAAGCGGCTGGAAAAGCTTCTGGACAGAGCGTCCAGGAAGCCCCGGGTCAGAGTTCCCTCAAAACCCACCGCCGCGTCCAGGGAGAAGAGGCTTCAGGAGAAGAGGCTCAGATCCCAGGCGAAGCAACGGAGAAGGGAACAGGAGTACTGATCCTCAGCCCCGGGTAACCACCCTCAGAAAAGCGCCGTCCTCCAGTGAAACAACCTCGCCGATCACCGCGGACGCGGTGTCGCCGTGTTGATGCAGCCTGTCCAGGATTTCATCGGCATCGCCGGGCCTCACCGCCGCCAGCAGGCCGCCGGAAGTC
>CAZUXA010000055.1:0-4926 GCA_964624405.1 uncultured bacterium | reverse complement strand
CAACGAACGACAGGGGTAGCTCAACTCCGGTAGAGGTCCTGACAGGATAAAGGGATACCTCAATATCTACGGGATAGACCACAAGGTCGCAGGAGGCTGTGGTGTGAATGGAATGGGGGGAGGCAACCAGCGTCAGAACCAACAACTGCAGCATCAAACACCTCAATCCCGTTTGATGCATAAACTATCAAAGAAATAGTAGTTCACACCGGAAAGGTTGTCAAGGAGGAAGAACGAGAACGCAAAGTTCTTTGGGTCAACCGGTCGCTACTCCGAATCCGGCTCTCGGGGGACGGAGAAGCCTCCACCAGCCGGGTGGTGCTGGTGCGGTAGTCGGGTGACGTCGTGGGCAGGGCTGCCGGATGGGTCGTGCCGGGAAAAGATGGTTGTCAGAAAAAAAGTGAAAATGCTTGGCGCCTCAGTTCTGGATCAGGACGAACCCATTTCAACACTTCTTACCCCTTTGTTTATCTGGCTCCTTCGCTAGTGCCAAATCGCGGAAAACCACGATTCTATCGGAATCCACTTGTACTCGCGATGGAATTGAAGACAGAGCTGAAAAGAGATGGGGTAACGCAAGCGGAACTTGCCAGAAGGCATGGAATGACACGCGCAAGAGTCACACAGTGGTTATCTCTGCTAGAATTGCCTAGGCAAGAAATTGAGAAGCTTCTTGCGATGGGGGACTACTGGGAACGGAGGCTGGTGACGGAGCGGGGACTAAGAAAACAAAGAAGGCAAAGTTTGTAAGGTTTGACTATTCTGTGTAGAATTAAGACTATTAACAGACATTCTGAATAAAATTCTCAAGTATTTCTATCCTGTTGTTGTCGGCTATCTCAACATTGGCGATTCCCGCAATATCACTTTTAATGACCTCAATTGCGGTGTGCCAATTATCATTTTGCAATTTTTCATCTCCACCAAATATTATGAGCATCTTCTTGGGTAGCTTAGCTTCTTCTGCTGCCTTCTTTAGTCTGTAATACCATCCTGCACCGTGTTCGATTACTCTTTGATTGTGCCTGTAGCCAAGATATATTGGCCTAATTGCCTTGACAATCACTTCATCCTCGTTGAAATGGCAGAATGGCAATTGGAGATCAACCCCACTTTGAAGAATGAGTGTATAATCAAGGTACTTATCAAGCATGTTAAGACGTTTTAACTGTCTTCTTACCTTAGATGTCATCTCTTCTTCATGGCTTACGTTTTTCACGAAACGATTATGCTGAACGAAGCAGGCATATAGATTCTCAGTTTCCTTCAGTACTTCTGTAGTGAATTTAACTCTCGGTTTGCTAAAACAGAATATCTCATCATACTCCTTTGTGAGTAGATCAAAGTACTCATCCATAGCCTCAGGTTCTCTACGAATAAGAGGGGTATAATTCAACTTCTCTCGAATGTCATCAAGAGCTTTATAGAAGAGTCTTGCGGAATCTCTATAAAAGTTATAGTCAATGCTTTGGAAGAAATTAGTTATTCTCTGAGTATGAGTAATCTCAAGCTTGAAATCAAGAATTCCAGCTTGCGGGAATACAGCAATAACACCAACGTTAACGAACTCACCAGTTTCTGGATATGGCTTGAAACGTACGATGCTATATCTACAAAGTTTTTTATTCATCATATTCACGCAGAAAAAACTTCCTCCATTGTATCAGCTTTCTCCTCCAGAAGACTACATATACAATCATAGTTCATTTTGAGATCGCGCACATCCCCATACTCGTTCACTAACCATTCCTGGGGAAGATTGTTCCACCAACTCGCCAATTGGGGCAGTGTTCGCTTCGCTCTAGAAGAAAAGTCTTTAAGAAAACCTAGCCCTACTGGCATTTGTCTGAATCGTCTAAAAAGATGCCTTTTGAAGAAATCTGAATCGTTGAAGTCTTTGTCAAAAGCTAGATTATGATCTATTACACACATGGATCCATCGCTAGACCTCAGAAGATTCGTATTGATATCAGATCTATCCAAATTACTGATTAACCAATCAAATAGAAGAAGACGACACCGATCCCGAGAATCAAACATATCTATCTCATTCGAGCGTACCACACTAGGTGTATCGATGTATTCAGAACCAAAGCATACTCCTGGGCCAAGAGTAGTAAATAGCCGTGCTCTATCAGGATGATAATCAAGTAGCAATTGATCAATATACACTAGCGAAAAAGCTGGAATCTGTATGCCCAAACTTTGCCCCAGCTGCGCAGCGATGTACTCCCTTACCAAGCCAGGACCGGTCGCATCAATTCCCTTAACAACATAAAGCTTAGAATCTTCACCTTTGCATAGTCTAGGATTTGTCATCCCGCTTTTCATTTCATCAAGTATTTCATTAATGTAAACCAACATTGTCTTCAAAACCATCTTTTAAGTGCTGAATTCATGAATGAAATGCATATAGAAAGACTCTGTTCGAAACAGCCTTTAGCGAATACCATTATAGTGGATCATGTCATGTAGGGGAAGCGGATTGTCTGTCTTCTCACGGAATCTTCCTGAAAATATCAAGAAGTACGGCCTTCTGAGTGATTTCAGACTGATGAATGATGCGCCACGCCAACAGGGTGCTGTCTGATCCCCCTTGTCTTTACTTTTTGCCGTTTGAAAGCTTCTCCGTCTTCGCTTTGGCAGTAGAAGCATTATCATCAGTTTGTGCACGATCACCTTCTCAGGAGTCTCTAGTTCGAACTGCCTTTGTCCCACGACGCCTTACTCTGCTGGACCGAACACATTCTTCAACACAAAGAACAGGGATTCCACAGCTGAACGGTTCCGCAGCAGTTCCTGATAGTGTTCACTACCCCACGCTTCCAGGGGTGTGAGTCTCCGGCCCTTAGAACCACTGAGGCTAAATGTCTTCACTTTCTCAATCGAGAGCACTTGCCGCCTTCCCATACGTGAAGAATAACCGTCATCAATGCTGACGTCCTTCGGAGTTACTCCCGTGTTGCCTGCCGATTACCCTGCAGTAGAGGGCACAGCAAGGGCGCGTCATTGGCATTCCCTTCCAGTATGTGAAGAACGATAACAAACTCGCTGCTGCTTCTTCCCACCTGGGCCCGATAACTAATAACAGCCTCACGACCAGCCTCGGAAATGAATGCCGCCGACGAATGGGACGCCCTGTGCTTCTCCAGCTCATGGCGCATGTGCTTTTTCAGCTTATCAGCCTCGACCGTGTCGCCCACCAAACCATTCTCTGGTATGATACAAATCATAAACAGCCTGTAAAACGTAGAAAACACAAGAAATTCAGGAATCCTGTCATCCAGGCCCGGGAGATTGCTCTCGCCATGGAACTGGAAGGTTTGAGCAGGGCAGACCTTGCCAGGAGGTTCGGTTGCTCCCGGGCCAGGGTTACCCAGAAACTGAACCTTCTGAACCTTCCCCGGGATTTGCTTATGGAAATCGAGTCGATGGGGGATTACTGGGACAGGAGGCTGGTGACGGAGCGGGGGTTGAGGAGAAGCCTGAGGGGTGCCTCTTCTGCTCGCTACTCCTGAAGAAGGGTGAGGCGTTTGGAGATCCCCTGTTCGCCCACCACGGTGTAGACCCCGAAGGGGAGTCTCACCCCGGAGAACCCTGTGCCGTCCCAGAACCCGGTACCTTCCGTGAGAAACACCCGGGCAACCTCCCGCCCCGCCAGGTCGTAGACCTGCAGTGTCGTTGCTTCGGCACCCTCAAGGAAGAACTGCACGCCTCCACGGACGGGGTTCATGGACACCGAGAGGAAAGACGCGGGAGGAACAGGCTCGGCCTGCCCCTCCAGCCCGAGGGATGAATAGTCGAACCAGCCGAAGGTGGGGAAGTAGCCGTAGACAGGTTCCAGATACCCCGCCTTGTAGACGATGTAGAGGTTTCCCTCCTCGTCCACGACACCGTCAACGGCGCTGAGCATCTGAGGGTCCTCATCGGTGTAGTCGTAGGCGATGTGCCAGTCCACCAGCACATCCCCGTTGCTGTCGATGATCATGTTCAGCAGATGCTTGGAGCCGGCATGGTTCACCCACAGGAGGTAGAACGCCTCCGAACCGGGCAGGGGAAGGAGAATCCGTCTTCCATTTGAAGAGGCATACTCGCCGGGTATCGTGGTGAACAGAACCTTTTCCCCGATCATGACGTCTCCGGTGGCCCCGTTCAGCTTCCAGAACAAGAACTGATAGGGATAGCTCGGGCCCCATCTACCTTGCTCCACCACCAGAAGGTTGCGCTGGGCATCCACCGCCAGCAGGGGGAAACGGGTGAATGGGAAGGGGTCCAAGTCTCCCGAGACGAACTGCGCGGGAGGAACCACCGTGTTGCCTTCCAGATCGTACTGGGTGTACCAGAAGAAATGGGGGTGTTTCATCACCACATGGACCCGGTTGCCGTCCACAAGGAGTACACTGCCCTCTTGGGCGCCCTCCACCTGCCATCCGTACTCGGTGATGAAGCCCGAACCGGGTGCCGGTGTCCAGACCTCGTAGTAGATGTCGCTTCCGGCGTTGTACATCACATGCAGTCTGCCCAGGCTGTCGGGGCTCGACCGGATGAAAGGGCGGAGCGTCGACGTGGTGAACAGGTAGGTGGCCGGTGTGACGCCGCTGCCGTCCCCCATGTTCCGAATCGCATAGTAGACTGGATTGTACTCCCGCCAGAAGACAAAAAGGCTGTCAGACAACATCGTAGTCCTCGAAAGATATGGACTTATCACATCTCTGGAGATCATCGTTTCGGGGAAGACCTTCGTCCCGTCGGTCAGGAACATGGTGTAGCCGATCCGGCTTGTGCCTCCGTGGCCAGGACAGTATCCTTCGTAGACAAGATGAAACCTGCCCATACTGTCTAAAGTCAAATAGTTACGCTGGTTGAAGTCAACAGGTTCTTCCGTCACGGCCACCGGTGTACTCCAGCCGGGGCCGGGGATCACCG
>CAZUXA010000054.1:0-5025 GCA_964624405.1 uncultured bacterium | reverse complement strand
GGGGGTGGCTTTCGCCACCCCCTGCATGGTACCGAGGAGGGGAGTTGAACCCCTACGAGGTTGCCCTCACCAGGTCCTGAACCTGGCGCGTCTGCCGATTCCGCCACCTCGGCACTGAGGCGGTATTATGGAGAATTTCGTGGACAAGTCAATGGACCCGGCTATATTCAATGCCTTGGAAAGGCGATGAAATGACCGGAGAAAACAGAGTTGCCGCCCGAAACCGCAGGGCCCGGCACGACTACCACATTGCTGACAGCCTGGAGGTCGGTCTTGTTCTGGAGGGAAGCGAGATAAAATCTTTGCGCGGCGGAAAAGTGAGCCTTTCCGGCTCTCATGCCAAGTTCAACGCGGACGGTGAGCTGTTCGTCCACGGCATGACCGTGGCGGAGTATCCGGAAGCCAGGGAAAACCACGACCCGGAAAGGCCCCGGAAGCTTCTGGCCCACAAGAGGGAACTGCGGCGACTGTACCGCCAGGTGGAGGAGAAGGGCATGACACTGATTCCACTGGACATCCATTTCAGCCAGCGAGGGCAGGCAAAGATGCTTCTCGGGGTGTGCAGGGGGAAAAGGCAGTACGACAAAAGGGCTGATCTGGCGGAAAGGGATTCCCAGCGCCGGCTTCAGACCGCCATGAAACACAGCCTCAGAGAATCATGACACTGCTTCTCCTGACACTGTTTTCCGCCTCACTGACTCTATATCCCAGATACGACGGCGTGCTGCTGGAGGTTTCGAACCCCGTCGGCCGCAACTCCTCCGAACACAACATTGCCGTCAGCGGATACTCGCTCTCGGTCACACTTGGTGAACCCGTGGATTGCGTCCCCCAGCGGCTGCCCATGTGGCTGAAGAGCCTGGACTGCGATTCCACCGGTTTTCGAGCTGTTCTGGACAGCTCCATAGTTTCTGTGGATTACGGTTTCAACGGTGACAGCACCGTATTGCTCCTGTTCGCCAGAACCCTGAACCCCGCCACAATGCCTGGCCTTTCCTGGTACGGGCCTCCACCCATGCCGGATACCACCAGAGTTCCGGTTGATTCCCTGGTTTTTGTCGCGATGGAACAGGGGCTGGTCAGCCCCTGGTTGTCAAGTTTCGACACCGTGGTGCTCGACCCCGGCCACGGAGGGAGGGATCCCGGGGCGGTTGGTCCCGCTGGAACCTATGAAAAGCACCGGACGCTGGAAATCGCGCTTATGGTAAGGGATCTCCTGCGGATAAGACTTCCCGAGGTGAGGGTGATAATGACCCGAACCACCGACGAATACGTTTCTCTGGGAGCCAGAACCAGGCTTGCCAACCAGAGCAGGGCCGACCTCTTCGTGAGCATCCATTGCAATGCCAGTACCAACAGGGAAGCAACGGGTATGGAAACCTTCTTTCTTTCCCGCGCCCGGACCAGTGACGCCAGGGCGGTGGAACTGCTGGAAAACCAGGTGGTGGAGTTCGACGACGAGCCGGCAATGCCCCGGGATCCCCTCTCGTTTATTCTTGCGGATATGGCCCAGAACATGTTTCTATCCAACAGCAGCGCGCTGGCGGCGCTGATTCAGGAAAGGCTTGCCAGGGCCTTTCCCGAAACCAGGAACAGGGGGGTCAAGCAGGCGGGTTTCTATGTTCTCCGGGGAGCATACATGCCTTCGGTGCTGGTGGAGGTAGGTTTCATATCCAACCCGCTGGAGGAACAGAGGCTGCTTTCACTGGACTTCCGTTTCAGGGCGGCGCAGGCTATTGTTGACGCGATTGTCACCTACGCGGAAGGAGTGAACCAGTGACCCGGAAAAAACCGCGGAAAGCTGCTGCCAGGCCCGGAAGGGTCAGCTCGGCCTACATGATCCGCTCTGTGCTGATCGTGGCCGGCCTTGCGGTGCTCATGGGGCTTCTTTCGTCGGTGGCCATGGGAATTTTCAACAGGAAGTTCGGCATCGAGCACCTGCCCGAAGAGTTCGTGGAAAGCCCCGAGACATATCCGGACACTTTGCGCATCGCTCACTTCACTCCCGGTGAGTTCGATCTCACATCCGAGGACATTGCACGCTGGGATTCCCGCTGGGAGGTCTCCCCATGTTCCGTGTTCGTAACCGCCGACTCCCCTCCGGTTCTGGATACCATACCCACCGCGGACACCCCCTCCTTCATTCCGGTTGAGACCCATTTCCTGCTGGAAAGCTGGGGGCGGGCGTCGGGTCTTAACGAAGCCGAACTGGAACGTTTCTGGGTTTTCAACAACTACGATACCCTTTATGTGGACATGCCGCGTTCCCTCGACCTTGGTGGTCTGAAGAAAACCGTGGAGAGCCGGTTCGTCTGCTACACCCTGCTGGTGCCCATGATAAACGGCCAACCCGTGGAAAGCGCCGGAACCGGCATCAGGCTTGCCGGGGTTCCCGGGGTTTTCCCCAGACGATGAACACCTCCCCGATCGGGGTATTCGATTCGGGCATTGGGGGCCTTACCGTGGTCAGGGCCGTCAATACGCTTATGCCCGGGGAGTCGGTTCTCTACTTCGGAGACACGGCCCGGTTGCCGTACGGCTCGAAATCACCGGAGACGGTTATCCGGTTCGCTCTTGAGGATGCTGCATTTCTTACCGGCAAGGGCGTAAAGATGATAATTGTCGCCTGCAACACCGCCAGCTCCGTAAGCCTGCCCGCCCTGCGGGATGCGGTGCGGGTTCCGGTGCTGGGGGTTATCGTTCCCGGCGCGGAAATGGCCGGATCCTTGACCCGCAACGGGAAGGTGGGCGTCATCGGAACCCACGGCACAATAGCCAGCGGAGCCTACCAGAGGGCCCTGAGGGAACTGGGAGTTTCAGAGGTATCCGCCCAGCCCAGCCCCCTGCTCGTTCCCCTGGTAGAAGAGGGATGGCTTGACCATCCCATAACCGAATCCATTGTTAGAGAGTACACCGCCCCCCTGATAAGAGAGGGAATCGATACCCTGGTTCTGGGTTGCACTCATTATCCCCTTTTGAAGCCGGTTTTTCGGAGAGTGCTGGGGGAGGGTGTGACCCTGGTTGATTCCGCGGAAGCAACCTCGTTGAAGGTGATGGAGATACTCGCGGAAAAGGATATGGCTTCTGATTGTGTGAATGGTGCGAACAGCTTCTACGTCAGCGACATTCCCCTGAAGTTTCAGGAAATCGCCCAGAGGTTCCTGCACGGGGCGATACCGCTGGTAACACAGATACAGGTTGGTGAACATGCGGGATGACATAAGAATGGACGGAAGGCTTGCCCTTCAACTGAGGGACCTTTCTTTCGAGGTGGGTTTCCAGCCCCAGCCCCACGGCAGCGTGCTGGTGAACTGGGGGGAAACAAGGGTGCTTTGCTCCGCCACGGTGGAAAACCGGGTTCCCTACTTCATGCAGGGAAAGGGATGCGGATGGATCACCGCGGAGTATGACATGCTTCCCGGCAGCGGAAACAAAAGAGTTCGCAGAGACCGGGGCGCGGCTCTGAAAGGCAGAACCCAGGAGATTCAGCGTCTGGTGGGCAGAAGCCTGAGACAGTGCATTCACCTGGACAAGATCGGTGAGCGCCAGATCACCATAGATTGCGATGTTCTTGTGGCGGATGGAGGCACCCGGGTTGCGTCGGTTACCGGTGGTGCCGTGGCTCTTCGACTGGCCCTGCTGCGCCTGATGGCGGACAGGGCCCTGCAGCACGATCCCTGGAAGTGCTGGGTGGGCGGAGTAAGCCTGGGCATGACAGCTTCAGGAGTTCTGATGGACCTGTGCTATGAAGAGGATTCCACCGCAGACCTGGACATGAACGTGGTGGTCACCTGTGACGGTCGGATCATCGAGTTGCAGGCAACAGCCGAAAAGGAGCCCGCCGACCTTGACACCCTTAACGGGATGGCTGCGATGGCGGTGAAGGCGGTCATGGAAGAGATTGTCCCGCTGCAGAAGGAAGCGGTGGGAGAGTAGTGCCCAGGATAGTTCTGGCCAGCGGCAACACCGACAAGCTGCGTGAGATTTCCCTGATCCTTCCCGGATTCCGCTTCGAATCGATACTTGCCCTGAAGCCGGGATGGGATGTGGAGGAGACAGGTTTGTGCATCGAAGAGAACGCCCTGTTGAAAGCCAGGGCCGCGTCGCGGGAAACCGGCCTTCCGGCAGTTGCCGAAGACACCGGGCTGTTCACCTGGGCCCTGGGGGGCGCTCCGGGTGTTTATTCAGCCAGGTACGCCGGCAGGAACTGCACTTACCAGGACAACGTCCGCAAGCTTCTGAACGCCCTTTTAGGGGAGGAGGGGGATGCCCGAAGGGCGGAGTTCCGCACTGCCGCCGCCCTGGTGACCCCGGAAGCCGAGGAGAGGGTGGTTGTGGGCTCCGTGGGCGGGTTGATAACCAAAGACCCCTCGGGCAGCGGAGGTTTCGGCTACGATCCGGTTTTCTTCTCCACGGAACTGGGCTGTACATTCGCCTCGGTGAATCTGGACCGCAAGAACTCGGTAAGCCACAGAGCCAGGGCAATCAAAGCTCTTGAGCCTTACCTTCAGAGGCTTTCCGACCACCGGTGAACATCTTCGTTCTCGATGGCGACCCCTCGCGGTGCGCCCGGTTCCACTGTGACTCCCATGTGGTGAAAATGATACTTGAGGGCGCCCAGATGCTGTGCACCTCATCCGACAGCCATGGAACACCGGTGCCTTACAAGCCCACTCACCGGAATCATCCCTGTACTCTGTGGGCCGGAGAGTCCCTCTCCAACTGGAAATGGCTTAGAATGCTCACCCTGGCTTTGGGCAGGGAGTACCTGTACAGATACCCAGGGAAGCCGCCCCACGCGTCGGTGGTTGTGGCGGAAAGCCTTCGCCCGCCCCGTATTCCCGACCTGGGTCTCACCCCCTTCGCCCAGGCCATGCCGGAGGAATACCGGATTCCCGGTGACGCCGTGACAGCGTATCGACGCTACTACATCGCAGAAAAGCGAAGCATCGCGGTATGGACCCGAAGAAAGCCCCCCCGCTGGTTCACCGAAGGCGTCAGTCGAAACGGTTGACCCTGGTGTGG
>CAZUXA010000053.1:0-5707 GCA_964624405.1 uncultured bacterium | reverse complement strand
CCTGCTGAAACTCCCTGAGGAGAAGCATCGTGAAATAGAAGCCCTGGGAGACCACTGGGACCGGCGGGTGGTTTAGGAACGGGGGTTGAGGAGGCAGCACCGGTAGGTCATATCAGAACAGGCATTCGCATCTTGACATGTATGACATTTTGTCACAGAATGTAAAGCAGTGCAGAGGGGAGGCTATGATGCTCTGCTTCCGGGCTTTGCAGTTCGTGATGGTGCTCAGTCCGTCCGTCAACCCACCGTTCCACACATCTCCACTCCATCTCGAGGCCTCCCACTATCGGGCGTATGATATTGTGGCCCCTTCTCCTGGCCTTAGATCGCCGCTGCTCCTTCCCGCCACCGACGACGTTCTGCTTTCCCAACCGTACAACCATGATCTTATCAACAACGCCTACCAGTTCTCCAGCGGTGCAAACTGGATGATCGCAGAAGACATTCACCTCAACGAAGACTGCATCCTTCAGACCGTCGAGTTCTGGGCCGCCTTCACCAACCCAGTGCTTCCCACCACCTACAACCTCGGGATCTTGCATGACACCGGCAGCGGACCGGGCGGTGCTTTCCTGTGGTACAGCCCGGAGAGCGACCTCGTCTATGAGGACTTCGATGAATTCTACGGATACACGGTTTGGCGGGTGGTGATCACGCTTTCCGAGCAGGTGGTTCTGCCGGGGCCCGGCATTTACTGGCTGAGCATGCAGGCAGTCATAGGCGGGATTGACGCCTACCTGTTCATGGCAAACAATCAGCCGGGCTGGTACGAACAGGCGTATGTAACCAGTAATAACGGCAATACATGGAACACCTGCCATGCGAGATTCGGTTTTGTGGGCGGCGCGTTCCTGATCCTCTACGGAGAAACGACGGCTCTGGAGCGTTGCACCTGGGGGGGGATCAAGTCGCTGTTCTGAGGTTCATGCGTTCCACCCTCGAACCGATCCTCTCCCAGAGAGCACAATAACGGAGATGCACGGATGAACCTCGCAACTGCGGTATTCTGTATCAGGCTTGCCTTGCTAGGTAATCTCGTCATGACGGAGTACTACCTTTACGAAGAACCGCGCTGGAACTACTCACGAGCCATGGATCTGGTCCTTCACGACGGCAATCCCGTCATCATCGGGCGTCTGGCGGATTCGGACTATCCGGTGGAATGGAACCGCGTTCTTTTCATGCGGGAGTACTGTCTTTCGGGGGACTCCACTGTATGGAACTTCACCTACGAGGCAGTCTGCGATACCATGCACCTGGACGATGACGGATACGGCATCCTGCACTATGTGGAGTACGGCACGATCCAGGACCGGTTCCTGGGCGTGGGCTACACCCGGGTGGACCTGCAGGAACCGATATGGTTGGACGACCCTTCGGGTCTGGCGGTGATCCTGGGCGATCATGGAACGACGGTCTGTCCTGTACACGAATGGAATGACGACGACTGGGTCAATGTGGCAGCCTGGAATGCCGTTTACATAGGTGACCACGGAGCGGAGAACGACGTATACGCCGCTTGCGGTTGGTACATGCTCGACGAAGGAGTCGGCAATCCCTCCAACCCCTACGGATTCGTGGAAGTGGCCACGGAGAACAGCAGCGTTGCACTGATCCTCGATGAGAGCCTGGTGGAGTACGGATGGGCGGAGATCCTCTACGACTCCGCAAACAACCTGCTGGTGACCGGCGGTTTTCAGGGAAACCAGGCCCAGGACGAGATGAAGCACAACATGTTTCTGGGTGCGGTCGATCTGGGGTCCCTCACGCTCACGAGCACTGCCGCTCATGCATCAGGACTTGCGTTCAAGTACCTGGATGGCCCCCTGCTGTTGATGGATGACGGCGTTTACGTCTATATCGGAAACACGACTAATATGTACACGGAAGCTACCGGCATCGATGTCACCCTCTGGACCTGGAACGACAGGTTGGAGGAGTTTGTGTTTGAGGATAACAGGACGTTCCTCAACGGTTCGGGAGACGTCTTCGAGAACTACTCGGAGGTAAGTGCCTTCGCTGCAGCATACCATACAGTGGGGCTCAACGAGTACGTCCAGATCATGCTGAACGCCATCGACGACCAGAACGAGGACTGCCTCCTTGCAGCGACCGTCTTCCTCGAAACGGGTACCATGGAGATTGACAGTATGGTCATTGACGAAGTGTTCACGTTCGAGGAAGACCTCTCGACATGGGTGACGATGGCTTTCGGGTTCGTCTTCACCGGTCTGAGTCCTGTCGAGGGTATCGGGTGTGGACAGACGTCCAGTCCATGTTTCACCTCCTCACGAACCATGCTCTTCCAGATCAAAGACGACAGAAAAGACTCCAGAAACCGTCCTCTGGACAAAAGTGTTATAGAGACTCAGGAGGGGTATCATGAAATCTTGCTGGGGAATCGTTCTTGCTGCACTCGTCTCGTTGACGTTCGCCGAAACCATTCCCTCACTGGAAGCGGTACTTACTCAAGACGGAAGAGTCATGGAGGGAGTGTCCGGCAGTTTTGACCCCACCGGGTTCCGGATGACCTACGGTCCTGATGGGGAGCCGATCTTCGTGGAAGAGGGGGCTCTGCCATGGGAACCTGTTCACCTTCCTTACAGGCAGGACCTGGAAGGCGCTTGGTACTCGCTGGGAACCGGCGTGAGCGGCCAAGTCCTCGCAATCGCCGTGAACGGTTCTGATGTGTACGTGGGGGGGCAATTCGTCCAAGCCGGAGGGAGTACCGCCAACCGAATCGCCCGCTGGGACGGGAGTTCGTGGCACGTATTGGAAAAGGGAGTGAACAGCTGGGTCTATGCCATCGCAGTTAGCGGCTCGGATGTGTATGTGGGAGGCCGATTCACCGGGGCCGGAGGGAACCCTGCCAGCGCCATCGCCCGCTGGGATGGCACTTCCTGGCATGCTCTGGGAAGTGGTGTAGGAGGCGTGAGCTATCCAACGGTCTATGCCATGGCAGTGAGCGGCTCGAATGTGTATGTGGGAGGCGAGTTCACCCAGGCCGGAGGCAACCCCGCCAACTACATCGCCCGCTGGGACGGCAATTCCTGGTCAGCTCTGGGAAATGGCGTGAACGAACCTGTCTTCGCAATCGCTGCAAGCGGCTCGGAAGTGGTTGCGGGAGGAATCTTCACCCAGGCCGGAGGCAACCCCGTCAACTACATCGCCCGCTGGGACGGCAGTTCCTGGTCAGCGCTGGGAAGCGGGGTCAACCTCTACGTCACGTCTGTCGCAGTGAGCGACACGGATGTGTACGTGGGGGGATTCTTCACACAGGCCGGGGGTAATCCAGCAAACCGCATCGCCCTTTGGGACGGCAGTTCCTGGTCAGCGCTGGGAAGCGGGGTGACCGATGTGGTAAAAGCGATCGCCTTAAGCGACACGGATGTGTACGCGGGAGGATACTTCACCCAGGCCGGAGGCAGCCCCGCCAGCCACATCGCCTGTTGGGACGGCAGTTCCTGGTCAGCACTGGGAAGCGGGGTAAGCGGTGGTACAGATCCCTCTATCTATGCCGTCGCCGCGACCGGCTCGGATGTATATGTCGGGGGGGGGTTCCTCTACGCCGGGGGCATTTTTGCATGCCGTATCGCCCGCTGGGTGCCGGATCTCACTGGAACCGAGCCGCCCATGGGTGAGGTTGTTCCTGGCGAGAGCCCATTTCTCAATGCTTTTCCCAACCCCATGGAAACCGGAACGAACCTCTCCTTCCAGAGCATCGGGTTATCCCCTCTGACCCTTTCCATCTACGACACTGCGGGACGCCTGGTGAGAACGCAGAACTTGGGAGCTCTTCCCATCGGTACCCACTCCCACTATTGGAATGGCCATGACGGAAACGGCTCGCCTCTGGCCTCCGGTGTGTACTTCGTAAGGCTTTCTGGCACGGGACTCGAAGCTTCCACACGCGTTGTGCTGATCAGGTAGATTAGCCCATGAACGAAGGAAGGGGAGTTGAAAGGCTCCCCTTCTCTGCTTCGGGTTCGAATGGTGTGAGTGGTACGCCAAACTGAAAGTTCCTCGAACCAGAACTCACCTTGTTCAAAGCATAGAGGAACGCAGCCCTGACACCCGAACCATAGAGCCCAAGAAGGTTTTCCGTAACCCTTTAAGAGTTGCTATGGAACTGCAGGAAGAACTGGTGCGTGACAACCTCACCCGGGCACAGCTCGGGCAACGGCACGGTGTCACCTCGGACCGAATCACCCAGTGGCTCTGTCTGCTGAAGCTACCGGAAGAGAAGCAAAGTGAGATCGAGGCGATGGGGGACTACTGGGACCGGCAGGTGGTGACGGAGAGGGGGTTGAGGAGACGCACATAGTGCCGTTTTCATACTGGCGGCTAGGTCGCACTTGCACCTTGTGTTGATAAATCTTCCATTCTGGACAGTTTGATCGGTTTCCGCGACTCTCTTCATCACGAGAAACATTCGTCTTGACAAAGATGGCACGATTGTGTATACAAATGTGTGTAGATGGAGGTGACGAATGAAATTCATAAGCGTTCGCGATCTGCGGGGAAACTCGGCTGCCATTTGGCGTGACCTTCCTGATGAAGGGGAGATGATCATCACAAGCAACGGCCGCCCGGTGGCCTTGCTCTCCTCGGTGGATGAAAGTGATGTTGAGGAATCCCTTACAGCCTTCAGACGGGCAAGGGTGGAGCGTGCCATAGCCGATCTTCAGAGGGCTTCCGTTGCACAGGGCACCGATACTCTGTCCATGGATGCCATTGAACTGGAAATCATGGACGCACGAAAAACACGCCCTCGATCATGAGAATTGTTGTCGATACGAATGTGCTAGTGTCAGGGTTGCTGACCCCGTTCGGCATGTGTGCCGATCTGGTGAGGCTGTTCACCTCCAATGAAGTCATCCTCTGTGTCGATTCCCGAATCCTGCTGGAGTATGAGGAAGTCCTCGGAAGAGACCGCTTCCGTATGGATCCCAAACTGGTCACGATTCTGATTGAGTACATAAGAAGAACGGCTGAGTTGCATCCATCCAAGCCCCTGAAGGAGCCACTGCCCGATCCGGATGACTGCTGCTTCCTTGAGGTGGCGATCGCCGCCCGTGCCGATTGCCTGATCACAGGAAACACCCGTCACTTCCCGCTCGATCTCAGACACGGAGTCAAGGTTCTTGCGCCCTCAGAGTTCCTTGAGTTGCTCAAGCGTCTCTGACTCTCATTCAAGTTTTCCCATTAGACTGGAATTCTGGTTTTAGATGGACAGGCCAATTGTGAAAGGCCTGATTCGAATGGTGTGGATGGTACGCCCGTCTGCCGCTGAGTCGAACCTTTTCCGTCGAAACATACACTCTGACTCGTCCCCGACCCGATGTGATGTTGAAGCCGAAATCGCCCCGGGGCCCGTTCCGCAACCCCCTCATCTTCGCCCGGGAACTCCACGAGGAAATGCTCCGGAACAACCTCACCCGGGTTCAGCTCGGGCAAAGACACGGTATCACTTCAGACCGGATAACCCAGTGGCTTTGCCTTCTGAAGCTGCCTGAAGAGAAGCAGTGTAAGATCGAGGCCCTGGGGGACCGGCGGCTGGTGACGGAGCGGGGGTTGAGGAGAAGCCTGAGGGGTGCCCCTTCTGCTCGCTACTCCTGAAGAAGGGTGAGGCGTTTGGAGATCCCCTGTTCTCCCACCACGGTGTAGACCCCGAAGGGGAGTCTCACCCCGGAGAACCCTGTGCCGT
>CAZUXA010000052.1:4077-5819 GCA_964624405.1 uncultured bacterium | reverse complement strand
CACCACGGAATTCTGGTGCATCGTGAACACCGGGTTGAGCGCGAACGGTTCTCCATCATTGATCGGCGATGGAGAGCCGAATGGAGGCCGCAGTTTCTACTCGGCGGACATGGCATCGTGGTTGCCCTGGAGTACAGGTGACTACTTCATTCGGGCCGGGGGGGAGTTCAGCTACACTTCCCTGGAAAGAACCACATGGGCATCGATAAAGGGGCTTTACTAGGAAACCGCGGTTTTCTCCGGGGGTATGAGGCCCATTTTTTCAAGCCTTGCCTGCACCGCCTTCTCGGTTCGGCCGGTTTTTTCAGCAACCGAAGGAATGTTGGGGTTTTTGCGGTACTCCCTTTCAAGTTCCTCCTCGTCTGCCGGTGACCATTTGGTGAACGCCTTGGGGTGCTGATCCCGTACCTCGACCACCTCGCCTTCGGGGCGGTGGGATACGAGCTTTTCAACCGAGATGAAAGCTTCGTTGAGGGCGTCGCGGAACTGCTGAATGCCCTCTTCGAACACGATGACACGGCGTTGCTCGAATGTGTCGGTTTCGGTTCTGCGGCTTTCGGTGATGGAAAGGTAGTATCTTCCGTTCACCGCCTGCTTTGCGTCGATGAAAAAGGTGGTTTTCCCGGAGGCTACCCTTGCTTCGTAGAATGATTTTCGCTCTTCTGGCATTTTTCGGCTCCCTTCATGGTGAACATGTGTTCATATTGGGAAGTACGGTGTTCTTCGGGGTATTTTCAAGGCTGGTTTTTCATCAACCGGGAGAGTGACATGGCCGCAGGTTTTCTTCCCGTATCCGGAAGTGAGATGAAGGCCCTGGGCTGGGAGAGGCTGGATGTTCTTCTGGTCAGCGGCGACGCCTATGTGGATCATCCATCCTTCGGGGTGGCGGTGATCGCCCGGGTGCTTGAAGGGAAGGGATACCGGGTGGGGGTTCTTCCCCAGCCGGACTGGAAGAACCCCGGCGCTTTTCTTGAAATGGGTGTGCCGGAACTTTTCGTGGGTATCACCCCGGGCAATATGGACAGCATGGTTAACCACTACACCAGTATGAACCGGATTCGATCCGATGACGCATACAGCCCCGGGGGACTGCCCGGCCGCAGGCCGGACAGAGCCGCCATGAAGTACGCCAACATCATACAGATGGTGATGAAGGGGGTTCCAGTGGTGCTGGGCGGGCTGGGGCCCTCCACCCGAAGGGTGTCCCACTACGATTTCTGGAGCGACAGGGTTCGGAAGAGCCTTCTGCTCGACACCAAGGCTGACCTGCTGGTCTATGGAATGGCGGAGAATTCCGTGGTGGAAGTTGCCGAAAGATTTCGGGATCGCAGGCATCCGGCTGGAATCAGGGGAACATGCTGGTTCGCTTCGAAGGTTAGCCCGCTGCCAGGAGACCTGGAGCTTCCCTCGCATGAGGAGGTTTCCTCCTCTCCAGAAGCTTTCATGAGAATGACAAGGATGGTGGAGGAGAATCAGAACCCATGGAATGCCGCGAGGCTTCTTCAGAGGGCGGACACGAGAACTCTGGTTGTGGAGCCCCCGGCATTTCCGCTGACCACCGGCGAAATGGACGGAGTGTACGCCCTGCCGTTCTCCGGCAGACCCCACCCTTCCTGCACCGATGAGATTCCTGCCTGGAACACGGTGAGGAACTCCATTACCGTAGTCAGAGGCTGCCCCGGAGGCTGCACCTTCTGCGCCCTTGGGGTTCACCAGGGCAAAATCATCTCCTCCAGAAGCGG
>CAZUXA010000052.1:0-3977 GCA_964624405.1 uncultured bacterium | reverse complement strand
CCCGGGATTCCTTGAGGTTCTGGTCAAGCGCCATGTGCCCGGTCACCTGAAGATCGCGCCGGAACACACTGAAGACCGTGTTCTAAGGCTGATGAGGAAGCCTCCCGTGGCCACATGGCTCGCCTTCTGCCGTGAGTTCGAGAGGCTGTCCCGGGAGGCCGGCCGGAAGCAGTACATTCTTCCCTACATCATAGCGGCTTTTCCCGGCAGCAACCTGAACCACATGAAAAGCTGCAGGAATCTTCTGGAGAGGATGGGAGCGCTGCCCAGGCAGGTCCAGGTTTTTCTTCCCACTCCCATGACGGTTGCCGCCGCTGTTTACCATACAGGGCTGAACCATGAAACCGGAGAGCCGGTGGAGGTTCCCAGAAAACCGTCACAAAAGGCAGCTCAGAAAGAGGCAATTGTGGGCGGCATCACCACCGGAGAGCCAGAAAAACCCCCATGGCTCCGTGAAGGCCGGCGTCCGCCAGAAGCCAGGAGCGCAGCGAAGCCCCACGGGCCAGGAAAACGGCGAACAACCTGAAAACCGCCTCTATCGCGAACAGCAGCAGTATGGTCGGGGCTCTGGGGTTGCCGGGCGGATCAGGCAGGCCGCCGGTAGCCAGAAAAGCCCGGACATCCCTGGTCAGGCCGCAGAGCACACAGGGCCTGCCGGTCAAGGCAAGGTGCCGGCATGTGGTGAATTCCGGTAAGACGCCGGAAATCAAGGCGGACAGTGGGGGAATCAGCAGGCAGTAAGCCAGAAGACCTGCCAGGGTGATGTTCGCGATCCTGTAGATTCTCAGTTTACATCAGCCCTGAGGCGATATCGCCCGCGGTGAAAAGCAGATAGTATCCCAGAATGACAAGAATTGCCAGACCGTTCAACGCGATGCCCACAATGGCCACCGTGGTCTGGGCTTCCGCCTCCCTCTTTCTGTTGAAGTCCAGAATACCCAGAATCAGTCCCACTATGGCGGGGCCAAGGGCCATCCATCCACAGCAGGGGATGAAGCCAAGAACAGCTGCCACAACGCCTATGGCCAGTGAAGCAATATCCATCTCATCTCTCCTTTGCTCCCTACAGTTTTTCCATGTTTGTCACGCCGATTCCTGCGAGGGTTTTTCTGTCAGCAGCCACGCAGACCGAGGCTTTGGCCACTCCCTTGTGAAGGGTTTCCGCCGCAAGGGTCAGCCCTGGTTCGTCTATTGCCAGAAGCCTTTTCCAGGCGCCTGTCTGGTACTTCCTGTCCATTTCTGTGAAGAACATCATGGTTGCGGAAAGCGGAGCTCTGGAAGGCCTGATCAGGGGGTCGAGCCTTTGCAGCACAGAGAAAACCGCACCCCTTACAGCCTTCTCGCTCAGATCCACAGAGCCCATGGGATTGTCGAAGATCCGGCGGATAACGGAAAGGCTTTCAGAAGGCGAGGGATCACGGTAAGTGCTGAACGCCACCACTCCCGAACCCGCTCCGGCGGAAACCCCGTACGCCCCCAGTTTTCCCCGGATCAGCTGCCACAACGGACCGTTTCCCAGCAGGGAGGTGAGCACATAAAGGGGCTCGAACAGGGGATCTCCCATCTCCCTGCCCGGAAAAGCCCCGGCTGTGCTGGCCACATCGGAGTCCGTCTGGATTCCGGTTATGGGCAGATATTCCCTTTCGCTGAAGCCGATTGGAGAAAACCGGGTTCTGTCGCATTGAACTTCAGCCAGAAACCCGTCAATCACCGGCCTGCATCGGTCAGGACCGGTCCAGGACAGGGCCAGGGGGGCCTTCTCTCCTATCTGGCTCCAGAGTTCCAGAAGCTTTCCTGAAAGTGTCGAAGACGCTCTGCCAGCCCACGCGAGGGTTTGTCTGGCCATTTCCAGCCCCTTCAGAAGCCTGACCACCTCCATGCCGGGCCTGAAGGAAGCCAACGACTCCAGCCCCGCGTAACTTCCGGCGTTCTCGGTGAAGTTCGCGTGAATGCCGCTTCTGATCTCCCTGCCCAGTTCCTTCACCCGGGCGCGGTTGTCCAGCCGTGGAGAGAGAATCCGCATCCTGAGCAGGTTGAGCAGCCGGGGCAGGTCGGCCTCCAGGCAGGATACGCCGAAGGTTATCAGGGGGTGAACAGCTCCTGCGGCACTCAAAGGCTCATAGGTTGCCACGCCGTTCGAAAGGCCTCCGGAACAGGCCATCTCCTCCCTTGCCGCCTCCTGGTGGGAAAGCTCCCCGGCGCCGGTTCCGGCCACCGCTTCAGCTGCCAACTGGGCGAGGGGAAGGTTTGCCGCAGACAGATGCCCGAGTCCGAGGGAGAGGTTCAGGTGGCAGACACCGTTGGTGAAGCCGGGGACGGTGATGAGATGAACCCCCGGAGCCACAGCTTCGTGGTGCCATTCGAGGATGGCGGGTTCTTCCGGTATATCGGACAGGTTCAAAGACGGAAGACTGGCTGCTGCCTCGGGTGTGTCCGGTGATTCCTGGTGGATTCTGAGAGCTTCTGAATCTGTTCGAAGGCTTTCCTGCTGATCCGGGCTGAGGCGTTTGGCCTCGGTCTTCGCCCTTCCCGCCCGCTTTCTTCCCAATCTGCCGAAATGTCCCGGTTCCGGCCTGAACACCGCATCCACCCTTCCGGGATTGTCCGTCAGGTATTTTCCGATCAGCTCCTCAAGGTACCTGGGGCACCGGGAAAGCCTCTGATGCAGACCGTCCAGCAGTTTCTCCTCCTCCAGTTCATCCAGGGGATTTCTGCGGTAGGTCCACGCCCTTGCAACCGCGCCCATGATGCCGAAGGCCCAGCGCTGACCGATGCTTCGAAGAAACAGCTCCTTCCGGTGCAGACAGCCCTGAACATCCCGGGGATCAAGCCCGTCTGAACACTTCTTCAGAGTGGTGTCCAGCAGCTCGAAGACCTCCGGCGCATCCTTTTCCGGAACACCGCGAAGGCCGGCGGTAAAGGTGGGGATGAGAATGTCCGAATCGTAGCCTGAGGGCCCCAGACCAGCGCCCAGACAGCTTTCAACAAGGGCCGCCTTCAGAGGGGCGGCGTCGCTGTCAAGAAGAACATCATCCAGCAGGGACAGCGCCAGGGACTCCACAGGATCGTCTCCCCGGTCCATAAGCCATCCTCTGAGCACGGTGCAACCCGCCCTTCGCGGGCCGGGTATGGGGTACACACCGGAGATGGGACAGCGAAGCCCGGGGCCGGTGATGATTGCGGGCTGAGAGTTTAAGGCTTTGAACCCCTTCAGCCGTTCGCCGAGGAAACCGGTGATTTCATTTTCGGGAAAATCCCCTATTACAAGAAGACAGCAGTTTGAAGGGTGATAGTGTCTGCGGTGATAGTCCAGAAATGACTGGTATGAGAGCCGGGGAATCTGGTCGGGGTCGCCCCCGGAGCAGTTTCCATAGGTGGCGCCGGGAAAAAGCAGTGAGCGGAGCTGCCTCTCCATGAAGTCGTCGGGATCCGAGTAGGCTCCTCTCATTTCGCTGTATACGACTCCCATTCTGGCAACGGAGCCGGATTCGCCAATATCCATCCGGTGCCCTTCCTGCATGAAAGCCTGCCTGGTGAGAAGCGGGTGGAAGACCGCGTCCATGTATACATCCACCAGGTTGAAGAAATCCTTTCCGTTCAGGCTTGCGCAGGGGTATATGGTTCTGTCGTCATAGGTGATTGCATTGATGTATGTGGCCATGCTGGTTTTCACCAGCTCCATGAAGGGGTCTTTCAGGGGGAATTTCCGGGAGCCGCACAGAACACAGTGTTCCAGAATGTGCGGAACCCCCGTGCTGTCTGTGGGGGGGGTCCGGAAAACCGCGGTAAACAGCTTCTCCCGGTCTCCGGGGTTTCGCAGGAACACGAGGTCGGCTCCGGAACGGATGTGGCGGGCCCTGAGGGCATGGCTTCTTATCCCCGGAATGTCCCGCCTTTCCGTAAGCTTGAATCCTCCCGCGAGATCTGGCATGTCGCTTGATTGCATTGGGTGGAACCTTTCAGGAATGTTGTTCGGA
>CAZUXA010000051.1:0-6051 GCA_964624405.1 uncultured bacterium | reverse complement strand
GTCAGTCGAAACGGTTGACCCTGGTGTGGCAGATGGAGCCGCTTCTGTTTTTGGCGTAGTAATCCTGGTGGTAGTCCTCACCGGGCCAGAAGACCTCAAGGGGCCGAACCTCGGTCACCACATTGAGCCCCCGTTCCCGGAGAAGGCTGATCAGCCTGTCCACCACGGCCCTCTGTTCCTCGGAAGTGGTGAACACCGCCGACCTGTACTGGGAGCCCACATCGAAGCCCTGCCGGTTCGGGGTGGTGGGATCGTGAATCTCGAAGAACATCTTTGCCAGTTCCTCGAAACCCACCACCGAAGGATCGAAAACGACTTCCACCGCCTCGGCGTGCCCGGTTTCTCCCGAACAGACCTCGCGGTAGGTGGGGCTTTCCATGTAGCCGCCGGTGTAGCCGGATGTGGTTCGCAGCACCCCCTCAACATTCTTGAAGAAATGGTCGATTCCCCAGAAGCAGCCCCCGGCGAAAACAGCTGTTTCAGTGGCTTGAGCCGGGTGGAAAACCATCGATATGGAGTTCACGCAATGCCTGGTGTCCGCTGGGGTAAACCCCTCGCCCATGAACACATGGCCGAGATGGGCGCCGCAGGAGGCGCAGACTATCTCGGTTCGGACTCCGTCGGGGTCAGGTCTGCGTATCACCGCTCCCGGGACCTCCCGGTCAAAGGAGGGCCATCCGCAACCGGAGTTGAACTTCGCGGTGGATTCGTAAAGGGCCGCGTCGCACCTTCTGCAGTGGTAGGTTCCCTCGTCATGGAAATTCACATACTCACCGGAGAAGGGGCGCTCGGTTCCACCATGAACGATCACATGCTCCTCTTCCGGGGTTAACTGTCTGTAATTCATGGCTTCTCCGTTTCCTTTGAAGGCAAGAAACCCTGCTGTCGCCAGTAGAACCACCAGAAGTGGCGCTGCTGAAACTCTAACCACAGCGATTCCCTTCTTCCCTCCTCTGGAAATACCATCCGGAGCCCGGGGTTGTTCCCGCTACCGGAGAACCACCACCCTTCGAGTGAGGTGGTCGGAGGCTCCTTCAAGACGAACAAGGTAGACGCCGGAAGCAAGGCCCCGGGTGCAGGCGAAGATCTCCCCGCTAACCGGTGATGCCCCGTTGAAACTCATTACAAGCCTTCCCGCAAGGTCATAGACTCCCAGCCTCCAGTCACCGGGTTCCGTAATGTTCAGAGGCACGGTGAAACCTGCTCCTGAAGGATTCGGGTGCGGGTGTCCCAGAACCGGCAGGACAGATTGATCACCCTCGATGTCCAGGTTTCCCATGTAGCCGCCGGCCACCACTATGTCGTCCAGGAAGAAACCCAGCCCGGTAACGCCGTCGTTGTCGGAACGGAATCTGAACTCGATACGGTACTGGTCTTCGGGATCCGCGAAGGAAAGGTCGTAGCTGAAGTTGACCCAGCCGGTTCCCATTCCGGCTCCAGGGCCGTACAGAGCGCCTCCGGAACCGATGAAATCCAGAGTGTCCGCGGATCCGCCGGTTAAGTTGAGAAGTATGGGATACAGCCCGTCGGAGCCGTAAAGCGCCACATCGAACATGGTCCAGAAACTCAATGACGAGTTCGGCGCGAGGTGCATTACCGGGCTCTGCAGCCAGCAGTTCATGCCGTCCTGGTAACCCTGCTCGTTTCCGCATTGCCAGCTGTGGTCGGGAGAGTGGCTGTTCATGTCGGTGATCCGCCACATGTCGCCGGTTCCTCCATGGCTCCAGCCCTCCGGCCCGGATTCCACATCATGGGTAACGCCTGTTTCGCCCACGGTGAACCGGAGCGAATCGATTCGGCTGAAAGAGGTGGTCGGGGATTCAAGGAGGAAGGTGAACCAGGGAAAGGCCGGAGACGGGGCTTCGGGAGCCAGGGTACATATGAAGGGAAACTCAGCGGTGGCACCTGCGGGAACAATGGGGCAGTGGGCGGTATCGGCGGCGAAGGATACCCACTGGGGAAACCCGAGCATGACCGCGGTGGCATCAACTGCGTCAAGAAGGCCGGTATTGGCGATGTTCAGCACCAGGCCGAAGGTTTCGCCGGGTTCCGGGACCACATCCCCCTCCACGGAGTAGGAGGCGAAGTACAGCCCGGGGGCGTGAATCAGCAGGGAGAAGGGGATTTCCCAGACGCCCTGTTGGGTGGAAACGGTCAGAAGAAGGGCCGCTACCTGGTTGTTCGCGGCATTCACATCCACCGCCAGATCAAGGGGTTCGGAACCCACCGCGGAGCCGCCCGGGAAAAGGTCGGGGAAGACCATGGAGTTCTCCAGCAGCACCACCGGGCCCGACAGCACCTGCCCGTGAAGACCGATGCCGGACAGGTTTTCGGTGCCCTGGTTGGCAAGGGTGAGGGTGAGGTGGGCCAGATCTCCCGGGGAGAGAAAGCCGTCGCCGCCGGTGTCATCGATGACGAAATCCGAAATCACCGGTCCGGGACCCTGCCCCTGGGGGCAGATCACGCTTGTGCGCCTGACACCATTGCCGGAAAGGGTAACCGTCACATCACCAGTGGGAGGGGTGTCGAAGTTGAACGCATGGTATCCCGATGTATCCAGAATCGTGGTGAAGTGCTGGCTTCCCTGGTCATGGACGCAAAGAAGAAGCCCGGTCGGATCGCACCCGGCAACCTGGACCGGGAAAACCCCGGTGTGTTCCGTCACGAATCCCGGATGGCTGATATCCGGGGTGACGGGAATCTTGCGATAGGGCCTGAATGACGGATCTCCCAGCAGATTCACCTGATACAGGTGCCAGCGGTACACATTCTCCCATCTGCCGTAGGGTATGTAGAAATCCTTGGCTTCCGCCAGAACCTGACCGATCCGGGTGTTTCTGTCCTGGTAGAGCCTGAGGAAGAAATACCTGTCCAGGATGTCGGAATAGCCGTAGGCGGGGTTTCCCGGGGAGCCCCAGCCGTAGCTGGAGTTGCCGATGAAGGAAACACCGCATCCGTCGGGACTGGTGAGGAAGTGCTCGCCCACCGCGTCGAAGTCGAAAGCGCCGGGCCAGCAGCCTATGGAGTAGAACACCGCGGAGAATCGCCCGTCCGAATCAACCATGTTGAGGAAAGCGGCGTTTATGTTTCCCCCGGGCCCGATGCTCATGCCGTTGTACCACGCGTGTCCGTTGTGGTTCAGGAGATTCTGTCCTTCCATCATGGCCATCATCGTGTTGTAGGCGCTGAGGTTGCCCAGGGTCTGGTACAGCTTTGTCACATTCATGAAGCCGGGAAGGCACAGGCTCTGAATCAGGTTCTTGCTCACACCGCCGTCGGTGAATGGATTGTGCCAGAGAACCTCTGCCAGGAAAAGCACATCCTGAAGGTGTTCGTGCTCAAAAGCGTCTTCGTAGGCCACAAGTTTGCTGAACCACGCCCCGGCTTCCTCCAGGTCGTTCACCGATACCCTGCCGACCCAGACATCGGGGTAAAGGTCGACCTCATCGTCAACCTCTCCGAAAATGCCGTTTCCATTCGCATCCCAGTTTCCGTCGAGGTCGGAATAGTAAAGGTCACAGGGCAGGCTGTCCTCCCTGGGATGGAAACCGGCCTCGCTGGCCATGGCGAAGGCGTACCGCACCGGAACATGCTCGGTATCGCCGCCCAGAAGAACGAAATCCAGCCCCCAGGATTGCTTGTAGGCAATGATGTAGTTCCTCAGGGCTTCCGCGTCGTCCCGACCGCCGGACGCGGAGAGAACTTCATCCATGGTGACCACTTCCGTGAGAATTCCTTCGCTGTGCCTTCTCTGCGCCAGTTCATCGAATACCCCGGCAAGCTCTTCAACGGTGACTATGAGCATTCTCCGGGTGCTGGAATCGGAAGCGGGCAGGGGGGTTCTGTCTGAAGCCGCGGTGGTCACCGAAAGCTCGATATCCGAAATCCTCTGAAGAACTCCGGAGGCGGGATTCCAGCGATAGGGGAAGACCAGCACCTCGCCGGTGGGGATACCGTTTCTGAGGGAAGTACCGGAGAGGAGCACCGGTGACCGGGGCCAGAAGCCGGAAGCGTTGTAGACAGCAGGGTCTTCCGGCACCGCCATCCCTTCCGGGGGCATGAGGGAGAGGGGGGTCGGCGGGGGCATGGGCCGAACATGGAATGCTCCGGGAACATCCTCCCAGACCACCCGTGAAACCTCCAGGGAGGCCACGGAACTCCGCGCCGGAAGAGCGAAGGTCCATGGAACCCCGGGAAGATCCGGAACACCGGCGACAACCCCGGGAAGACCTCCGGCCACCCTGACCGAGACACCCTGGTCCATGATGGCGAACAACTCGTCGGAAACAAGGGCTTCCACCGGCACAGGCACCCGGATAACCGATGAAAACAGGCAGAACACCAGGAAACAGCTCATGTGAAAAACTCCTTCTCTTTGCATATTCAGATATCGGTATTCTATGCCTCTTTGGTTCATGAAGAAAGACGGGAAGAGATGAGACGGGCTGACAGAGAGATTACTGACCCCCTTGAGATCCATGCCGCCCTGAAACGATTCAAGGTATGCAGGCTGGGTCTGGCCTCGGAAGGAAAGATGCGGATAGTCTCCATGTGCTTCGGGCACCGGGACGGGTTTCTCTATCTTCACAGCGCCACCGAAGGTGAGAAGATTGACATGCTGAAGGGCAACCCGGGGGTTGTCTTTGAAATGGGCCGAATTCTGGAACTGGTTGGAAGGGACGACATTCATTACGAAAGCCTGATGGGGGAGGGAACGGTTACATTTCTTGAATCCATCGAGGAGAAGAGAAAGGGAATGGCCATTCTGCAGGAGTGCTTCTCCGGTGTCGCCGATGAGCTTTCCGACCGGGCCCTGAACGGAACCTGCGTTCTCATGGTGAAAATCACCGCTCTGTCCATGAAAAGGAACCCGGCCTCGTGGAACAAGCCTGTTCTCGAGACGGAGCGGCTGATACTGCGAACCCCGGAGAGGGGGGATGAAGAGGTTTTGCGCAGGGCCGCGGACTACCGGGATATCGCCCAGGGTACTCTGTGCCTTCCCCATCCCTATACGCTCAGAGACGCTGAGAACTTCATCGAGGGCCGCTTCAACGATTTCCTCGGGAAAACAGGAGGTGTGTTCGGGGTGCTGGAGAAGGAAACCGGGGAGTTCATCGGCTGTATCGGGATAGCTCCGACAATTCGGAATTCAGCGGAGATCGGCTACTGGATAACCCCGTCGAGGTGGAACAGGGGCTACTGCACCGAAGCGGTAAAACGACTGCTGGTTTTCGGCTTTCAGGAAATGGGGCTCGAGAGGATTTGCGCCCTGCACTTTCCGGAGAACCCCGGAAGCGGCCAGGTGCTGGAAAAGGCCGGCATGGTCAGGGAAGGCGTTCTTCGAGGGTATCTGAAAAAGGACGGCGTCCGACGCGATGCGGTGCTGTGGGGCATTCTTCGAAACGATTAGCTGTCCCGCTTCGACCTCTTCACAATCTCATCCGCAACGCTTAGGGGAACCGGCTCATAGTGTTCGAACTGCATGGAGAATACCGCCCTGCCCTGGGTTGCGTTTCGAAGGTCGGTGGCGTAGCCGAACATCTCGCTCAGGGGAACCATGGCCATGATTTCCTTTGAGGTTCCCCTGGAGTCCATGCCGGTAATCACTCCCCGCTTTTCGTAGATGCCTCCGCTGACTCCTCCGGCGTATTCCTCGGGCGTAATCACGGTAACCCCCATGACAGGCTCCAGAATCTGTGGAGCGCACTTCATGAATGCCTTTGAGAAAGCCATGGAGGCGCAGGTCCGGAAGGCCATTTCCGAAGAATCCACGGTATGGAATGAGCCATCCACCAGGGTGAACTTCACATCCACCACAGGGCACCGGGCAAGAACCCCACGCTTCATGGAGTCAATCACGCCCTTCTCTATGGCGGGAATGTACTCCCTTGGAATGTTGCCTCCCACTACACGGTTTTCGAACTCGAAACCGCTTCCCGCCGGAACCGGTGATAAACGGAAGATGATATGGGCATACTGACCCTTGCCCCCGGTCTGCTTGACGAACTTTTCATTCCAGTCCGTGCTTCCCGTGATGGTTTCCCGGTAGGC
>CAZUXA010000050.1:0-6594 GCA_964624405.1 uncultured bacterium | reverse complement strand
ATCTCCGCCAGGGCCAGGATGTCTTTGAAATCGCCCCGGCGGATGAAATGGAATGTGGCGAGCACAGCGATTCGGCGTTCCCAGAGGCTTTCCGAAACCGCAAGCGTATACAGGGGCCTCCTGTCCCGGTCCCACAGGAAGGCGCCCACGATGTGTTCCGCCGAAGCGTCAACCAGATCCCAGTTGTTGATTCGGTCCGTGTTGGCCAGGTACAGAGTGTAGATTCTTTCCCTGGTTTCCGGGGTGCCTCGTCGGAACTGGCCGATGAGAATCAGCAGGGCCAGAAGCCTGTCCTCGTGATACCGGGAACGAAGAAGCGTCACGATTTCCGCGGTGGGAAGGGCCATGTGTTTCATTGCGAGAAGCCTCAGGGCCGGTACCCGTATTCCCCGGAATACATCCCCTTCCCCGTACTCGCCGGGCCCGGTTTTAAAAAACCTTTGAAGGACCGCGGCCTTTTCCGGGTTCGCCAGCGACTCGAGTTCGTTCCGGGGTGTTATGCCGCCCTCCCTCTGAGGAACGGCAGAAAGAGTGCCGGAACCGCGAGAGAGACAATCATGCCGATGGAACCCGCCAGTGGTGTTTTTCCGGGTCCCATGACCACGAACAGCACAAGACAGGTGGCAAGGCCCAGGATCGAAGCGGCAAGGGCGCCGGCTTTGTTGATCCGCCTGCCGAGGATGCCCCAGATGAACGGGCCCAGGAAAACCGAGGCGATAGCCCCCCATGAGATTGCGAGAATAGTGACGATAATCGCCGGCCTGAGCATGGCCAGAAGCATTGATAGCACTATGAAGAAAGCGCTTCCGAATCTCATGAGCCCCGTCAGGGTTTTATCGGCAGCGCCGGGTTTCATCATCCCCCTGTAGAAATCCACGGTGAGGGTGGAACTGGAGATGAGAACCAGTGCCGCAAGGGTGGACATGGAAGCGGCAAGAATAAGGAGAAGAATTATCACTGAAAGCCCGGGAGGAACCACGGTGGAGAGCATCTCAGGCATCAGGGCGTCGAAGTTGGGTGCGCCGGAGGCGTTGAAAGCCGCAGGGTTGTTCCCGGGGGTGAGAAACAGCCTGGTGAGAGAGCCTATGAAATAGGCGGTTCCCGTGACAAGCACAGCGAAGACAGTAGAGGCGGTCATGCCGATTTTGATTGCCTTTTTGTCCTTTACGGCGTAGAACTTCTGAACCAGCTGGGGCATGGCGAAGGGGGCTATGCTGGTGAGGAACACCAGGGAGGCCAGGGGAATGAACCCCGGCGGTCCCACCGCCGCCGTCAGTTTGGGATCGATGTTCCGAAGGTTTCCGATGATGTTCGGCAATCCGCCGCCCTCTTTCAGGGTGAAGACCAGCAGCACAACCACCCCAATGGTCATGATCATTCCAAAAAACACATCGATCATGGACATGGACTTGTAGCCCCCCAGGACCAGGTAGACCCCGGTGAACACACCCATGAAGAGAAGAACATATGCGTAGGGCAAAGCGAAGGTTACTTCGAACAGATAGCTGAGTCCCATGAAGACCGCGGCGGTGTAGGGGATCATGAAGACAAAAATGGCGATGGAAGTGAAGAGCCGGATGAAACGGGAGTTGAACCTGGCTTCCAGGAAGCCGGGCATGGTATAGACATCGTACTTGAGTGCCGCCTGCTTGATTCTGTTGCCCAGAAGCAGCCAGACACCCAGTACGCCCACAACAGAATTTCCCAGCGCCACCCAGAGCCCGGAGAATCCGAATCCCCATCCGATGCTGCCGGCGAAGCCGATGAAAAGCACAGCGGAGAAGTATGCGGTTCCATAGGAAAACGCCGTCATCCACGGGCCCACCTTCCCTCCGCCGAGAAGGTAATCGTTGAAATTTTTGGTTTTTCGGTGCCCAAGGAGCCCGATCACCACGATGAGTACTGTGTAGCAACCGACGGCGATGTACCTGCCCAGCATTTTTTCCCCTTCTGCCTCAGTGTGAAACGGTTATGCAGTCTCGTCCGGGAACCTCATGCAGAGGTTCAAGTTGTCTTTCCCCGACACAAAGCACCGCCCGGAGCCCGGCCCCCCGCGGCTTGAATTTTCGCAGGCTTCCGAGGAACGGGAACAGGATTTTCACCACGCCGTTCCACAGACAGCCGAGCCCCATGGCTTCAGCCTGAAGGCTGACCATGGTGGCGGCGATGACCCCATCTTCACACGGGGTGGTGTTTTTTCGGGGAACAAAGAAGAAAAGCAGACAGGGCGCCCGTCTCGTGATGGGGTCGCCCCCATCGGCGAAGTCCCTGGCCTGATGTCGGAAACCCGTTCGGGAAGCCAATGGCAGGAACGGGCGAAGAAACCTTCTGACCGGATCCACCACCATGGCCTGAATCCTGTCCACCCCCTGTATGGCCACCACGGTGATTCCCTGGGAGTTGGTGCCGGTGGGGGCGTAACCCACCGGGCGCAGAAGAAGCGACAACCTCTCTTCCGTGAGGTTGACCGGCACAAAGAGCCTTGTGCTTCGTCTGGCGCTGAAGAGTGAAATCAGGGCTTCGGGAGAAGACCCCTTCGAGACCGGTTTCAGCCCGAAGGCGTTCACCGGGCAGTATGCGCCGCAATGGCCGCAGTTGATGCAGTTGCTTCGGAACTCCTGTACTCTTCCGCTTCCGTCGAGTACCAGCGCCATGGAAGGACACAGCCTGAGGCAGGTTCCGCAACCTGTGCATAGATCCCTTTGAAAAGCCTCTTCAGGGTAGAATCGCAATGTTGACCTCCCCGGTGAGCAGCCCGGGAAACACCTCAAGAACCCCGGGCCAGGCTCCGTAGGGTTCTCCGGGGTTCCATACTCCGTTGCCGTTTGTGTCCGCGAATCCCGCAAGGGTGTACCTGCCGGCGGGAACATCCTGCAGAAGGTAGTCTCCTGGTTCCATAACCTCTATTCTTGATTCACCCTCTCCTCCGGCGGGTGTCAGAACCAGGGTTATGGCTCTGGAAGTTCCGGTAAGCCTTCCTGATATCTCTCCGGGAAGAGTGCTCCATCCCGTGGAAAAGGGCCAGCTCTGCTTCGGCAGGCTGTCGCCCCAGAGGGTGGTCAGACCTTGCGAAAGGTCCACCCTGTACTGCATCTGACCGGAAAGATGGTTGTCGGGAGTGAAGATGAAGCTTGCTCCGTCGCGGCTCTCCATGGTTCCCTGAACTTCTTCGCCGTCGGTTACCCTGGTTATGGAATACCTTGATGAAAGGCTGTCCAGCGGAACCCATGCGTTCAGGGTAATGCTGTAGGGTCCGGCGGGGTCCACTCCGGTCAAGCCTTCGGCGGGAAAGGCGGAAACCACCCTGAACTCTTCCCGGGGAAGTGAATCGGTGGACCAGAATGTGAGGGAGTCGGGTTTGGAGGGGTTGCCCATAAGGTCCATTATTCCACTGGCATTGAAGGTAAGGAGTGTATCCGGCATTTTCTCCGTGTAGACCAGGAGCCTTCCCTGGGTTCTGCCGGGCATGATGCTGGTTGAAAGAACCCTTACCCGTGAGCCGTCCGGTCCGTGAATGCCTATCAGACCGCTATCCGGGGGATCTCTGTGGAGTTCCTCGTTCCACACCACAAGAACATGATACGCGTCAAGAGCTTCCACAGAACTGATTCTGGGGCCCACGGTGTCCACCACCGCCATCACAAGATTCAGGCTGACAGACTGGCCCGGTTCAAGGCCGAAGTCCTTCAGGATGCCGGGTTCAGTCTGGTCTTCCCAGGTGCCGCTTCCATCCCGGTCTTCAAAGGCCAGCGCCCGGTAGTTTCCCCCGGACAGCCACGGAAAGGAGGCATGCCCCGATGAATCGGGATAGGCGCCCCTGACCGGATTCAGCGAATCGGGAAGATGAAAGAGCCTCACAAGGGTTGAAGGAGAAGCCGTTCCCCCTCCCTGCATGGTGACCATGAAGTCCGCGTTGCCGGTCAGTGTGGTGTCTGCGGTGGTCCAGGCCAGGTTCAGCGGGAATGCAGTCCGGTTTCCCCTTCGATCGGAAATCCCCGGAGGAAACAGAAGGGTAAGGGTGGAGGTTTCCGGGGTGTGCTTCAGCGTTACCTCGATTTCAGCGCCACGGTACCTTATGGAATGGCCGGGATCGGGAAACAGCAGGGGCAGGCTGCTGTGGGTTTCGAGATTCTCGTCGAAAGAGAGCAGCATGTGCAGAGGCAGGGTATCCACCACCCCGGGGGAAGGCCGGCATTCCAGAAAGACAGGAGGCTCACGGTCTTCGGGCCCTCCTCCCGGCGGCACAACCCTCGCACAGCCAAGGGCAAGCACCATTGGAATCAGGCTAGACCTTTTCATTGCTCCGTTTTGACCTGCGAATGCTGTTCGCCTTTCGGAACAGGGTCAGGGCTTCAGTATCACGCTTCTGCTTTTCCAGCACAACCGCCAGCTCAAGGTAGAAGTCGGGTTGCTTCGGGTCTCTTTCTATGGCGTTTCTGAGGTATTCTTCGGCATCGGTCAGGGCTCCGGTCAGGTTGGCGCATTTTCCCATGAAGTACCAGGCCGCGCTGTAGTCCGGAGAACGCCGGATCACATCGCTCAGGGTATCCATCGAGTCGGCGAACATGCCCCTTCGCAGCAGTGAAACACCCTCCAGAAATCTCATGTCAAGCTTGTCGGCGCCGGCTTCCGCCGCGGCGGATCTCCATTCCTTCTCCCGCAGGGTTCCAAGTCTGGGAAGAATTTTCAGTATCTCCCGGGAGGGAGTGTCGTCCGCCGAGGTGAACCTGGGAGGAGTGGATTCCTTGCCGGGCCCCGCCGCCGGCGCCCTGTCCCTGTTCTGGGGAATCACCTCGGGTTGAGCCTGGGAGAATGCCGCCTCGAGTTCATCCGCCGTGGACACCGGCTCGGGTTCAGTCACCCGGCCCGTGGGTTTGACTTCTTCGGCGGGGGTTGCCGGCGCGCTGTCGGCGTAGAGCGCCATCTGTCTGCCGGTCAGCCTCTTGCTCTGCAGCTCCCGGAACATGGCAAGCTGCTGGTCGGCCCCCTCTATCCGTATAAGGGGACGAAGCTGGTACTCGGTTATCGTGTTATCGGCAAGGACTTCTCTCCGGAGTTCCAGGGGCAGTTTGAGAAGGTTCAGAACCTGGGTGATTCTTGCCCTGGAAAAGCCCAGCATGTCCGCCAGACGGCTTCGGTTTTCAACGATTCCCGCCGCCAGAAGACCCTGGAACAAAAGGGGTTCTTCCCCGGCGTTGTTGATTGATTCATGGGCGGGAACCACATGAACGGCACTTCTCACCACCAGGCACCGTATGGTTGTCCTGCCCATGGAGGCCGCGCGCCAGAAGGTATTGTGGTTTCCCACCAGGGTGAGCCCTCCGGTGTCATGCACCAGCACCGGGGGCGGATGGGGTCCATCGGTATCCATGGCGGGAGTCCACCCCGCAGGCGGCGCAGTGACGGAAACATCGCCGAGCCTCACCTCCTCGAGGGGGAGGTGTTCCACGCTTCTGTCAGTTTCCCTGTCCATTCGCCCCTCTCCAATCAATGAGTTCCGCTGCGACTTCCGCTGTTGCGGCCCGGGCAAGTTCGGGAAGCCTCTGGAACATGTTTCGCTGCCGCCGGGCATAACGCCAGGTGTTGGTCTTTATGTCCCGGACTGCCTCGGTCCTTGTGCGGCGTCCCTCCATGCAATCCAGCAGCTCGGCATAGCCTATGGTATGCCCCAGGACAGGCTCCCTTCTGAATCCCATTTTCACAAGACCGCTCACCTCCTCGTACAGCCCGTGGCTCATCATCTCATCAACCCTGTGATCAATTCTTCTCCTGAGGGTTTCGAGGTCAGCCTCAAGCATTATGAACCGGAAGTCTCCCCGGCGGGTGCCGCCCCTGCGGAGGGAGGAGGCTTTTGCTCCGCTTTCCAGGCATATCTCAAGTGCCCGTATCAGCCTTACCCGGTCTGACGGGGATATGGTTGCGGCGGATTCAGGGTCTATGGAGAGCAGCATGCGGAACAGCTGGCCTGAAGAGCCGTCTTCCAGGTCTGCAAGTACCGCCCGCAACCGGTCATTTCTTGGGGGAAGAGGGTCGATCATCCCCGCCAGGGCCATGAGATACAGCGCGCTTCCCCCCACAACAAGAGGCAGCCCCCCCATTTCGAGAATGCCGTCAATGATTCTTCCCGCCTCCCGGGCGTACCATCCGGCGGAAAGCAGTATGTCCGGGTCCGCCACATCAAGCAGGTGGTGAGTCACCATCCCCCTCTCCCGGGGTCCCGGTTTCGCCGTTCCAATGTCCATCCCCCTGTAAAGCTGCCTGGAATCGCCGTTCACGATCTCAACAGCGCTGTTTTTCAGGGCAGCGGTCATGGCGACATCGGATTTTCCCGCGGCGGTGCAGCCCACAAGCACCGGCAAACCCCTACCTGCCAAAGCGCTTCTCCATCTCGTCAAAGGTGATCTCCACCAGCGTGGGTCTTCCGTGGGGGCAGTGGAAGGGATCGTTGGTGGAAAAAAGCCCGTGAAAAAGCTGGCGTATCTCTTCCCGGGACAGCTTCTGGCCAAAAGTGACCGAGCCCTTGCATGCGGTGGCCGCGGCAAGTACTTCCTGCTGGGAGAATGAGGCGTCCCCCCCCCGGGAGAAGGCGGTCAG
>CAZUXA010000049.1:0-7914 GCA_964624405.1 uncultured bacterium | reverse complement strand
CCGCCAGATGGGACAGATGCCGCCGGGAGGCTCTCCGGCGGCTTTTTCTGGTCATGAAGTTACACTTCCTGATTTATGAGCATATCACAAAAGGGAGACAAATTCACTCAATAATGGCCTCTAAACGGGGAAGCCTATTTAATGACTGCAGGATCAACGCCTGCCCTTCATTGCCCGGAGGTCTCTGGCGATTTTTGCCATGCTGACAAAAACGACAAGGAACTCAAGCCGCCCGAGAAACATGGCAACGGTCAGTATCCAAACCACGGGGGTTGGCATGCCTTGGGAAACCACTCCCACAGAGAGTCCGACAGTACCCAGAGCAGAACCGAACTCAAAAAGCGAATCCTGCAACGGATAGTCATAAGCTGTCAGGGCAAGGGAGCCCAGTAGAAAAACAACCATGTACATGAATGTGAAGGTCGCAGCCTGCCTGACTTTGCTTTCGTCCGGAAACACCACTCCCCCCCCTTCCTTCACGGAAAGATCATGTACAACCGATTTGGGGAGGAGGAAGCACTTCATCTCCCAGAACAGTGTCTTTAGAAGCAGGTATACTCTGAACTGCTTTATACCGCCTGCCGTTGAGCAGGTCCCGCCTCCTATAAGCATGAGAATGATGATTGTGAAGATGCCGAAAGGATTCCAGTTTGAATAGCTGGATATCGAGAAGCCGGTTGTGGTAGAGGCACTGACCGCTTCGAAGAGTGCTGATCTGATTTCCTGCCCTGACAACACGAAAAAACCGCCGCATGTGAGAAAGAACAGTCCTGTTGCGGCCGAGAGCACAAGTAAGGTCTGAAGGCGAACCTCACCGCTCCCCAGTGCTGTTCGCGTGTTGCCCCGCCAGAGGAACCATGCCGTCACGAAACTCAGGTTGCCAAGAAGCATCAGGACGACTGTTATTCCCTCGATCGCGGGGGAATTCCAGAAACCTATGCTAGCCTGCCTTGTTGAGAAACCGCCGGTGGATATGGCGGCGAAGCTGTGATTCACCGCGTCAAACACCGACATCCCGGCAAGCACATAGGCGGCTATCCCAGTTACGGCGTAACTGCAGTAAATGATCATGACCAGTCTGGCGGAGCGCCTGACATTCGGTTCGAGCTGGTCTCCCCGACCTTCTGCGCTCGAGATACCGATACCAGTGTTCCCGACGACTGATGAGAGAACAAGGATCGCCAGCCCAGCGCCCCCAAAGAATTGCATGGTGCTTCTCCAAAGAAGGATCATGGGACCCGCCGTGTTTACGTCCACCAGTGAAAGCCCCGTTGTGGTCCAGCCGCTGACCGCTTCGAACACCCCGTATGAGAACGGCAGCCCTGAAACAAGACGAAACGGCACAGCTGAAACGAGGGTTACCGTGATCCAGCTTATGAGAACGATCACACCACCCTCGGAAATGGTAAGGTCGGATGTTGAAGACGCACTGTAGGACTTTTTCAGTATCAGACCTGTAACAAGAAGGAAAAGCGCAGGGGCGAGAAAAGCGAGCGCATGCCGTGTTTCACCGGGGTAGAAAGGGAGAACAAGAATCGGAGTCAGCATTACCAGCCCAGCCAGAGCGATTATGCTGCCCACCGAGGTCAGCATGGCGGCGTATCGCTGTTGGAGGTGTTCCCGGTATCTCAACGGCGGTTCGTATCCTTTTCACCGGTGAATGTGCGTAAAACAAAGCCGTGGTTTTCGGGAAGGGTCATGAGAACAACGGTGTCCCCCTCAAGCATTTTGCTTAAGCCTCCGGGAACAATGGGTTCGCCGTTCCTGATGATCACCGCCACAAGAGAATCATCAGGCAGGCACAATTCCTTCAGGGTTTTTCCAAGAATAGGGGAATTTGCGCTTAAGACGACTTCGGTCATCAGCACTCTACCGCTGCACACCGGCAACAGGTTGGTGACAAGTTCGGTGGATGCCTTCTGCACAACGAGGCTTCCCATGATGTTTGCTGTTGAGAAGGAAGGAACACCGAGCCTGGCGAAGACCTCTTCGTTATCCGGATCGTTGGAAAGCGCCACAACTCTCTTTACGCCGTACATTTTTAAGGCAAGCTGGCAGGTGACGAGGTTCGCCTGATCGCTTTCGGTTATGGCCAGCACCGCATCGGCTTCCATTGCGCCGGCGTCTTTCAGAATGCAAGGATCACTGCAGTCGCCATACACAACTTTTACCCTAAGCTGTCTGGAAAGCCTGCCACACTCCTCCCTGTCGTTGTTTATCACAACAACATCGAAACCCTTTGATGCGAAGCTCCTGCAGAGAAAGAAGAGGGCTTTTCCGCTTCCTGCGAGGATCACCTTCATTGTTTTGCTCCAGCTGTTCCAAGGGCCTCAAGGAACTGAAGAGTTTCAAGAAACAGATTTGCCGCAACAGCAGTAGGGCAGATCGTCCGTATTCGGAGGTCAGCGTATGCTTTCTGCTTCTCCGGGTCTAATACTCGAGCCATCACGATGGGAACACCGAAGACCTCGGAAGCGACCTGAGCGACCATAAGGTTGAGATTGTCTTCACTTGTGGCCGCGATGAAGATGTCGGCTCTGTTTGCACCCGCACTCTTCATCACAAGATGCTGCGAAGCGTCACCCTGAACCCTGAAACCGCTGTAGTCAGAGGGCAGGGCTGAAAAGGCGGTTTCCCTTTTATCAATAACGACAACGGAATGGCCCTCCCGGCTCAACTCACCCGCAAGCGAAGCCCCGAGACGCCCGCATCCAACGATCACGATGAACTTGCTCAACTGATCAACCCTTCGTGTCTATGTTGATCTTTCCTTCTTTGTCGAAAGAAGTAACCCTCATGAGGTTCACTTGTGCCGGTCTGAACCCGGAGTTGAAATCGAGCGACGCCCTGTAGTACTTCTGTGCTTCGGCGAGATCACCCCTTATCTCGTAAATCGCTCCCAGAAGATTGTAGGCTTCCGGTTGGCCGGGTTTTGCTGTGATGGCTTTCAACAGGGTGTGCATTGCCGCGGTGAAATTCCTGTCATTGATACTCTTCTTGGCGAGTTCAAGTAGGCGGGGATAACCCTGTGTATCCGTTCCGTCCGCTATGTCCCTGTGCATCACTTCCTTTGCGATGTCCCTGATCTCCGACGGACTGAAGGGTTTCTGTATGAAGTCAACCGACCCGAGCTTCATGGCTTCCACCGCCGAGTCAATCGACCCGTGTGCGGTTATCATGATAACCCTCGTCGAGGGGTTTGATTCGGATATCTTTTTCAGCACCGCAAGGCCGTCCATGCCGGGCAGTTTCAGGTCGAGGAACACCAGGCCGTAGTCAGTCCTTGAGATCCTGTCCAGCGCTTCTTCGCCATTTACAGCGGTGTGTACTTCTGTGTGCAACTGCTCGAGAGCTCTGCTCATTGTCAGTCTGATGTTGGCTTCGTCATCGACTACAAGGATGGGTTTCTTCTGCATTATGTCACCTTTTCTACAGCAGGCAGTGTAAAAGTGAAAGTGCTTCCAAGCCCGGGAGTGGACTCGACCCAGATCGTTCCGCCGTGAGCTCTGACCATCTCTCTGCAGATGGCAAGCCCCAGGCCTGTCCCTCCAGCATCTCTTCCCTTGACCTGCACGAATCGCTGGAATATCCGTGACTGATACTCCAAGGGTATCCCTGCACCGTCGTCCGTAACCGAAATGCGCACCTGTGAACAGGTTTGTGTTGCCGAAAGGGTGATGGTGCCACCCTTGGAAACGAAACGGAGGGCGTTTGAAACAAGGTTGGAGACCACCCACATGATCTTGTTCGAATCCGCCCTAACCGGCGGCAACTGCCCTGCTTGATCGACAATAAGGTTGATTCCCGCCTTTTCCATTTGCAGCGAAAAAATCTCCTTCGTCTTCTGGAAAAGAGAGGAAACATCCACCTCTTCAAAGTTCATCTCGATCACGCCCGATTCGAGCCGGGAGAGATCCAGCAGATCGTTGACCAGTGCCTTCATCCGCCGGGTTTCGGACTCTGCTACTTTCAGCAGTTCAACATCCTTCTCCTCAAACCCTGAGACCTGCTCCATGAGAAGCCCGATGCTCATCTCAATGCCCGTCAGAGGAGTACGCAGTTCATGCGCAGCGGCGGATACGAATTCGCTTTTCGTTCGCTCCACCTCAGTGAGCCTTGTAACATCCCTTAGAAGCAGAACAATACCGGTCAGGTGCGAATCAAGGCCCCGAATTGGGGTGACAGAGAACAGGTACTGCCTTTCTCCGTTCCTGCCGTGAAGGGAAACAAGTCGGTTCTCATCGGGGACCTCCTGATGAAGCCCGGCATCTACGGTCTTCCTTATCAAGTCACACAGGTTCCTGCTGGAAAACAGCTCGTCGCAGCTCATCCCCGAGCAGCGGGGATAGCCGAGGCCCACGATATCAGCGGCGGCGGGATTGACGGCGATCACTTTCATCTCGGTGTCAAAGACCATCATGCCGTCTTCGATGCTCGAAAGGATGGCCTCGCCCTTCTGCTTTTCGGTGATGAGCTGCCCGATGTTCATTTCGTTGTACTCGGAAAGCATGGACGCCATTCTATTGAATTCCCTCGCAAGGCTCCCCAGTTCATCATTCGTATTGACAGGAATGTATACGGAGTAGTCGCCCGCAGATATCTTCCGCGAGGCGGACATGAAGCCTTCAAGTGGTTTTGAGATCCGGCTGGCAAGGACAAGACTGAAAAGAAGAGCGAGGATCAAAGCGGTTGCAGAAACCCCAACCGTTGACCAGATGGCATTGTTGGCGCTTCGCCTCGCTCTCAGGCTGGCGTTGTACATCGTTTCTTCGTTCAGGTTTCTGAGCTGGATGCAAGAATCTCTTACTGCTGTGAAAACGGGGTACACCGATTCCCAGTACTCTTCGATGCCGGCTGGCTTAACAGGAGTGCCGTCCTCCGGCGCATCGGTGAGTCGAAAGAAGGCGCTGCGGTAGTCCAGGTAGCCGTCTTCTATGCTTTGGACGAGGGCCGCTTCCCCGTCGATGGTTATGTTGTCTTTTGCCCTGGCGAGCCACTGAAGAAAGGTTGCCTCATTCTGCCGGTAGAGGGTCAGCCCCTCTTCCCTTTCCGAGAGGAAGAGAAGCAGTACGGCGCTGTCCTGCCTTTCCAGCGCATCTACCATATTCTCAGCTGCCAGAATGCTTCTGTAGTTCTCTTCAAGAATGGATCCAGTTGCCCTGCCCAGTACAACCAGGTTCACAACCGACCATGTGATGACCATTCCCATCAAAACCACTGCAAAGCCGTATCCAGCGAGAATCTTTCTCTTGAGATTCAAGAGTGGGGTCCTCCTTTCAACAGATTGCATTTGTGGTGCAAAAATGATAAACACCGTATAAGAATATACGAAAAGGGGCTTGCGTAAAGCGGCGTTAGGAAAACGCCCCAGCGGTTTTCGGGCGCAAGGGGATCGGCGTGCGGGTCGATTCACGGCGTAAGTTTGCAGTAGCACCCCGTGGACCTCCGCATTCATCAGTGTTCAACCCTTTGCCTTGCCAGAGTCATCCCGACAGTTTGAACATGTCCGAAAAGCATCCAACACAGACCGCCAGATGGGATAGATGCCGCCGGGAGGTTCCCCGGCGGCTGTTACTTTGTTACCATTATGGGGGGGGCATCCCCCTATCCCAAGCACAGAATGCATCTCGGCGCGGCCTGCCAGTTCTCAGACAGTAACGGAGCAATGCAAAGGTGCCGGGATATGCGACCGTTCGGTTGTATACGGATAGACAAGATTTATATTGTTGGATTGCTTGCACTTGAGTATGGGATAAGGAAAGGGCCACTGCCGAAACAGCGGCCCTTCCCTCGATGTTACTCGATTACCTCACCAGTACCACCCGGGCGTAAGCCTGCTGTTCGGGGCTGGAAAGCCTTAAAAAGTACACCCCCGACGCCAGGGCGGAACCGTTTCCGTCGCGGCCGTCCCAGTAGTGAGAATGGGCACCGGCTGGAAGGGTTCCCAGATCTTGCGTTCTCACCATTCGGCCCGCAGTGTCGTAGATGGAAAGGGTCAGCGGGGAAAGCCCCATGCTCCGGAAAGAGATTTTCGTTCCGTCTGTCATGGGGTTGGGGGAGGCTTGTAGGAATGGGCTCTCGCCGGGAACAACCTCGCCCATGGGCGGTTCGGTTCCAACGGGATCCGGAACCCAGCGGGCGATGTAGTTGGTGGGATTGCCGCCGGCATTGGTAAACAGCCCCCCCACATACACATCCGACCCGCTCACTGCGATGGCACGGACCCCGCTGTTCAAGCCACTTCCCAGAGCATGCCAGGAACTACCGTCCCAACGGGCAATGCGGTTGGCGGGGTTGTCACCAGCTTGGGTGAACCCGCCCCCCACATACATATCCGAGCCGCTCATTACGATGGCATGGACCCAGTGGTTCACATCACTTCCCAGCGCATGCCAGGAACTACCGTCCCATCGGGCGATGTAGCTGGCTGGGTTGCCACCGGCCTCGGTGAACCGGCCCCCCACGTACACATCCGAGCCGCTTACTGCGATGGCATAGACCGCTGGACTGGTGACGCCTCCTACCCCACTTCCCAGCGCATGCCAGGAACTACCGTCCCATCGGGCGATGTAGCTGGCTGGGTTGCCACCGGCCTCGGTGAACCGGCCCCCCACGTACACATCCGAGCCGCTTACTGCGATGGCATAGACCGCTGGACTGGTGACGCCTCCTACCCCACTTCCCAGCGCATGCCAGGAACTACCGTCCCAACGGACGATGCCGTAGACGGGGTTTACACCAGCCAGCATAAAACTTCCTCCCACATACACATCCGATCCACTAACTGCTATGGCATAGACGATTGGGCTGTTGGGGCCTCCTACACCACCTCCAATCGGATTCCAGGAACTGCCGTCCCAGCGGGCGATACGATTGGCGGTATTGCCACCGGCCTGGAAGAAAGCGCCACCCACATACAGATCCGTGCCACTAACGGCTATGGCATTGACATTGCCATTCAAACCACCTCCCAGCGGATTCCAGGAACTGCCGTCCCAGCGGGCGATGTAGTTGGCGGGGCTGCCTCCAGCCTGGGTAAACCAACCACCTGCATATACATCCGAGCCGCTTACTGCGATGGCATAGACCCAGTCGTTCACACCACTTCCCAGAGGGTACCAGGTGCCTTCGTCATCCTGTCCCTCATGGAAAGGAACAGCTTCCAATTGAATGGACCCCTCTTCCACGAACAATGGCTCTCCCTCGGGACCGTAGGTCATGCGGAACCCGGTCGGGTCAAAACTCCCGGACACTCCCTCCATGATCCTTCCGCCGGGTGACAGAACGGTGGCAAGGGAAGGGTTGGTCCCGGCGAATGTCACCGAGACGAATGCAACAACAACGAATACCCAGCAGGATTTCATGATACCCCTCCCTTTTTCATTACCCTCTTGGATTGAATACAGTACGGTACCCGGCATTCGGGATATGCTCCACCAGGTTTGCCAAAGGTTTGTTGATTGTGTTCTGAATCAGGATGAAGGCCAGTGGGGGCTTAAGCATAATCCCCCCTTCTTCTGCGCAGCCAGTGAGGCTGCACCTGAATGAAGCACTTAAAGGGGGTTACAGCCGCCTTCTGGCTGCGCGAATCAGTAAAATACTGAAACTGTATAACCGATGAAGTCAGCCATGTCAATACAATGATTATCGATATTTTTGGTATGAATGCTATCTTGTCGAAAGCCTCTTAGTGAAGGGGCGCCTCTTCCGTGACGTCACTACCCCTTTTGGGGTCCACGGTCAGTTAATGCTCTCCCTCAACTGCAACACATAGGGCTCCGTGTGGGCAGGTCCGGTTGCGGCATCCTCTGTCATGAAAACAAGGGCCACTGTTTTCACAGCGGCCCCTGTTCCTCCGGCTGACGTTGGCTCAGCTCGCTTCCTTCATCTCCACCCTGATGCAGTCCACGATCT
>CAZUXA010000048.1:0-7997 GCA_964624405.1 uncultured bacterium | reverse complement strand
GTGAGCGGCGGTTCTGCCAGGTCGTGGCCGTCAAGGGTTCTGTCCACTGCCAGTGCGGCGCAAAGGTTGCCCGGCCCCTCCGTGAGTTTTGTATCATGGGCGCCACGACGATTCCTTCGAATGATCCCAATACCCTCCAGGGGTTTCAAGGCACGAACAAGCACAGCCTCGCCGGTTCCCTCCGGGCCGGAAGTGATGTTGAGACAGTGGTGCATACCGTAGGATCGGTACACATAGCAGTAAAAGGGAGGCAGAAACATTGACGCATTCCGGGGTGTTCTGCCCTTGAAGGAGTGGCTGGCGGGGTCGTCGCGGGTGTAGGCTTCGGTCTCGATGATGATGCCGGACAGAACGCCTTCAGGAGTTTCTCTTCGGATGATGCATCCCAGAAGGCTTTCCGCCAGCAGAAGGGTATCGGTGGGGAGGGGGAAACCGGTCTTCACCGTTCCGATTCCGCGGTTTCAACCCTTTCAGCGGGGGCGGGCTTGAAAGGTGACGCCTTCAAAGCGGGCTTGATCAGCTTCACCCAGGTAAGCCTCCAGAGCACCGCCAGAAAGACAAGGAATCCCAGTCCCCCCAGCACCTCGTTGCTGGCGAACCAGTTGAAAGCCCCGTGGAACAGAATCGAAGCCAGCAGGCCGCCGGATACCATCAGTATCTGTGTCAGGGGTTTTCTGCCCTTGGAGAAGCCCAGGGCCGCCCCCCACCAGGCGCTGAACAGGGCGTGACCGGGAACGCTCATAACCGTTCGGGAGATCAGGGTGAACATCCCGGCCAGGGGGTTTATCTCGAACCAGCCGCCGGCCACATACATGATGTTCTCCACCGCGGCAAAACCCAGGGCGGCGGATACGGCGTAGATGATGCCGTCGAAGGGCTCGTTGAAATTGCGGTTGTTGTATACCGTCCACCGTACCGCCAGAAACTTCGCCGGCTCCTCCACCAGGGGGGCGAATATCACCGCCGCCCACATGTACGGCCCCCAGGGGTAATCAAGACCGGAGTACACGGTACCCATGGCCAGGGCCACCAGCATGCCCACCAGAAATGTGCGCACCACCAGTCTCACCGGCTCCCGTTCATAGCGGTCGCACCGGTAGAAATACACAAGCCAGGCGATTCCCGGCAAGAAGGCCGCCAGGGACACTGCGAAGTATCGCATCAGAGAAGAGAGCCAATGAAGCGGCCGAACGCAGCGGGGTCCTCGGGTCGAAGGCCGCTGATCACCCTGGCCAGTTCCAGAACCATTTCCACTTGTTCGGTGATGTCCTCGCCGGTGCGCATCTTCGCGTCAAGGGATACGGTCATGGGATGCGAGGGGTTGATTTCAAGGATACGTTTCACTTCCGGAACATCGTGTTTCATGGCCCTCATCATCATTCTGTAGGTTTCGCCAGGGTCGTCTGCTCCGGACACAAGAATGCACGGGGTGGCGGTAAGCTTCGGAGAGAAGCGGACGGCTGCGACTCTGTCTCCAAGGATTTCCCTGAACCTGGTGACAAGCTCGTTGTACTTCTTCTCCGCCTCCGCCCTTTTCTCGCGGTCTTCCGGTGTGAGTTCCTTCTCCGCGCCTTCCGTCGCCAGGTTCAGCAGAGCGCGGCCCTTAAACTCACGGAGGGATTCCATGACCAGGGGGTCAAGCGGGGAATCGAGAAGCAGCACCTCGCCCTCTCTGGACTCAAGAAGGGGGGAACGGCGCAGTTCGTGCATGTCCGTCCCTGCGATGTAGGGTAGAGGCTTTTTCTCCGGAAGCCTCTCCGCAACCTTCTTGAAGGGCTCCGGCGCTTCGGCGCCGGTGGTGGCCACCAGCATCAGTTCCGCAAGCTCGGTTCGGCGCTCTGCATGGGTGCATATTCCTTCCCGGATAAAGTCGCCCATGTTCGCGAAAAATTTACCGTAGGCTTCCGGTTCCTCCTCCATAATCTCCGCCAGCCTGGCCATGATCTTCTTGGTGAGGGAACGGTTGATCCGCTCCAGTTCCCGGTCATGCTGCACCGTTTCCCGGGAGATGTTGAGGCTCAGCCCCTCCGCTTCAACAATTCCCCTCACGAATCTGAGGTAGGGGGGAAGAAGGCTGTCCGCCTCCTTCTGTATCATCACCCTTCTCACATACAGGCTTACCCCGGGCCTGTTGTCGGGCATAAGCATCTCGAAGGGTTTTTCCGAAGGGATGAAGAGCAGAGCCCGGAATTCAGTGATTCCCTCTCCCCGGAATACGATTCGGGCCAGGGGCTTCCCGTCGTCGTGGGTGAGGTGGGTGTAGAAGCGCTGGTACTCCTCCTCTTCCACCTCCTCCTCTCCCCTGAGCCAGATGGGGGTTCCGGTGTTGACCCTGTCCTCCTTGCCGTCCTTTGTGTGGAGTATCACCGGATGGCTCACGAAATCGCTGTAATCCGAAACCAGTGAACGAAGACGCCAGGCGTCGAGATACTCCTTGTAATCATCCTTCAGGTGAAGAATCACCGAAGTGCCCACCGGAACATCCTTCTCTTCGGCAATGGTGTAGGTTTCCCCGCCGTCGCTCTCCCATTTCCAGCCGGTTTCATCTCCGGCTCTGCGGGTTTTTACCGTAACCCTGTCCGCCACCATGAATGCGCTGTAAAAACCCACACCGAACTTCCCGATGAGCTCCGGGGCGTTCTCGGCGGTGGCGACCTCCGCTGCGAACTTCAGGGTGCCCGAGGAAGCGATGGTGCCCAGGTTGTCCGTAAGGTCATCCCTGTTCATGCCGATGCCGTTGTCGGTCACGGTCAGGGTTCGGGTGTTGTCGTCGGGAACAACATGGATCCCCGGTTCATGGTCACCGGGGAGAAGCTCTTCCCGGGTGAGAGCCTGGAACCGAAGCCTGTCAAGGGCGTCGGAACCGTTGGAAATAAGTTCCCTGAGAAAAATCTCCCTGTGGGAGTAAAGGCTGTTGATGACTATATCCAGCACTCTGCGGGTTTCAGCCTTGAACTTGAGTTTGCTTTCCTTTGTCATGTCTACCTGATACTCCCTTCCAGGAAAGGCACCGCGAACACCTTCTCGTGGAACACAGGGCCGTGACCGAAGTAGCCCCCTTCGCCGAAAAGCTCGCCGTGATCAGAGGTGACGGTGATCCATGTGTTCTTTGGAACAATGTCGAAAAGTCTTTCGAAAACCTTGTCCAGCCACTCCACAGCCCGTACCTGCCGGGCTCTGAGGGCAATCATCTGCCCCTGGTCGAAGAAAGCTTCTTCCTTCCCGGGGCTGTCACCGGGCAGGGCGTGATCGTCCAGGTGTTTGAAAACCCCGTGAACCCCGCTTATCCTGGGCCACTCATTCTCGGGTTCATCAGGAGTCGCGTAGGGATAGTGGGTTTCGCCGGTGTTGAGAAGATAGAAGCTGGGCCTGTCCCCGGGAAAAGTCATCACGTCCAGCATGGCGTTCATGTCATTGTGCCTGTCCATGAGCCGGAAAGAATCGAAACCCCGGTTCAGGGGGGTGAAGGAGTTCAGCACCGGAAGGGAAACCATGGCATGGGTTCTGTAGCCCAGGGTGTCCCTCAGGTAGTCAGGCAGGTACAGCCTGGGAACGAGGCTTTTAAACTCGATCTCCCGGGCGCCAAGCCTCTGGTTGAACTTTACGAAATCCCTCTTGTAGTACTCGCTGGCGAAAACCCCGGGAGGGCTCGTATGGGGCATCAGGCCCATCAGCATATTGTAGTGGGAGGGCGCCGTCCATGAAGCGTAGCTGTAGCGGGATTCCGGGGTTCCCAGGCGCATGATGGTGCGGGGAGATGCTTCCATGAATGTATCGAACCGGCAGCTGTCCAGAACGACAATGATGAAGTTGCCCAGTTCGCCATAGGGAGGAGCGGGCCTGGCATGAGGCGTCTCAACGGTTTTACCCGTTTTTCTTCGAAAGAGGCCCAAGGTTTACCTCCTGGGAAGCAGGGCGCTGATTATGTCGCTTCGGGCGGTCTCGCTCCAGATTTCTCCCAGTATGTTGAGCTGGGTCACCATTTCCGCCACACCCACATTGCTCATGAGCCTGGTGAGGCGGTAGTTCCTGTGGAACTGCACCGTGGTGCCCCGGTCGCCAAGAAGGGTAACATCGATGTCGAGAACGGCGGTCCATAAACCCTCTGTGTTCCGGGTTGCTCCGAACTCCCTCACGAAACCCTCCACCACCAGCTGGTCCTGAATTCCGGTGGCATAGGTGAACACAGCGGGAAAAACCTCGGCGGCTGCGAAATCCCGGGCGAAAATCTCAGCCAGCATCAGCGGCAGCCTTGAAGCCCACCTGTCGCCCGAAGGCTCGGCGAGTGTGCCATCTTCGTAGCGAAGCGTCATGGATGAGAGGGCGTAGTCGGAAGAGGCTCCGAACTCCTTAACCCTGAGGGTACCGGAAAGGCTGGGGCCGGAGGGTTCAGGCAGCCTCCAGGAAAGGAACCATCGGGTTACCGGCTCGCCGTCATTTCCTCCGATGGGAACATTCACCGTGATGCAGGAAACCGCCAGCAGACATAAGAACGAAATCAAAACTCCCGATTGCTTCATCTTCACCAGACTACCTCTCTTACCGGGGGAGAAAGAAAACTGCCCAGTCCTTCACGCAAAACGGGCAGCAACTCCCTGGCTTCGCCGGCAAAGCCGGTTATTGGTTCCAGGGAAGCTTCGGCCTTCAGAGTCAACACCCGCAGAACCTCAGTGAACTCATTCAGGCCTTCTATCAGCCGTTCCGCATCGGATGCCATTTCCGGCAGTTCAATCCGAATCTGGGTTACAAGCAGATCAACATTTCTTCCAAGCCTGGTGTAGGACACCATCAGGGAATCCAGGTTTCTGGAGTTGGAAACCAGGCATTCCATAAGGATCTCCACCTCGGCCGCGTCAAGAAGCCTGTTGATGTTCACCAGCATGCTTATCAACTCATCGTTGAGCTGATGAAAGTCTATCAGGTCCATGATTTCAACCAGTCTTTCAGCGCCGTGGGAAAGAAGCTGCATGGTGCCAGGGGTCACGGGAATCACAGGAGCCGGCGGTGTGAAACCGAGATCCTCAGCCCTGTTCAGCTGGTCATCACCCTCCTCCGCGCGGCTGAGGTCGATCTTCTGGCTTCCGGTTATACCCGAGGCCAGAAGGCAGGCGGTGATTTCGTCGTCCACAACGAATGACGGCTCCACATCCATGAACACCTGAACAAGCCTGCCGTCCGGGGCAATGGAAATGCTTCTGACCTGGCCCACCATCACACCGTTGTACATCACTTCGCTTCCAAGGCTGAGGCCGCTTACGGACCAGTCGAAGTAGCACACATATTGCGTCATCTTCTTGCCGCTGAAACCACCGGTGAGCCAGATCATCACCGCCAGGAAGAACGTCATGGTTACAACGAAGAAGATGCCCAGCCTGAACTTGTTGGCCTTCATCATGATATGTTCGACACAGCCTTTCTGCCGAAAAAGGCTTCCACTCGTGGGTCATCGTGGAGATCGCTGAGTTGTTTCGGGCTGCCCATTGCGATTATTCCTTTCTCCTCGCTGTCCAGCATGATGACTCTGTCGCCTATGGCGAAGATGCTGTCAAGCTCATGGGTGACCACCACAAGTGTTGTTCCGAGGTTTTTATTGATGGACAGCATGAGTTCATCAAGTGCATGGGAAGTGACAGGGTCAAGGCCGGCTGAAGGTTCATCGAAAAAGAGAACCTCGGGATCGAGGGCCATAGCCCGGGCCAGACCCGCCCTTTTCTGCATGCCTCCGGAAAGCTCAAGTGGATAATAATGCGCGAAGTCCGCAAGGCCAACTATGTCCAGCTTGTGAAGGGCGGTGATTCGCTTTTCGTCTGAGTTGAGGGTGGTGAACTCATGAAGGGGCAGCATCACATTCTCGATGGCAGTGTAGCTCCCCAGCAAAGCGCCGGACTGGAAGAGAACCCCCCATTTTTTTCTGGCCTGAACCAATCGCTCGGGACTTTCCCATATATCCTCGCCCCGGTACTCCACAAAACCCTTCCAGGGCTTGAGGAGCCCCAGGAGGTGGTTCATCAACGTGCTCTTGCCGCAGCCGGATCTCCCGACGATAACCAGCACTTCTCCGCAGTTCACCTCCATGCTCACATCGTCGAGCACCAGTTCATCATCGTATCCGCCGACCAGGTTCCTTGTGCTCATGAGAACAGGCCTTTCGATCATATCACCGGAGGCCTTATCTCAGCCAGCACCAGCGAAAGCAGGGCATCAGCCAGGATAACCTGGAAGATGCCGCTGACCACAGCACTTGTGGTGGCACGACCCACCGCGGCGGCGCCGCCCCGGACACGGATTCCCATGAAGCAACCGGTGATGGCGATGATTCCCGCATAGAAGAGAGCCTTGATCATTCCCCAGTACACATCAAGGGGGATCAGCGCGGATCGAACCTCCTGCACAAACACCCTGGCGGGAATGTCAAGAAACATTTCGCCGGCAAGCAGGGCGCCGAACAGGCCGCTGAAATTGGAGAGAAGAACGAGAAACGGCATTACGGCATAAAGGGCAAGCACTTTCGGAGCCACGATGTAACCGCAGAGGTTGAAACCCATCACTTCAAGGGCGTCAACCTCCTGACGCACCTTCATGGTGCCGATCTCAGCCGCAAACGCCGACCCCGACCTTCCCGCGACAAGCACAGCGGTGAGCATCGGGCCGATTTCCCAGAAGATGGAATACGCAAGTATCCTGGGCATGAACTGGGCGGCGCCAAGGGTTCCCATCTGAATTCCCGCCTGGTAACCGAGAATGAAACCCAGAAGGATCTGCAGCGCGACAATAATGGGAATCGCCATCACCCCGGCCTGTTCCATGTAGTATGCAACAAGGGTCCATCGGATTTTGTGGGGACGGATCAGAGCATCGAGAATCGAGAATGTGGAGTTGACGGAGAACTTTACCAGCCCTCCGGCGCTTTCGATTCCCTGGGCAACTTTTTCTCCGATGTCGGAAAACTGCCGGGGCAGCCAGTCATCCTTTGCTTCCTGAAGTTCACGGGAGTCGAGGTTGGTGTAGTCCGTAAGCAGCTTAAGGTATTCGGGGGAAAGCCCGTCAACACGAACCTTGACGCCCCGTTTCTCGAGAGAACGGATTTCGTTCCAGATTCTGGCGGCAACCACTCCATCGAAACCCCGGCATTGCCCGAAATCGAGGTCAACTTCATCAGCGGCTTTCAGTTCGGCGAAGGTGCGGCTCAGGTCGCGCAGACCCTCAATGGTTATCAATCCGCTGAACACGGCTTTCGAGCCACTCAGAACCTTCATGGTCGAGCCGGGCGCAATTTTCAAAACCACCGCCGTTTCTCCGGGCAGGAAGGTGACAATACCATTGTAATCCCCTATACTGCACACAAGTTACCGCAACCGTCAAACAGGGGAGGAAAACACCATGGGTTCACTGGTATTCATTATTCTGCGTTTCGGTTTCGGCATAAACAGTTACGGCGACGGGCAGACCCTTGCCACTCTTGTTTCACTGGACACCATCGCCCTTATCCTTTTCATGTATCTGAGAAAAAGAAAATAGCGGAAGCAGGCTTCCGGCGGAAGCTATCCCTTGAAGCTTCGAAGAAGCTCGGTGAAGGCGGAGGATAATCTGTCCCTCTCGCCTTCCACTTCAAGGGTTTCATCGCGGATAATCGTGCCGGGCCTGTTCCCCATGACACATATTCTGTGTCCGAGGTAAACCGCTTCCTCTGTGTTGTGGGTTACGAACACAACCGTTGCGGAAAGCCCTGAAACCAGTTGCCTGAGCATCTTCTGAAGCTTTCTGCTGGTTTCGGCGTCGAGGCTTGAGAAAGGTTCATCAAGAAGCAGAACATCAGGGTCTGCCACCATGCCCCGGGCAAGGGCAACCCTCTGGCGCATTCCCCCCGAAAGCTGATGCGGGTGACTGGCCTCGAAGCCCTGCAGCCCCACCTCATACAGGGAATGCTCCGCCCTTGTTCTCGCCTCATGCTTCGATTTTCCCATGGCCCGCAACGGGAACGCCACATTGTCCAGAGC
>CAZUXA010000047.1:0-9053 GCA_964624405.1 uncultured bacterium | reverse complement strand
TCTCGAAGGCTCCGGTCAGAAAAGCCCGCTGAAAAGATCCTCCTGCCGGGTGGTTATCACATCGAGATCGGTTCTGTTTCCCTGGATGAATATCTTTTCCTCGCCCATGATTTTTTTCACATCCGCTTCCCCAACTGTGAAAGCCCTGCGAAACTCCCGGGTTGTCCAGGGGGAAATCACAAGATTGCGGCCGGTCTGATTGTGAAAGGCCCGAACGCAATCGGAAAGTTTGCCGCAGCGGGAATCCCCGATGACCGCCAGCCTTATCGGGGTGCCGTCTCCGGCGGTTCCCGCGGCGTACTCACCGTGAATGAAAACGATTCCCAGTTCGGAACTTACCGGTTCGAGAATGGCCTCGAGAGCCTCGACCAGACCCGTAGTCTTGGAAAAAATGGAACGCAGTTCCCTGTAGATAAGGCACTCCGGATTGACCCGGAAGTGAATCTGGTTTCCCCGGCGAACCCTGAGAACGATTCCGGCCCGGGCGAGCCTGGTCAGTTCACGCTGAACCGCTCCCCTGCCGCACTGAAGAAGGCGTATCAGCTCCAGCACATAAAACGAGCGCTCGCTGTGAAGCATGAGGGTGGAAAGGATCTGCCTTCGAACCTTGCCAAAGAGACACTCACCAAGGAGTTCATTGGGATTCGTACTCATAGAGGGTACATTCATACTTTTTTTGGGTAAGTCAAGGGTGTGAAACCATTCTGAAAAAAAGGTATATTGTATTTGTCAAACCCCGAAAGGAAACCAATGAAATCGTTGCTCACCGTGATTCTCGCTGCTTCGGCGGTTTTTGCCGGAGCCCTGGTCCTTGTGGAAAGGGATGTAAGGGATATCCTCCCGTTGGATACAGACGTTACCGTTTACTTTGTCGAGCGGGACTGGTTTGTGGCTGAAGCCCCATCGTCATGGGGTGAAACCATAGCGGAAAGCGCCCAGGGGCTTTACATCGCCCATCTTTCCAGCCCGAATTCCCTGGCCGATATTCCGGGAACGGTTCTCCTCTCCCGGAACGGTGTTGTTCTTTTCCGCCCCACCGCCCCTCTTCCAATAGCGGCGCACCCCGGCATTCAGCACATTGCCCCACTCCGTCCCTACAGTCACCGGGCATTTCTGCCCGCCGTTCCCCTGCCGGTTACCAGAGACCCGGGGCTCATCGACGAGATTATCGAACAGGTGAATGAAGACAGCATCAGGGCCCACATTCAGGCCCTTGAAGACTTCGAGACCAGGCTCTGTATGACGCCCCAGTACTTCCAGAGCGCCCTCTGGGTGGCGGACAAGTTCGAATCCTACAACCTTCAGTCGGTATCTGTTGATACATTCGATTTTACATTCTACGGAAACACATACCAGTCCTCCAATGTTCACGCCGAGTTGCCGGGCACCCTGGATGACCCGGGCATCGTGCTGATAGTGGGCCACCTCGACGCCATCACATATGTAGATCCCTTCAACTTTGCCCCCGGTGCCGATGACAACGCCAGCGGCGTGGCCACTGTGCTTGAAGCGGCCAGGATACTGAGTCAGTACCAGTTTCCCAACACGGTGCGCTTCGTTGCTTTCGGCGCCGAGGAACTGGGCCTCATAGGCAGCGCCTATTACGCCCAGAACGCCGCTTCCGCCGGCGAGAACATTGTGGCGGTGATGAACATCGACATGATCCTCTTCGGCCCGGAAAGCAACAGGGCCCTTTTCGTTCCCTTCAACAACCAGTCCTCGTTCATAGCCGCTATGTTCGGAGAAGTGGCAGCCGCCCATGTACCCGAACTCGACGTCAATGTCGTCTACTCTCCCGGCACCACATACAGCGACCACGCGTCGTTCTGGCAGAACGGATTCGCCGCTCTGCTCGGCATCGAGGCGGCGGTTAACCAGAACCCCTTCTACCACCAGGAAACGGACATACTGGCCAACTACGAGCAGTACTGGCCCTTCGGAACCGAGTGCGTCCGTGCGTCCCTGGCATTCACGGTCCAGGCCGCCATGACGGACTGGCTGGGCATAGAGGATCAGAACCCGATTCCTTCCATCCTCACCGCCACACCAAACCCCGCTTCCGGCACTGTGAGCCTGGCACTCAACGGGGCGGCCCCCACCCAGGTAAGCGTGTACGACATCTCAGGCAGAATGGTTCTCCACGGAAGCGGTGAAACGATAAACGTTTCCGGGCTCTCTTCCGGTGTCTACCTTGTAAGGGCTCAACTGGAAGGCATGACACAGACCACGAGAATGGTGGTTGCCAGGTAGAACAAAGGAGTTCACATTCTTTCAGGGGGGTGCCAATGAAGCTGGCGATCCGGAATACCACCATCCACACCGTGACCGGGGGGGTCATCCGCGGAGGCACGGTGCTGGTGGAAAGCAATACCATCACATACACCGGGGAAGAAAAGATTGTCCCTCCGGGGTTCAGAGTGATTCAGGGCAGGGGAAAGCATCTCTTCCCGGGTTTCATCGACGCCCACTGTCATGTCGGCAACTTCGGCGAGGGTTCGGGGGACATGGGCTACGACGGCAACGAAGCCACCGCGCCGATAATGCCCGCCATTCGGGCCATGGACGGGATCAACCCCCGGGACCCGGCCTTTGAAGACGCCAGAAGGTACGCTATAACCACTCTCTGCGTTCTGCCCGGCAGCGCGAATGTGGTTGGAGGGATGGGTTGCGTTCTGAAACCCAGGGGCGTAATTCTGGACGACATGCTGGTGGAGAACGCCCGTCCCGGGCTCAAGGCGGCTTTCGGAGAAAATCCGAAAAGGGTCTACGGTGATCAGAAGAAGTGCCCCAGTACCAGGATGGGAACCGCCCTGGTTCTCCGGGAGGCCTGGGTAAAAGCCCTTGCCTACCGTGACAAAATGGCGAAAGAGCCCGACAAACACCCTGATCGTGATTTGAACATGGAGGCCATGCTGGAGGTTCTGGAGGGAAGGCAACCCCTGAGATGCCACGCCCACAGCGCCTTTGACATGGTCACCGCCCTTCGGATCGCCAGGGAGTTCGGATACGAGATAACCCTGGAGCACACCACGGAAGGCCACCTGATAGTGGACCATCTGAAAAACAGCGGTGTCCGGTGTCAGGTGGGTCCAAGCCCCACTCATCGAAGCAAGGTGGAGTTGAGGGAGCTTACCTTCACCACCCCCGGCATACTGGCAGACGCGGGGATTCCGGTCTCGATCTCCACCGACGCCCCGGTCATCCCCATCCAGTATCTGCCCAACTGCGCGGGATGGGCCATCCGGGACGGAATGGCGGAGGATCTCGCCCTGGCCGCCATCACCATCCGCCCCGCGGAAGTTCTCGGTATTTCCCACCGGGTGGGAAGCATTGAAAAGGGCAAGGACGCGGACCTTGGCCTGTGGACCAGAATGCCCTGGGATGCCTCTTCGAAATGCGTGCTTACCGTCATAGACGGCGAGATCGTATGGGAGGCCGGGGCAGGCCGCTGAAGGAATCGAATATGAACCCGACACCCCGAATCACATGGCACGCCTTGAATGAGGAGGAACTCTGGCTTAAGCTCGGATCCGGTGAACAGGGGCTTACCAGCAGTGAAATCCCGCACCGGCTGGCGCAGTTCGGTAAAAACACTCTGGAAGCGCCGGATGGAACAACGGTTTTCCGGATTCTTCTTCTTCAGGTCAGGAACCCTCTGATCTATCTTCTCGCCGGCGCCGCGGTTCTTTCCCTTGCCACGGGCCACACTCTGGACGCGGCGGTTATCGGGGTCGTTGTTCTTCTTAACACCATCCTGGGAGCCACTCAGGAATGGAAGGCCGACCGGGCCATCGAAGCCCTGCAGGACTTGACGGTTCCCCATGCCCGGGTTCTGAGGGATGGGAAGCCGGAAACCGTCTCCTCAACTGATGTTCTGCCCGGCGACATCCTTCTTCTGGAAACGGGAGACCGTGTGCCGGCTGATGCCAGGGTGATCGAAAGCAGTGAGCTTCATGCGGACGAGTCGGCCCTCACCGGTGAAAGCGAGCCGGTTGCCAAGGAACGGGGCGCGCTTTCTTCGGAAACACAGTTGGGTGACCGGAACAACATGGTTTGGATGTCCACGGCGATCACCGCCGGACGGGGCCGGGCGGTGGTGGTGGAAACCGGCATGGACACAGCCCTGGGCCGCATCGCCGGAACGGTAAGACGAACGGAGAAGCGGCAGACGCCCCTGCAGGAACGGTTGTCCCGGCTGGGAGTAATTCTCGGCGCCGCTGGTGTCGGCATGGCAGCTCTGGTTTTTCTTCTTGGCCTTCTTGCGGGCCACCCCTGGGTGGACATGGCCATGTTCGCGGTGGCGGTGGCGGTTTCCGCGATACCCGAGGGGCTTCCGGCGGTTATCAGCGTAACGCTTGCCCTGGGCGTGCAGAGGATGGCGAAAAGAAACGCCGTCATCCGCAGCCTCCCCGCGGTGGAAACCCTGGGCTCCACCACGGTTATCTGCACCGACAAGACCGGCACCATCACCCGGAACGAGATGACAGTAACCCGTCTCTGGACCCTTACCGGGTCCTCCGGCGTTACGGAAACGGAAGCCCGTCGAAGTGATGGTGTTCATGGAACCGACTTGGAAAGCCTTCTCAAGCTGGGAGTGCTGGGCAACAACTCGGAATTCGTGAAGGAAAGCGGCGAAACCACCGGATCCCCAACGGAAGCAGCGATCTTCATCGCCTCCGGCGGTGCTGGGCCGAACGGGGAACTGCTTCGCCGTGACCACCCCAGGGTGGCGGAGATTCCCTTCGCGAGCGAGCACAAGTACATGGCCACCCTCCACCGTTCCGAATCTCCCCGGAACCTGACGGCATATGTGAAGGGCGCTCCCGACAGGATTCTCGGCTTCTGCGACAGGGTTCTGGTGAACGGCACGCCGGAAAAAATGACGGACGAATACAGGAACACCATAGAAGAGACCATCAAATCCTTCGGGGAACAGGCGCTTCGGGTGGTTGCCGGCGCCATGAAGAGCATGCTCGACGGAACCGAAGCTCTTGATCGGCGGGACACGGAGCATGGAATGGTTTTCGTGGGCTTGTGGGGAATGGTAGACCCTCCCCGGCCCGAGGCGATACCCGCCGTGGCCGACGCCCAGGGGGCCGGCATCCGTGTGGTGATGATAACCGGTGACCACGGTGAGACCGCGTCGGCCATCGCCAGGGAAACGGGTATCACCCGCCACGGGGAACGGGTGATTACCGGCGCTGAGCTGGACGAACTGACCGACGATGAACTGGACGCTCTTGTAGAGGAAATCGGCGTTTACGCCCGGGTCTCACCGGAACACAAGCTCAGAATCCTTCAGTCCCTGAAACGCCGGGGACACATAGTGGCCATGACCGGAGACGGGGTTAACGACGCCCCGGCCCTGAAGGGCGCCGACATCGGAGTGGCAATGGGCAAATCCGGCACCGAGGTTGCCCGGGAAGCCTCGGACATGATCCTCACCGACGACGATTTCGCCACTATCGTTCATGCGGTGGAGGAAGGGCGCTCCATCTTCTCCAATCTGCGCAGAGTCATCTTTTTTCTTGTCACCACCAATCTCGGGGAGATACTCACCCTGGTCGCCGCACTGGCGATAGGGCTTCCCCTTCCCCTGACCGCGATTATGATTCTCTGGATCAACCTGGTCACCGATGGCGCCTGCACCATACCCCTGGGCATCGAACCCCGGCACCGTAATGTTCTGAAGTTCCCTCCCCGTTCCCCCCGGGAGGGAATACTGGACAAGGCCCACCTTCGAAGGATTCTCATCCTGGCACCGGTCATGGCCGCGGGCACCCTGTGGCTCTTCGCCCGGGAGCTTCATAACGGCGGAGAGGTTCACGCGAGAACCATGGCATTCGGGGTTCTGGCGGCGTTTCAGTGGTTCCATGCCCTGAACGCCCGGTCATCTTCCTCATCGCTGTTCTCCATCGGGCTCTTCAGCAACATGTGGCTGTGGGGCGGAATCCTGACCGCGGTGGCCCTGCAGGTGGTGGCCACCCAGACCGCCGCAGGCCAGGCAATCTTCGGCATCTCGGCCCTCTCCCCTGGAAACTGGGGCATGATCACCGCCCTTGCTGCGGTCATCCTGGTCATGGATGAGGTCATGAAAGTACTCGGGGTATACCGAAGATAAGGCAGCCCCTTCTTCCCCTTGCGTTCTGCTAAGAAATGCGCCATGTTTGTACCAGTGTATTAGTACATTCGTACAAGGAGGCGCGCAATGCTTATGACCACCGTAAACATCAACACCGATTACAGGGTTCTGGGTCTTGTTCAGGGCAGTTGCATGAGGGCCAGGCACCTGGGGCAGGATATCGTGGCCGAGGTCAGAAAGCTCTTCGGCGGCGAGGTCAGGGAGTACGCCGCCCTGATCGCCGAGGCACGAAAAGAAGCCCTGGACAAAATGATCGCTGAAGCGAAAACACTGGGGGCAAACGGGATTATCGGCGTCCGCTTCTCCACCAGCACCGTCACCAGCGGCGCGGCGGAGATCATCGCCTACGGCACCGCCGTCAAGATCTGAGACGGGTCATGTGGTTCCGGATAAACCCCTCCCTTGCACTTCCCATCTACCTGCAGATCATCCGGCAGGTGGAGGGCGGGGTTGAACGGGGCACCCTCCGTCCCGGAGACAGGCTGCCCGCGGTGCGGGAACTGGCGGTAAGCGCCGCGGTGAACCCCAACACAGTGGCCCGGGCCTACCGGGAGCTTGAGGAAAGGGGCATCGTGGAAACCCGGAGAGGCGCCGGCACCTTCATCGGGAAGGGAAGTTCCACAAGACCGGAACCCCTGCAGTCGGAACTTGACCTGCTCCTGACGGAAGCAGGAAGAATGGGCATTGGCGACGAGGAACTTCTGCGGCTGGTGGAACGCAGGGTTCTGGGCCGACCCACGGAAAGTGAGGAAACAGAGCAATGACAGACCGGGCCGCCATCGAGGCCGTTGATGTCCACAAGAGTTTCGGAGAGGTGAAAGCCCTGTCGGGCCTGACCTTCAGGGTAGAAAGGGGAAGCATCACCGCCCTTCTGGGACCCAACGGCGCGGGGAAAACCACCGCGATACGGCTGATGCTGAACCTTGCGGCGCAGGACCGTGGCAGCCTGAGCGTTCTCGGCATGGATACCCGGCAGCACTCGCTTCTGATCAGAAGGCGGGTGGGCTATGTTCCCGAGAACCGGGCGTTCACCCCGGGCTTTACGGTGAAGCGGGTTCTCGAACTCTTTCAGGGCATTTCCGAAACCTGGGACAAAGAACTGCAAAACCGGCTTCTGAGTGACTTCAACCTTCCCCCGACCAGAAAGGTCAGAGAGCTTTCCAGGGGCATGACGGGCCAGCTGGCGCTGATTCTGGCCCTTTCCCCAAGGCCCGATCTGCTGATACTGGACGAACCGGTATCCGGGCTGGATCCGGTGATGCGGAGAGAGTTCATGCGGAACATTCTGGCGGAGGTGGCGGACCGGGGCCAGACCGTACTGCTTTCCAGCCACAATCTGTCCGAAGTTGAACGCACCGCAGACACGGTTGTGCTGATGAACCACGGCAAGGCGATTCTCACCGGCTCCATGGAGCACATAAAGAACACCGAGAAGAAGGTGAGGGTGGCGCCCCAGGGCGGCCTTCCCCCGGAGGTGGAAAACCATCCCGCGGTGATTTCCGTCCGGAGCGAGGGAAGGGCATTCCTGCTCACCGTATCCGGCGATACGGAAGACCTTCTGGCTCAGATCCACCGGCACAACCCCTTCGCCGTCGAGGTGCTGGACCTGAGCCTGGAAGACATCTTCCTGGCCCGTTCCGAGGGGGATAAACAATGAAACAGATTAAAGCTCTGGCAAGGAAGGAGTTTCTGGAGAGCCGGGTGAAACTCCTGGTTTCCCTGGGGGTGATGGTCGCGATAGCGGTGAGCCTTCCGATTCTTTTCGACTGGGTCCGGGACGTGTTCATGGAGATGGATGCGCCGGAACGCTGGGCCGAAACCATAACCACCCAGATGGGAGATTACAGGATCTACCTCTGGGGCAACTGGTGGGGCAAGAACCACTCCCAGACCATGCTTGTCCTGGCCATGATCTGGGGCATGGGCATCATTGCCCGGGAACGGGAGAACGGCGTTCTGGCATGCCTGCTGAGCCGGCCTGTAACCAGGGGCAAACTGCTCGCTGTGAAGTTCGCCGCAGGCGCCATCTCACTTTCCCTGACAAGCCTGGCTTCCACCATGATCCTTCTGGCGACTTCATGGTTGTCGAGGGGCGACGGTATCCCCTGGTTCATTCTGAGGGCGTGGCCCCAGGCCGCCCTGGTGATTGTGGCGGTGTTCGCCCTCACCACACTCTTCTCCACCCTTCTCCGGGACAGGGTAATGGCCCTTCTGGCCTCCCTTGGAACAACTGTGGTGGTGACTGCCCTGGGGTTCATCGCGCCCCTGAGGCACATCTCCCCGTTGTACCTCATGAGCGCACCCCGCGCCCTGATGACGGGAAGGCAGGACTTGGCGGCTCTGGCAGGGCTCGTGGTGGTTACCGCGGCTCTTTACTCAACGGCGAACCACGCCCTGAAACGGATGGAGCTTTAGGGTCAGTTGGCGAACACGATGTTCTTCGGATTGTCGGGGTTCACCCGGACTTCATGGGTGGTTCCTTCTGCGTAGGAAGCCAGGTGTAGCAGGGAGACGACTTCACGGTGTTCGGTCTGATAAACCCCGTGGGCGTCGCAGGTGACTTCCAGGGTGAATCGGATCCTGGGCATGTTGTTGATGTAGGTGCCGGTTTCCGACGCGCTGAGCACCCTGGCTTTTCCCGGAAGCCATGTTGACAGCCTCCGCATCCTTCTAACGGTCATTTGCCTTACCACGAGCGCGGTGCCAAGGCTGAACAGTATCCAGAAGCTTCCGAATCCCCACAAAAAAATGTTCAGGGGGTGTCCGTCATCGGTTCTGGATTCAGGAGCGACTATGAACCCGATAATGATCATCAGTAAGCCCATCAAAACAAAAAAGCCCGTCAAACCCTTGTTGACACTCCAAAACGCCATGATTTCCCCCTTTTCGTGCTGGCTGAAAAATATCGGTT
>CAZUXA010000046.1:0-9488 GCA_964624405.1 uncultured bacterium | reverse complement strand
ACCCTCCTTCTTCCTCAAGTCTCTACGTTCTTACACCACTCGGACGGACTCTACTATCTCCAGAGCTGAACTGGCGAGAAGACATGGTTTGTCCAGGGCCAGGATTACGCAGTGGTTATCCTTGTTGGAGCTTCCCAGGCTTGAGATCGAGAAGGTTCTGGCGATGGGGGACAACTGGGAGAGGAGGCTGGTGACGGAGCGGGAGCTGAGAGGATTGCTGAAAGCGTCGATTCCAAAGCTCTGCTGATGTGAAGCCCCCATGCCGCCCGTGAGTTGGCTACCTTCGACAAGGTCATGACCGAGATGGCTAGAATGGATCTTGCTGTTCTGGAAGAGTGAGGCCTCGAGAAGATGAACCTGCGACAGGGGTTGCCGCTTATGGAACTCCTCGAGGACAGGTACGATGTTCGTTCGACGATCGTGGTCTCCGAACCGTGGCCTATCGCAGGAGTACCATACGCTTGGTATCGCTTGCACTGTCGCTGGTAGTGAGTCTTACCATGTAGACGCCTGCGGGAAGACTTTGCCCCGAATCCCCGGTGCCTTCCCAGTACAGATAGCTCCGGCCCACGGGGAGTTGGCCGGCTTCGATGCTGCTTATCCTTCTGCCTGCAAGGTCGAAGATATCCAGTCTCGCCGATGCAGGCTGGGACAGGCTGACCTCTATGCCGGCATTGATGCGAGCAGGGTTGGGACTGATGAAGACTATCTCAGCCCCGTGTTGAACGGGAGGTGACGTTTCCATTCCAGTGTTATACGCCCGAAGTGCCAGGCTGAGATGTCCTCCGGCAGCCACTGCCACGAAGTCCTGGTTGGGTGGAGGAACATTGATCGCACCGCATTCGTTGTTCCCCCAGCCTACAACCGTGCCGTCTGACTTCAGACCAAGGCAGTGCAGGGCTCCCATAGACATGGAAATCCAGTCCTGATTGGGTTCGGGAATGTTCAGCAGGGAGTCATTTCTTCCCCAGGCAACCAGGGTACCGTCTTCCTTCAAACCCAGAGATGTCCAGCGCTTCGTGGATATCGCAACGAAGCCCTCGTTCGGCTCTGGCACATTGCACTGGCCGTATGTGTTTCCTCCCCATGCTTCTATCACACCGCTGGAGCGCAGGGCCAGACTGTAGTTCCAGCCTGTTGCAACGGCGATGAAGCCATGGTTGGGTTCAGGGATATCGCATTGACCGGAAGTGTTTGATCCCCAGGCTTCTATCACGCCGCCGGAGCGCAGGGCCAGACCATGATACCTGCCCACTGCTACGCCGATGAAGTCCTGATTCAACTCAGGGATGTTACATTGGCCGTTAGAGTTGTTTCCCCACGCAACCAGAGTGCCGTCGCTCTTCCGCCCTATGCTCGTGGAAAAACCAGCGGAGATTTCCACGAAGTCCTCGTTTAAGGAGTTGGGTACCCTGCATTGCCCAACACCCTCCATGCCGAACACCACCACCGAACCATCCGCTTTGATTGCCTGTGTGTTATAGTGGCCGGACCAGACGTCCACAAAGCCCTCGTTGGGCTCTGGTGTTTCGCACTGACCTCCACTGTTGTCTCCCCAGGCCTCTATCACACCGCTGGACCTCAGAGCAACTGCATGACTTCCACCTGGTGCAATCGCAACGAAGTCGCTGTTCGGAGCAGGGACATTGCATTGGCCCCAATCGTTGTTCCCCCATGCAATGATTGAGCCATCACTTTTCAGCCCCATGGCGAAGTGAGCACCGCCGGAAACCGCTACGAAACCTTCGTTCGGCTCCGGAACAATGCATTGGCCTGAATAGTTGTCTCCCCATGCCACGATGGAGCCATCCTCCTTCAATCCCAAGCTGAAAAGCGCCCCAGCGGCGATAGCTGAGAACCCCTCATTGGGCTCGGGAACATCGCACTGACCGTGATCGTTAAATCCCCAGGCAACTACGGATCCGTCGGATCTGAGCCCCATGCTGTGAGAGCCTCGGGCGGAGACAGCTACAAAACCCTCGTTTGGCTCAGGTACATTGCACTGACCGTAATGGTTGGATCCCCAGGCTTCAATCACGCCACTGGATCGCAGGCCCAGGCTGTGGCTGCTACCCATGGCCACATCCACGAAGAACTGGTTTGGCGAAGGCAGTGTGGTGGATCCAAACATGCCCCTGCCCCAGGCGACCAGCGTGCCGTCCGCACGGAGACCAAGGACGCATTCGTTGCCGCCCACCACCTTAACGTAATCCTCGTTGAGCGTATTCGGTACGTTGCACTGACTATGCTCGTTTAAGCCCCAGGCCATGATGCTTCCGCAGGACCTGATGGCCAGCACGTGGTTCTCACCTGTGCACACGGCAAAGAAGTTCGTGTTGGGCTCTGGGACTTCCGTCTCTCCGAACACGTTCAGTCCCCAGGCCAGGATCGAGCCCCCGTCGAAGTCATGGGTCCATCCGGCTGTTGAGATGCACACGGTTACCGCAAGACACAGAATGCGTTTCATAGCTGTCCTCCCCCCGAACTACAGCGATCTTCACTTATGCAATGACTTCAATTATACACATAAGCCTCAATGTCAATGGGTGTCAATGGGAGTAAGACATTTCTCTGTGAGCTGGCTGCCCTATGTGGACAGGATAGAGAAGACAATTATCGATAAGCTGACAGAACTGGCATTCAAGCGGAAGGTTCTGACTGCCATCATAGACGAGGCTAAAGCTGATGTTCCCAGGCTGAAGAAAGAGCTGAAGGCCAGGCAGAACTTGCTCCTGATAGTGTCCGACAGGATTCGGACGCTTATTTACAGCCATGCGGAAGTGGATGGGGATGCCCAGAAACTTATCGCAGAGGAACTCGGGAAGCACAGCAAGAGGAAAGTGGAGTTGGAGACCAGCATCGCAGGCCTGGAAGGCAGGATTGCAGGGTGTTCCAGCAACCGGGTTGTCACCGAGGCAGTGGTTGCGGTCCTGGACAGATTCACGTCATCGATACGTGTTCTGAACCCGCTCGAACGAAAAAACTGCTGGAATCGGTTTTGGCAAAAGTCTATTGGGATGGAAAAAATGGTCTGCGCATCGGAATGCATGGTAATCATGCACTTGGAGCGTCAGAAGTGTTATCCGGAAATCAAAAGTTTGCTGGGCGACACGCTTGGCGCCCCGTTCCGCTACCCACTCGAAATTCTCAGCCGCTGATTTCACGATCATCAGAAGCCTACCGACCACATTACATGAGCCGAAACCCCGGAAGACATTCCGCAATCCCATGGTTCTCGCCATCGAACTCGCTGAGGAAATGAAGCGCGACGGTATATCAAGGGCGGAGTTGGCAAGACGGCATGGTTTGTCCCGAGCCAGGGTAACTCAGTGGTTATCGTTGATGGAGCTCCCCAGGATCGAGATCGAAAGGATTCTGGCGATAGGGGACTACTGGGACCGGAGGCTGGTGACGGAGAGGGGGTTGAGAAACCGCACGAGTGTCGCATCGACCGGCGTTTCTCTTGCATGAAACAACCGGCGATGACAGCGGGAACCGTTGCAGCGAAGTGGAGCGGTGGAATCGTCTCTGGTGGCGGAAGCAACTACAGCCGGTGCGTTGTGCCGGAGCCCACCAGGGAGTCCGTCTCCCGTACGGGTTGAGGAGGTGCTTGACTTCGCTCATGCTGCTATTGGGTAAGGGCTGACAGTCCCATTATGGTCCGGCGTGCTGGCAACAGGAAAACCTGATCTTCCGTCCTGCTGGATCGATCGGGTATCCGACGCAAGGCCACGGGCTTGAAGGCATGTTTTGAACTGCGTACCGGCTGGGTATGTGTGACCATCTGACACTCAACGGAGGTGCAGTGAATGAAACGCACGGTATCCATCAATCTTGATCTGCCGCTGGATGCGAAACCGCCGGAGGTCACCGGTTTTCCCGTAAATGCGGCCAAGGTCTGGGAGAAGATGGACGGCAGACTCTCCTGTTCCTGGCTTGTTCCCGAGGAAGCCTGGCCATGCCTGAACCCACTCCGCGCCCACCTCGTGAGCGCCGCGGCATCTATCGAGGGCGCCAAACTCAATGAGTGGTGCAACGCCATGCTTGAACCCGGAGACCGGAAAGCGGCGAACCTGGTGGCACTGGCGATCCCGTCTGTGATCAACCGGCCCTTCGTGCATGACGAGCCGGTGGTCATGACCTCCTGCGGGTGCTGTGGGGGGCGCAAGTACGTTCTTCAGGATGAGGTTGCGCTGAAGGTGAGAAAAGGTCTCCCGCTTCCGGTAATGAGCCTTGGCCGCCACTGGCTTCTGGCTGTGTCACCGACGGTCAGGCGAGCGCTGGAGGAAGCCGGTCTTGCCGGGAACGTCCGGTTCCTGCCGGTGGATGTAACCCGGGGCGAACCCTGCTGGATGGTGGTTCCGGAGACCTTGGAGCCGGTGCCCGCAGCTCCCTACGGCTGGGCAGGGAACCCCTGTCCGGAATGTCGCCGGGGGGTCGCCCGGTTCAGCTTCTTCCCTGTATTCCAGCGCGGTGACTCTCCGCCGTGCTGGTTCGGAAGAACGTCTATTGAACTGCTCTCTCCCGTTGTGGAGAAGAGGGTTTTCGGCCTGCTTTCCTCTTTCGCTGCCGGCGCAGAGAAACCGTCGCAACTGATGGGGATGGTTTATGGCTGGGCGGATGCCGACTCCGATGCTGCTTTCCTGCCGGAGGAGTTCCAGGGTTAGCCGATCCCTTGATGAACGCTCCAGATCCGGACATCCTGCCTTAACTACTTCTCAGATGCTTGTCGCCGCCCATTCCGCGGCCCGCTCGAGATTCTCAGCCCCTGTGTTCACGATCAGAGGGTTTCGTGGCAGTTGAGGCGGGATGGCTCCACAGCCTCGGGCTAAGGGAGAGCGGAGAAGTTTCCATCACCCGGGTGGTGCTGGTAAGGTAGTCGGGTAACATCGGATGAAGGGCTGCTGTTTCGTAGCGGCCCTTTCCATATCCTATGCTTATGTGCATGCATCACAGCACTATGAGTCTTGTCTGCTTGTGCAGAACCGCTGTGTTTCACCCAGGATTTGCTAACCAGTAAGTGGAAATTTCGAGTGGGTAGCGAATTGGCGCCCCATTCCGCTACCCACTCGAAATTCTCAGCCCCTGATTACACAATCATCAGAAGTCTACCGACCACATTACATGAGCTGAAACCCCGGAAGACATTCCGCAATCCTATGGTTCTCGCCATCAAACTCGCTGAGGAACTGAAGCGCGACGGCATCTCCAGAGCTGAACTGGCGAGAAGACATGGTTTGTCCAGGGCCAGGGTAACTCAATGGTTATCCTTGTTGGAGCTTCCCAGGCTTGAGATCGAAAGGGTTCTGGCGATGGGGGACTACTGGGAACGGAGGCTGGTGACGGAGCGGGGACTGAGAAAGTCCGGTCAGTCTCGTATGGAAGCTCGCGATAACACGAGCCCAAGGCCATCATCTGGCCGGGTGAAAGGATCATCCTGAAACCCACCACCTGCGAAGCCTTCGGGGATATCGTGGACTGCATCAGGGTGGAGATGAAGGAAGCGAGCTGACCGGTTACACCTCTTGGGAATGCATGGGGCGTCTGAGGAGGCGCCCCATGCCCCACTTGCTGAATAGGAAACTGCCGGGTTGACATGGTCTTATCACAGCAAAGGCTTTTATAGATTATCATCTTACCGAAGAGAAGGGGAAGAACCATGAAACCGCTTCTGAATCTGTTCGTTCTGTTGCTTGCCGTCAGCCTTTTCATTGGTTGTGGTGACAGTCCATCTGGGCCAGGAAACACCCCAACCCCCTCTGTTATCTCAGTCGAGTTCACTGGTGAAGAGAAGGGGGCGCAAGGGGAGGGTGTTTCTCTTCAAATTGGTGGTCGTGGAGGTGTTACCAGAGGACTTGGGAACCTCGGTCCCCAGTCGCATTGCCAGATAACCGCGACCTGGACAATCTGCCCAGATGCGAACTTCAAATCCTATTCACTATACCGGTCCACGGTTCCTGGCATTGCTGGCAATCATGAAAATGCTGACGTGCTTGTGGCCTACACGGACGCGAACCAGCGTACATACGTTGACGAAGACTTGGAATGGGGCATCACCTACTACTACGCGGTACGGACCGGCAACAGCGAGAACAAGTACTCATGGAGCAATGAGGCGGAGATTGTAACGCCGGGAGATGTTCCCACGCCGACCATACTCACGGCAATAGCAGGTTTGACGCAAGTTGCTTTGGAATGGACTAAATGCCCAGACCCGAATTTTTCCCACTACTCGCTCTACCGTTCCTACAGCGCCGGAATCGCTGGTGATACCCTCTTCAAAACCAAGCTTCGTACATTCAGCGACCCGGACATGCTTTCCTTCATTGACTCCACTCTTACACAAAAGACTGCTTACTATGCACTTAGAACGACGAATTCTGTAGGTTCATTGGCCTGGAGCAATGAAGTAACAGTGACGCTACCAAGCAAATATGTTTTGGCATGGGGATGGAACGCCTACGGCCAATGCAATGTTCCTTCACCTAACAGCGGTTTCGTAGCGGTTTCGGGGGGGTACTACCACAGCCTCGGGCTGAAGGAAGACGGCTCGATTGTTGCCTGGGGTCAAAACGACTACGGCCAGTGCAATGTTCCTTCACCTAACAGCGGTTTCGTGGCGATTGCGGGGGGATGGCGGCACAGCCTCGGACTGAAGGAAGACGGTTCCATCGTGGCGTGGGGGGCGAATGGGAACGGCCAATGTAATGTGCCTTCCCCTAACAGCGGTTTCGTAGCGGTTGAGGGGGGAGGTTGGCACAGCCTCGGGCTGAAGGAAGACGGCTCCATCGTTGCGTGGGGGTGGAACGACTCCGGCCAGTGCAATGTTCCTTCCCCTAACAGCGGTTTCGTGGCGGTTGCGGGGGGAGGGACTCACAGCCTCGGCCTGAAGGTAGACGGCTCCATCGTGGCTTGGGGTTACAACTACTACGGCCAGTGCGATGTGCCTTCGCCGAACAGCGGTTTCGTGGCGGTTGCGGCTGGAATGTACCACAATCTCGGGCTGAAGGCTGACGGCTCCATCGTGGCATGGGGAGCTGGTGGGCAGTCTGGTTGGGAATGGCCTCATTACGGTCAGTGCGCTGTGCCTTTTCCGAACAATGGTTTCGTGGCGGCTGCGGGGGGGTACGGTCACAGCCTCGGTCTGAAGGCTGACGGCTCCATCGTGGCCTGGGGGTGGAACGACGATGGCCAGTGCAATGTTCCTTCACCGAACAGCGGTTTCGTAGCGGTTGAGGGGGGATCCAGCCACAGCCTCGGGCTGAAGGAGTAGATTCTAAGCCAAGAAAAAGTGAACCAGAGCCGCGCAGTGTTCCTTGATGCTGCGCGGTTGGTTTGTTAAGAAAACCCCGATAGGGGCTGCTTCTGAGACGATCCGTGATTTCTCCGAACTCACTTCCAATCTATTCATCAAGCCATTATCTCATAACGCATTACACTCCACTCTCCATATACAACCGTTCAATTGCATATCCCGGCACTCTTGTATACGAACCCGTTTCCCATTGAAAGCAATGAGTTTATTACTGATCTCGCCTGATCCCGACGGAGCATTACTTTTCTCCCGAGAAGTTGGCAAATGAAGGCTTGATCATCCAGCCGGGCTGGTGCATCAATGCCTCGGAATCAACTCCGACGAGAGTTTGCTGAAATGGCGAAGAATGGGCTGTGCGTTGAACTGAATGTCAAACAAGCATATGGAGCGACTGAAGAGCTCAACGGGAATCGAAAGTTTGCTGGGAGACACGCTCGAAAATGCTTGGCGCCTCGACCGTGTCGCCCACCAAACCATACTCTGGTATGATACAAATCATAAACGACCTGTAAAACGTAGAAAACACAAGAAATTCAGGAATCCAGTCATCCAGGCCCGGGAGATTGCTCTCGCCATGGAACTGGAAGGATTGAGCAGGGCAGACCTTGCCAGGAGGTTCGGATGTTCCCGTGCCCGGGTTACCCAGAAGCTGAACCTTCTGAACCTTCCCCGGGATTTGCTTATGGAAATCGAGGCCCTGGGGGACCGGCGGCTGGTGACGGAGCGGGGGTTGAGGAGAAGCCTGAGGGGTGCCCCTTCTGCTCGCTACTCCTGAAGAAGGGTGAGGCGTTTGGAGATCCCCTGTTCGCCCACCACGGTGTAGACCCCGAAGGGGAGTCTCACCCCGGAGAACCCTGTGCCGTCCCAGAACCCGGTACCTTCCGTGAGAAACACCCGGGCAACCTCCCGCCCCGCCAGGTCGTAGACCTGCAGTGTCGTTGCTTCGGCACCCTCAAGGAAGAACTGCACGCCTCCACGGACGGGGTTCATGGACACCGAGAGGAAAGACGCGGGAGGAACAGGCTCGGCCTGCCCCTCCAGCCCGAGGGATGAATAGTCGAACCAGCCGAAGGTGGGGAAGTAGCCGTAGACAGGTTCCAGATACCCCGCCTTGTAGACGATGTAGAGGTTTCCCTCCTCGTCCACGACACCGTCAACGGCGCTGAGCATCTGAGGGTCCTCATCGGTGTAGTCGTAGGCGATGTGCCAGTCCACCAGCACATCCCCGTTGCTGTCGATGATCATGTTCAGCAGATGCTTGGAGCCGGCATGGTTCACCCACAGGAGGTAGAACGCCTCCGAACCGGGCAGGGGAAGGAGAATCCGTCTTCCATTTGAAGAGGCATACTCGCCGGGTATCGTGGTGAACAGAACCTTTTCCCCGATCATGACGTCTCCGGTGGCCCCGTTCAGCTTCCAGAACAAGAACTGATAGGGATAGCTCGGGCCCCATCTACCTTGCTCCACCACCAGAAGGTTGCGCTGGGCATCCACCGCCAGCAGGGGGAAACGGGTGAATGGGAAGGGGTCCAAGTCTCCCGAGACGAACTGCGCGGGAGGAACCACCGTGTTGCCTTCCAGATCGTACTGGGTGTACCAGAAGAAATGGGGGTGTTTCATCACCACATGGACCCGGTTGCCGTCCACAAGGAGTACACTGCCCTCTTGGGCGCCCTCCACCTGCCATCCGTACTCGGTGATGAAGCCCGAACCGGGTGCCGGTGTCCAGACCTCGTAGTAGATGTCGCTTCCGGCGTTGTACATCACATGCAGTCTGCCCAGGCTGTCGGGGCTCGACCGGATGAAAGGGTAGAGCGTCGAGGTGGTGAACAGGTAGGTGGCCGGTGTGACGCCGCTGCCATCCCCCATGTTTCGGATCGCGTAGTAGACTGGATTGTACTCCCGCCAGAAGGCAAACAGGCTGTCGGAGATAACTGCAGACGGTGAAAGAGAGCCGCTATTTACATCCCGGGAGACCATCGTTTCGGGGAAGACCTTCGTCCCGTCGGTCAGGAACAGGGTGTAGCCGATCCGGCTTGTGTTGCCGTAACCGCTGTATACGAGATGGAACCTGCCCAACTCATCTCTGACAAGGCGATTGTGCTGATTGTAGAAAATAGGTTCTTCCGTCACGGCCACCGGTGTACTCCAGCCGGGGCCGGGGATCACCGAG
>CAZUXA010000045.1:0-9599 GCA_964624405.1 uncultured bacterium | reverse complement strand
CGAGCCAAGGTTGCCCAGGGCGTGCAGCTCAACCAGCCTGCTTCCCGTTCTTCGGGCCAGCTCCAAATGTTTCCTGGTCATTCGCATGGCATCATCAAACCTGTTTGGAAGGTACTTGTACACCAGGGCCAGGTTGCCGATGCAGAGGGTTTCCATCATCAGATTCCCGGTTTCTGCGGCGTAGTCCAGAATCTCTCTGAGACCCTTCTCCGCTTCATCAAGACGCACCTGAAGCCTTATCATGCAGCCGCAGGCGTTGCCCAGAGCCCTGTAGGCCATGAGCCTGTCATCCGGTGATCCAGACCGCAGCTCGCGGTACACCGACAGCAGCTCCTCCATGGCCGGAGCCGTCTCGGCCTGCAGCATCCGGGCCCTTCCCCGAAGCATGAGAACCTGGGCTCTGAGGGCAGGGTTAATCTCCTCTATGCCCTCCAGATACTCCAGAGCCTCGAGGGGGTTGCCCCTGCAGACTTCCAGGTTGCCCCGCATCAGCCTTATCAGGCCCAGGCGTTCCGGGGCGGCCCCCGCCTGTGCGACGGCTCTTTCCAGCGAGGCTTCGGCGCTTTCCAGGTCTCCCAGAGAAATGTGAAGGTTGAACACCGTCCGAAGGGCTGCAAGCTTCCGGTCAATGTCGGTGGAAAGCTCCATCACCTTTTCCAACTGCAGCAGGCATGCGGAATTCATGCTGCGGGAGATCGAGTAGTTTCCCGCCTTCATGTACCAGACCGAAGCATGATCAAACCTTCCGGCCATCTCCAGATGATGAGCAACAAGCCAGGCCTTCTCCGGCTTCTCCCGCCACAACTCCGCCATCCCGTCGGCTGCCCTGCCGTGGATAACGGCGCGCTCACTGGGAAGCTGAAGACGGTAGGCCGCCTCCCGAAGAAGGATATGGACAAAACTGCACAAACCCTCGCCGGAAAGGCTCCACACCCTTTCCCTTACTCCGCTCGTAAGCAGATCGGTCCGGCTCTCCCCGGGACATACGAACTCAAGAAGCCCGCCTTCGAATTCCCTGCCCAGCACGCTGGCAGACAGCACCGCCCTTCTCAGCACTGGTTCCAGACGGTCCAGACGGGCCACCAGAAGGGCGTGCAGGCCTCCCGGAAACTTGTCCTCATCCGGGGGGAACTCGGCGGACTCCAGCAGTCCGGCGTACTGCTCCATGAAAAAGGGAATGCCCTCGGTTCTTCTGTGAAACCATTCCAGAAGCGGCTCGGATGGAACTCTGCCAAGGCTCCACTCCAGAAAAGCCAGGCATCCGGCAGGCGACAGCGGCTCAAGCTCAATCGTAATCGGTGAAAGGCCCAGTTCCTCTATCCTGTTCCCGAAATCGGGTCTTGTCAGGATCAGCATGGGGGGCCTTGCTTCGTCCAGTTCAGCGAGAACAGCAGTCAGAAGCCGTGAGGAGTCCGGGTCCAGCCACTGGAGGTCATCCACCACGAGAAGGGTTTTTCCCAGCAGGGATTTTCCCCGGATGAAAGCGGAGATCACCGCCACGGTGTTTCGGAACCTGCCCTGGGGGTCAAGCCCGCAGTAAAGCGAGTTCTCCCATCCCAGCCCCACAAGCGCCGCCAGAACCGATTCCGCCCTCAGCAGTTCGTCGGAAGCCCGATCCGCCGCAGGGTCGTTCAGCGCTTCGAGGCGGTCAATGAAACCGTAAAGATTCTCTCTGAACACCGGCATCCCGTCTTCAAGCCCCCTTGTTCCCAGCCAGCCCGAAAACCAGTCGGCAAAGATGTCGGAACCGTTGGCGTACATGCCGGAGCATTTCAGGTTGATGTGGAAAACCTCCGGGTTCCGTTCTCGCATCTCCACCGCCAGCCTGGTCTTACCCATGCCTGTGTCGCCAATCAGCAGAATCGAAGCACCGGGTTCCTTCAGCGCCTCCGCAAGCCTTGCAAGAACATCGTTCCGTTCCAGAAGAGGGGGAGCCGCTTCCCGGGTCTCGGGCCTGTGCTTCCAGGGCGACAGTGAGTGAGCCACAACCCCGGGTCCGAAACCCTTGAGGTCGAGTTCGAGTGACCTTCGGGATTCAAGCCGGGACCCCTTGTTGAAGACCGTGTCGCACTGCAGGTCGTTCCAGCCGGAACTGTCATGAAGCCGGGCCGCCAGGTTCACCGAAGGCCCCAAAACTGTGTAGGATGTCATCATGGGAGTGCGGATCGCGCCGCTGAACACCAGCCCGGTTGCCGCCCCGGCCCGAACCCTGCCCGGCGCTCCGACAAACACCCTTTGAATGAATCCGTCCGCCCTTCGGGCATCATCCTCCCTGGTGACCGGCGCGCCGAAGACAACCAGCATCCTGTGGCCCTCGACCCCGGCTTCAAGACCGGATGTGTATCCGCCGAACTCGCCCGCGGCCTCCAGCACCAACTCCTGAAACTCCCTGGGGCAATTGCTGCCCCTGCGATTCTCCAGAGAAAGAAACACGCTGTACACATGCCTGAACTCGTTCACCATGCCGTTGTCGAAAAGCCGCGGAGGCGAAAAGCTGTTCGGAATCGACAAAGGGCTGGAGACGGTTTCAGTGCCGGGATGGGCATGGGGATCCTTCAACACGGGAATCTCTCCCGGTGCCGCTCTGGAACCTCCCCTGGCTGCCAGGCTCAGCGCCGAGCCCTGAAAACTGAAGAAAGACCAGCCCCGCTTCGGTATCACATCCCACTGCACCCGGCCTTCGCCCACCGATGTTCGAAGCGGCAGGAAACCCGCGGCAGACCGGGAATGGAAGAGCTCACAAGCCCTGGACGCCTGTTCCGCACCCCCGTGGAAAACCACGGTGACCGCGTCTCCCGCCAGGGATACAGGATATCCGTCAAAGGCGACGCAGGCCTCCACCACCGAGGAAAGGGTGGAACTGACCTCTCTGGAGAGCTGTTCCGCGCCTTCGGTGCCAAGCCCCGCCATTCCCTCGAATCGGGATGTGTAGCCACAGATGTCGGCAACCAAGGCCGCCCCGTGGAACCCCCCCGAGGTTTCACCCCTGGAAACGGAGTCGAGAATGATGCGTGGAACCTTTATCAAACCGTATCCTTCCGGAGTTCGCGGGACTCGAAAACAGTACAAAAGAAGCCCCCGAAAAGCAACCTGCAACCTCGGGCTGATAATGGCGCATACCAGTGAAAAGGCGATAAACAGAGCGGGCCGGGAAGAACCCCGGCCCGCGGGAAAACCTTACCTGGTAACCACCATTCGCACGGTGGAGGATGATCCCAGGTGGGAAAGCCGGGCGAAGTAGACACCCGGAGAAAGGGTGGAAGTGGAGAAGAACACGGTGTGTTCACCGGCGGGAAGCGAAGAACCGGCTGCGGTCTCCACCTGCCTGCCCGTGATGTCGTACACAGCGATTCCGGCCTCGCCCTGGGAAGGCAGGGTGAAGCTGATCGAGGCAGTTCCCCCGGATACGGGGTTCGGATGAACCGCGAGAGAAAACCCGGGGGCGACTTCAGGTGATGACCCCTCAACCCCGGTACCGTAGTAGCTGCGCCAGACGGAACTCGCGGGGGTTCCGGCGTAAAGGTAGAAGTTGGGGGAATCATGAAGAGTCTTGATGGCCAGAGGGTCGTTGCCTATCTGGGTGGGAACCCCGGACCACCCCTCCCAGAGCCAGATGCCCTGGGTGGAGGTGCCAACCAGAAGGCTCTGGCCGTCACTGGCGATAACGGCTTCCAGAGAGGAGCCAAAGGAGGTTGTGACCCTGGTCCAGTTCACTCCCCCGTCCACCGATGAGAACAGCCCGGTGCTGGTGGCGGCTGCCAGATGGTTCCCGTTCGAGGGGTTCACCAGAAGCCGGTAAGGCGTTCCCTGATAGCCGGTGATGGCCTGGCTCTGCCAGGACGCGCCTCCGTTTTCGGTGAAGTAAAGCATCCAGGCGCTGGTTTCGTAGGCCAGCAGGAACACCCTGTCATTATCCGACGGGTCCACCGCTATCGTCCTGGGATAGCGGTAATCGGTGCCGGTGGAGAGAACCTGCCGGGTCCAGGTTGATCCGTTGTTCACACTCCTGGAAAGAACTATCTCGTAATTCGGGTTGGTGTACTTGTAGCCGGTGTACCAGAAGGTGCTTCCGCCACCGTAAACAAGGTCGTAACCGCTGCCGTAGTAATTGTCTATCATTGTCCAGACGGAACCTCCGTCTGTGCTCCCGTAGAGCTCGACCCCGCCTCAACCACTCCCTTCAAGGCCCATCAGCACATTGGTGCCGTTGGAAGCCATTCGCACGAAATCCCCACAGCTCGAGGGGGTGCTCATGTACTGCCAGTACGTCCCGGGGCCGTCTTCCATCCGGAAGAGCCCCTGACTGGCAAGGTTGACCCAGATGTACCCGTTGCTGTAGGTCATGGAGTTCACATTGGCTATGGTGAGGCCGGAGTTGCTTGCGGTCCAGGAAGCGCCGCCGGTGGTGCTGCGGAAAAACCCCGCGCTGCTTCCGGTATAGGCCAGCGAGGCGTCCTCCCGGTCCGGCACTATCCATTTGCAGTTGCTTCCGGAAAAGCCGGCGGTGACATTGGTCCATGAAGAACCCGCGTTTACGCTGCGGTATGTCCGGTTGAGCCCGGCCCCGAGAACCAGGTTGTTGTCAACGGGGCTGAAACTCAGCCCGTAGTTGTAGTACTGGGTGATCCGGGTCCAGTTGGAACCGCCGTCGGTGCTTCTGTGAAGCGCCAGATACGCCCCGGCCAGAATGATGGCGGGGTTGGTGGGATGAAACGCCAGACCCTCGAAGTAATAGTCGGTTGAGGCTCCGGGAGGGGTGGCGTCGAAGAATGTGGTTCCCCCATCGGTGGAACCGAAGAGCTGGGCCACAGTTCCCCCGTCGGACTTGTAGCCCCCCACGATAATGTAATCCGGGTTGGAGGGGGCTACGGCGATGCTTCTGCCGTAGGAATGTATGCCGGGGTCGCCAAGATAGGTGCTGGTCCAATTGGCGCCGCCGTCGGTGCTCTTGAAAAATGTTGACCGCCAGTGGCTTCCGTCGTACTTGTAGCCGGTGGCGTAAACCACCGAGCCATTGGTCGGGTGGGTCGCTCCCAGCCAGTACACCGTGTTGGAGAACGAGCCCATCGTCCAGGAGTAGCCGCCGTCGGTGGACCTCCATACCCGGCTGCTTCCAAGGGCGACAAGGGTGCCGTTCTGGGTCATCACCATGTCGTAGGGTGTTGATCCCGTGAAAGTGGAAAGGGACTCCCAGTTGAGCCCCCGGTCAGTGGATCTGACCACAACGGTGGGGTTCGCTCCGGACATTCCGTAAAGAATGTCCGCGTCCACCGTTGACTGAATCACCGCCTTGATCTCTCCGCCCTCGGGCCCCAGACACTCGAAGGGCCCGTAACCGAGAAACATCAGCAAAAACAACGCTGCCGCCATCGACGCCTCCTTTCCAGAAACTTTTTCAAACATCCTGGAATACTATTCGGCAATAGCGGCGCAAAAGCAATGCCGCTATTGACTAAGAGAGTTTAGGGGCATTGACACAAGGAATTGAGTATTATATGTTTGGCAACCGGAGGAGCCGATGATGAAAGTAAACTGGAAACACGCAATCATCGGTGTAGTTATTGGTGTTCTCATAACCCTTTTCATTCGTGGCGAGCTGAAAGAAAGGGAAGCGTTCAGTGTTCAAAGCCAGGAGACCGGATTTGAAGAGTAAGCTTTTCTCCCTCATCGGAGGCCTCACAACAGGCATCATGGTCACCATGGCGCTTGTGCTGTCGTCCCCGTCCAACCCGGTGCAACAGCAGCTTGTCGACCATGGCCTTCAAAAGCTTCCGGTCCCGCTGCCCGACAAGCCCCTGGTCACCGCCATCCCTCAAACCCCGGAAGAAACAACCCGGGAAACCGTCTCCGAATCGCCTCGCACTCCCGCGAACCCCGGGCAGGTGGTTACCGCCACCCCGGTAACGCCGCTGGTTGTCACAACCGTTCTGCCTGACCAGACCACAAGAAACACCATAGCCCAGGCGGGAACACCTCCCGTGCAACCCCGTTCTCCGCACCAGCTGTCGCAGACATGGCACCCCACCGCGCCCCACACGCCCAGATACATGCCGCATTATCAGCGAGACCACAGCCAGCAGGAATCCTCCTCCGCCGGAAATGAACCCCGCCCCCCCAGGCCGCCGGATGGCTCCGCTCCCGCGGGCGCCGGCTCAAGCAGATAACTCTCGTTAAGAGCTTTCGAAATCCATCGGAACCCGCATGCTTCAGCACCCAGCGCGAACAGCCTTCTACGGAGTGAACAGCTCAATGGCTCCGGGAGAGTACAGAGCACCGGAAGCATGGCCGGACATGGGCGCTCTGACAGAACCAGGCACCACACCGAACCGGGGGAATACCCTGGGGGCCGCTTCGGGCTGATACCGCCGGCAGAATCTCCAAAAGCCTGCAGGGGGCGCTCCGAAGAGCTTTACGGAACCGCGGCCGGAACTTATCATCCCGCGGTTGAAGCACACCAAAACGGAGGCCCCATGAAACCCATTACCGCGGCATTGCTGTTGGCTGTCGTCGCATCGGCGGATATTGGCCTGACACAAATCACGGAGAGCCTTCACCTGGCCCAGGACATGTCGGAAGTGCTTGTCCTCATGGGCGGCGACTACACCGAAGTGATGTCAATGATGGTGGAGATGCCCATGTGGCGCTACGACTTTCCGGCGGAACCCGGCTACACGTATTCCTGCCCCCACGGCGAAGACGAGGTGGACATCCACGGGCTGCAGACCGGACGCATGGCCATGCAGCTCTTCATCTCCTGGACCGACACGGATCAGGTGTACGACTACACTATCTACATCGGAACAGGAACAGGTTCCGTCAACGAATACCGGGTGTTCGCCGACGGCACTGTGAGGAAATCGAGGATCTGACCCCCGGCGCGAAACATGTTTAATGCTGGAGTTCCGGCGCAGCCGGAGAATGCCGGGAGAACACCGCTGAAGCAATAAACAAAGGATCCGGTCAGGCGTCCATCCGGTCTGAGGGACGGCTCGCAGCCCCCTCAAGCTCTCTGACCCTTTTCAGCGCCGCATCAAGCCGCTTCTCGGATGCGACCACTTTCCTGAAGGCTTCGGCCTGAATCTCCCTCTCCCTGATGCAGGTTTTCACTTCCGACGCGATTCTGATCCGGGAAACGCTGTCTTCAAGGTTTTCCGCGTAGATGTCCTTCTCCATCTCGATGTGCTCGGAGAGAGCGTCGTACGCTTCCCTGCATTTTCCCTGCGCGTGGAGTGTTTGTGCTTTCAGCTGCTTGAGTTCGCTCTTGGTGCTCTGATAGCCCGGTATCTCCGAATACAGCTCCTCGCATTCGGCGATGACTCCCATGGCCTCATCGGGATTGCCCATATCCAGATGGCTTCTTGCCAGGTTCTGCAGCACCAGAGCCCTGAGATTTGGCTTCAGGCCGGTTTCCGCCAGAATAAGCGCTTCGCCGCATACGGCCAGCGCCTGCTTCGGCTGCCGGTTTTCCAGCATCGCCGCTGATGTGTTGATAAGCGACAGAAGTATCTCGTACTGGTTGCCCAGGGCCCTTCTTATCCGCAGCGCTTCCTGATGACAGTGAAGGCTTTCTTCCGGCTTTCCCATCCTGCTGTAAACCTGGGCAATTCCGTCAAGGCTGTAGGCCACTCCGGGTTTGTCCACAAGCGTCGCGAACACATCCAGCGCTCTTTCGAGCATCACCAGCGCCGAATGGTACTCTTTCCGGCTCTTGAGGATGATGGCGATGTTCACCAGCGCCCGGGCCTTCTGTTGCTCGAGATCATGCTTTTCAGCCAGGTCGAGAACCTTCAGGTGGTACTCATAGGCGGTGGCCCTGTCTCCCAGATTGTGGAGAAGTGCGCCGCAGTTTCCGTACACCACCGCGGCACCCTGGTAGTCGGCCCCGGCAAGCATAAGCTCGGCCGCTTCAATGTTTCGCTCAAGCGACTCTTTCAGGTGCCCGTGCTTGAAGTGGTAATTCGCCAGCAGTCTTGCGAACCCGGCCCTGACTCCGGCCAGATCCTCCACTCCGTCGGTGATTTCCAGCGCTTCAGAGCAAATGGTCTTCGCGTCCTCATCCCTGTTGTCCCGCAGAGTTTTGTCGGCGTGTTTGTAAACCTTCTCCGCGATTGACAATAAACGGGGAATGTCTCCTCTGGAAATCTCGCTTCTCAACTGCTCAATTCCGCCACACCGCATTCCTACCGTCACTTTCATCAAGACCTCAAAAGAATACATTACCGGGCATCAAACCACAAGCTCCGGTCCATTGCAGCCAATGACTTCAATGCAAAGCATGCGTAAAAGCCGTTTCGCCAAACCTGGAGAGAAACGCTCGCTGAAAGCGTTGCCTCAAACACAGCCTCTCCCCATGATCGTGAACTGAAGCCCGGGCGAACCCACTTCCAAACCGGGGCAATCCGTCGGAGGCAGGAGACTGGCAGAAGGGGGTTACCGCCTGCTGTCCAGCGCTTTCCGCACCGCCCGAAGAAGAACATCGGCGGAGTAGGGCTTCTGCACCAGGGCAAGCCCCTTGTGAAGAACGAAGTTGGTGTGAATCGCGTTCTCGGAGTAACCGCTGGAGAACAGCGCGGGTATATCGGGACGAATCTCTCGAATCCGGTCGAGTGCGTCGTGCCCGCCCAGCCTGGGCATGATCACATCGAGAATCAGCAGGTCAACGGAGGGATTTGCTTGAAACACCGACACCGCCTCCTGGCCGTCAACGGCCTCGAGAACGGTATAGCCCGCCTTTTCCAGTATTGTCCGGGCCAGGTCTCTTACCAGGTCGTCATCCTCGGCCAGCAGGATGGTTTCGGTTCCTCCGACGGCGGTGCCCTCAAGGCGGGAACCAACCTTCCGGGCCTTCTGTTCCGTCATGGGCAGGTAAACCTTGAACAGGGAACCTTTGCCTGTCTCGCTGTAGGCGCTGATCATTCCGTCGTGCTGCTTCACGATGCCGTAAACGGTGGCAAGGCCGATGCCGGTGCCCCTGCCCTCCTCCTTGGTGGTGAAGAAGGGCTCGAAAACACGATCGAGAACCTCGCGGCTCATGCCCTCTCCACTGTCGGTCACCGAAAGCAGAACGAACCTGCCGGGACGGGCCCAGGCGTGAAGGGCGCAATAGTCGGAATCAATCACCACATTCATTGTTTCAATGGTAAGCACGCCCCCCTGGGGCATGGCGTCACGGGCATTGACGCAGAGGTTCATCAGCACCTGCTCCATCATGCCCGGGTCGGCCCGAACCGAACCCACGGCGGCGCCGGGCAGCCACTCGAAGCGGATGTGCTCGCCTATCAGGCGCCGGATCATTCTGAGCATGTTCTCCACCAGGTCGTTGAAATCCAGTGTCTGAAGTGACATCACCTGCCGGCGGCTGAACAGCAGCAGCTGCCGGGTAAGCTCGGAGGCCCGTCTGGCGCCCTCGAGGATTTCCGAAACATTCTGAACCGCTTCCGGTTCACGGCAGGTATCGGCGATCATCTGGGCGTGGCCCATGATAACCTGAAGCATGTTGTTGAAATCGTGTGCCACACCCCCGGCGAGCTGGCCGATGGCTTCCATCTTCTGGCTCTGCAGAAGCTGGTGCTGCATCTCCTCCCGCTCCTCCTCCGCCC
>CAZUXA010000044.1:0-9755 GCA_964624405.1 uncultured bacterium | reverse complement strand
CGATCTCGAGCCTGAGTGCGAGACCCTTCGTACACCACATTGACGGACGCAGCCCTGGAGATACCGTCGCGCTTCAGTTCCTCAGCAAGTTCAAGGGCAAAAACCATAGGATTGCGGAATGTCTTCCGGGGTTTCGGCTTGGATTCGATGGCCGGAAGGATTCTGATGATTGTGAAATCAGGGGCTGAGAATTTCGAGCGGGTAGCGGAACGGGGCGCCATTTCTCTACCTACTCGAAATCGGCTCAACACCATTAAGGGGGGCACCCCCCGATCCTAAGCACATAGTGATGCCCATCATTTAGCTCAACACTAGGTCGGCTTACCGATTGCCCACCAGAACGAAGGTGTTCCTGTACACTTCCTCCCCAACGGTCATCCGAACGAAGTAAACCCCTGAGGGCAGGGATCCGACCTGAACGCTGTGATCCCCTGCGGATACCGTTCCGTCAACGGGAACAGCAGCAACCCGGCCGAACAGGTCGAACACCTGAAGCACCAAAGGACCCGGTTCAGAAAGACTGAACCGTATCTCCACAGGACCGGAACAGGGGTTGGGGGTTACCGGGTGAAGGCATGTCATGTCTTCAACCCCCTCCACTCCCAGCCAGTCCCAGTAGAAGATCACCTGATAGAGGGTGGGGGTCACAAACCGGCCAGCGGACTCCATCACAACTCTGTACTGGAAGAACCGGTGGGTGCTGTCCGCAAAGCCTTCAAGGCTGCCTGACTCCTCTATGTAGCCAGACCACTCACCCATGTCATCGGGAACATTGGAACTCCGAACCTGGAACCGGAGGGATGACCCCGCAGGAACGCTGTCCTGCCACTGTATCTCCTGCCATTGAGGATAGTTGTTCACGTCCAGGATCGATGAAGTAAGAGATCCCGTGGAAGGGTAGCCCAGAAGACTGAACCAGAATATCCGGCTGCCGTCCTCGAAGGCAACAACGTCCAGTGTACCGTCCCCATCAATATCCCCAACGGAGAGACCATGGTACAAGTAGCTCTTCTCCAGGATATGCATCCTCCAGGTCAGTCCCCCATCATCCATCCGCTCCCAGAGGACGAAACGTCTGGGTGTTCCACTGGTTCCGTACGCGCCAAGTATCACTGGGAGTCCGCAGCCGAACATGTCAACTGCCAGCACCGCCTGGCCGCCGGCAATTGCGCCGGGCACCTGGTGACTTGTCCATGAGGTTCCCAGACCGTCGTTGTTCTCGAACCAGTAGAGGTTGTTCCATCCCATGGCAATCACATCCAGGTCGCCGTCACCGTCCATGTCAGCCACATGAACCGCTTGACCATAATTGATGTTGTTGACAATGGTGCGCTCAACCCAGTTGTCTCCCGTAACGCCCGGGTTCTCCCACCAGGATACCTGTTTGTTGGAGCTTCCAGCAGCGCTGACCACGTCCACCCAACCGTCGCCGTTGATGTCAGCAGTACAAAGATCCTGAGGGGTTTTGCCACCAATGAAGTGTTCCGTCCAGCCATCGCTGGGCACGAACATGCCTGGCATGGGATTCTCGTACCATACGAGATGCCCATTCGGGCCAGCTCTTTGCACTACAATGTCCTGGTACCCGTTTCCATTGATGTCGGTGGGAATGACTCGAATCGGGGCTGTGGAAAGGTTCTCGGCAATAATGATCGTCTCCCAGTTCAGCCCTGTCCCATCAGTGTTGATCCAGAGAACAATCTTGTCGTTGTCACCGCAGACCACGTCCATGTCACCGTCACCGTCAATGTCCACAGCGCAAACGGACCATGGAAAAACCACCTCTGCAATGCCACTAACATCGTGGCGCTCCCAGCCTCCCCCCGAACCGTCGTTCTCGAACCAGTAAACCTTCCTCTTGTAGTAACCGTTGGACCCGCTCACTATGTCAAGGTGGCCGTCGCCGTTGATATCAGCCACCATCCCCGGAACAGAGTACTCAAGGTAGTTCGTGACCTGATGCTTCCCGCCCCGAAGATGAAGGAACAACTCCCCCGGCATCTCCTCGTACGCCATGTACTGGTGGCTGCTGAAGGTTTTTTGGAAATTGCTCACAGGCCCCGGTACACCTTGACCACCGGACCAGTCGGTCTGAGCCGAGAACCCAGCCAGAACAGGGGTCAGAACAACCAACAACGGGATAAAGGCATTCATAAAGCACCTTCCTCCAACCTTACCCAGCCGAGACGGATACCGATGGGAAAAACCGGGAGGTGTTCATCTGGAGGCTCCATCTGGAACCGTATACCGATGCCATGTATCTCACCGCTCCAGCCATCTTCGCCACTCAGGTCCAGCGGCCCGAACTCCCGCCACATCTCCCTGCCGTTGCCAAGACCACGACCGAACGCACCTGCTGAATGCAGAGGATAATAGAAGGTCTGATCGTCACTGTCGGTCCAGAACAGAAACATGCCGCAACCAAAGCCGGTATCCGCACTGTTTGGGTTCTTGGACACTCCGGCCATGCTCAGCATCGTGTAACGGTCCGCGTCTATGGGCTCATGGCTGTCTTCCCGCAGGTAGATGTCACCCCGAAAGAGCTGCCCGGAGGCGGGAACGCTCAGTGCACCCTCGAACATCCCGCTGATGGAATCGGTCCAGGCTGCTGGAACCCAACCGTTGGACACTGCCGCAATGTCATTGGTGAACCAGTCCGGCGGGTTGCTCACAGCCTCGGTCATGTCCCAGGGGTTTCCGAGAACTTCCGTGGCGTAGTCCAAGGGCTCAACCAGAACCGTAACCGTGACTCTGTTGTCGGATGTGTTCTCTCCCTGCAGGGTTCCCGCGCTTATCTCGACCCTGTGCACACCAACATCGCTCACATCCGTTGCCCACTGAATGCTTGCCGAAACGCTGTCAGGGCTGTAAAACCCTGAAAGACCTCCAAGCCGTATCGTATCCATTCCCAGCACCTCTGCTTCAGTCAGGTCCGTGAATGTTACCGTCACATTGCCTGTAGCTTCGGTTCCCATGTTGTAGTACACCGCTCCGAGGGTCAGGGTTTCACCGGCAGTGCAGACCAGCCTGCCCGTCCTGTTCAGAGAACCCTCCCTGATGGCGAACACATCCGGGGATGTGACCCGGATATCCGCTGGAATGTTCTCGTCCACAAACTCCACCAGCCTGCCCTCTCCAGCTTCCAGCGTATCCGTGAAGGCGAGGAACACATTGTTGCCGACTCCTCCGGACGGGGCTGGAACCAGGAACCGCCGGTTGTGGTCCAGAACCCTCAGGTGCAACTGACCGGGGCATTCGCTGACCACTATTGATATCGTGTAATCCGTCGCCTCGTTCCTCAGATAACGGTTCACATAGTAAAGGTAGATATGATTGCTGAAAGGGTTGTGAAAGACCTTGATTGCCGGGGAGACATAGTGGCTATAGGTCTCAGGGTTTTCCACGGAAACGATCTTCGCAACGTCCCAGTAAGGCGTACCGTTTTCCTCGAACCACCATAACTCAGCCATCTCCGGTGCAATGACCGCAGCTTCGGCCAGGGGAACCTCAACGCTGTTGTATAGCCTCGCGTAGGGCTCGAAGAACCACGTGTACCACAATTCCCTGTTCCTGGGATAGCCGGGAATCAAAGACGGTCCCGGAGGCAGGGTGTACAGCGGATCGAACCCGGAACAGAACGGAGGAAGCTCCCGGGGGTCGGCGTACTCGTATTCTCCTTCCCAGTCACCCGTGTCCGGCCACCTTCCAGTGTACACCCAGTCCTCGTACGGAGCATCGAACGGTATCCCGTGAAGGTCCAGAAGACTGCTCTTGATCGAATTGGCGGCACTGGTCGGATTCCCAGGATAAGTTAAGTAACTGGCCAGAGAGTAAGGGAACAGTCCCTTGGCCTGATGCAGCAGCGCCAGGTTGCAAAGCATCCGGAACTCCTGGGGAGCTGGGGTGCGGTAGGCATAAGAGTGGTAGTGCAGGTCACCGTTACCATTTCGCAACTGCGGCCCTCCTGATGTGCCGAAGGCCTGGGGGTAGAAGAATACCGGGACACCGCTCTCCCTCGCAGCGAACACCGTTGAGTCCATCCCCTCCTCGAAATGGTCTACAAGGAAAAGCCAGTCGCTGTCGCAGAGAGTGGTGCTGCTGCTGTAGGCAATGTCCACGTACCGAAACGGGTAGTAGTCGAAGCAGATGAACTCCGGGGAGTTATCTGCTGGCGCAGACGGAATGACCTGAGGCCCCTGGTACAGGGCCTCGCACAGGGCGCGGACCGAGTTGGCCTGCTGGTGCATGCTGCCGTAGATGAGATTACCGGTAAGACCGGTGTACTGGTTAGAGTAAATGGTGTGCAGCAGTGAGAAGTTGATGGTGAAGGGAACATTCCGGTGCGCATTGTTCTCCGCGAGCCACTTCTGCCAGGAGTAGATACCCGCGGGTTCTATCTCCGTCAGTGTCGGCTCGCCACCGCTCATGTCCTGGGTGTAGAGGTTGGGGATCCAATCGTCCCAGGATGAGGTACCATCCACCATTGCGGCACGCTGACGGGCCGGCGCCTCGTCGTACACGTTGTAGAACCAGAGGGCGGAATAAGCCGGTTGGTTCAGGGTGGCAGCCAACCGATTGTTCGCGTATGCAACTGATCTGACATCTGTTGTGTCTGCCATCTGCAGAGCCGTCATGGAGTCAACCGGCGCTCCAAGGGTTTCGGAAAGCTGCCCGAAACATTTTCCGGAATTGAGGGAATGCTCCTCCCAACGGAACCAGTACGCGGTATCATTGTTGTTCCAGAAGTTGTAGAACTGGCATATCTCCCAGGGAGCCAGCACCAGAAGCATGCCCGCATCGCCGCAGAGTTCTATGAACGCTCTGTTGCCTTCCCAGTTCTGCCCTGCGGAACCATCCACCACCGGCCCCTCAACCTCCACTCCGTCGAAGTGCTTCCAGGACAGTTCGCAGAGAAGGCGAAGACCTATTCCTGAAAAGTCGTCGTTGTTGGATGCCCGCATGCCAATGATGGGAATGGTGTTCTCTTCGGGTTCCGCTGCGATGAGGAAGTGAGTGAGCAGGATTAACACGCTGAGGATGATTGTTCCAAGCCTGTGAGGGGAAGGATACGACATGACAGGACTCCCTTCCGGGTAATCCTCTGAGAGAATAAACCTGCCATGTCAAAATACATACTTCTGAATTCAATTGTCAAGAAGCAGCAAGACAGTAAAAATGACTGTGATTGTAAACCCCAGTTACAGATGCAACAGCTTCGCCGGTTGAAATGCGACACTAACGGTATCTCCTCAACCCCCGCTCCGTCACCACCGGCCGATCCCAGTGGTCACCCAGTGCCAGTATCCGTCTCCTCTCCTCCAATGGGAGTTGTAGCAAGGATAGCCACTGCGTTACCCTGGGGCCCTGGCCGGCGCGGGAGGGCTGGACTGGATGCCCTACCGGTCCTCCTGGGGCGGGGGTTCCGACGTCAGCCTGGAACGCCGCTCCCCCGACGCCCAGGGCTGACTTGCAGAGAACTGGGGCGGCTGCGCCTCGGGGGGTACCCCCGGCGCTCCCAACAGCATCGGCCCCCGGGAGGACGGTCCCTTCCTGACCGCGGAACCCCGGATCTTCTTTCCGGACGGCGACGGGAACCCGGATGGCCTGACCGTCGTCCTTCGGCTCCCCGGGCAGGGGTTCTCCGCGGAGGTGAAGGTGTACGACGCCACGGGAAGGCCGGTGGAGGAACTCTGGAGCGGCCTCTTCCCGGGGGAGACCCTCACCCTGCTCTGGGACGGCTTGGGCATGCCGGTGGGGCGTTACATCGTGTTCACCCGCTCCCGGCAGGGAAGCACCCTGCTGGAGGCCCACCTGGTGAGGATCCTGGCCAGGCGCCGCTGTGACCCGGGGCCACGGCTTGACGGACATGTTCATCCATTCGTATGGATACGCTGTTGCCCGGGCGGTGTAGGATGTTTCGTCGTACAGCGGAAAACGCAACTCCCAGGAAGCCCGAAGAACGATCCGATTCTTCCGGCAGAGACGTTCTGATCGGCATCCTGTGCGTTCTGCCGCTCTGGACGGTTCTGACCCTGAGTGCCCTCCGGTACGAGATGGACGACGCCCTGATCTACTTCCGGTACGCCCGGAACTTCGTCCTGCACGGCGAGTTGACCTACCATCTCGGGCACCGGTGGAACGGGCTCACCTCCCCCCTCTTCACCTGTGTCTCCCTGTTCTTCGCCTTGGTCACCCGGAAGGTCATTCCGGCGGTGAACCTCTTCTGCGGGGCATCCCTTCTGGCGGCGGCGGGGGGGCTGCAGTACGTGATCGCCCGGGCAACGGGCCGGAGGCTGGCGGGATTCCTGGCCATCGGCCTGGTGACGGCCTCCCCCTTCTTCTACTGCTGTTTCGGTCTGGAAACGCACCTCGTGCTGCTGCTGATCATCCTTGCCGTGGCAGCCTTCATGAAGGAACGGCATACGCTGCTGGCATGGATCCTCGGGCTTCTGCTGGCCACCCGGATCGACAGCGGCCTCTTCCTCCTCGCGGCGGTCCTGTGGGAACTGACCCGGCGGCACGGCCTCAAGGGGCTCAAGAGCAGGCTGAACCTGGCGGTGCCCGTCCTGGCGCCGCTGGTGCTGGCTTCCGTCCTCAAGAACCTCTACTACGACAATTCCTCCCTGCACACCCTCACGGCCAAACTGGGGCAGGGCCTTTCCGGCTACTGGGGACCCTGGCCCCGGGCATTCCTGGACGTCCGCCGCCACGGGGGCCTGTTCTGGGGGGGGTACCCGTGGCTGTTCCTCCCTGTGGCCGCCCTTGCGGTGACGGGCGCTCTGGAGATGCGGGGCAGGCTGGCCCACCGCCTGATCCTCGGGTACCTCCTCTTGCACGGCGGGGTCTTCGCCCTCCTCAACGCGCCCTACTACCACTGGTACTACGCGCCCTTCTACTACTTCGGGCTGGGCTACGCCGCCGCGGGCCTCTCCGGGATCCTCGCCCGGTGCCGGTCCCTCCGGGAACCGGCGCGCCGGCAGCTGGCGCTGGGGCTTTCCGGCGTCCTTGCCGCCCTGATCCTGGTCTCCTCCGCCGTGCTGGCGTACCGGACCGTTTCGAGGCTCGGGCCCGCGGTGGAGTACCGTTCCACGGCGTCCTTCATAGAAGGGCACTGCCCCCCCGAGGCCATCGTGGCCGCGGCGGAGATCGGGGCCATCGGATGGTACTGCCCGGATCGGACCATGGTGGACATCCTGGGCCTGGTCACCGAGGGGAACGCCGAAGCGCTGGCACGAAGGGACGTCAGGAGCTGGCTTACCCGGAACCAGCCTGACTGCATCGTGATCCACGACCCCCCATGGGCCTTCGAACAGGTGGCCGTGGAGGCCGAAAGCCTGGGCCTCTACGAGGATTTCCCCGGGTACGCCGTGGAAGGGCTGCGCCTTCTGCGCCGGGTCGAACGGGATTCGGGGTCAATTCCGCCCGAAGGACCCGGGGCATCCTCCTGAAAAGGAAAGACGCATCACCTGAGACCGAAGGTACTTCGTGCGCAGATCAGCGAGAACGGAATCCCTGTTCGTGCCCCGGAGTCCAAGGCTCCCAACGTCGATGTCTTCGTGGGCCATGGCTTCAAAGAAAACCGACAGATCACCGTGAACCTTCGTGGGAACCCGCAGAACCACCCCGGGATCGATGACCTGATACAACCGAAATATGTCGTTCCGGTGTTTCGCGATCTTCCTGGAATCCACCGTGGGATCCGAGTAATAAGCATGACGGCACAATCCAGATCGTGTTCGGAACCAGTGACGGCCTGCTGCACTGTTGGGAGTTGGGACCCTCACCGCAGGTTGCACCCGCTGGCCCCAGTTCCAGCAGAACGAAGGAAGGACGGGCACACTGGAATGATATCCTTCGCGCTGCTTCTCTGCCTCTCCTCGGTGATCCCCGGCCCCGGCTGGAGTACACCGGTGGCCGTGACGGAAGAACCTGTCCACTACAGCGGGCTCAATCGCCTTGTCAGGGATGAGTCGGGCAGGTTCCATCTCGTATACAGCGGTTACGGGAATTACGTCAACGAGAGCCGGATCGGCTACACCGATGAGGACCCTCAGATGCTCAGCGCCGTTGACGGTGTCGTGGACGAGGAGGGAAACCTCTACATCGTCTACAAGGCGGGGTATCTGGAACCTGTCTACGGCTACTTCCCCACCTTCGGCTGGTTCGACTATTCATCCCTCGGGCTGGAGGGGCAGGCCGAGCCTGTTCCTCCCGCGTCTTTCCTCTCGGTGTCCATGAACCCCGTCCGTGGAGGCGTGCAGTTCTTCCTTGAGGGTGCCGAAGCAACGACACTGCAGGTCTACGACCTGGCGGGGCGGGAGGTTGCCCGGGTGTTTCTCACGGAAGGTACCGGGTTCTGGGACGGAACCGGATCAACAGGAACCAGGCTCCCAGTTGGTGCCTACACCGTGGTGGGAGAACAGGGGATCTCCAAACGCCTCACCCTTCTTCAGGAGTAGCGAGCAGAAGGGGCACCCCTCAGGCTTCTCCTCAACCCCCGCTCCGTCACCAGCCTCCTATCCCAGTAGTCCCCCATCGCCAGAACCTTCTCGATCTCAAGCCTGGGAAGCTCCAACAAGGATAACCACTGAGTAACCCTGGCCCTGGACAAACCATGTCTTCTCGCCAGTTCAGCTCTGGAGATACCGTCGCGCTTCAGTTCCTCAGCAAGTTCAAGGGCAAAAACCATAGGATTGCGGAATGTCTTCCGGGGTTTCAGCTCAGATTCGATGGCTGGAAGGGTTCTGATGATTGTGAAATCAGGGGATGAGAGTTTCGAGAGGGTAGCGGAACGAGGCGCCAATTATCTGGCTCAACACCATTAAGGGGGGCACTCCCTGATTCCAAAACATTCTCATCTCAGATGAACGCAATTCTCTGTTGCTGTACCTTCAGATGTAACAAGCCGAATCAGATAACACCCTGAGGGCACAGGAGTATCAGGATTCCAGTCAACGGAGTGAAGCCCGGGAACGGCTTCCTCCGACAGAAGACTCTGTACAAGCCTCCCCGAGAGATCGTAAACCTCAAGGTTCACTTGTGAAGGCTGGGACAGGCTGAAACTTACGGAAAGACTCCCGCTGAACGGGTTCGGGGTTGCTTCAAGTGTAATGCCTGGAATGACGTCTCCACCCTCTATGCCGGTCTCGGGTGCATATCTCACAAGGTAACCGGTACCGGTCCAGGTCCCTCCGGTTATGTAGCCCCCCTCGGGGAGTTGAACACAGGAATAGAAGAAGTTGTGGTGGCTCACAGTATTGTTGAAGTTCCACAGTTCATTCCCATCAGCATCGAATCGGACAAGCCAGCCCTCCCTGTAGTCCAGGGTGTTCCCTCCGGAACCGCCTTCGTCCCAGGGGCCACCGAAGTACCCGTCCCAGCCGGAGAAGACATATCCCCCGTCCATGGTTTGCCTGATGCAGTGGCCTTCGTTCTCATCGTTCGGGTTGGCCTCGATACTGTGCCTCCACATGATCTCACCGTACTGATCAGTGTGCGAGATGCTGGGAAATGTCTTTGTGACGAAGATGAATCCACTGTCCGATGCAAGGCACATGTCCCCGGGAAAGATGTAGTTCAGTTCAGGGTAGTCGGTGCCTCGAATGTAGTTGCCCTCAAGATCGTAGAAGAGAAGATGGGGGCCCTGTGTTGCCAGCGTATCATCGGTGCCTCTCGTAAACACAACTATCTCGCCATTCTTGAACAAGATGGTTTTCCCGTAGTTCTCAATTGAGGCTCCCCACTCTCTTGTCCAG
>CAZUXA010000043.1:0-10833 GCA_964624405.1 uncultured bacterium | reverse complement strand
AGGGTAACCGGGCCCCACCGCTTCCACCCACCCTCCGGATACTTTTCTGCTGTCCTGGGCGGAATCCGGAAGATACAGACCGGAATCGGTTCGCATCCCCGCGGTGGGAGGGCTTACCAGAACCCTGTCCCCCGTTACGATAAGCTGCTTGTCACCAAGATACATGGAACTTGACATATTTATCCCTGTTTGAAAGTCTGGCGGAGGACCGGGGACTCGAACCCCGATGGGCAGAGCCCGGCGGATTTCAAGTCCGCTGCCTTACCAATTAGACTAGTCCTCCGCGCGTGTGCAAATCTATCCAATGACCGGCTTCAGGTCAAAGGTCAGGGGGAGTTCCAGCATGAGGAATGAGTTCGAGATCAAGTTCCGGGTCCAGGACTTCGATGATTTTCCACCGCTGTTCTCTACCACCGGAGCGGAACACCTTGGCGGAGGAGACGAAAGGAACCTGCTTTTCGACAACATCCAGGGGAAACTAAGGTTGGAAGGCGTTGTTCTCAGGCTGCGCCAGACGGAAAAGGGTGTGACTCTCACCGTGAAACAGCGCCTTGAATGCCAGGGCGTGAAGGGGCGCAGGGAGATTGAAACCCCCATTGAAACAACCCTGGAGGATGGAATTGCCATGCTGTCCGCGCTGGGATACAGCCCCGTTCTGGAGTATGGGAAACACCGTGATACATGGCTGCTTCCCTGCGGAGTTCTTGCCTGCCTGGACACCCTCTCCTTCGGGAAGTTCGTGGAACTGGAGGGAGATACTCCTGAAGCTGTTCTAACCGCGGCGGAAAGGCTTGGTTTTGACCCTCGGGAAGGGATAACCAAAGGTTACCCAAGCCTTCAGAAGAGCAGCCAGCCTTGACGGTCGACGGCCGGCATGGCATAAACCGCCTTGTCTGCAATCGTGATTCAATGTTCAGCAATACCGGGAAGAGGATAGAATGAGCAGTCGCACCGCCGAAGAACGCCGGCTGAAAACCGACATTCATGTGAAGAACGCCTTGAGAGGTGAACTCAGCCAGAGCCTTCAGCAGCTTCATACATGGCAGGAAAGGATTCACGATCTGAAGAATACCCGCCGAAGCCGAAAGCTGACGGAAACCGTAGCCCGCTACGCAGGGTATGTGAATGATCTCAGGGAGTACATTGCCCCCATGCTTGACGATCTTGAAACCAGGATCAAGGCGGAAATGAAATTCAGCGAAGAGGAAATCGCCCAGTTTCAAAGCGAAGTCAAGCAGGAAAGCATTCAGGCCGCTGAAGCCAAGGCTGCTTTTCTCAAGGCAAAAGATGCGCTTGAACACCTTCAATCAGACGAGAAGGCCAAACCAGAGCAGCTTCACTCCGCCAGAGAGGCCTACAGAAGGGCGTTCAGAACCTTCAGACTTGAAAAACGCCAGCTGACCGAGGCAAAGGTAGAACTCAAAAGTGAACTGGTGGATCGGGAGATCTTCAAATCCGAATTGAAGCGCATCATGGTGGAGCGCAGTTTCATATCGGGCTAAAGCGTGGAGATATTCCCCTCAAGGAAGATTGCAGGCACAGCGCTGTGGATTTCAGCGGTGTGCCTGCTTCTTTCCATCCCCCCTCTGGCCAGACAAAGGGCTTTGTGGCTTGTTCCGGCGGTTTGGTTCACCGGAGGCGGAGTGTTCATCCTGAATCTCCGCAAGTACATGAAGCGCAGAAGTATCCAGAAGCGGGGGCTTTCTCCCGAACTTGTTGATGTTCTGGTGGAAAAGGTGTCTTACTACGGAGCTCTGTGCCCCGAGGAGAAAAGGGAGTATGAAACCCAGATCGCTGTGTTCCTGAATGAACATAAGATAACCGGGGTTGCCGGGGTTGAGGTGACTCCGCTTGTTCAGGTTCTTGTTGCCGCGACGGCTGTTCGCCTGGTTTTCCGCAGGCCCGCCTGGGAGTTCCACGATTTCGGAGAAATTCTTATCTATCCCGGCGCCTTCACCACCGACGGTACATACTCCGTTAAAGCCAGTAACACCGAAGCCGCGGGAATGGTGCACTCCCAGGGCGGAGTTATTCTGTCCCTGCCCCACCTGCTGCGCAGTTTCGAGTTTGACAACGATGGATTCAATGTTGGCTATCATGAGTTCGCGCATGTTCTGGATGGAGTAAGACCCGACGGTATTCCCGGCGAACTTGATCTGGGCTCGTACCGGCCCTGGGTATCGGTGATGCAGAAGGAGTTCGAAAGGGTGCACCGGGGCAGGTCATTTCTCAGGGCCTACGCGGGAACCAATCCGGCGGAGTTTTTTGCCTGCGCGGTGGAGTACTTCTTCGAAAAACCGCAGCAGATGATGGAGAAATCACCGGAGTTGTACAACCAGCTCAGCCGGTTTTTCAATCAACATCCTGCCTGCTGTCCGTGCGCTTCCCCGATGACCCCGGAATCGACAGAGGGATGCCTTTCCTGCACAGAGGACAATCCTCCGCAGGCCAGCTCTCCGCGGTAACCTGCAACAGAGACCTGCAGGGAACTCCGGGGTTGAACGCTCCACCGGTTCTGTCCACAAGCAGGGAAACCCCCTTTACGGATGCGCCGGCGCTTTCCAGGGCGGCGATGGACTCCATCACACTGCCTCCGGTGGTGACCACATCCTCGACCAGCAACACCCCGGCTCCCTCAAGAAGAGGCATGAAGCCGGGTCTTGCCGCCATCCTGCCATTGCCGTCCCGTTGAAGAAACGCGAAGGGCAACCCGAGGTGATACGCGGCGGCGAAACCGAATACGATGGCTCCGTAGGCAGGCGCGCAAACAAGGTTTGGCGGCTCATCCCTCCACAGGTCGGCGGTCAGCCTTCCAAGTTCCATGGCGAGATCCGGCCGGCCGGCGATTCTTATCTTTTCGAAGTAAACGGCTCCGTGCCTTCCCGACGTGTAGCGGAAGTGACCTTCGAGAAGGGCGTCGCATCCCCGCAGAATATCCATCACTCTTTCAGACATTCCCGGACCTTTCTGGCAAAGCAACTCTACTGGAAGTTAAAGGGAAACTGCAGAATCAGCGGGCCTTCATTCTCGTTTACGCTTCCGAACCTCCAGGTGTTTATGGCTCTGGTAAGCTCGAGTTCAAAGGCCTGGTTGTACATGGTTGATCTGAGGATGGCGACATCGGTCACCCTTCCGCTGGGCTGGATGACCATTTCCACCTCAACGGTGCCGGCCAGGAGTGGATCGTTTCTCAGGTGTTTGTTGAAAATGTAGCGCACCTGCTCCTGTTTTGCGAATAGAACCTCCATGATCTCATCTCCGGACCTGGAAGAATAGTTTGCTCCGCTTGAAGCTTCCGCCGTAGTCATCTGACCGACTTCGCTGAAAACCATCACATGGCTCAACCCCTCTTCAGCCCTTACCGGAATACCGGACTGGCCAAGGCCCACAAGGCTCTGTGCGGAAGAGGAGCCGGCAAACTCGGTAGTCTGCTGAGAACTCTCGCTGAGCAGCGACCCCGAACCGGCGATGGATGCCATGTCTATGCCACGGCCGCCCTGGGTGAGGGCCGCGATGAGTTCATCGGTGGAGCGGGGAGCGGTGGATGCTCCGCTGGAAGACGGCTGGGTTTCAGCCACCGTTGAAGACCCTTGCCCGGAAGACGGGCTGTCTTCGGAAGATGACTGGGCGAGCAGCGGGGAGGAAACACTCTCATCGGAGCCGAGAACCTCTGACGAAGCCGCGGAGGCTATTGTGGGGGCATCAAGGGAGAACTCGAGCATGTGGCTGAAGCCGGGCTGCGCGGCAAGCGAATAGGTTTCGGTCTCGAAACCCACCTGGTACACTCTGATGCTGTAGTTTCTTCCACCCACCAGGCCGTCTATCATCAGCGGAGTTACTCCCAGAAGTTCGTCGTCCATGGTTACCAGGGCACCGCTTGGGTTGCTTCTTACCATGGCGGTGGCCATGGTGCTTTCCCGGACCTGGGCAAGAAGGTTGCGCAGCCTGGGATTTGCCCTGGGCCCCAGGTCGTAATACACATCAAGCGTAAGAAGCCTTGCATAGGCGTGCCGGGCCTTGTCCATGTTTCCCATGGCGTAGTAGGCGCTCCCAAGCCTGTTCCAGGCTCTCAGTTCTTCGTCAAGTGAGAGACTGCCGTCTTTCAGCAGCTCTTCGAGGTGGAGTATGGCACCGGGAATATCCCCCATTTCGTAAAGTGAAATGGCGTTATCAACCGATGAACCCACCAGAATCGAAACCATGACCAGCACTGACAGAGAATGCAGCATCACCCTCCCGACGGTAATCGCACACAGAACCTAAACTGCACCGATGCAGCGTTCAAGTCAACGGCACCGCTGCCCCATCTACACCCGGGAATGGGTTCGTATTCCCGGGGTACGAAAATCGCTTGACATTACCGCGCCTCCATGCAATCTTCCAATGTATCGTGCCATGCGAGAAAGGATGCCAACCGTGAAAAGCAGATTTTTCATCAGAAGCTTGACGGTTTTTCTTGTTGGATTGCTGGCTCTCACCGGATGCCTCTTCAGCCCCGACAAAAACCCGGACGATAACCCGCCTCCGGTATACCATCAGCCTGCGGACAGCGCCTGGAAGGTTGTGGCGAATCTGCAGCTTGCGTATGTGAACCGTGATCTCGGCCGATACATCGCATGCTTCAGAGACGACTACGAGTTCCATCTTCTCGAAAGCGACTGGGAAGACTACAACGGCGACGGCTTCATCGACACCTACTGGGGTCTCGACAAAGAGGAAGAGTTCCACGAGGCCATGTTCAACGCTGTCGAGCAGATCGAACTTCTATTGATGGGCACCACTGAATACCCCGACCTCAGCGATCCAACCGGGCAGAGCTGGGCTCTTCCCCGCACATTCGACCTCAAGGTTTACACCAATCTTGGCGGCGGCGGCGGCGGAGTCGAGGGTTTCCGTGCTTCGGGAGAAGCACTTTTTGTCTGCAGAACCGATCCTCAGGGCGAGTGGTATATCTGGAAATGGTACGACCAGTCTGAAAACTGATCGCTGCTCACCTTCCGCCGGGTTTTTAACAGCGGTTCTTCTTCTTGCGGGAGGGGCTCTGCATCAGGGCAGGGCGGATACCCGATACTGGGTTTTCTTCTCCGACCGTGGTCCCGATCTGGAGGAACGCCTGGAATCCGCGGCTCACATTGTCAGAACCGGGCCTTCCGCGGCCAGAAGGGCCTCTGTGGGAGCCCTCGAAGCGGATGTGTTCGATCTGGACCCATGGATCGGGTACATCGATTCCGTGGAAGTCATCGCCAACCGCGGTGTTGCCGGTGTGTCCCGCTATCTGAACGCCTGCAGCGTTGTTCTCGAGGCTGACGCCATCGACGGAATCAGAGCCGCTGCTTTCGTGGAATCCGTGCGCCCCGTTGGGCGGTCGACATATCAGCCCTTCGATACCCGTTCTGAGCCTGATCCCCACGGCCTCTCCCTGGCTCAATTGACCCAGGCCGGGATAGCCGGAATGCATGAAAGGGGCTTTTTCGGTTCCGGGATAGTGATAGGGGTTCTTGATTCCGGCTTTGAACTGTTTCACCGCTGTTTCGATGAAACCCAGGTGATCGGAACCTGGGATTTCGTTGGAAACGATGGGAATGTGGGATTCGAGCCCGGGGATCCCCCGGGCACCGCTGATCACGGGACAAAGGTTCTCTCCATCATCGCCGGCTACGATCCGGGGCTCTATATCGGCGGAGCGCCGGAAGCGGGCTTTCTTCTCGCGCGAACCGAAGATATCGCCGATGAATATCCCCAGGAGGAGGATTTCTGGGTTTTCGGGCTGGAGTGGTGCGAACAGGGCGGCGCAATGATTGTAAGCAGCAGCCTGGGTTACATCGACTGGTATGAACCCTGGCAAATGGACGGCAAAACTGCGGTTACCACCGTGGCTGCCGGAATTGCCGCATCCCGGGGCGTGATCGTGGTGAATGCCGTGGGAAATCAGGGTCCCGGAGAGACCACCATGGTTGCGCCGGCGGATGGAGACTCGGTTTTCGCCGCAGGCTCTGTGAACAGCCTGGGCCAGCTTTCGGCATTCTCAAGCCGGGGACCCACCGCCGACGGCAGAGTCAAACCCGACGGATGCGCCCGGGGTGAAGCCACCATCTTTGCCAATCTAAACGGCGGATACTCTTCGGGCAACGGAACCTCCTTCGCCACACCCATCGTTGCCAGCGCTTTCGCCACCATCAGCCAGGCTCACCCGGAATGGTCGATGATAAGGATCATGGAAGCCCTGAAAGCCACCGCTTCACTGACCGGCTCACCGGACAACGATTACGGCTGGGGTATCATCGATGCAGCAGCGGCCATGAAACACAGATCGGTTACAGGAATCGTTCGAAGGTCGGACACCGGAGAGCCGCTGGGTGATTACACCGTCCAGGTAATCCAGAATACGAACAGCGCATACGCCGTGACAAACTCGCTGGGATGGTTCGCGATTGAACCGGGTTTACTTGGAAGCTTCACTGTGACAGGAGCCTCCGGGCAATGGGGTCTGCCCATTCCCGAAAGCGGTTCTCTGGGCGAGTACGGAGCAGAGGTGGTTCTCTATGTCAACCCCTCGAATCTCACCGGTATGAAGCCGACGGTTTTCCCGAACCCATCCATGGGAGGGGTCTTTTTCGGTTTCGATGTGGAGGATGGTCCGCTGACCGCCACACTTTCGGTGTTCTCTGTTGATGGTACCGTTGTTGCCACCCAGACCAGAGAGAACCTTCCAACCGGTTCTTACAGGGCGCCTCTTCCCCAAGCCGCTTTTCTTTGGGACGGAAGGGACATGTCGGGTGCGCAGGCGGCCTCGGGAGTGTACATGGGTCTGGTCACGGTGGGCAACACGGTTCACCGCGTCACCTTTGTTCTTGTGCGCTGAAAGGCAGAACAGTGAAAGTTGTTCGTTACATCCTGCCGATAGCGGTTTTGGCCGTTCTTGCGTTAACGGGCCTCATAGACATCTCGTCGCTTCCGCTTCACAATCCTGATTTCCAGGTAAGCCTTGCCGTGGTTCTGGTCTACCTGTTCTGGTCCGCCTCCGGCGGCGGGGAGCATGGCGCGGACAGAACCGCCCTCTACGCGGTGCTGCTGGTCAGCGCGGTAGACTCTTTCCTTCTCAGGGCCACTGTGTTTTCCGGTCTGTTTCCACTGAGATGGGCGGGAGTCGGCCTGCTGGTCGCGGGAAGCGTCGCAAGGCTTGCGCACAGGGGCAATGTCCGGCGGTTTCGAACCGGCAGAATCCTGCAGCTGTTCGGGCTTTCCCTGGGGCTGGCAAGCATCGCCGGTCTCGTGGTGGCGGTGCCGGGGCTGGTTATGGCGGCAAGGGAAGACCTTCCGGAATGAAGGCTCTGGTTCAGAGAGTATCCTCTGCGTCGGTGGAGGTCGGGGGGAAAACCGAAGCTTGCATCGGAGCAGGGCTGCTGGTGCTGGTGGGTTTCAGACAGGAAGACACCCCGAGAGATCTGGACTGGATGCGGGAAAAGCTGGTGGGCCTCAGGGTTTTCCCCGACGATGACGGTCTTATGAACCTTTCACTGGCGGATATAGATGGCGAAATGCTTGTGGTGAGCCAGTTCACCCTCCATGCGAACACACGGAAGGGCAAGCGCCCCAGCTTTGTGGCCGCGGCCCCACCCGTAACGGCGAACATGCTCTACAGGGTTTTCATACAGAAGATCAGCGAAGCAGGCATCAAGGTGAGTGAGGGAGTGTTCGGAGCGGCTATGCGGGTCAGCCTCGTCAACGATGGCCCGGTTACCATCATGGTGGATTCCCCCTCGGAGAACGGCCGGTGAACCCCTGGTATCCGCTGAAAACCCCCCTGGTTCTCGCAAGCATCTCACCCCGCAGGAAGAATCTCCTCACTGGTCTGAACATTCCACTCATCATCCATCCCTCAGGGGTGGAGGAGAACGGCTTTGAAGGAACGCCTGAAGCCGTGGTAACCCGCTGGGCCACCCGCAAAGCCGAATCGGTGGCGCCGGAGTACCCGGATCACATAGTTCTCGGAGCGGATACCATGGTCTTCCTCGACGGAAAACCTCTGGGCAAGCCTGAAGATGAAAAGGAAGCCATTGAGATGCTGAGCGCGCTCTCGGGCAGAACCCACTCCGTGTTCGGAGGCGTTTGTCTTCTTGCCGGGGAAAGGCGCAGCGTCTTTCACGAGGAAACCCGGGTGTTCTTCAGGGATCTTACCCTGAACGAGATCCGGTATTACGTCTCGACCGGCGAGCCCATGGACAAGGCGGGTTCATACGGCGCCCAGGGTTCGGGCGGCGTGTTCGTCCGGAAGATCAGGGGTTGCTGGTACAATGTGGTGGGCCTTCCGCTGCCCCGGGTGATAACAGAACTGAGAGCGCTTGTCGAATAAGGGGAGGGGCGCCCGAAGGCGCCCCCCGGGGAAAGGCATTTCTACCTGACCACTGCGATCTGGCGGTTCACCACCACTCCGCCGCTGGTAACCAGGCGCACGAAGTAGAGCCCGGTTTCCTCAATGACGGCATTGGAAACGCCGCCGCCGGAGAAACTCTGCACCGTTCTTCCGCTCAGGTCGAAAACCGAGACGGTTCCGGTCTGTCCATCCGGCACGACGGATGTCACGGAGAAAGTGCCGCTGGAAGGGTTCGGACCCACATGCAGGAAGGCGGAGCCGCCAACCGGCAGTGTGTGGTCTTCGTAGATACCCGCCGCGGTATCCGGCAGATCCATGTAATTGGCGTTCAGGACTTCCCGGGTTCCGGTTCCAAGCTGCACGAAAGTGACAACATTGAGATTGTCGAAGATGTGCTGGGAGGGGTCAAGGGTGTAGTTGCCCATCAGATGCACGGTCTGGGGGTAGGGCCCCGAGAAGGTCACGACCTGCCCCTGGGTTCCCAGAGGCCATGCAACCGGCATCCATCTCATCTCCATGCCGGAATAGCCGCCCCATCCTGCTCCGGAGGCGATGAAATCGTCCTGGATGATCACGGACCACACCTTGATTTGACCGCTTACTCCAAGATCCTGCTCGGCGGTGATGCTGTAATACCCGATTCCCCCGGATGCGTTACCCACAATGTTTATGTCGAAGTCGACATGGCTCGGGACGGCGAGCCTGTTGTTGACCGAACCGGGGTAGCTCGAGGGGGTGGATGAGACGGTGAAGCCGTCCATTTTTACCGTTGGGGTTCCGGTGACTCCGTAAAAACTGAAGCGGCCGCTGCAGAAGGCGTTGGAGTAGGGACCGTTGTAGAAGAGGTAGAGGGGCGCCACGGAACCGGCGTCCACCAGGGGCTGAAGTGTGCTCTTGACAGTTGACCAACTGTTGTAGCAAGAGCTTCAACCAGTTTGGGTAAAGTACTCGAAGAGAACGGTTCTATCCGCGGCGAAGGATATTCCCACCGCCAGCAGAAGCAGTGGCAGAACCACTTTCATCATTTTGCACCTCCAGACGTTTTGCTGAAGCAGAGAATTTCAAACCGGGCCATCCGGCGAATTCAGAGCTGAACAATAGGTAATGTAAGGGCAAGTTTCACGAAAAACAATACCGAGTTGATACACATCGTAAGACCGGGTACCGGGTGTTCTGCCGCAGGCGGCAGACCCGAATCAGAACCCGTGGTCTCTCCCTGCCCGATTGTTGACAAATACCTCCCCCTTACCTATGAATACCACCCGGTTTCCTGGGGAGAGGTGTCCGAGCTGGTCGAAGGAGCACGGTTGGAAACCGTGTAGGGCGCTTGCGTTCTCGAGGGTTCGAATCCCTCCCTCTCCGCCAGAGCCGCATGCAGTTATCGGAAGGGTTGCTTTCCGAAAGCTGTCCGCATTGTTTTCCCGATGGGTATTACTTTCTTTAAGATAGATTCATAACCGTTAGGGGAACCGCATGGCCGATTCATTCACCAGCGACACCTACGAAGCCTTGTGCAGAGACGCTGAAGGCTATCTGGCCAGGGGTCTTGCCGAACAGGCCAGAGAGCTGTTGCTTAAGGCCACAGATCTTATAGGAACCCGCCCACGGGCAAGAAGCCTTCTGGCAGACGCCTGTATGTGCCTTGGCTTGTGGGAGGAGGCCAGGGAACAGCTCGAAGCCCTTTCCACCCTGGAGATCAACAACATCTACACCCATTTCCGTCTCGGGCAGGTTCTCGAGGAACTTGGCGACTTCGAGCTTGCCCTTGATAACTACCGGGTGGTGGCGGATATCAACCCCGGTCACCACGGCGCCAGAGTCGCCTTGGCCAGGATTGAGAAACCCGGCGCGCCTGATGCGGGTGAAGCGCAGATTGACAAGGTTTCAAACGGTTCTCAGTTGTTCCCGGATGTACCCGGCGAGCAGGATGAGATAGCCGGTGACGAAGACGGCGTTGACAGACTTCTTCAGGAAATCGGAATGAACGGCAAAGCCGAAACTGAAGGGGTTGAGGAACTGCTGTCCACCATGGGCATAGCCCCTGATGAGAAAGAGAAGAAAAATGAGGTAAGGCCCTCAATTGATCTCGACTCCATCTTCGGCGGTACCGGCAAGCGGGAAGAAGCGCCGGCAGAAGACCTGAACAGCGTTTTCAGGCAGTCTCCCCCGCCCGGCGAACCCGCACCCGATAATGATGATTCGGGAATCAAGGTGATTTTCGGGGGCGATGATCAGGAGCAGGATCAAGCCCCGTTGGATTTCAGTTCCATTTTCGGCCCACCCAGAACTGAAGCCCAAACAGATCCGTCATCGGAAGAGCCCGGGCAGGAAGCCGACCTTTCCTCGATCTTCGGCGGGTCCGAGGCCGAGGCTGAGGAACAGGCCTCCACCGGAGAGCCCGAAGTTACGGAAGAGGAGCCTCCCGCCGAAGAGCCCGAGGTTCAGGAAGAACCTGTCGC
>CAZUXA010000042.1:0-11058 GCA_964624405.1 uncultured bacterium | reverse complement strand
CTCACGATACTCCTGCCAGAGAAGTGTTCTGGTGATACCGGTCTTCTTCCGCTGGCTGAGAAGATCGCGAATCTTCTCAAAATCAGGCAAGGGCTTGCTGTACAACAGCATCGGCTCCGGCGGGAATACTATTGCTGATAGAGCTTGGTCATCAAGCAGCGTCAACTCTTTCAAAAAGAATGAACTCTGCTCAATTCTCTTTTGTATTGCTATCACATGGGTATGTGAAAGCCCGCAATACTGAGAGAGGTTACGGGAACCCGTAACTCCCTCTCTCAGTGCCTTTATCAGTCTCCTGATTTTCCTCAACGAAGTTCTCCTGTTTGCCATTCTCACCTCCAGTTTTCTGGAGATGATAATGGGAGAGCTACTTCGTCGCTGTCGGTTTATTCTTTCAATGGATTCAAGGAAATTTCGGCCTGCCGTGTAGCTACTGTAAACTTTCGACCGGCGAATCTGTAAACTTTGCTCCGGCGAGATTGTAAAGTTTCAACCGGCGAGACTGTAAGCTTCGCTCCGGCGTGAGCAAACACAAAACTATACATCACTTTTTTCTTACAAGGGCCAGCAATAGTAACGCCCCGATACTTCAACCAAACCATCGTCGGCAGTTCAGCCCATGGTTCAATTTTCACTCCCTCAGGAAGAACCACTTCTTCCAGGGATACACAGGGACCGTGAAACTCAATCAGCTCTCCCCGGAAGAAGAACTCGCCATGAACCTGTTCTCTGTCATCCTGCATGGCTTTCGGTTTCATGAATCTCTGCTTCACATTCTTTGGTTTAGTGAGCAGTGGAACTCCGGGTAAGTCTGCCAAAGCATCCAAACCTTCGGTGTCATTTCCTGGATTTTCCTTTGCTCCCTGTCACTCAAATCAGTGAACCAATGCTTTAGTTCTTCTGCCAGAATTTGTTGAACATCGTCTTCACCGTGAGCTTCCAAAGATAGGCGCGGAAGAATTGTTGTGGCCTCCGGTGCGTATACGTCAAACCGCCCGTGAAGATGAGAATAGTCAATTTTCATCGGGTCCCATTCCAATAGAAGAACCACCAGTTCGTTGAACAGATTCCCATATCTTTTCATCATTGCATCTCGCTCAATCGAATACACTTCCAAATCTTACCTCCTTGCTCTTGGGTCATGTCGACTGTTATTGAACGAAATCACGCTGACGATAAGAAATATGCAAACCCTGTGCTGCCTTCTTCCTGGCACGCTCATCACGCCTATCGTAGATTTTCAAAATGTTCGTGCTCGAATGTCCCAGGTATCCTGCACAAGTGACCGCATCAGAGATATCCAGAAGGTCGGAGGCAGTTGTACGTCGAAAATCGTGTGTCCCCAAATCTCGAATTCCCGCCTCCACAGCTCTTCGCTTAAGCATTTCGTAAACACTCTGACCGGTTATCCTCTGACCCTCAATCAGTGACCCTCCTTTTCTTCCAGCAAAGAAAAGTGGTCCATCTTCACTACCCCGCAAGGTCAGCCAATCTCTCAAGGCGTCGGCACCGCCATTATCCATGAAAACGCTTCTATTCTTCTTTCCTTTTCCCCTCACCTTCAACGTTAAAGCATCCCCATCAATGATGTCCTCCCTATTCAGTCCGGCAATTTCCGCCCGGCGCAGCCCTCCTGGGTAAGCACAAACAAGGATTGCAGCGTCCCGAAACCCTGCCGGTGAAGAGTCCGACAGACAAATCTCCATCAAGGCAGTGCGCTCTCCGGAAGGAATGTATCTTCCAGTTGGCTCGGTTTCACCACCCTGGACACGCTTGACCTTTTTGATAAGTCTGTAAGTACTCTCTCCAATGAGCAGATGGTCATAGGCAATCTCCATCACTCCCCTGAGGGCAGCAAGAATCGTATTCACGTAGGAAGGTTTGTAGTCCTGAGCCAGCTTCGTGATGATTGCATTTACGTGAACAGAGTCCAGACTTGCCCAGGCAAACGATTGCCATGACTCGCCGCCGAACATCCTTGCGACCTTCTGTAGTTTCCGCATCATCTGGTAGCGACCGGTCGCGCTCCGCAAAGACAGCAGGTATAGAGCCGCAGGATTCTTCTTGAGATTCGCAACATCGAGAGAGGTGACTGCAGTCTGAGCGACCAATTTTGTTTCAGTCATAGGACCTCCGTTTCCCTTTTAGAACATACATTCCTATAGGCTATTATAGCAGTTTGATTTCTCTTGACAAGCCCATTTGTGAAATGAATGCTTCATGTCAGTACTCTGGAAAGGAGTGTATTATGGACCTTATCTTTATCGTACAGAACATTATCCCAATACTTGCCTTTTTCCTCTCTCTGATAGCAATTTTGTATACTTCTCTAACATATCGAATAAACTGTAAACTCCTAAATTCACAGAATAGACAGAATCAGGATTCATTGTGGTCTCTTAAGTACAATTCATGTCTGCTATTAGGAGACATATTATCTATGGAACCACTTCTGAAAACAATTAATATTGATGTAAATAGCCTTCCCATTGAACCGTCAGCATTGCAAGTGTTTTCTAAAGCTCTTTTTTCAATATGGGCTACTTCAAAAGAAGAAGGATGGGCTGATGAGCTATGTGGTAAAGATTTCGATGAACGAATAGAATATATTAGCTGCCATAAGCTCAACTCATGGGTATCAGTAAGAACGTATGATGGTAAATTAGTACGTACAAAAGCATTTTGTGATGCTTGGCCTTTTCTAAAACAATTTTGGTCACAAACAGATGTTGCAATAGTATGTCCTTTAGTTGATGCAATAGTTACAGATACAACAACAAGTAACACATACTATGAATTCAATCATAGTATATAAACAGTATAGTACTATCGGTATTTTATGTATGTCTGGCTGTGCGTTGTTAGAACTGGAAATGTTGGCTTCTCCGTTTAAAGGGCATTTGTAAGAGTGAGACCTCCAGCCAACAAAAGCCTTTTCTAAAAGACAGACGCTTCCTGGTTTAGAGATCATTATCTCAACATACCTTTTCCGTTTCCTTGCAGCTGATTTCTGCACCTTCATCAGAGTTGACCTACTCCCCCTTTTTTATCAGCACATATTTCTTCCATTGACTAAGAGGGTATCCTCAACGTATTTTCTCAAGAGAGAGTTGGACCTCTTTAAATCACTCACTGGGAAGGTTGTATACACGATGTCAATCAATACTTTGAATGCAAAACAAGACTACACGGAGAAGATTGAAAGCGAAGTTGCTGGTATTCTTGAGAATACAACTGTCGATGAAAAAGAGAAAGCACCATTAGTTAAGGCAATAGCCGGTAGAATATGCGAAATGGTCAGTCTTTCTTCACTTCATGAAAGACTTGGTATACTATATGAATATGAAAAGAACTATTTGTCTCTTGTAAAAGAGTACAAAGAAGAGATAAAATTTGCCGCAAATTTGCAGGAGGATCTTAGAAAAGAACGGACAAAGTTTTTCGCAGAGTCTTTGCGCGAGGTCTCCCAAACACTCAAGGATGCACAAGTAAGCACTGATGTTGCATCAACCTGGCTCATGGAGTTGGTAAACAGTTACACGAATAGTCTAAATCTGTCTGGCAACCTAATTGATGAACACACAGTTGATACAATTGGTATTATTAGGAAAGAAGCAAAGAAAGGAGCCAGTACTGTAAAAGGAAAAGGTAATGATATAAATGATATTAAAGAGTGAATTAGAAGAACTACTAAGTAATCTAAGGAAAGCAAGAAGTATTTTAGTAGAAGAATTTGTCAGTGAAAATCCAGATATATTCACTGCGATGTTTAAGTATGATAATGATAATGTCGTAATGAATATGTATATTGATTGTTACTTCATTACATGGTTAAACTATCACTTAGAAGTATTTTCTTGTTTCAACGCAAAGTCAGTATCCTGTCGCAACTGGTTTCTTTCATGTATGAGTGATTTGATATCAAAGTATTTGAAAGGCGTGAACACTGATTCTCATGTGTATAAGCGAAGCGAGTTTGCATATACTCTGCTCGAGAAGAAGAAGGCTGCTATAATGCATATAATAAAATGTAGCGACAGTAACAAATTAAAGTACAACAAATTAGTATATGCTGTTGAAAAAGATAAAAAACTGTTTGAACGGGAGATTGCCAAATTGAAAGAGGAAGCATAATGGCCATTATTGCTGCTATTGCAAGTATATTTGTAAAACCGTTGGCTTCTCTCGCTGGGCTACTCTTTGATGAGCCTCGAGAAGCTTTTGCACATAAAAGAGAAAAGGATATGCAGAAACATGAAGCAGAACTCGAGGTATACAAGAAAACTGAAGTAGAAAGAATTCTTGCAGAAATTGATGAAGCCAAAAAGGATAGAGATCTTGAGAGGATGAAGGTCTTCTCGGAAGCAGTTATGAAGTATAAGAATGAGTACGCTAAACTAAACATGGAGATGATTAGTGCTATTAGTAATATGCAGTTAGATCTACGAGAAAGAACTCAGGAGTATGTGCACAGCCAAACACTTAAATATATTGAGTTACAGAATACTGTTCTCAATCAGGCGACAAATGATTTTAAAAAAATAGAGAACATGTTTAAAAAGAACGATCGAGCAAAGGATGTCTTGGAACGTTCCGTAGAGAAGCGGCTTGTAGGCCTTCTTGAAACGACAGAAACATTTATACGAGACCTTAGTTCGGATGTCATCAGACTGAATAAATGTAGTGATGAATTTATATTTAATGGAAGCAAAACAATTGATGAGGTGTTACGTGGTCGCATTAGTACTATACAATATAATGATGTAAAGCAAATTGATGGCCCAAAATGATTCCATAGGCGGCCTCGCTTTGAGGGCATTTGATTGAATTAGACTTTCTGCCAACCAGGGGTCCGGATTAAGCAGTCCGGGTTCAAGGAAACACAGACCTTTGCCATTCTTCGGGAAGCCGATGCTGGAGTCGTTTTCACCGAGGTTTGCCGCAAGTATGGCACAGCAGCCCTATGATTCTCTTTTGGGCATGCCGTCAAAGATGTATCGTGAATTGATAACCCGGGAAGTGTCACTTTATGAAATTTCTACCTAATGGGGAAGCTTACGTAACATCACCCCTGGCTACATAAGAGGCAAGTTAACCATCATATAGCACTGCAAAACGCCATCAATCAGTCATAAGATCATTTACAAAGTGCAATACTTCTACCAGTTGAAAATGGTGGAACCGAATGAAAGTTATGCTTCTTTAGACAAGTGAGATGAGCAACCAGGCCAGCGATAAGAGCACCATCAATGCTTGAGCGGCGCACCCAGCGTTTTGACCTCCACCCCCTCCATACTGCGGTTTGGGAGAAGGTCTGTAACTGAACTTTGTAGGTCGGTTCTTCATGCCTGAGAACTTGGCTCCACCACCTGGTGATTTCATCGGCATTTCTCCTCTGGTTAACTTGTTGTTTAGCCCATAAATTTCTGTGCGCTACGACATGACCATATTCTCGGTCCTGGTCTGATGTCAAGAGAAACAAGATACCCGCAGTATCTTGACACCTACTTTAAGGTGCCGGGGATTGTGAAGACAGAAAACGCGGCTGAACAAATTGCCGCTCGGTGTTCATTGTTGCAGCAATTGAGCAGAGGGTAATGCCCTTAACGGAATGCTTGCCAAATCCCTTTTGATTGATGCCATCTCCTTCCGTTTCACGCAACCCTGGTGGCAAACCTCTTACGATGTCCTTTTCGCAAAGCTCGCATGTTCCTCTCCTTGTTGTATAAATAGCGCGACTCGTTCAGTTTGCTCCGGCCCGAAAAGTCGGCTTGATACTCATTCGCGTAGACCTCTTCATGTTTCACTTTACACCCAAAATGTTCGACTATTATTTGTTTCGAACGACCTGACGATGCCATTAAATCCTATGCGCACATCAGCAGCCAGATAGCACCTCAAACATCATTGCTGGTGTGCTTGAACCTTGGTCGCTATTGAACACTCCAAGAAATGAGACACCAAAGCTATTTCAAATGCATTGCACAAAACACCGATGCTACACCATTGCCTGCTGTTAGATCACACCAGCTGAATCAATCAGTTACCGCAGTCAAGTGCGTAAAGATATGCCCATCGAATGTTTATGCAATGTCCAGCACCAAATCTATCTAAAGTACCCCCCCTTTGTGATTGACTTTGTACAACTCATGGAGTAGAGTCAATTTCTGTAAAGGTAAAGAGGGGGTTTCGCGTTGGAGGATATGAACTGAGGGGTGTTTGTGGGACAGGGGAAAATCCAGTTTCTTACTGAATATCGCAATCGGAAACACTGTTGAAATGAAAAGTGCGTGGAGACGTAAACGTGCGTAAACACAAAATAGGTTTATTTATAGATAAACGCTATGACACATGTTGCGATGTATTACCACACATTGACCAATACAAAAGGAGTTGTGTTGCCAAAGCCAATTTTGAACATCGGCTGTAAACAGGAAAGTTTAAGCACATTAAGTCTTCACTCAATATCTTCAGTAAGGACGATAGTTGAGCCAATGGTACTTGATAAAATGTTGCGTAGAAAACGCTCAAACGAGTACATTAAAGTGATGAAACAACTTGACATAGGCGGCCATGAAGTTAGCGGGGAACTCTACGAGAGTTTCATTTCTGCTGTTCGGAGTGAGTTTCCGGACGTTCCGTTTAGCAACCAACCTGTTGGTATCATTTCTAAGTGCTTTTTAGGGGCTCCGTATGAAGTTCATACAATCGATGTAGCGGGGTCAATAATCCAGCATTATAAAACTTCAGAATCGTTGCCACCATTTATGGCAAAGGCAAGAAGCATTGCAATACACGGTGGCTATGAATTCATCGAAGTATACATCGACTCAATGCGAGCAATAAAAGCAGACGGAACAGTATCTGTAGTCAAATAAACAAATTGGAGAAGCAACATCATGGCTGAATATGCAATTAATTCGGCAAACTTATCCAACATCGAAAACAACTTACATACAATAACAAGAAACATGAACGCCCTTGCACAGGGAATCGATCATATATCTGGACAGGTAAGTGCGGTTTATCAAACGGTTGAATATGTAAATACGGAAGTAAATAAACTTGCGGATGAGTTTAGAACATTTGCAGATGAAGCAAAGCGTTTAGCGGCACTCGCCGATGCAAAACAGACTGTAGTAATGTTAGAGCAAGAACTGCAGAAAGAATTTGGCTATTATGATACAGTGCGAAAGCACACTGTGGGTATTTTGCAAGCAACAGATATTAGTGTTGTAAGAAGAGAAACCATTTCATACGTGACAGAAGAATTAATGATGTCAGCGCCAAGATATTGGCTGGCACCAGCATTGATAGCATTATCAGCATGGTTAAGTGACAATAGAAGTTTGGCTGAACGTGCTCTTAAAGAGGCGATGAGAAGGGACGATGAAAAAACGTCTCTTCTATTCTGCCTTATATCACGAAGAGCTGGTCGATTGAACGGCTCTGTTTTATGGCTTGAAAGATACTTTGGAATGCAGGATCCTGAGCGAATGGATAGGAAAATTATTGCAGTATTGGATGCATATGTAAGTGGTATCTTTGGACCAGACGCCAAAGGTGTTTGCTCAGAAAAAATAACGGCATGGATTGACGAGCTTTCATCAAAAGCTGGATTTATAGAAGCGCAGAGGGATCAATGGAGCGCTGCACTATCTGGAAAAGCTGTATTCTCTGATGATAAAGAGTTTCCATATCTTACTTCAAACAGCCCGACATGGCCGCAGCTCAAAGAAGTCCTGTCTTGGGCAAAAACACATGGAAGTATTCAGGACTACTTATCAGAAATATTTAATACCCCCGTTGATAATGTTGCTTCTGTAGCATCACAAGTAGATGCTATACTTGATAATCTTGTCAATAACTATGACGCAGAAGAATTGCCAATCAGACGAGAAGTAAGAAAAAGTAAACTCATTATTGAAGAAAATGGCCTTATTGATCGAGCACTGTTGCGATTCGACGCAGAAGCACCAGCATACGAGTCTTATGAAAGCTTTTCTCAGCACTTGACGAGTGTCGCATTGGCACCGGAATCATCAGGAGCATTGAAAGCCACACAAAAATTCATAATATCTCTTTCAAAGGACTGGATAGCAAATGCTTATGAGGATTTGACTGCAAAAAGTCGTGCAAATGTACCCACAGAAATAGAAATAAAAGTATCGGATTGGGTAGGCATCACTCGCGATGGATCTAATGAAGAAGAGCTTGAAAGCTCTTTGAATCATTACATAGACGACATGCAGGGAAAGGCGTTATCGAAAGTATGTCTTACAATGATGCATTGGGTTTCGCTTGTCGGTGGTGCTGCGGTTACTTTGCTTGGCATCATTCAAGGTAGTATCTTTTTTATGATTTTAGGGCTTGCGGGCGCATCCTACTGGTTGCATGCAAAACTTACTCTTAAGAGAAAAGTTGACCAAACTAAAGTTCAGATAGAAGAATTGCGGAGCAAAGCTCAAACAGCATTAAAAGCGACTACTGCCGAGGTTGTTGATTACAGAAGATTGTATCAGGAATATGATAATGATCATAGCATGGTAATGGATTACATTAATGCATTGTCTCCTCAGCAATGCATTGCTGTAGGAGATAGGAAGACAAGACAAGTCCTCATATAGTCAGGAATAGGAGTGCATAATGTTTGAGAGTGAAAGTAACACTGTTGATAAGCCAACAGTTAAAGCGCCTTTAAAAGGGACTGATCAAAACGATTTTGCACCTAATCAGAATTCTGCTTACTCCGATGAGGAAGAGTTTGCGACAGGACTACCTTCTTGGGATTTAGTTCCTCCGACGACTGTGATTAGGAGGGTTAAAAGGCCTGTATGAAGGTGCCTTCATCATACTCAGAATGGCTTGAGTGCTTTGACATTGTCAAGGATGGCACTAATGATGCTGAAGTGCTTGAATGCATGAAGCATGGTTGTTTATCATTATCTGCGGGTGTAGCTGGAAGGTTTGCTTCCCAATTGACTTCATTGCTTCAGTTCAGAATCAAGAAAGCGTCGAGTAAGTTTTCTCGTTCGATGCAAAACGCAAGAGGGGAGTTAAATTGTGTCACAAATGCACTAATTAGTGTAAGAAAAGAATATAAATATCTATTGCAGATAGCAAAACTTCCAGTTATTCCACTAAATGACTCTCAAATACTTGTTTCAGCTTTAAGGCAACAAGCAGATTCAATGCAAGATTCCCTTGAGTCAACAAGTGTGAAGAATGATAGATCAGGTGTACTGACGAGCATCATTAGAAGGAATAGAATCAATGATTTGGAGATAACAGAATATGAATTATAGTGATTGCATAACAACCATGAAGCGATATTCATTAGCGAGAATTCCTTTTGTGTCTTTCAACTCCATCGAGCGTGCAAGATCACTCGATGTATTCAAGGCAGTTGCATCTGATCTAAGCTTGCCATTTTTTGTTCATACAATGTCAAAAGGAATGTGTGACATTTCAAATGGCAAGGTCGTAAACGAGGACAAATCGGTAATGGGAGCGCTTGATTTTATCTCAGAGCAGATCAGAGTGAAACAAAATTTAACATTTGTTCTTACCGAGGTATCGGATATTGATAGCGATACATTAACGTCAAGATACTTTCTCGATGTGGTTTCGCTCGCAGAAGAAAATGGTGGTTCTATTGTTGTAATCACATTTAATTCCATTTGGGGACAGCTACAGCGAGCTGGCATGTCAGTAGCACTCGATCTTCCAAACGAGAATGAAATGTTACAGATTATAAATGATAATATAGAACCATATAGGCGTGATATATTAATTGAGTGGGATAAGAACGATTTTAGAGAAGCAGCAACCGTTCTATCTGGAGTAACACGCGTCGAGGCACAGAATGTCATCGCTTCTCTCGTAGCAAACAAAGCAATAAAGAAATCTGATTTGATTGATTTGAAGTATGCAAAGGACAAACTATTTTCAAACATAAAGGGACTGGAAAAAATTGATGTTTCACAGAGTAATCTGGATGTTGGCGGTTTGAGTGGTCTGAAGCACTGGTTAGCGGATAAGAAAAAACTGCAAACACCTGAAAAAAGAGATGAAATGCGTCACCGAAGTCTGCAACCTCCAAGGGGAATCCTGCTTGTTGGGGTTCCTGGTTGTGGTAAATCACTTTCAGCAAAAGCCATTGCCGTTACGTGGCAGTTACCGTTGTATCGTCTTGATTTTGCGACTGTGCAGGGGCAGTATGTCGGACAAAGTGAGCAGCAGTTAAAAGAAGCTTTTTCAACAGCAGAACACGTTTCTCCATGCGTTCTATGGATTGATGAAATAGAGAAAGGGCTTTCTGGAGCTGGCACCGATTCTTCGGGTGTTACTAATCGTATGGTTGGACAATTTCTGTTTTGGATGCAAGAGTGTCGGAAATTGGTATTCGTTGTTGCTACTGCTAATGATGTATCAAAATTGCCCCCGGAGTTGTTAAGGAGAGGAAGATTCGATGAAATGTTTTTTGTTGACTTGCCAAGTGAAGAAGAGCGTAAAGAAATATTGGAGATGTATATAAGTAAATATCTTAAAACAATTTTGTCTGATACAACGATGAACGATCTCATTGAGATAACAAAAGGTTTTACTGGTGCCGATTTGGAGTCATCTGTTAGAGATATTGCATACAGATTGGTGGCGAATGATGGCTTGGAGATAACAGATGAATTGCTCTTGACATCACTAAAAAATGTTGTGCCTCTGTCACAAACAAACCCGGAGAAAATTGAAGCGATCAGAGAATGGGGACGTGAGCGAGCTGTACCGGCTTCAGGTAAGCCTATTGGTGGCACTGCAGTTGATGAAACTAAACCAAATCGTAGAGTGCTCGTTTAGATTCTCTGAGTAGCATTTTCAAAACAGGTTCCTGTAGATTAGGAATAGAGTTTCCGTTCTATTCTGTGAGAGTTAAGTTCAAGCGTTGAGTTAAACACTCCAATTTCCAAAAAAAAATGTGAACACGTTCGAAAAGCATCCAACACGGCCCGCCAGATGGGACAGATGCCGCCGGGAGGCTCTCCGGCGGCTTTTTCTGGTCAT
>CAZUXA010000041.1:8505-12008 GCA_964624405.1 uncultured bacterium | reverse complement strand
TTGACAACATTGTCGATTACCTTCAGGGAAGGATCGCAACCTGAAAACGGCCAGACTTCACACGAAGAGCCTTGGGCTCACCCGAAGGGAGAAGCTTTGAGAAAGCTGTTCGTAATCGCTTTGATGACCGTCTTTCCCGCGGCGAGCCCCGCCTCCGGGCCCGAAGCCACGGTTGAGAACATGGTCGCAGCTTTCCAGAGCGGCGATGGCGGGGGCTTGGTGGAATGCCTGCATCCGGATGTCCTGGCCGAGCTTGACGCGTCTCTCGCTGGAATAAGGGGAAACCCTGAAGATGCTGTGGAACTGATGGCCTTCATGGGAGTCGAAACCACCGTCGAAGAAATCGTGAGTATCGACATCGCCGGCTTCATAAGCCTGATCTTCAAGTCACGGATGTTCGCCGAAGCGCTGACCGGAACCGTACTGGAAGTTGGAGCCCGGCGGGTCAACGGAGATGTGGCCACGGTGGAACTCGCCATCAACGGCAGCGTGACCGAAGTAAACCTGATCAAACACGAAGGCCGATGGGTTTTCAGCCCGAACAGCGACTTCGATGTCCAGGAAATCATCAGATGATCCTCCGGGAAGTGCGCAAACAGATGAAACGGAGAGGTTAAGGGGCGGAAACCCTGGCCACCCTGAATCCCAGGTCGACTCCGGTCACGGTGTCGAGATAGGAGAAACGGAAGGCGCTGCGGCACCGATGGGGATCCATACGCCAGCTTCCCCCACGAACCACCCTGAACGGGCTTTCAGGATGCTCCCGGGGGGTTCCGTCCCCAGGGGCGCCTTCATGGTTGTCATACCAGGAGTCGTGGCACCATTCATAGACATTGCCGCTCATATCCATCAGTCCCCATGGGTTCGGTTCCTTCTCCCCCACGGGCCGGGTGGACCTTCCTGAGTTGCCCCAGTACCAGCAATAGCGGTCCATCACATCCGGGTCGGCGCTGTCTCCCCAGAAAAACCGGGTATCTGTGCCGGCTCTGCACGCGTACTCCCACTCCGCCTCGCTGGGAAGCCTGTAGATGTGGTCAGGATCAATAGTGTGAAGCCTTTCCATGAAGTCCCAGGTTTCACGCCATGATACTCCGGTCACCGGATGATCGGCCAAGTTTCCTTCGGCGTGGTGACCGGCTTCAGAATCCTCTCCCATGACCTCGAGCCACATGCTCCAGGTAACCGGTGTGGACATCAGCTCGAAAGCTTCCACTGTTACCCTGCGGGGGGGGCCTTCGTTTCCGCTGCGACCCTCCTCGGATGCCGGTGAGCCCATGATGAACTCACCTGAGGGAATGGTGACGAACTCCATCCGCTCCGGCAGTGAACCGGGATCCTGCGTTTCCCCGGGCATGGCCACACCTTCTTCGCAACCCGACAAAGACGCTGCAAGAACAACCAGGACTTTCCATTTCACGGTAATCCCCTTTCCCGGAACAGAGCGGGACCCCCTATCCGCGAACTACAATGGTTCCCGCCATCATGTCATGAAGAGCCTGCTTCCGGGCGGTGAAGCCGGCCATGATGAAGCCGGAGAAAAGCAGGACCGCCGAAACCGCTTTGCCGAAAAAGCGGGCATTCGCTCTGGCAAAGGATATCCTTTTGCCCTGGACATCGGTGACCCTGACACCCAGGGCCGACTTGCCGAAGGTTGCCTGCCTGGATGAAGACTCCATCAAAGTGAAGTAAAGCCAATGGGAAACAACGAAGACAATCCTGCCCGCGTGGCGTCCGATTTCCTCAACATTTTCCGCGCCTTTTCCCGAGACAGCCAGAATCAGCCCGAACAACGCGCCGATTACCGCAGCCAGCATCACGGCGCCCAGCATAACCAGCAGCCCGTCCAGCCACACCGCCCAGAACCTTCTCCAGAAACCGCCGGGGCGGCCCCGGTGAGGAGAGATCTCGCTGATCTGGTTCAGCAGGGCGTTGCATGAAGCGCAGAAGATTGAAGCGGCATAGTTGTCCGCGCCGCATCTGGGGCAGAGCATCGTCACCTCCCGGGTGTCCTGGGCCATGGGTGATTATATTGAATCCTGCAGGCATGAGAAAAAGCGAAAGGAATCGCCCATGCGGATCGTGACTTTCATTTTGCTGCTGTTCCTGATGAATCTCGCCGCGGATTACTCCGAAGTGGGGCAGGGCGGAACCCTCGCCACCAACCGGCCCTTCAGCGGTTCTTGAGGAGACCCGGGAAGAAGGTACCAGGTTCTGGTACTGCAGTCCGAGCTTCCGGGAGCTGTGGTCCTGAACAGGATCGAACTGTTCTCAACCCACTCCTCCCAGGCCATTGGTGATTTCCACAACGCAAAAATCCTCTTCTGCGAAACCGGTGTTTCATCCCTTTCCACTTCGTTTCCGGCAAACTACGACGGGGGAACTCCCACGGAAGCACTTTTCGTTGAACTCCTCTCCATTGACTGGACCCATTCATCCCCGGGCTGGAACGGCTTCGACCTTGATACTCCTTTCGAGTATTCCGGTTCAGGAAACCTGATCATTGAGTTCAGATACCTTGGACACAACGGGAAAACCGTGAATGCCAGGGCGGCTTCCCTTCCGACGGGAGACCGCTGCCTGTCCGCGGGGCATCCGGAAAGCGCTTCGGGAACCCTTATGGGCTTCCTCACCTGCATGAGGCTTCATTATGAAGCAACGGGTCTTCCGGGAGTTACATTCGGGGCGGTGAAAACCCTGTTCGCGCTACCTGGTCACAACCATTCTCCCGGAGTGATCCACCCCCGGAGCGGTAACCCGTAGGAAGTAAACGCCGGACGGCACTTCTGAAGCGTCCCAGCTGAAGCTGTGGGTTCCCCGATCCAGAATGCCCCGGTGAATCGTCTGAACCAGGCGCCCGTCAAGACTGAAGACCCTTACCGATGCCTCCCCTGCATCCCCTGTCGAAAAACCGATCTGGGCCGTACTGTAAAGGGGATTCGGGGCGCAGTTCACCCTTCCGGACAACTGGGGCTCCACAGCGATTCCGGTGCCGTCGTGCTGATAGAGCGTAACCGTTATGTCTCCCGCGGTGGCGGCGCCGTGCCGGCGCTTTCCGCTCCATACCAGATAGTAGTCTCTGTCGTGGGGAATGCAGAACCAGAAGTCTCCTTCGCCGGAATGCATCGCCGGTTCGTGGCACACGAAGGGCTCTCCATCCAGGTAAAGCTGGTAATTGGGCAGGTCCACCGCGAAGAAATCCGTGCTACCGTTCTCCATGGGCTGGGAGTATTCGTTTCTGGGAGTGGCGAAGTGATCCCGTCCGTTCATCAGGTCCAGCGGCATGCTGTATTGAACATGCATCAGGAATCTCCTGCCGGTCCCCTGGGGTTCCACAGCGTACTCCAGCAATGGCATAGGTAACGCCGGGCTCCATTCGAATGTGTAGAACTGCCCGGGAACACTGTTTTCAATAATCGCCTCGTATCCTCCGGAACCGAAGTTGCCCAGGGTTGTTCCTATCGACAGGTAGTAATTCTGGTTGTCACCCAGGATGAACTGGATCT
>CAZUXA010000041.1:0-8405 GCA_964624405.1 uncultured bacterium | reverse complement strand
GTTGTTCCTATCGACAGGTAGTAATTCTGGTTGTCACCCAGGATGAACTGGATCTGGCCGTTTCTGTCGGTTTCACCCCAGGTTCCCCGCTGAACCGTGGTTCCCTGCCAGACCTCGCTGGCAACGGTTACCTTCGCGTTGTCCACCGGGATTCCCAGGGAGTCGGTCACCGTTACGAGAAGGGTGCAGGTCTGGGTGTAAATGGCCGCGTCGTCCCATGTGAAGCCGTCGTTCCTCCAGCTCCAGATGCAGCTGCATTCCTTGCTTCCGCCATGGGTGAAGTCGTAGGCGATTCCCGGGTTGTTTATCTGGGTCATGTTGCCGCCGAGTTCCACCTGCCAGGGAATCCACTGGCCCTGCCACCAGGTCTGGCACCAGACATGATCCTCAAGGATGTTCATCGTGCTCACGGCGGGTATCAGAATCGTTCTCGCCGCCGCGGCGAGAATGTCCTGCATCTCACCGCAGTATCCGCCGTGAACGTGAAGAATCCGGTTGGGCTGAATGGGCCTGGGAGAACCCGGAGGTCCGTGTACTGTTGCGGAGCACCATTTACCGATGGCATCCACTGCCATCATGTTGTCGGTGAACGGCCTGGAGCCAGGCCAGTTGTACTGCAGACCGTCGTAGAACACCGTGATCGGGGCCATGATTTCCTGCATGATGGGATACCCCGCATCGTTGGTGGTGTAGATGTACTCCCGCCAGAAGGTGTCGTAAACGCTGGCATCCTGCAGCGGCTTCTCATCCGAAAGCCTTGGCATTACTATGTACCAGTAGTAAATCTCTCTGGGAATCTCAACCAGAACGGTGTCGCCGTTCTCAATCACGGTGTACTCGGTTGTGGAGTAGTAGCCCGACCCCGGGTAGTCACGAATCGTCACAAATGACAGATCCTGATCGATGATGTACAGCCACTGGGCATTATTGACCAGAAGGGTTTCATCCCAGTTCGGATCGGCAAGTATGGTCCATGAGGTGTGCGCCACAGTGAAGGCCATCTCGTCGAACCATTGCTGCCCCTGGTGTTCAAGGAGAAGGCCGGCATAGCGATCCTGATTTGCCGCACTGAGAAGGCAGTAGTTCCAGAGCAGGTCGAGCCGCATCCAGTCCGGAACCAGATCAAGGGTCTCCAGTGCCTGGTCCGTGAGCTGAATGTGCTGGTGGGGAAACAGCTGTGCTTCGTTGTAACCCATCCGGACAACCGCCTCGCCCTTGGCGGGAATGATGGTCTGAAGGGTCAGAGTGTCCACCGGAAAGTAATGGGGCGGCGGGTTTTCCCGGGTGAGAGGCGTCTTGAGAACGGAAGCATCCCGCCAGGGATCACGATAACCTCCGGTGCGGACCAGGTGAACCGAACTGCCGGTTACCGGCAGAGGCTCCCCGATGTCCATGGTGATTCCCGGGAAGCCTGCAAAAAACGCTACCAGAAGCAGTGCAGTCATGTCATCCCCTTTTCCGCCAGCTACAATTCGAACAAATGCGCCCTGTTCAGAAATTCGATCAGCAGCTCAACCGCTGTTTCCACATCGTGCCGGTGAATCACCGCGACCGGGCTGTGACCGTTCCGGGTGGGGATCGACAGGCATGTGGCATGGGTGCCGCCGCCGAACTTCTGCATGGAACTGGTGTCCGTGCCCCCAGCCATCAGGATTTCCATCTGGTGGTCGATCTTCTTCTCCTCCGCGATGCTCCTGATGAAGTCTACAAGTTTTGTGGAGCTGATCACGCTGGAATCCTGATACTTGATCGCGACACCCTTTCCGAGATCGCAGATTCTGCGGGAGGCGGGCCAGCCCGGCGTGTCTCCGGAACCGGTGATGTCCGCGGCTATGCCTATGTGCGGTTCCACGGAAAGAGCGGCCACCGTGGAGCCCCTGAGCCCGACTTCCTCCTGCGAGGTGCCCACGCAGTAAACGTCTATGTTTGGGTTTTCGTAGCGCCGGAAGGCTTCTGCGATGATGTACACCCCCACCCTGTCGTCGAATGCCTTGGCCAGAAAACACTCCCCCAGCTCCGAAAATGGAGTATCCATGCAGACCCAGTCCCCCCGCTCGACCATCTCCCTCACCTTTTCCCCGGGAAGGCCGAAATCAAGAAAGAGCTTGTCCATCTCCATGGGTTTTTTCCCGGCTTCAGGGGTCAGCGCCGGATGGTGGCATACCACCGCCGGAAGTATTCCTGACTTTCTGGTGTGGACCCGCACGCTGTGTCCGAAGATGCTCGCAGGGTTCCAGCCTCCCACCGGGGCCATGCTGGCGAAGCCGTTTTCGTCGATATTGTAGACCAGAAAGCCAATCTCATCGGTGTGGCCCGCGAGCATTACCCGGGGTCTTTCCTCATCGCCTTCACCGTGCCTCACCGCGATGAAGTTCTTCATTGGATCGGTGTAGGTTTCGTCGGCGGCTTCCGTCAGTTCGGCGGTGAGGAGGTCCAGAATGGCGTCTTCCCTTCCGCTTACTCCATCGGTTTCGCAAAGTCTTTTCAACAGATCCATTTCAACGGCCCCTTCCGGCTCGGCCCACCCAGGTGAACCCGGCGGCCTCATCGTGAACACCGGGCTTCTCCCCGGCGAAGGAAATTGAAGCAAGTACGGTTTCAGCGGCTCTCAGGGGCTGAAGGCCGAACTCGAGCATCAGGTTCAGATAGTAGATTTCAATGATTCCGCTGGCTGACCAGCCCACGGATCGATCGTAACCGGAGACGAACACGCTGTCGGAAAGACCCCGCAGCATGCCGGGAAGCCTTCCCCCCAGGATCTCACAGGAAGAAAAGTGCACCAGTCTGGCGTTCCCCTCCACAGACCGGATGCACTCCACCACCGTGGCCAGGGGTATCATTCCGCCCCGGCAGCTCACGCCGTCAACGGTGGCATGGGCCGAGATGACAAGGTATACATCACCCGGGAGCATTGCGGCCTCGATGCTCAGGCTTCGCAGGTCTTCCGCGCTGTGAAACCACCGGTGTCTCACCTGAACACCGGGAACCCGTCGAAACCACTCGGCGAGCATGCTTCCGAAAGAATAGTGGGGTTCATCGAGAAAACTCTCCCATTGCGCTTCAAAAACCACAAGCCATCTGCCGCTCTGGTCGTCACCGACCCTGTATCCCTCCCATGATGACCATGTACTTGAGCCGGTTGCCCGCCATAATCCACTGATGCCGCCCTCGCCCAGCTCAAACCATCCTTCACCCTCCGCATCGGGTTCGGTGTACGTGAAAACAAGCCTGCCCGCCTGATTCACTGTTCCCTGAATGCCGGAGATACCCTGGTAGGTGTAGAAGCCGGTCACCGCAGACCCTTCCTGGTTCAGCACCATCCGGCCATAGGTGGTCTGCCATACCCCCGAAAAATCCGTAACTGAAAGAAGAGCAAGAATTAGTATCACTGCCTCGCCTCCAGAACCGCCCGGATTCTTCTTACTCCCCGGGACGAACTCTTTTCGGATAGAATTCTGAACGCCACCAGTTCAGCGGTATTTGCCACATGGGGACCACCGCATATCTCCTCAGAGAAACCCTGAACACAGTAGACCTTCACCTTCTCGCCGTAGCGATCCTTGAAAAAGCCCAGCGCTCCCTTTTCGATGGCTTCCTCGGGGCTCATCTCCCTTACGGTCACTTCCAGTTTCTCATTGATTGCCATGTTCACCATGTCCTCAACTCTGCGAATCTCTTCGGGAGTCAGCGGGTCGGGGTGGCTGAAATCGAACCTGAGCCTCTGCTCGGTGATGTTGGAACCCTTCTGGGCCACATGGTCGCCCAGAACCTTCCGAAGGGCCGAGTGAAGAAGGTGCGTGGCGGTATGGAGCCTGGTCACCGGGTCGCCGTGATCCGCAAGCCCCCCCTTGAACTTCTGTTCAGCCCCCTTCCGGGAAAGCTCACGGTGCTTCTCGAAGGCTTCCGCGAAGCCCTCCATATCCACGGTCATCCCCGCTTCCGCCGCCAGGTCCGCGGTAAACTCGGAGGGGAAGCCGTAAGTATCATACAGCCTGAATGCTACACGGCCGGGGATGGTTTTGGACGGGTTCCGGAGAAGGTTGGGAAGCAGTTTCTGAAACTCCTTGACCCCTACCTGAAGGGTCTTCCCGAACAGCTCCTCTTCCCTCTCCAACTCCTCGCGAATCCTGGAAGCGTTTCTTTCCAGTTCAGGAAAGCTGTTTCCCTCCCCGTTCAGCACCAACTCGGCCAGCTTCCAGGTGAAGCCTTCCGGCATTCCCAGTTTCATTCCATGTCTTGCGGACAGCCTGATCAGGCGCCTCAGCACATAGCCCTGGTCAAGGTTCGACGGAGAAACCCCCAGATCGTCGCCCAGAATATGGGTGGCGCTTCGAATGTGGTCGGCGATAATCCTCATGCTGCGCAACTGGTCGGAAGACGGTTCGGCGGGCAGCCCGGCCATTTCCCGAATGCCTGCGAACAGCCCACGGAACTGGGAAATTCCATATACGCTCTCGTGCCCCTGAAGCATGGCGGCGGTTCTCTCAACCCCCATCCCGGTATCAACACTTCGAAGCTGCATGGGTTCATAGGTGCCCTGCAAGGTTTTCCGGTACTGCATGAACACATCGTTCCACACCTCGAAATACTTTCCGCAGGAGCAACCCGGCCTGCATTCCGGCCCGCAGAGCGCTTTTCCGGTGTCGAAAAACATCTCGGTGTCCGGTCCGCAGGGGCCGGTTTTTCCGGTTGGACCCCACCAGTTGTCCTTCATGCCCAAAAAGTGCACTCTGCTCTCGGGAACCCCGACTTCCATCCACAGTGACGCGGCCTCGTGATCCGGCGGAACCAGATCGTTCCCGCCGAATACCGTAACGGAAAGTCGCTCCGGATCAAATCCCAGCCATTTTCTTCCGGTGAGGAACTCCCAGCTCCAGGTGATGGCCTCCCGTTTGAAGTAATCCCCCAGAGACCAGTTTCCCAGCATGCAGAAAAATGTCAGGTGCGATGGGTCTCCAACCGAATCGATATCCCCGGTTCTGATACACTTCTGAACATTCACCAGCCTTCTTCCCACGGGATGCCTCTCGCCCAGAAGATATGGAACCAGGGGCTGCATGCCGGCGGGGGTGAACAGAATTGTGGAATCGTTTTCGGGTATCAGGGACGCGCCGGGTATCAGCGAGTGCCCCTTGCCCCTGAAGAACTCGATATAGAGTTCGATCAGGTGGTGGGTGGTCATGTTCTAAAGCTCCTTCTGGAATATCCTGTATCTCTTGTAGACGTCGGCCTTGATTTCCTTCTCGAGGATGGCCCGCATGGGTGTGTTGTTCTCCAGCACCCAGGACAACTCTCCACGCCCCATTCCAAGCTTGTGGCTTTCCCGGACTATGCTGTCTACAATCAGGGCTTCGAGGCCTCTTCCCCTGAACTCCTTCTTCACCCCCATCAGCAGAACCCGGACACGGTCTATCCTGACTTTGAAGGGGGGGACCTTCAGTGCGAGGAATGTTGGAAGCAGTTTGCCGCCGCCCTTCTTTATTCCGATGTTGGCATCGGGCAAAGCCACGCCGAAGGCAACGGGAACTCCGTTGTACTCCACCACCGGCGCCATGGCGGCCACAATCATCAGTTTCATCTCATGGGCCAGGGTGTCGAACTCTCTCATGGTGATCGGAACGAATCCCCAGTTCTCGCACCAGCACTCACGGTAGATGTCCATTACTATCCGGAGGTCTTCGGTGAAGTTTTTCATGTCCAGGGAACGCAGAGTTACATTTTCCCGGCGTCTGACAAGATCCGCAACCCTTGTCATCCGGTCGAAGCTGTTCCTGTCCTTCTCGGCCCAGTAGGCCAGGAGATCCATCTCCTTGTGAAAACCTGCACCAAGAATCATCTCTTCATACCAGGGAGGGTTGTGGGGCATCATCACCATCGGAGGTGTGTCGAAGCCCTCCACCAGGCATCCGCATGTTTCGTTGGTGCTGAAACTGAAGGGACCCTGAACTCTTTCCATACCCCTGGCCCGCAGCCATTCAGAGGCGGCGTTCAAAAGGGCCGACGCTGCTTCCTGATTTCTGAACACTTCGAAAAAACCGAAATGGCCCGTCTTCTCGCCATGGTAGTCAAGAAAAGCGTTGTTTACAATGGCGCACACCCTGCCCACGGGAGAACCCGAGGCATCCCGGGCCAGGAAGAATTCCACATCCGCGTGTTCGTGAAAAGGATGCCTGTTCCTGTCCAGGCTGGCTCTGGCGTCAATGTACAAAGGAGGCACCCACATGGAATCGTCCCGGTTAACCCGGAAGGGAAGCTTCACATACTCCCTCTTCTGCCGGGAGTTCTCCACCCTCTCAACGGTTACTCCCATGTCTCCGACCTTCAGATGAGCCCCAGCCCTCGCCCGACGGATTCAAAAACTTCAAGGGCCCGGTCTATCATTTCTGGGGTGTGGCTGGCCATGTAACTGGTTCTCAACATGGCTTCGCCCTGGTCAACCGCGGGACTCACCACCGCGTTTGTGAACACACCGTTCTCAAACAACTCTTTCCAGAACCGGAAACACATAATGTCTTCGCCGACGATGATGGGCACAATGGGTGCTTCGCTGTTTCCCACATTGAAACCCATGCTCCGCAGCCCGGAACGGCATTTGGCCGCGGCGTCGTGGCATTTCTTAACAAGGCCTGGATCCTCCTGCAGTATATCGAGAACCGCCAGCACCGTGGCCACCGCCGGAGGAGGAAGGCTGGCGCTGAAGATGTTGGTTCTGGCCACATGACGGATGTAGTCGATAACCGGTTCGGGACCGGCGCCGAAGCCGCCGATACAGGCGAAGGATTTGCTGAAGGTTCCAACCAGAAGATCCACTCCGTCTTCGCAATTCAGGTGTTCCGAGGTTCCCCGACCGTGGGCTCCCATGGCCCCGACCCCGTGGGCGTCGTCAACCATGAGCCGCACTCCGAACTCCCGGGACAGCTGGCACAGGCCGGGAATTTCAGCAAGGTCGCCCTCCATGCTGAATACGCCGTCGGTAATGATCATCCCCGGAAAGCCTCTGTGGGTTTCCAGCATGTGTCGAAGGCTTGCAAGATCGTTATGACGATATTTGACAACCTTGGAGTAGCCCATTCGGGTTCCGTCTATGATTGAAGCGTGATTCTTCCTGTCGATGAAGAGCACGGTTCCCCGGTCCCCCAGGGTTCCTATCACTCCGAGGTTGGCCTGAAACCCGGTACTGAAGGTGACACAGGATTCCTTGCCCAGAAAGGCCGCCAGTTTCTCTTCGAGTTCCAGGTGTATATCCAGCGTTCCGTTGAGAAAGCGGCTTCCCGTGCAGCCGGTTCCATACTTTCTAATGGCCTCGCAGGCCTTCTCCATGACCAGAGGGTGATCGGTCAGACCCAGATAATTGTTGGAGCCCAGCATGATCACCTTCCGACCCTGCATGAACATCTCCGCCCCCACATGCCCGGAAAGGGGTACGAAGTAAGGGTAGAGGCCCAAAGCCTTCACCTTTGCAGGTCTGTCAAACTCACCGCATTTCTGAAAGATGTCCATCATTCATGAACCCTGTTCTTGCTGAAGTTTCCTTTTTTGGAATGACTGGTCGGAATCTAACACCCTGAGGGATGAATGGAAACAACCTTCATTGATTATCTTTGCACCACAAAGAGGGGAGGTGTGATGCGACATGTGTTTCTCACAGGCGCCACCGGGTTCGTGGGAGGCCGTCTTGGAGAGTTTCTGGCCCAGCGTGGACACCGGGTTACCGCCGCCATCCGCGGGACATCGAACCCCGCAAGGGTTCCACCGGGATGTGGTATCGCCAGAGTGGACTTTCTGAATCCCGAGAGCATCGCCCCACACCTCGAAGGAGTGGATGTAATCCATCATGTTGCCGGAGCCGTGAAAGCCAGAAGCCAGGAAGAGTTCGACCTGGCCAACGCCGCTTCCACCGCGGCTCTGGTCAGGGCCGCCGGCATCGCATGCCCTGATGCGTTCTTCATTCTCACATCCAGCCAGGCAGCGGCGGGACCCTGCGGCACAGGTCCGGTCACCGCCTACGGAAGAAGCAAGCTTCTTGCGGAAAGGGCCGTTACCGGCTTTCCCAATCACACGGTGATAAGACCGCCGGCGGTTTTCGGCCCGGGAGACGATGCCACCAGAAACCTTTTCAAGTGGGCGAAGCGGGGCTTTTTTGCCAGCCCCGGAGTCGAAGGCGCCTTCTGTGCCATTTATGTTGACGACCTGGCGGATCTGATGACAAGGGTCATGGATCACCCGGAAACCAGGGGGAGAATCCTTCAACCCTCCTACCCGGAGAGGATTACCTGGAAGGCGTTTCACAGCGCCCTTCAACGGGCAGCAGGCAGGAGTATCCTTCACATGAAGGTTCCCAGGGCCCTTGTTCACTTCGCGGGCGCCATGTCCGAGGCCATGGCCGCTGTTACCGGAGCCTGCCC
>CAZUXA010000040.1:0-12233 GCA_964624405.1 uncultured bacterium | reverse complement strand
GAAGAGTGAAGGAACACCACATTCAGGAGAAACTGATGGCTTCCAGATACCTGAGCCAGCAAATCCATCAATGTAGAGGGTTTTGAAAAATGAAGCGGCTTCATTCATTTTGAATATTTGTCGGTAGGCTATGAGATACTTCTCAAATACCTCAAGCTTCTTTGCTGTCCAAGCACCGCCAAACTTTTCCATAGAAATACTATACTAACGTTTAGCTTTGTAACGCACAAGGTACCGATTCAAGCTTCTTCACTGAGACGCCAGGGAAAGCACCTTGCATGGCTTACATCTCATAACTCAGAGCCTAGAGAATCGAGAACCGTTTTCAGTGCCGTTTCGAGTCTGCACATCCCGTCAACCATCTCTGACTGGATATTGGGCCAATCGTTCTCAGGGGTTCGATAGCCGCCATGTTCAATCATATGCTTTATGCGACAGGCACGCTTGGTGTCAAGTCGTTCCCACGAAAGGTGGCCTCCAAATGTAGATTCGATTTCTTCCCTGTGGCCGAAGATACGGTCGAAAATGAGCTTGTTCTGGGCCGCATCACCACGGTCAATGTAGAGTTCAACGACAGCGTATTCCTGCATGATCGCATAGTTGAATCCAAGACCACTAATGCCCGAGCTTTTGCCCAGCCAACCATGAGCACCTGGCTTAACATGAGCGTGGCGAGTATTGCGTTTGCGTGCCTCAGCCACCAAGCCTTCCCAGAACTTCTGGCGTACTTCAAAACGTTCTGCTCGTCTTTTTCGACCTACCTGTTCCTTCTCACGAAGTTGAATCTGATACTCATTTGCTTCTGGCAGGGGAATGATTTGCTGGACATCAATCAATCGCTTATCTCCGTCTTGATAGGGGCGCAGCCGGATACAGCGGATGTCAATGCTCCGCTCCCGCAGCCAGAGAACCGCCGTCGTCAGTTCCTTCCCGAAATTCTCTGACACAAGCAGGATGCGCACGTCTGGTGCGAAGGCTTCTTCATCCGGTTGCTCCCATCCCAGGAAAGTCAGCAAGCGCTCGCGAGCTTCTGATGCCTGTTCACCAATCCTCTCCAGAAACTCAGCATGGATCTGCTCAGCTCGGTCAAAGGTCATTGCTGAAACCATACTGGCGTAACGGATGGCCTGCAGCTCCATGTGACTGCCATCCTGGGTGCGTTTCAATTCAATCACAACCAGGTTTGACTCCAGATCAATGGCAAGTAAATCAATCCGTCGTTTACTTTCCTCCCAGTCACCGAACTCCTCGGTTAGCACATAGAGATCGTCGCTCAGTACATTGATCTGCGTGCGGAGCAATCGCTGCAAGTCACTTCGCTCTTTGACCTTTGAGTTGACGAAGGAAACCTCTTCCAGCGGGCGGAATGAATCACTGGTCATCTCAAAGAGTGGCATGGGTTTCCTTTCTGTTTGTGAGTTCCCTGACGAGGGTAGAATGGCATCGCCAGAGATGGTCGAACAGCATGAAATTCTCCAAACGCAAAGTGATCAGTGTACATGTTTCATGCCATTCAACAGGTTTTAATAGCATGCCTAACAGCGGAAATGTTGTCTCCACGAGTTCGATATTTTCTATACGATTCTGCATAGTTGCTTTCCAGAAACCAATCTGGCTTGACCACGAAGTGTTCCATCAAGTCAGAAAGTCTTCCACCACTCCCTCAAACACCCCGAGGACTCTGAATCTTTCCTGTTCACTCATGAGAATGGGCGGGTGTTCGGGGTTGTCTGAAGAAAGAACGATCTGCTCAGCTTCACCAAGCTCTTCGGTAGTCTTGACCCTGATGCTGTAGTACCTCTTTATGATAGCAACAGGTGAATCTCCCGAGAATCCTTCTACAAGACAGAGAACGATCTTTCCCTTTCTTGTTCCTCCGGGGTCAAGCCTGAATCTGCAGAGGCTTCCCTCCGGAATGGTGGGTTCCATTGAGTTGCCCTCGGCTCTCACAAGGAAACGGTCTCGTGCGAATGGGCCACCAGGAGCTCTTTTCAGTGTTGGTTCTTCAGTCTCTGAGAACAGCCCCGAAAGGGTTTCGTATGTGCTGTCGGCAACTGCCCGGAGGTCAAGAAGGGGAAGCGAATTGACGTAGGGGATGAGTTCCTCTTCCGGTAGCTGCTGTATCTGTTCATGCTCCAAGTTGATAAGGCTTCTGAAGTAGTTCTCCAATGTCTTGTTCACGAAAAAGACATAGCAGCCCTGGATGCCTCTGGTCATCAGAACCCTGTAGATGTTCCGGGCATACCTGAGGAAGTCGCTCTTGTTCCTCATGAGGGTGGGGTCTTTTGAAGCATCGGGGTTGCCGGTGAGTGTGTTCGTTGCGGGGTCGTACTGAATGTCATCCGCAACGATTACTCCGATGTAATCGAACTCGAAGCCCTGGGCGGTGTAGATGCAGCCCACCTGGTTGATGGCTTCGGTCTTGTAGGCCCACTCGTACCAGCGGGGGATACCTTTGGCAAGCTTTTTCCCATCCCTGGCTTCCCATGGCATGGCAAAATCCCCGATGACAACATCGTTGACCAGAGTGCCGTCAGGGTTTGGGTCACTCCAGGGCCAGCAGTAGCCGGCAACGATCCTTGCGGAGTTGGGTTTTTGGCGTTCCTTTGTGCTTATCACCTTGTAGAGTTCGGTCGGAGAGTCAAAAATCCTGAAATCGTAGTCATCGGCTTTCGTGAGAACGTACTTCTTCTTCCTGTAACCCAGGGCTGATTCAACCCATTTAAGGTAGCCTCTGGAGCCGTTGCACCTGAACTGGGATTTCAGCTCAACCGGGTTGAAGGTTGCATTGTACTTCTGGGCGCATTCCATCATCAGGGCAGTGCTGCCTATCTCTGCGGACCGGACGTTCTGCTTGTCATCGATGAAAAAGACGCAGGTCTTTGCACATCTCACGAGCTGTTCGATCTGAGGCATGTCTGACCTGTGTTCCCTGGGTGTGTATTGGAAGTTGCTTTTGTTCTGGATGCGATGGGCCTCATCAATCAGAACCACATCAAGCTCGTCTTCCTTCACCTTGGTGGGAACGAAGCTGTAGAGGTTCGAGAAAAGGAGTTTCGCGTTCCCACCAACCTTGCTCTGAAGTGCGGAAAGGAATGGCTTGGACTTACACCCGTAGAGAACCTTTTTGTTCTTCCCGGCAAGTTCTGCAAGGATTTGAACGGCAATGACGGATTTCCCGGTACCTGGTCCTCCCTGGACGACAATGACCGACTTGCCTCCGGTTTTCTCGGCTTTTCGTATGCGGGACATGATGAGGTTTTTGGCAACGATCTGCTCCTGAATCAGGGAGAACGATTCAACTCCCTTGATCATTCCTGCAGCGTACTCAAGAAGCTTCTTTGACGGCCTGGTCCTGCTGAACCTGACCCTGTTGAATATCTCCAGGCCGTCTCCACTTCCAAGAAGATCACGAAGCCGCGCAACAATGGCTTCAACATCGCCCTTGGAATAGAGAGGGTACTTCTCCATCAACGGACTGTAGGCCGGAGCATGAAGTCCGGTTGGACCCTTGAAGGAATAGTTGTGGCAGTAGGCGCAGCTGAAGAGGTCCAGGTTCGGATCGGTATCAAAGACCTCAAGGAAAAAGACCATGTGTTTGTGGTAGCCCTCCACCTGCTGGCATGGGTGGGCTACCACCCGGGAGTTGCCGCCGGTGAAGGTCTCGACGAAGTTGCCCTCATCGTCCAGAGCCTCTACTTCACTCCACTGCTTCATCTCGATCAGGACTACATTCGACCTGTCGTTCAGCCCCCGTCCGAAGAGAAGGCAGTCAATCCGGTTGTTGTTGAAGGGGATCTCGTACTCCAGGGCGATCATGTTGTCCGAAAGCCCAGCATCCTCGATGATGTCCTTGAGATGGCGTGTGGAGTTGTTCCAGGAGTTGTACTCGGAGACACCAACCTTCTTGCCGCTCTGACTCTCGAAGGCTTCCTTCATCAGATCAGCGATCCGGTTGCTTCGGACATCCCTGTTGAAGGCCGTTGTAGTGTTCTGGTAGACTATCACTGCCTGTTCAACTCCGTGTACTTGTCCGATTTGCCCCGGGATTTCTCCACAGGATACTTTTCACCGTTTACAAGAAGTTTGCGAGATGCGGCATCCAGGGGATCAATTCCGAGCTTCTCGCAAATCGTGAGAAGGTAGATAAAAACATCCCCGACTTCCTCCCTCACACTTGCCAGCTTCTCATCACTGAGGCACCTGCTCTCATCCTCTGTAAGCCATTGAAACACCTCGGCAAGCTCAGCCGCTTCGATGACAAGAGAGATCGACAGGTTCTTCGGAGAATGGTACTGCGCCCAGTCCCTCTCCACATTGAAACGCTTGATGCGTTCGATCAGCTCCTCGAGCTCACTCAATCCCGGCACTCCTGTTCATTATTCCATTCGAAACACAAGTAAGCTATCTCGTCGCGAACAGAATGACAAGCCAGCAGGAGATGGAGAACCCAGACCCCTCAGCGCCAATACTGGTAGACAAATCTCGGAACTGAAATTGGGAAAAAGGTAGAGAAGTTAGGTGGAAATCCTGCGGGAACATGGTTGACGCAAGCAGAGAGCTGGACAGATGTCAAGAGATACCCAGATTCCCGCAGTTGGGGGATACCCACATTCCAGCATCCGAGGAAGTGTTCCCCTTTAACATGGGGTGTATCGGCTGATACTATTCCCTTGATTCGATGGCCTTATCCATGTGTCTCAGGCGGCAGGGTCTTCCGTCGTTGTTCCAAGCCAATCTCACCAGTATCACCTTCGCCGTGATGCATTCCGAACCACTGGTCAGACGAACGAGGTATACCCCCGGAGGCAAGTCCGATCCGTCGAAGGCCGCGGTGTGGTTTCCTGCAGGAAGGGTCTGGTTCAGCGGGGTGTCTATGTGCCTTCCCGCCAGGCTGAACACATCCAGCTGGACGGGAGCTGGAGTGGGAAGGGCAATGGTGATGGTGGTGGTGGTCGGGAAGGGGTTGGGCGCATTGGAATAGATGCGGATGAAGTTCCCGGTTGTCCCTTCGTCTTCAACCCCGGTGTTGATCTCACGGAGGCCCAGGCTGTGGGAATCACCCGCTGAAACCGCCATGAAACCGCTGTTCGGTAAAGGAACATCGCACTGACCGTCATCATTGTCCCCCCACGCCACAATGGAGCCGTCTTCCTTCAGACCAAGGCTATGCCAACCTCACTCACTGTTGCGCGGCATTGACCATATGTAGTAATTGTTACATATTGCTACAACAGAAGGCTCCGTGATCAGCAGGAATCGAAAGGAACGATATGGAGGCTCACAACAATGGGCGCACGCCGGAAGGTTCTCGACTTCATGAGAGATTTCAGAAAGGCATGCTCAAAGGGATTGGTAACAACGACTGATTGCAGGAAGAACAGGGATGCCCTTTCACAGCTTGGAATAACTGAACGGCAGAGACTGGAAGAGATAAGCACTTTGAGCGTAAATGATTACTGCGGCATAGCGTCCGAACGAGTCGATGGTGAAGGCATCTGCCACATCTTCGGGAAGGAAGTGTGCGGTAGTCTGGTTTACATAAAGTTGAAACTTGAAGAACGAAACGGAGTCACATTCGCCCGATTTGTCTCCTTCCATCCGCCGGAAGGGCGTATGCGATTCCCGTTCAGAAGGAGCGAAGATGAATAAGAGGGAATGTCCGGTCTGCAGCGAACCCGTTCTGAAAAAACCCAAGACTCTCAGTGAAACCTATGGCATCCGGGGAGAGGAAATCACCGTAGAAGCTCAGGGGCATACCTGCACCGGCTGCGGGCATCGGTTCCTGGCCGACGGAAAGCCCTGGGACAGCGCCGATGCCGCATACCGTGAGTACAGGGCCAGGCATGAGATGCTTCTTCCCGAAGACATCAGGGCGTTCCGTCTGAGGATGGACATGACTCAGGATGAACTGGCAACGCTTCTCTCCTGCAGCCGTGTAACTGTCAGCCGTTACGAGAACGGTGCGCTGCAGGAAGCCTCGCACGACTCCCTCATGAAAACGGCCATGAGCGCCGGCGGCTTTGGGGCCATGCTGGCGAACTCCCCGTTTTCCGAGCAACGTCGGAGGGAGTTCACAGGCATGTTCAACAGCACCGGCACAACTCCCCAGGAAGCCCTTGAGGGCTATCTTGGGTCACCAGCGCCCTCTGAGTACAACGGCTACTCAAGGCCTGACGCGGGGAAACTCATAGCGGCTTTGCTCTACTTCTGCCGGAACGGCGTGTCGAGAACGAAGATCAACAAACTCCTCTTCTATGCGGATTTCCTTCACTTCAAGAGTTTCGGTGTTTCAATCACCGGAGCATCCTACGCACATCTGCCTTTCGGGCCGTGCCTCGATCAGTACGAGCACATCCTTGCCATTCTTCTTCAGGACAGGAAGCTTCTACGAACACGGGAGACACCCTGCAAGGGCGTTGAAGACCTTGTCGAAGTTCTGGAATCAACGATAGCGCCCGATCTTTCGATCCTCTCTCCAACCGAGATGCAGGTGCTTGCATCAGTTGCGCACCAGCTCGAGGGATGCAGCGCGGTTCAGCTCAGTGAGAGGTCGCACGCTGAAAAGGGGTTTACCGACACGCAGACGGGGCGGCTGATCTCCTACGAGTTCGCCCGCGACCTGAAGCTGGGTCTTGCGCGGGGAGGGTGACGGGGCAGTATCGCCGGCCGGAGCCCAGTGGTTGACCATCAGGGTTTCAAATCAGCTTCCAACCGTTGAATGGGGCTTCACATGCCCGCTGGATGCGTTCAAGAACCCGATTACGATCGGGGGGAGACCCGGGACGCCAATCATCGAAGTGCACTGAGGGCTTGGGTTTGCTGCCAAGTTGGCACACCAGACTACCGTTGCACATTTGGCGGATTTCGGGTCGATGAGGTTCTCATGCGCAGCAAAGCCTGTCAGGTCACGGGTGCTTGCGAACCCGTTTCCGAGCCTCAGCCTGTCTACGGCTGTTGAAACACCGGGTTTTCTCGGCACAGGCTTCGTGTCGCCGCGTACATCAGTTTTTAAGCTTCTCCCCGCCCGAGTCCGCTGCCAGCAGGACTGGTGTGGAGTTCCAGAGCCTCAACCGATGCGGAGTCCGTTGCCATTTTCACCCTTGACTTGCCATTCCCTGTTTCCTTTACATATTCACGCGATCGTTTCCCGGTCATCAACAGCCGGAACTCAGCCGGCTCAGAGAGAGGAGGCTTTAATGATCAATGTTCTGCGGCAGGGGTGCCGGGCCTGAGCCTCCCCGAGTCGGTGTTCTGAACCGACGATCTTTACCAGACATACAAGGGCAGGTGCATGGCTCCGCATCGGGACTGAGACCCGGTGTATCCAGAGTGGATGCCCCTGCCTTTTTTTTCATTCCCTGGCTTGATTGGAGTATCAATGGATCGTGTTGAGTTTCGGTTGTTCTGCGATGATGACATAGACGGCCTGGTTGAGATGTGGAGGGAGAGCCGCGACGGATGGCCGCCAGGCTTCTTCGGGGCCGCTGAGATATCCGCCGCCTCGGTGGCCCACGAGGAGAACTGCTCAGGGGCGCTGTTCTCGGTTCTCGCCCTTCTGAAAGGCCGGGTTGTGGGTTGCTGCAGAACAAGCCCATATGGAGGTGAGCCTGAAGCCTCTTACGTGAGTGTGATCAACGTGCTGCCGGGCATGCAGGGCAGGGGCATCGGGAAAGCCCTTCTGCTTGACGCGGTGCGGCGAAGCGCCGAAATGGGCCTGGACAGGATAGACCTTCACACCTGGCCCGCGAACATGAAGGCGGTTCCCCTGTACAAGAAGACGGGGTTCTTCTGGGTTCCCGACACCAAGGTGTACATGCAGAACTACATGCCCCGGCTGCTTCGGATGGAGGCCTTCACGAGGTTCCTCGACGGGGAGGACTGGTACCGCTGCTTCTCCAGGGATCCCGCGGTGGCTCCGGACCTTGTGAAGACCGATTCCGGGAGACAGGTCTTCCCCTATGTGTTCACCAGGGGTGACGAGAGGTTCGAGGCCAGTTTCGACAAGGCGGGCCGTTGCCTTTCCGGCATCGAGTACCCGGGTTTTCGGGCGGGGCTTTCCCTATCCGGGGCCACCTGCTTCACGGGGAAGCCGGTCAGCATCGAGGTGGAGGGGGTCATAAGCCCCTGCACCGTCCGTACCGGGGATTCCCTTGAATGCGGGGAGCTCTGCGGAAACCACTTCTCCGTAACACCCCTTCCGGTCAGGGTTCCATTCTCCCCCTTCGAGCCTGTGGACAGGGTGACAGTGGAATCGGACGGCATTGAGCTTGGTGTCGGGATCATGGCAGAGGAAGAGGTGGCGCTTCACCTGTCGCAGCTGAGATTTCTTCCCGTGGGAGCCGTGTCTGTATCCCTGGGAGTGAAGTGCCTTGGGAGGACCGAATCGGTTCCCGTGAGCTACTCCGTAGACGGGGGTGATCTTCTGACAAGGCATTGGAAGCCTGGCGAATCCACCTATCAGACCCTCACCCTTGAACTGCCGGCGCTTGAGAAAGGCGTCCACTCCCTCTCGGTGCGGATAGGCGAAAACGGCTACAGGGAAACCGTGGTCCTCGTTGCCGGCATTCACACGAATCAGCCCGTCGGTATCGACACCAGGCTCGCGGCAATTGTCGTGGACCGGGACATGGCGCTCGTGGTGGACAGGAGAGGCGGAATGGCCTGGCTCATGGTACGGGGTGAGGGACAGCAGCCGTTGGATGCGGGAAAGTTCTTCATCATCGCCGGTCCTCCGATCTGGCAGACCGACCTGTACCTGCAGAGGTTCGACCTTGATATCAGTGACGGATCGGTTGCCGGAAAAACTCCCTGGCCATCCAGACCTGGAATGGAGTACGGTTTTCAGGTGCGGCTTGATCCGGCGGGCTACGCGGAAGGCAAGGCCTGGGTCGACAATGGATCAGCCACTGCTCAGAAGCTCGTCTTCCGCGCCTTCAACAGATTCACACAGGCGTTCCGTGAGGAGGAACAACTCTTCCCGGTTCCAGCGGGACTTCTCAGGATGACTCCGGTGGAAAACCAGATCCCCGACTGGGAGGAGGACATGTCCAAACTCTCTTCTGGGCTGGCCGCCCCGTGGTTCGGAGCGGTGGGGCAGGGAATGTCGGTGTTGTGCCACTTCAAGGACTGGCCGGAGATGGAGTACCACCTGCCGGGCACGGAGGAAACCACTGTCCAGCCCGGCGACCGGGCGGAATCCCCCTTCTTCAGGATGCTTCTCGCGGGGGGTGGCGAGAGGGAACTCCTGCGGAGGGCGGAGGCTCTGGGGTGGGAAGTCGGGGACCGAAGCCCGATTGTGCCTTTCCTCTCGCATAATCTGCAGCCGATAATGGCTTCCGGCACCGAAGTCTTCCTTGCGCACCCCCTGCATGGCGAACGGGACGCGGAGATAGGAAGCCGGGGCCGCAGGGTCTGTCGTGGCAGGGTGAAGAGGGAGCGGAGCATTTCCGGTGTTCTTCGGGGGAAAGGCCCGGTGGATGTGTCGCTGGTCATGGCGGGAAGGGAGACGGTTCTTCCGGTCTTCCTCGTGGGAAGGTCATCCTCCGTCTCCGCTGAAATGTCCGATGGAATCCTCTCGCTTTCCAACCGGAGGATGAAAGCCCTTCTTGACCCAAGGGCGTGCGGGCAGGTCTTCTCTGTGAGCCTCGACGGCGCCGAGTACCTGCTCTCCTCAAGGCCGGAACCCTCGGAGTTCGCATGGGAGAAACCGTGGTTTGGAGGGATCCACCCAAGGTTCGGGGGAACCAACAGACCGTATCCCCTTGAGGACTCTCCCCCTTTCGTGGAGAACTTCCAGTGTTCCCACGGAGGGCTCACCGGCTCAGGTTGGAGAATGACCTGGAAAATCGACCACAAGGACTTCGGGTCAGCTATGCTTCAATGGAGCGCCACCATGCTTCCCGGCGTTCCACTTCTGACGACGGAACTGATCTGCACCGCGCTCAACGGCCATAACAGCGATGGTGAACTCAGCATCAGGGGCTTCCTTCAGCCCGGCGGCTCCGTCGAGGATGAAATACTGTCATGCCAGAAGTTCCCGAGTCTGCGACAAGGCAGGAAACACGCCGGCGCATGGGTTCCGCTGGGCAGATGGGGAAGGGTTGAGAGCAGCCGACGGTTTGTTGAAGCCACGGGCAATGGCGACGGCTCGCTGTTCGGAGAGGACTACGGAGCCCTGGGCTGCCATATCTCGTTTTACAGCGAACACGGCAGGGACAGAAGGCTGAGGGTGGACTGGCTCTTCGGAGCCGGTGATGGCGACTGCGCCCTTGCCGAAATACTCCGAAAGCACAAGTAGGGGGGGGGGGCCGCCCGGCCCCCCCAATCGCAAAAAGGCTCTCCGGCTGAAGCGTTCACACTTCCGGTTACCGGCGAATGACAAGGGGGGGGAAGCCAGGACTCCGCCTCGCTTGCTTGCAGAACCGGTCTCTGTTAAGACCTGTTATTTTTGACATGTTGGTTTGTCTTCATACTGTGGAACGGGATCGCTGATGGCACACAAATGGGAATTCAGCAGACGCTTTCGCCGCAATGCCTTCGGGTGGCGGTCACAGCTTCCCATAAAGCGCATCAAGGAAGCCCTGTCGGAGATAAGGGGTGTTGCCCGCAAAGATCCCGCACTCGCCGCTGAAGGCGCGGTGCTGTTTCTTGAGAAGCTGTCACCAGCGATAGAGAATGTTGACAGCTCCTCCGGCGCAATCGGAACCGCCACCAACAGGGCGGTGGAAGCTCTGGTGGAAATCATGGCTGAAGCCCCGGCGGACGCCTCAACCCGTTCTAACTGGCTGAAAAGGCTCTGGACAGCTGTGGAAGAAGACGGAATAGGCTACCTCGACCAGATACCGGAGCATTGGGGCAAACTCTGCGCCTCCCAGACCATGGCATCATACTGGGCTGACGCTTTCATTGGAGCCGTGAGGATCGTATGGGGTCCCGGGTCGCCTGGCGGTGGATTCTACAATGGAACCGCCGCGTGTCTCAGCTCACTCCACCATTCAGGAAGGTACGCGGAAATCCTGGAACTGCTGGACCTGTCGCCGGACCAGTCATGGTACTACCGCAAATGGGGCACCATGGCTCTTGCGGCCATGGGCAGAAACGACGACGCCATCCAGTACGCCTTCTCCACATTGGATGCCGGCATGAACAACCGGGATTTCACTCAGACCTGCGAGGAGATTCTCCTGGCCCAGGGAAAGACCGAACAGGCTTTTGCCCGCTTCGCTCTCCACGCGAACCGCAGGAACACGAATCTGGCCACCTTTAATTCGATAAAGTCAAAGTACCCGGATAAAACCGCGAAGGATATCCTCGCGCATGTGGTGGACGAATCGCCGGGAGAAGAGGGAAAATGGTTCGCGGCGGCGAAATCGGCCGGGCTTCTGAAAGAGGCCGTCTCCCTCGCGGAAGAGTACCCGTGCGACCCGGTAACCCTCACCCGGGCGGCGAAGGGCTTTCTTGACAGGAACCCGGAGTTCGCGCTGAAAGTTGGCTACGCCGCCGTGAGATGGCTGCTTGCGGGATACGGAAGGGACATCAGTCCCACTGATGTCATGGCTTCGTGCATGGTCACGCTTCTCGCCGGGGTCAGGACAGGCTGTTCGACCGAGATCAGGGAACGGATCGGCAGGCTCACCGAAGCGCCCTTCCTTGATGGGTGTTACACTGCCTTGCTCGTGCAGACCTGCCTGAAACACTGGGACGAGCGCCTCTCGAGGTCCTGAGGTTCATTTCATCTCTTCAGATCGCCCCGCAACCCTGGAACCGCCCTGGCAAAGGTTTGGCAACCGGACGGGCCTAATCCGGAGAACGCACCGCAAAGGCTCGTGTGGCAATGGCTACCGCTTGCTGAGGGTACTGGAATACATCGCCGGAGAAGAAACAGAAGACGGTGTGATTTCCTGACCAGACCAGAAATCCGCTGTTCCGGAAAGGACCCCAGTCGGTGTTGTTCACACCAGCGTTCCACAGACCTTGAAGTTCGCCGATGGATGGAACGCGCCAGCCTCCACCAAGGCTGTTCACCCATTCGAAGGCCTGATTCCAGCTCAAATCTCTGTCAGGTCCCACCCTCCACTGAAGGCCGTTAGCGCTGATGATCCCGGAAGGATCCACCGTTATCACCGAGGGATCGGTTTCCTCTGCGATCGCGGGAACATCAGTGTTATCCTGCGAGATATCGGCGCTGTCACCTGACCGGTTGTCGCCGCAGCCGGACAGCATCAGGGTTA
>CAZUXA010000039.1:4183-12668 GCA_964624405.1 uncultured bacterium | reverse complement strand
ACAGCCTGCTTCCAGCAGCATCCCGGGGCTCACCTCCCCGGTGAACGCCCCGCCCGGCTCCCAGTGTATGTCCTGGCCACCCAGCCGGACACCGGCATCCTCCGCCGCGGCGGAGAGCCCGCCGATAAGTGTGAAGGGAGGAAAAAGCACCACATCCGCTCCGAAATGCATCGAATTGCCCAACATCATGTCGTCAAGAAAATCCAGGGCTCCCTGCCTCGTTCCGTTCATCTTCCAGTTGGCGCCCATCAACGGGCGCAGGCCTTTCACCGCGATGTGTCCCAGGGCGGGCAGTTCATTACCCTGAAGAAGCTCGAGGCTTGCGCCTCCGCCTGTGGAAGCGTGGGTAACCTTTTCCAGCGCGCCGGCTTCGGTGACTGCCCTGAGGCTGTCGCCTCCTCCGACGATGGTGATTGCCCCCCCGCTTGTGGCATCCCCGAGAATCAGGGCAATTTCCCGGGTGGCGGCGTCAAAGGGCTCTACTTCGAAGAGGCCCATGGGACCATTCCAAACAATGGTTCCGCTTTTCATCAGCACGTCTCTGAACAGCTCAACAGACTCCGGGCCGATATCGTATCCCGCCATGTCTTCCGGAATCCTGTCCCACGGTACAGTAACCGGAGGCCCATCCGGCGATTGCGAGCAAACGAAATCCACGGGAAGAACCAGGTTGACGCCGGCTTTTTCCGCCGCCCTCATGATCTCGCCGGCGGTTTCGATTCTGTCTTCCTCCACCAGGCTTCTTCCGGTGGCCACACCTCTGGACCTGATGAAGGTAAAAGCCATGGCACCGCCGATCAGCAGGTTGTCAAGCTTCGGAAGCACATGAGCGATCATCGCCACCTTGTCACTTACCTTGGCTCCGCCCATGAGGACAGTGAACGGCTTTCTGGGGTGGGTAACCATTCTGCCGAAGGCTTCCAGTTCCTTTTCAACCAGAAGGCCGGTATAGCCGCCCCCCATCGCCGCCGGAACACCGGCGGTTGAGGCGTGTTCCCTGTGGCAGGTTCCGAAGGCATCATTCACATAGATATGCGCAAGCTTTGCCAGATCAAGGGCGAACTCCCGGTCATTCTTCTCCTCGCCGGGATGGAACCTCAGGTTCTCTATCACAAGCACCTGACCGGGGCAGAGCCCCATGGCCATGGCCTCAACCCGGGGGCCGATGGTCCGGTCGATGAACAGGACCTCGTAGTCCTCCAGAATCTCCGACAGCTTTTCCGCCACGGGGGCCATGGTGTACTTCTGATCCGGGGCGCCCCTGGGCCGGCCAAGGTGGCTTGCGAGAACCACCGGGCTGCCCTGGTCCAGAACATGGCGAAGCGTGGGAAGGGTGGCGATGATTCTGCTTTCATCCATAACCACGCCGTTCTCCACCGGAACATTGAGATCCGCCCGAAGAAAAACCGTTCTTCCTCCGGTCCTGATCTCTCGAATGGAGGGAACTCTCACAGCCCGACCTCCGACATGTAGCAGAGAACATCCACCATTCTGCAGGCATAGCCGAACTCGTTGTCGTACCAGGAGAGGACCTTGGCCATTCTGGGACCGTTCATCGAAGTGAGCAGGGAGTCGAAAACGGAACTGTGCGGGTTGCCCACCACATCCGTTGAAACCAGAGGCTCGTCGGAGAACTGCAGCACACCCTTCATGGGTCCCGTGGCGGCTTCCTTCATTGCGTTGTTGATCTCTTCGGCGGTGGTGTCCTTTTTCAGCATGCAGACCAGATCCACCACGGACCCGTCCGCCACCGGAACCCTGACCGCCATACCGTCAAGAATGCCCTTCAGTTCAGGTATGACAAGCCCCACCGCCGCCGCGGCGCCGGTGGTGGTGGGAACCATGTTTATCGCCGCCGCCCTTGCTCTGCGCAGGTCATCGTGGGGAAGATCGAGGATCCGCTGATCGTTGGTATAGGCGTGGATGGTGGTCATCAGTCCCCGCTCGATGCCGAAGGTTTCGTGAAGTACGCTGGCCACAGGCGCCAGGCAGTTTGTCGTGCAGCTGGCGGTGCTTATCACCTGGTGCCTGCCGGGATCGTAAAGAAAATGATTCACGCCGAAAACCACCGTGAGGTCCGCGCCCGGCTTGCCTTTGGCGGGAGCGCTTATCAGAACCCTCCGTGCGCCGGCATCAAGGTGAAGCGCGGCCTTTTCCCGGGAGCGGAAGAACCCGGTGGCCTCAACCACCACATCCACCCCCATCTCCTTCCATGGAAGGATGCCGGGATCCCTTTCGCTGAAAACCCTGAAGGAATCCGAACCGGCCGCGATCCCATCCCCGTCAACCAGCACATCTCCGGGAAAACGGCCGTGAACGGAATCGTACTTCAACAGGTGGGCGAGGGTTGCCGGGTCTGTAAGATCATTCACAGCTACAACATCGAATCCATCCCTCTTGACAGCTTCCCGGTACACCAGCCTGCCTATTCTTCCAAAGCCGTTTATGGCAATTTTGACAGACATTTTCGCGCTCCCTTCAGTTCTTGTCAAAAAACAACTCGGCAAGTCGGTACATTTCCTCAGGAACTGTTTTCAGGGTGCCAACCGCCTCTGACAGATCGGCTGTCTCAATGGCGGTTCCCCGAAGTACGACGATTTTGCCGTTCTCCCCTGATTCAGCCACATCAACGGCTTTAACCCCGAGTCTTGCGCCCAGAACCCGGTCGAACGCCGACGGCGGTCCGCCCCTTTGCATGTGGCCAAGGACCACATGCCGGGTTTCGATGCCGGTACGGTCCTCGATTTCATTCTTGAGCACCTCGCCGATGCCGATTCCGGTCCCCAGTTGCACATGCCCGAAAGCATCGGTTTCCGCTGAATGGTACACGTGCCGCGCAAGACCCGGATCCATGGCGCCTTCGGCGACAGCCACTATCGCGTACCTTCGTCCGGCGTCAAATCGCCTTTTGAGCAGTTCACAAACAGCGTCTGTGTCGAACTCCCGCTCCGGTGTAAGAATCACATGAGCGCCCCCGGCAAGCCCCCCGTGCAGGGCCATCCAGCCGGCGTGCCTTCCCATTATCTCCACCACCATGATTCTCTCATGGCTCTGGGTGGTGGTTCGCAGCTCATCCAGGGCGTCCATGACACGGTTCACCGCGGTGTCGAACCCGAATGTGTAATCCGTTGCGGAAAGATCGTTGTCGATGGTTTTCGGAACCCCCACCACCATCAGACCCATTTCCGAAAGCTTCAGCGCCACCCCGAGAGTGTCTTCGCCGCCAACTGCAACCAGGCAATCCACCTTGTTCTCGCGCATGTTGTCGATGATGCGCTGATAGCCGTTTTCAACTTTCTTCGGATTGGTTCGGGAACTGAAAAGAATGGTTCCACCCATGGTGTGTATTCCCCGGACCGAATCTCTTGTAAGGCTTACCGACTGGTTTTCAATGGCGCCTCTCCAGCCCCTGAGGAAACCGGTCACATGGTGGCCGCCTGCCAGTGCCCTTACCACCAGACCGCGAATAACCGCGTTAAGCCCCGGGGCATCGCCCCCCCCGGTGAGGATGCCGATATGCAAGACGCTACCTCCCAAGTTAATGATATCTTTCAGCCGGCCATCCATAGTCGCGAACGGCCTTTGCAAGAGCTTTGAACTCCAGAAGGTTCAGGGATTGACCGCCGTCGGAGAGGGCTTTGTCCGGGTCGGGATGGACCTCGATCATAAGACCGTCGGCTCCGGCTCCCAGCGCGGCCATGGAAAGGGGCATGATAAGGTCACGCCTTCCCGCGGCGTGGCATGGATCCACCACCACCGGCAGGGAACTGGCTTCCCTTGCCAGGGGTACGGCACTGATGTCAAGTGTTGCCCGGGTCCAGGGTTCAAAGGTTCGAATACCCCGTTCACAGAGAACCACCCTCTCGTTACCCTCCTTGAGGATGTACTCCGCGGCCAGAAGCCACTCCTCCACCGTGGCCATGAAGCCTCTCTTGAGAAGCACCGGCAGTCCGCACCTGCCGATTTCCGTAAGCAGGGGAAAGTTGTGCATGTTCCGGGCGCCCACCTGAATCATGTCCACATTATCCATGGCGGCTTCCAGCTGGTTCACCGCGAGAATCTCCGATACCACTGGCAGACCCGCTTCGGATCCCACGGCTTTCAGCATGACCATGCCCTCTATTCCCAGACCCTGAAAGGAATACGGAGAGGTTCTGGGTTTCCATGTTCCCCCCCTGAGAAGCTCTGCTCCCGAGGCTTTCACGGATAGAGCAACTTCCCGAAGCATCTCCTCGGTTTCCACGGAACAGGGCCCCGCGATTATCACCGGGCTGTCACCCCCGAACTCCGCCTTTCCCACACGAACCGTTCTTATGCCCAAAAGCTAGCCTTTCAGAAGTGTGTTGTTCAGAACCCGGATGATTTCCCTCAGAGCGGAATCCGACACGGGGCCGGGATTGTGGCCCATGGCGTTATTCACCTGTTCCTCAAGCCAGTTTGGGTCGAACCCCCCGCCTATGCTTTCAAGAAGCGTGGCTCTGGCGTTGAGAAGCCTTACCAGATCAACATCCAGCCTCAGCAGTTCCCCCCTGAAATCAGGTTCGACATCGCTGTGGCCAACCTTTCTGCGGTCAAGCTTTCCGGATGAGGTTCTGGGGAGCCCCAGAACGAAGCGGAAATCCCTGGGGATTTTGAAGTCCTCGAGAAAGGGAGCCAGGAAGTTCCGGAGTTCCGGAGCGGAAAGAGTTGCTCCGGAAACTGGAACCACATACGCCACCGGCGTTTCACCCCTTTGAGACCTTTCCTCTCCCACAACGCACACATCCCTCACATCCGGATGCCGCAGCAGAACAAGCTCGACCTCTGTGGGATAAAGCTTCATGCCCGCGGGCTTGATCATTCCACCCCTTCTGCCCACGAACAGAAGCTTCTTCCCCCGGCGGCTGAATATGTCTCCGCTTCGGTACCAGCCGTCCTGAAAAGTAAGGGCTGTGAGAACCCTGTCTCCCATGTAGCGGGATGCCAGGCCGGGGCCGCTGACCCAGAGTTCACCCCTGCCGTCACCGTTCAGGGTACCGGTTTCATCACGAAGCTCAACCAGGTAACCGGGAACGACCTTTGAAAGCCCGACAGTTCCGGGTTCACCGATCAGGGCCACTCCGGAAGTTTCGGTGCTTCCCCATACCGGGGTGACCGGCACGCCGGTTCCCTTCTCAAAGGCCTCCATGAATCTTTCGTTAACATGCATTCCCCCGGCCTCAATGATTCTGAGGCTGCTCACATCGGCATCGTCCCGGTTCGACAGACGGGCGAAGCTCTCCAGTTGGGGGGGAAGACCCATCAGAAAGGTAACCCTTTGACTGGTAACCGCTTCAACATGCTGCCTCGGGTACACGCCCGGGGTCAGAACGGTTTTGGCCCCGAGCCACAGACCTCTCATGAATATCTCGTGGGGATGGCCGATGACTCCGAAAAGCGACATCAGGACATCTGCTTCCGTGAGACCCAGGGCATCGCAAACCCCCAGGGTATTCGCCAGCAACTGAGAGTGGGTGGTGGCGGCAATCTTGGGCAGCCCTGTGGATCCGCTGGTTGCGTTCAGGTAGAAATCCGAATCCGGGGATACCTCAGGCAGAACCCCCGGCTCGAGAATCGGGGAGTCGAGATCCTCGGGGCCGAAGACCACACGCTTCTCCGTTCCCTGTACAGTGTCCTCCAGCTCGTCCCAAATCAGCACTATTCTGTTCCGGAACCTCTTGAAGAGAACATCCCTCTCCCCGGGAAGCCAGCCGGGGTTCAAACCCAGGAACGCGGCACCAGTGGTGGAAACAGCGGTAAAGGCCACCGGAAGCGCACAGGAACGGTTGACCAGAACCCCCACTACACTTTCCGGCCCTGCGCCGGCCTCAATGAGCCTCGCCGCAAGATGTCCGGAAGCGCTTATCCACTGCTGGTAGGAAAGCTCCCTAGAATCGTCGGATATGGCTGTTTGCGTGCCCCGGCTTCCGGCCCTGAGTTCCAGAAGCCGATGTATCGTGAGTTCTTCAGTCAAATCCTGTTCCGGTCTCCTACTCTTCCTGCTTCTCTCCGCACTCGGGGCAGAACTTCGCTCCCGGTGCCAGTTCGGCATCGCATTTCACACAGGGTACTCCGCCGGTCTTCCGGCCGCAGTGATGACAGAACTTCGCGCCGGCGGGAATCGGGTTGTTGCATCCCGGGCAGACCTCGCCAAGAGGCTTGCCGCACTCGGGGCAGAACCTTCCGTCGGCCACCGTGGCCCCGCACGCGCCGCACTTCACCATGGAGGCTCCGGGGGAGGAAGCCCCGCCTCCCTGGGCAGCCCCGGCATGCATGGATTGACCCATCATGTTGGCCATGGCCATGCCCATGCCCAGGCCGGCGCCCATCCCAACTCCGGCGCCTGCGGCGCCGCCGTCGCCGCCGCCCTGGGCTGCGTCGCCCATGGCGGTGGCGGTTTTGAACCTGAGGTACTGGTCCATGTTTCCCAGGGCGCCCATGGCGCTCCGTTCATCTATGCGTTTCTGAACCTCTTCAGGAGGGGTTATGGCGCTGATGTAGAAGTCCACCATGCGTATGCCGTACTTCTCAAAATCATCGCTCATCCGGCCCCGGGAAAGGTTTCCTATCTCATCGTAATACTGGGCAAGGTCGAAAATCGTTTCCAGGGTTTCACCCAGAAGGTCCGCCAGACGGCTGATGATGATGTTTCTGAGAAAATCCTCAACAGAATCGGCGCTGTAGCGGCCCTCGGTGCCCACGATCTTGTTTATGAAAAGCTTGGAGTCGTCAACCTTGATGGAGAATGTACCAAAGGCCCGAAGGCGGACCATGGCCAGTTCCTTGTCCCGGAAGATGATGGGTTCCTTCGTCCCCCACTTCAGATTCACGAAGGTTTTCTTGTTTACGAAGTATACTTCGGCCCGGAAGGGGCTTCCGCTGCCCTCAAAGGCAAGGCTGGCCAGCTCTGCCAGAAGCGGGATGTTCTGGGTGGTCAGGGTGTGCCTGCCGGGACCAAGAACATCCATGGCCTTGCCGTCACGGAAGAAGATTGCTTCCTGGCTCTCCCTGACTATGCACTGGCTTCCCAGGCGAAACTCGCCGGAACCTGATTCGGGTATCCGGTGGACGATCTCCTTCCCGGAGTCATCCAGAAACTCGATTATCTCAAGCCTTCTGAACATGCGTAATCCCTTCTGCCTCAGTCTACTGGCGTGTTGTTCTCAAGGTCGATGACAAGCTGGCTTCTTCCATCCATCTTCGCGCTGAATGCATCGAGTGCCGCTATGGCCGAGTCCAGTGCCTGAGACACATCGCCACCCCTGTCCACGGCACCGGTAACCGCGGAGAAATCCTCCTCCAGTCTTTCAATATCTTCAACAAGGGCCACATCGAACTCGTAGAGCCTGTCCAGTTCCTCTTCCCTGACCTTGTGCATGTCAAACCAGCCCCGGTAGCCACGGGCGGCGAACCGAACCTTGTCTGCGGCCTTCTCCAGCTTTTTCGTGAGCCTGTCAAAGCCGCCGGCTGTTCTCAGGGCCGCAGGCCCCTTCAAACCGGCGAGTGTGTTGTTTACTGCGCCGTTCAGCCTTTCAAGCCTTTCCGCAAGCATGGAGCGGAGAAGGGCGTCGTTGTCTCTTCTTTCCTCCTTGCCCTTGTAACCTTTGTACCCCGGAATCAGCCTGATGGCCTTTTCCAGAAATCCCAGATTTCTTCCTTCGCTCATTACGACCATTCCTTCCTTGGCAGATTATCCCAGTGCCGGATAGTAATACGAAATACCATTCCCGCGTCAATGACGGTCATCGCACGCTGTTGATGTTCGAGGAGTGCTCTCTTGCGGTTCTGGCGAACAGATGCAGTCCGCTTCCGTCTCCCCTGCTGACGAAAAACAGATACCCCTCCGTGGTGTCAGGTTGGGCCACCGCCTGAAGGGAACCCGCGCCAGGAGAGCAGATGGCACCGGGTGGAAGCCCGGAATGGCGGTAAGTGTTGTATGGGCTTTCCACCTCAAGATCCCGGTATAGAAGCCTTTCCCTGACCTCCCCCAGAGCATACTGCACGGTGGCGCAGCTCTCCAGCCGCATTCCCCTTCGAAGCCTGAGCAGAAAGACACCGGCAATAACGTGCCTTTCGGAATCCACCATGCCTTCCCTTTCAACTATTGATGCCAGGATCACAGCCTCTTCCGGAGTAAGCCCCAATGCCAGGCAGGATTCCTCCCATTCGGCGTTCATATGCCGGACTCCCGTTGCGATCATCCGGCCCAGAATCTCTTCAGCACTCAGCGTGTCGGCGAACTCGTAGGTTTCCGGAAAAAGATAGCCTTCCATGCCGGGAATGCCCGCCGCGGCCAGGAACGCCGGATCGTCCGCCACGGACAAAAATTCCTCCAGCGGCCTTTCCAACTGGTCCGCTAGCATTTGAACGCCGTCTTCAAACCTTAATCCGGGAGGGATCGTAACCCAGTGGGTCGGCACCGGTATCACCTCTCCCCGGGAAAACCTTCCCAGAATTGTATCCACCC
>CAZUXA010000039.1:0-4083 GCA_964624405.1 uncultured bacterium | reverse complement strand
GTCGGCACCGGTATCACCTCTCCCCGGGAAAACCTTCCCAGAATTGTATCCACCCTCATGGTATCCGAGAGAAGATAACTGCCCGCCTGAAGGGGAATCGGAGAAAACACCCTTCTGTATCGCCAGAGCACCGCGTAGCGGCTTCTTACCAGACCAGAGTCCTGCAGGGCGGTTGCCACCGTCCTTACGCCCCACCCCTTTTCAAGGGAAAACTCGGTCTCCATTCCGGTTCCCGGCGGGGAGAGCAGCCATTCGAATCCGAGCAGCGCCGCGGCTCCAAGCAGAATCAGAACAAACACGATGATTAACAGTTTTTTCATGGTTCCAGAAGATACCTTTTCAGAATGAGGCATGCCGCCACCGAATCGACACTTCCGATCCGACGCAGTTCAGGGCATGTTTCCAGTGCCTCGAGGGTTGTCCCCGTCTCCCTTTGAAGCACAACTTTCAAACCCCGTTTTCTCAGACGCTCCGCGAGAGCGGTAACCTCTGTGGAAAGCTGGGTAACCTGGCCGGAAGCTCCGAGAGGCAGCCCCAGCACTACGGTAATATCGCCCCATCTTTCGGAAAGCGCATCAAGTCTCTCCTCTATGCTTTTCCAACCCCCCCGGACCGGATCCTGGGGAAGAACCACCCCTTCAAGAATAATCGCTATTCCGGTTCTTGCCCTGCCGTAGTCCATCCCCACAAAAACCATCAGAAGACCCGCCGCTTGAGGCTTCTGATCCCGAGCCATACAGATGAGAAACCCACAAAAAGCGTCAGGGGAAGCAGAAGCAGAAGAATCGAGCGGAGCATGGGTTCCGCCAGCATCTCTTCCGTGAAACCATCAAGCATGTAGCGCCTGGTAACGATGGAGTGCTGGGTTATCATCAGAAGAACAAAACCCATTGAGGCAAAGGCGGCTATGATCCCTCCCTGGCTGCTGGCTATGCTTACAGCGCTGTCGTTTCCCCCCCTGAGAAAAACCGCGCCGAGACAGATGTTGATGGAAGCCAGGGCCACTGTGGCCAGAAGCACCGATATCACCGCTTCCAGCTGCAGCAGGAAGCCAGCGCCCAGTCCCCGGGTGGACAGCCACGCGACGATGCACACCGGAACCAGGGAAAGAAGAAGTGTCTGGACAAGTTTCGACATGAAGAGCATCCTTCGGCCCCCCGGGAGTGGAATCGTCAGGGAAAAACCCGGCCATTCCATGCTGAGTGAAGGAAAGGCGAACCGAACCATCATGGTCGCAGCGGCGAAACCGCAGAAGCTAACATTCATGAAGACGCCCACCGCCAGCCAGTAGGGGTCGGCAAAATTGAATGGGAATCGGCTGAGGTTGGCGGTATAGATAAGGAACAATCCTCCGAGAAGGGCGAGCTGGCTCCACTGAACAGGATCTCTGGAGAACAGAAGCAAATCCTTCTGAAAAACCGTGCTGAGCCTCCCGCCTCTGTGGAATGGATGCCGGGCTCCTCCACTGCCGGGCCTGAAAACCCCCGCCCTGCCCCAGGTTTCAAGAAAGTTCCTTCCGGAAAGAACAGCGGCCAGAACAGCCATTCCCAGCCCCTGAATCACCAGAAGCAGGCCATGGGACCATCCGCCGGTGGTGAACGAATTCATGAAGAGCACATGTGGCCACAGCCCCCTGGGCTGGCCGGCAAGGCGGTTTATGAACGCAGCCAGATCACTGAGCCTTTCCGTATCGGCGATGAGAATATCAGCGGTGTCGCTGCTCATCCGGAAGACAATGTAGCCGGCTCCGGCGATCAGGGCGGTTCCAAGGACCATCTTCCACCCCCTGGCGCCTCCGAAACGGGCCAGCGCTACGGATACTATGCTGCCCGATCCGGTCCAGAAGAGCAGAAGAAAGGGAAAGAGAAAGATGCCTAAAAGCCTTCCCGACATGGAAATGCCGAACCCCTGATAGTATGCCCACAGCAGTGGAGCGCCCAGGATGAACATGGTCCAGGCAGCGTTGAACCACCCCTCGAGCAGCCCGGCGATGGATACGGAACCGGGTTTTGCGCAGCCCGAGAGAAGAAAACCCACCTTGGGAGAACGGTAGAGTGATTCGGTGGTGGTGATAAGGGAGGAAACACCTACGAATACCCCCAGAGAGAGAACAGCCAGATTGAAGAGCCGGGCTCCCAGGGCTGTTCCAAAGCCCTCGAACACCTTGTCGAAGGAAGCCAGGTAGCTGAACAGCCAGTCGAACAGCAGGTACATGCCGGTAACCATCACCAGCATGGTGAACACACCAGCGAAGAGCTTCAGCCTGTTCTCCCGCCACTCCTCCTTGAACCCTCCGACCATGGAGAGAAGACGCATCCGCATTATCAGGGCAAGATGGTTCCGCATGGAATGAACATAGGATATGCATACCCTTTCTGTCACCGGGAACTGGAGTTATTTTCGAGTACTCGAAGGGAGTACCACTTGGCTGAATCCTGGGACTGGATAGAAAAGCTGAAGCTTCTTCCCCACCCTGAGGGGGGGTTCTACAGGGAAGCGTACAGGTCCGCGGAATCCATCGAGGGCGGATCACTGCCGAAACGATTCGCTTCCGGATCAAGACCTTTCGGAACATCGATCTACTACCTGCTCACAGGAAACACGGTATCCAGGCTCCACAGGGTCAACCAGGACGAAACCTGGCACTTCTACGACGGTTCGGGGCTGCTGCTTCATGTGATCGATCCCCGGGGGATGTACAGAAGACACCGTGTGGGCATCAGGTTAGACGCGGGAGAGCTTCCCCAGTTCACCGTGAAGGCGGGATGCTTCTTCGGCGCCGAGGTCAGTGAGGAGAACTCCTTCTCACTTGTCGGGTGCACATGTTGCCCCGGTTTCACCTTCCATGATCTTTTCATGCCTGCCAGAGAGGAAGCGCTCGCAATGTTTCCCCATCTCAAGGATACAGTTCTTCACCTGATACCGGAGAGGCCGGGAAATGAAACTTGAGGACGACGGCTTCTGCTTCGCCTGCGGTCCGGGAAACGCCCGGGGCCTGAAGCTTCGGTTCAGGGTTGATCCGGAAGCCCTCACCGCCTCCACCGAGACCGTTCTGGACCCCTGCTTCAACGGTTGGAAGGGGGTGGCCCATGGAGGCATAGTCACCGCGCTTCTGGACGAGACCATGATCTACGCCTGTGGCGGCCTCGGCTGGCTTTCAGTGACTGCGGAGATCAGCGTGCGCTTCAGAAAGCCTGTCCCCACCGGAGAATCCATCGTGGTAACAGGCTTCGTTCTTGAAAGCGGGGGAAGGTTTTACACAGCCCGGGCCGAGATCGCCAGGAATGACGAAGTTCTGGCGACCGCCACCGGCAGGATGATGCCGGTAATGAAGGTTGACAACATTGTCGATTACCTTCAGGGAAGGATCGCAACCTGAAAACGGCCAGATTACATGCAACGGGCCTTGGGCTCACCCGAAGGGAGAAGCTTTGAAAAAGCTGTTCGTAATCGCTTTGATGACCGTCTTTCCCGCGGCGAGCTCCGGGCCCGAAGCCACAGTAGAGAACATGGTCGCAGCTTTCCAGAGCGGCGATGGCGGGGGCTTGGTGGAATGCCTGCATCCGGATGTCCTGGCCGAGCTTGACGCGTCTCTCGCTGGAATAAGGGGAAACCCTGAAGATGCTGTGGAACTGATGGCCTTCATGGGAGTCGAAACCACCGTCGAAGAAATCGTGAGTATCGACATCGCCGGCTTCATAAGCCTGATCTTCAAGTCACGGATGTTCGCCGAAGCGCTGACCGGAACCGTACTGGAAGTCGGAGCCCACCGGGTCAGCGGAGATGTGGCCACGGTGGAAATCACCATCAACGGCAGCGTGACCGAAGTAAACCTGGTCAAACACGAAGGCCGATGGGTTTTCAGCCCCAACAATGACTTCGATGTCCAGGAAATCATCCGATGATCCAAACAGGAACCGTGTGTTCCTGAAGACTCAATATCCGTAATAGTCCCGGGAAGTGCGCAAGGAGATGAAACGGAGAGGTTACGGGGCGGAAACCCTGGCCACCCTGAATCCCAGGTCGAATCCGGTCACGGTGTCGAGATAGGAGAAACGGAAGGCGCTGCGGCACCGATGGGGA
>CAZUXA010000038.1:0-12727 GCA_964624405.1 uncultured bacterium | reverse complement strand
ATCCCGACAGATTGAACATGTCCGAAAAGCATCCAACACGGACCGCCAGATGGGATAGATGCCGCCGGGAGGCTCCCCGGCGGCTGTTACTTTGTTACCATTATGGGGGGCATCCCCCTATCCCAAGCACAGAATGCAACTCGGCGCGGCCTGCCAGTTCTCAGACAGGTAACGGAGCAATGCAAAGGTGCCGGGATATGCGACCGTTCCTTTGCGTACGGAAATCGGAGCGTAATACATTATGGTACGGTTAGTTGAAGAATCAGGCCTGGTGGGCTAATCTGAGGTAGTGAGAACCTGCAGAATGCAGTCGGTTCATTCCTCAAGTAAGATACCGCGCAGCATCAGGTGACACTGCGCGGCTATGAGTTCTCTGAGTTTGCTATCTGGGGTTTACTCCTTCAGCCCGAGGCTGTGGAAGTTTCCCGCCGAAACCGCCAAGAAACCACTGTTGGGAGAAGGTACATCGCACTGGCCGTCATCGTTCCAGCCCCACGCCACGACAGAGCCGTCGTTCTTCAGACCGAGGCTGTGGCTGCTTCCCCCCGCAACCGCCACAAAACCACCCTCTGTAGGGGTGTTGGTAACTTGTCCGTGGTCGTATTCACCTCCATCGTCAATCCCCCACGCAACGATGGAGCCGTCTTCCTTCAGACCGAGGCTGTGGTAGTATCCCCCCGCAACCGCCACGAAACCGCTGTTCGGGGATGGTACATCGCAATAGCCGTAGAAGTCCAGCCCCCACGCCACGATGGAGCCATCCGCCTTCAGGCCGAGACTGTGCCAGCGTCCTGCTGCAACCGTTACAAAACTGCTATTCGGGGAAGGTACATTGCACTGGCCTGTGATGTTCAACCCCCACGCCACTATTGAACCGTTTTCCTTTATACCTAGACTGTGACTCTCTCCAGCTGAAATCGCCACAAAACCGCTGTTCGGAGAAGGAACATTGCACGCGCCGGACCCGTTCCAGCCCCACGCCACGATGGAGCCGTCTGCCTTCAAGCCTAGGCTGTGGGCACTCCCCGTCGCCACCGCCACAAAACCACTGTTGGGAGAAGGCACATTGCTCTGGCCGTAGCTGTTCCTGCCCCACGCCACGATGGAGCCATCGGCCTTCAGCCCGAGGCTATGGCCGTTTCCCGCCGCAACCGCAACGAAACCACCCTCTGTAGGGGTGTTAGTAACTTGTCCGAAGTCCCATTCACCTCCATTGTCAATACCCCACGCCACGATGATGCCGTTCACAGGATCATCGGGGGGACGGCTGGGTCCCATAGCGCTTTTTCCGCAACTGAGGAAAAGACCCGCTGCCATCAACAGAGAAGCCAGGGCCATGATCTTCTTCATTTCAACTCTCCCGTCGGTGGTGCTATGATTCCTGTCCAAGATTCAAGGCTTCCTCCGTGTTCCTGTGAGGAAAGCTCGATTCTCCAGTACTCATGAAGTTTCAATGATGAAAGGCAAGCAATAGGTTGTCAACAGGAACAGGACACCCTGCTGTCGCCTTCATCCTCTCCAGACGAGAGAACTTGAGGATGGGTTACGATGATGGGGCCGCCATTCTCACGGCTGCCCCTGTTCCTTTCCGGGTCTGACGTTGGCTCAGCTCGCTTCCTTCATCTCCACCCTGATGCAGTCCACGATCTCCCCGAATGCATAAACGCCGGTTACAGATGCAACAGATTCGCCGGTTTGGGTGCGACACTACCGATGCCTCCTCAGTTCCCTCTCCGTCAACAGCCTTCGGTCCCAGTGGTCTCCCTGCAAGCTTCCCCATTAATCAGAAAAGATTCTTTGCCTTGCAAGAGTCATCCCGACAGATTGAACATGTCCGAAAAGCATCCAACACGGACCGCCAGATGGGACAGATGCCGCCGGGAGGTTCCCCGGCGGCTTTTTCCTTAGTGCTCACAGTGCATACTGCAGTTGATTTATTGCATGATGTAAACTAGAGTTGACACATGGTCGAGATCATCAGGAGCGAGACGTTTGACCGCTGGTTGAAAAAGTTGCGGGACTCCGAGGCACAAGTTCGGATTATGATGAGGATCAGAAGATTGAGCCTCGGCAATCCCGGTGATGTTCAGCCCGTCGGAGACGGTCTGTTTGAGATGAGGATCGACTGCGGCTCCGGGTATCGTGTCTACTACATCCTGCATTGTTCGATCCTGGTGGTTCTCCTGTGCGGCGAAGACAAACGAACGCAGCATAGGGATATCGAAAGGGCGAAGAGGCTGGCTGCAGATTGGAAGGTTGATAATGGCTGAGAAGTTTGGCCGTTACGATACTGCGGACTATCTGGATTCTGAAGATGCTGTCCGCAGGTATCTTGAAGCCTGTCAGGAAGACGGCGATCCATCACTGATCGCTGCCGCTCTCTGCGACATCGCTCGAGCGGGGAACATGAGCCAGTTGGCCAGGGATGCAGGAATGACCAGGGCTGGCCTTTACAAAGCCCTCTCGCCCGACGGGAATCCGAGTTTCGCAACGATCTTTAAAGTGGCCAGGGCAATGGGATTGAAGATTACTATTCAGCCTGTTTCCTGACAATCAGGGTTTTCTGCCTGAATGCCCTTTCTGTCTCATATCAGCGTCACGTGGCAATCCTGAAACAGATCGCAGTGCTATCCTGTCTGCGATCGGGCGTCTTGACGTTATGACGTTGCAGCGTTATTTACGATCAGGAATGGAGGTGAATCATGACTGAACTTACCAAACGCGCCACAGTATATCTTGAGCCTGAACTTCACAAGGCATTGCGGATAAAATCGGCTGAAACCACATACTCAATTTCCGACATGGTCAACGATGCCATCCGAAACGAGCTTGCCTCTGATGCCGATGATCTGGCAGCGTTCCGCGATCGTCGGGCTGAACCTGTCATGGGGTTTGAGGAACTCGTCAACAGGCTCAAGCGTGATGGCAGGATATAGAATCATTGTCGCGCAATCGGTCTACAAAGACCTCGACGGCATCCCGAAGATTGACGTGAGACGGATCGTCTCGGCGATTGAAGGGCTGGCCGTAGATCCCCGTCCACCACAGTCCCGGAAGCTGTCCGGCGAAGAGAAGTACAGATTGAGGTGTGGCATATACAGGATTCTGTATGAGATAAGGGACACCGAGCTTGTTGTCTTTGTTGTGAGAGCCAGGCACAGGAAGGATGTGTACCGATAGAGTCTGATCATTCCTGTGCCCTGAAGATAGCGCAGGATGTGTTGATCCTCCATTCGGAAATGAAAGGATCTCCTGCCGAGCAGGCTCTTGTTGTTCATCCAGGGGCATTGCCGGAATTGGATCGATCACGTATATGTCATACAGAAAGGAGATCGATATGAACGAGGTAATTGTCTCACCGAAATACCAGGTTGTCATTCCAAAAGCTGTCAGAGATCGCTGCGGTATAGTACCCGGCGCAAGGCTTCAGGTTCTGAGTTATGACGACAGGATCGAATTCGTAAAGGTCAGGGAAGTATGCGAAATGCGAGGTTTTCTCAATGGTTGTGATCCGACCTTTAATCGCGATGAGAATGACCGTACATGAATCTCGTAGACACCTCGGGGTGGATTGAGTACTTCTTTGGTGGACCCAACGCCTGGTTTTACGCAGTTCCGGTTGAAGCCACGAATGATTTGATTGTACCCGTGATATGCCTCTTCGAAGTATTCAAGAAAGTCAATCTCGTAGCGGACGAAGCACGAGCACTTCAGGCGGTTGCCCATATGAATCAGGGCACGGTTGTTGATCTCACCGAGAATATCGCACTGAGCGCTGCTTTGCTCAGTATCAGACACAAGCTGCCAATGGCTGACAGTCTGATACTTGCTACCGCCCGTGCCCATGGTGCATTTGTGTGGACTCAGGATAGTCACTTCGAGGATCTCCCCGAAGTGAAATTCATAAAAGCAGGGATCAGCGAGATCAACTGAAAAGCAAACGCAATCCGGTTAGAAGATGTGCTTCCCGGCAGTTAAGCTGGAGAGTGGGGGCCGAAGAGAGTCACTGAGAATTCAGGACTTGATCTACGGATGGCGTTGAGTTTTTCCAAGGAATTCCAGCTTTTCCCTGAAGTCGTCATCCGGCACTTTGCTGTACAATTCGCTGTAAAGCCTGATGGCTGATTCTCTGTACCCCTCTCCGCCTGTGATCCGGTACAGGTGGAAGCAGATCTGCGCTGAGAAACTTTCTCCCAGGGTATGCACCTTCAGCAGTTCCGTGAGCCTTCTTTCGGCTTCAGGCGGGTCGGACAGGGCTTGAAAAAGGCTCTCCTCGAATTCGAGGTAGGGCACCATGTCATGGGAGTTCAGCCTGCGGGTCAACTCCCCCGACTCCACAAGCATCTCCCCGGCCCTTTTCTCATGGCCGGTGAAGAGCATTATCTCGCTGCAGTCCAGCAGGGAATCAAGCAACTGGAGTTCCTCGCCTATCTCCCGTCGGATTGCAATAAGGGATTCCACGTGTTCCGCCGCCTCCTTATGCCTGCCCTCCTTCGCCGAGAGCTTTGCCAGGGAGAAGAGAATGCTAATGTGTACATCCTTGTCCATACCCGCTGACAGATCCACTGCCTTCTCGAGGTACTCCCTGCCTTTCTCCAGGCGGCCCATATCGAAGTAGACCCTGCCGATGTCCCTTACGGTCTGTGCCCTGTTCCTGGGGTCACCTTCACCCAGAGTGGTTTCCAGGCTTCGGGTCATCCAGTCCAGAGCTCCGGAGTAATCGCCCCTGACCCAGTGGACATGGCCAATCTGGCGCATGGAGAAGGCAATGCTGTAGGTGATTCCAAGCTCCCTGGCCATGGACAGCTGCCGGGTGTAACAGGACATTGCATCGTCCAGATCCCCCTTCTGCTCGTGCATCACCCCTATGTTGCCCAGAACGTGGGTCATGCTCTCCCGGTCACCCACCCTCTCGGAAATACTCACATATTCATCAAGGTACCGGCGGCATTCATCGTAGTTCCTCCGATGGTACTCCACCACGCCAAGATTGTTGACCGTGTTGGCCTCCACCCTCATGTTGCCGCACTTGACCGCGATCTCTCTGGCTCTTTTCAGGAGCCTTTCAGCTTCGTCAAGCTGATACCGGTACAGGTACACGTTCCCCAGGTCCGATGTGTTCATTGCCAGGAAGTCCATGTTCCCTGTTGCCTCCGCCAGTCTGATGGATTCCTCAAGGTCTTCCTGTGCCCGGTCGAAGTTGCCGATCACCATGTTTATGTTGGCTCTGACACTACGGCTCTCCATCAGGCCCTTCTCGTCCCCGACCCTGACATAGTGCTCCCAGGCTGCCTCCAGATGCCCAATGGCCTCCCCGTTGTTGCCCCGCCGATGCTCAAGCGCAGCATGGTGCCTGCAGCAGTCCGCGTAGCTGTCATCCAGAGATAACTCCAAGGCGATCTTGCTGTTGCGCCTTATTATCTCTTCCGCATCCGCCCATTTTCCCAGCCTCACCAGAGGATGAAGCATCTCAAGTTCGGTTTCTATCCTGTCCTCCGGCGCTCCTCTGTAAGCGATAAGCCTGCGCAGAAGGTTCACAGCCTCCTGGTTACGGTACTCGCGGGTGGCGTAATCCACTGCCCTTCGAAGGTATTCCACAGTCTTTGGTATGATTTGGGCCTTCTCGTAGTGGTAGGCTATATCTGCATAGAAGCCGCTGGTGTTTCCGTAAAGCATCTCCATGGCCCTTGCCGCAAGGCCGTGCAGCTCCTGAAGTTGTCTTCCGAGCTGCATATCGTAGGCCACCTCCCGAAGCATGGTGTGGCTGAAGATGTAGAGGACCTCGTTCAGGGCCGACCATATAGCTTCCTTCTCCCCCTCCTCCAGCAGTGAATGAAGGGTATCACCGCTTCCCCTGAGCATTCGCGAGAGCACTTGCACATTGAACTCACGGCCCAGGACCGCCGCAGTCTGAACAAGCTCCTTCAGCTTACCCGAAAGCCTGTCAATTCTGGCCACAATAACGGCCCCGATGCTCTCCGGTATATCCGGTTCGTTACCACTTAGAAAAAGCATGCCGGACCTTCGGCAAAGCAGGGAGTTTTCCTCCAGATATCTGCAGAACTGCTCGATGTAGAAGGGATTGCCCTGTGCCCGTTCGATTATGAAAGCAGACAGTTCCCCGGACAGCTTCCAGGAAAGCCTCGCTTCGGCAAGTTCAAGCGCCTTCCGCCCCTCCAGAGGCTCCAAGGTCATCCGATTAACAGCTACATTGTCGTCCAGTTCAAGTTCAGGCATGGATCCGTCGTCAAAGAGCCTGGATGATGCCGCGATTGCGAAGGGAAAGCTCCCCACATTCAGGGTGATCGTTTTCAGCGCGGTGATGGAATCGGTGTCCAGCCAGTGGAGGTCCTCAAGCAGAAAGACGGAGGGGGCTATGAGGCTCTGGGCCTTGAAGAATGTCTTCAGAGCCAGAAGGGTGTTGTCGAACCTGCCCCTTGCGTCCAGCTGACTGTGAAGGGAATCGTGGCTGAAGTATCCCAGCATGGCCGCCAGAAGAGATCTGGTTCGCTGAAGCTCAAGAATCACCGGCTTCGCCCTGTCTCTATCTGGAAGACCTTCCAGAACACATATCAATCGGTGCCATATCTCCTCGAAGACAGCTTCTCCGCCGGCTTCCCCGGAAGCGTTGACCTGGCCGAAGTACTCCTTCAGCAGATGGGTGAAGGGCCCCAGGCTCTTTTTTATTAGACCATCGGTCTGCATGGTGAAACACCGGTAGTCGGGAAGGCTGGCCATCAGGTCGGAAAGGAGCCGGGATTTCCCGACTCCAGGTTCCCCGTACACATAGGTTACACCGGCAAAGCTTTCCCGGGTTAGGGGTTCGAGATACACCCCCAGTTGCGCCAGCTCATTGCCACGGCCTACCAGGGGGCCACTGAAGCCGGTTCGTTCGAGTTTTTCCGCAAAACACTCAACATCCACTACACCCAGAGGGAGTTTCTTGCCCTCCAAGGAAAGCTCCCTGGGATTACAGGTTAGAAGTTTCCTGGGAAGACGCCCCGGTGAAGCCCCGGGCTGGCAAACGCTGCCCCAGCAGGCATTTTGCATTATTCTTGCGGCGGTATTCACGCAATCGCCCAGCACGGTGTAGGTACACCGTCTGCTGCTGCCCACCACGCCAGCGAAGGCAGTGCCCGAGGTAATACCCGTCCTTATGCTCTCCTTGAAGCAAGCCCGCAGCTCCAGTGCAAGGCTCAGTGCCCTGTGATGGTTGTTCTCGTATGAGACCGGCGCTCCGAAGACCACCAGCAGATGAGGCCCCTTGTCGTCGAAGAACATGCCGTTGAAGTACCCTCCGTACTCACCGGTCTTTGAAAGGATGCGACTGACAATATCATCGGCTTTCTCCATGTCAGCGCGGCGAAGGCCCAGGAAAAGCGTTGTCACGTTGCGGAACTCCCCGCCGGGCCGGGCCCTGAGCACCTCCGGAGGGTAGAACATCCCGGCGATGGTGGGCCTGACCCTCTTCCGGGGCTCGGGGCTTCCCCCGTGGCCGCCCTTGAGCTGCCGGAAGCTCTCTGACACGTATATCCTGCCTGCTTCCCTTCCCTTTGTTACCCGGGCGCATTCCTCAATGGCCGGGCCATGGAAGCAGAACGCCTTTCTCTCCTTTCCGAAGATCCTCCAGGCTATCTCTCCGCCGGCCAGGCCGATGCGGGCTTTCATCTCCTTGCCCCCGCTGTACTTGTCTTTTTGATGTCGCCTTCTGGAAAAGCCTTCCATTATTCGCTCGGCAGAGGAGAGGGCCGCAGCGCCCGAATCATGGGGGAAGACTGCGGTAACGGCGTCACCGGCAAAGTTGGTGATGAACCCTCCCCTGGCGTGTATGGCTTCGATCAGCGGTTCGTATATCCTGTTGATCAGGATGGACAGGTCTTCGGCACCCTGCTTCCCCTTCTTCATAAGATCTTCGGTTATGGAGGTAAATCTGGCGATGTCCACGAACATTGTCGGAGCACAGAGGCTTCCCCCGGGCACATCACCGCAGCGGCTGACCCTCTCGCTTATGAACCCGGGTATTACATTGTGCATTCATGCCCTCCGGCCGGGAGAATTCAGAACAATACGGTGATGGCTGGCTCCGGTCAAAGGAACCATTCTTCTCCAAGCAACGATGTTCCTGTACTCGTAGGCAATAGTTGTATTCCGTGAACCAAAGTTGACACATGGTCGATATTCTCAGGAGCGAGACATTCGACCACTGGCTGAGGCGGCTGCGGGACTCAGAGCCAAAAACTCGGATTCTGATGAGGATCAGAAGATTGAGCCTCGGGAGTCCCGGTGATGTTCAGCCGGTCGGCGAAGGCCTGTTTGAGATGAGAATCGGCTACCGCCCCGGGTATCGTGTCTACTGCATACCGCAGGGCGAAGAGGCTCGCTGGAGAATGGAAGTCCCTGCACGCTCCGGTTCGAAATGTATCAATTGCTGACCGCCAAACCGGTTTCCGAAACCATCAAAAAAGCTCCGATGGCTCCCATTACCACCTCAGCAGGTTCTGCGCCTCTTGGGTGGTTCTTGTAGCGGACACATCCCGACCCGCCGCCGGAGGCGGCGTCTGCCTCAGGGCAGAAGAACCACCCTTGAAGCATTTGAACTCATGGCTTCTCCGACCAGGCGCAAAAGGTAGATTCCCGGGGGAAGGATTGCTCCCGTGTCGTCTCTGCCGTCCCACATGGTGGTTTGCTGCCCTCCGGGCTGTGTTCCCAGTTCGGCGTTCCTCACTCTGCGGCCGGTCATGTCGAAGACTTCAAGCCGGGTGGCTGAAAGTCCCGGTGAGTTGAACATCACAGTGGCTGTGGAATGAAAAGGGTTGGGATAAATGGAAGTGATTTGCATTCCACCGGGAACAACTTCAAGGCAGGGCTCGGATTCGGTTTGCACATTCTCGACCACAAGGCCCAGGCTGTGATACCATCCCGCCGCGATGGCGACGAAGTCCTGATTCGGGGCGGGTACGATGCATTGACCGCAATGGGGATAGCCCGATTGCCCAGGGCCTCCGGCGCCCCACGCGGCCACCGCTCCTTCCGAGGTCAAGCCAAGGCTGTGGCTGTTGGATGCGGCTATTGCCACGAAAGGCGCGCTGTCAGGTACGTTGCACTGGCCGACATGGTTCTGCCCCCAGGCAACTACGGAGCCGTCTTCCTTGAGCCCGAGGCTGTACCCCCATCCACCGGCGACGGCTGTGAACCCCTGGTTGGGCGCGGGGACGTTGCACTCTCCCCAGTAGTTGCCGCCCCAGACCGCAAGAGAGCCGTCCTCCCTGATGGCCATGCTGTGGTAAACTCCCGCGGCTATGGCGACAAAATTCTCGTTGGGATACGGAACATTGCACTGGCCGAAATTGTTCCTCCCCCACGCGACAACCGTGCCGTCCGCCTTTAGGCCGAGGCTGTGCTGATCCCCGGCGGCCACCGCAATGAAACTGGTGTTGGGCAAGGGCACTGTACATTGCCCGTAAGCGTTGCTGCCCCATGCAGTAATGAAACCGTAGGACTTCAACCCGAGGCTGTGGCCGAATCCAGCGGAAACTGCAACAAAATCCTGGTTGGGCATGGGGACATTGCACTGTTCACTTTCATTGTCACCCCAGGCAACAACGGAACCATTGGCTTTCAACCCGAGGCTGAAGCGTTCTCCCGCGGACACATCAATGAAGTTTGTATTGGGTGATGGCGTGCTGCACTGGCCGTCTCCGTTGGCGCCCCACCCGACTATCACGCCACTTGATCCCCATGCTCCACACACCGTGAAGAGAGCGAAGAACAGGATTGCTTTCATTGAAACACTCATAACAACCGACCCCCGTTCCCCGGGCATTAACCCGGGTTTGAGTGCATCCGGCAGAAAAGCAGCTATTCCAGTTCACACACAATATCTTAGCGGTGGTTGTCGAATCGGTCAATACCCAAGTCCCGGGGGCATATACAGGGAAATGCCGTACACCGACGGTATGATTACGGTGAGAAAAAATGACAGCCACAGGCCGCCCAGCACATTGACCAGCAACCCGGTACAGAGCATTCTGGCCAGGGAAACCCCCCTTACACCGCCGAATGCAAGCCCATTCACCGGTGTGGCCAGGGGGCTCATGAAGGCGCATGTTGATGCCAGAGCCACCCCCATCATCGCCGGAAGCGGATGCAGGCCCATGGCAAGGCTGATGGTGTTCGCGATTGGGAACAGCGCCACGGATGTTGCGGTGTTGCTGAAGACTTCGGTGGCAAAGATGGTGACCCATACCAGAATCAGATTGAACCGGAAGGGCTCAAGCCCGCCTGGAAAAAGAAGGGTTACCTGGCGCGCCGCCCGAAGGTCCAGCTTGAGCAGTACGAGAAGAAAACTGACCCCCGCGGCCAGCAGGGCAAAAACTATACCCCGGAGAGGAAGCTTTGAATATGTGTCGCTGAGCCGAAGCAGTGGCCGGGATTTGCCATCTTCTTCCGTAATGGCGAAACCGAATACGAAAAGAATGAAGATCAGCCCGAACAGAACAGAAGCGATGTTCCAGCAGTCCGCAAGATGCGGGTACAGTGTGCCCGCGGTTGAAAGCCCGATCCAGAAAGCAGCCGACCCGATTCCCAACCATTTGCCGAATAGCTCATACCGGGCAGGGGGGGGCAACCCGGCCAGCCGGAGTTGGAGTTTCCTGGTTCGATAGCGCCGGGGAACCAGCAGAGTCACCAACACCAGCCAGGAGGTCAGAAGGAAACCCGCCACCAGGGGCACTCCCCAGAGCAGCCAGCTCAGAAATCCCACCGCCTCCCGGGATGGAACCTGGTAGAGTTCCAGGGCGCCAAGCATCAGCGCGTTTGCGGGGCTGCCCACAAGAGATCCCATTCCCCCCGTGTTGGCTCCGTAGATCAGAGCCAGGACCAGGGGGGTGGTGAGAGGTTTGACATCTTCGCCGGATTCCGCAACTGCCTCACGGAGTTTCTCCAGGGCCGGCAGCAGCACCAGAACCGTCAGAAGGTTTGGTATGAAGAGTGAGAGCACCGCCGCGGACGCCATGACTGCCAACAGCATAATGCTCACGCGTCCCCGGGCCACCGCCGCGAACACAAGCACCAACCGCTTCGCCAGACTTGTGCGCGCCACTATTCTTGATACAATGAAGCCCGTAGTGAAAAGGGGAATGAGTTGCAGCAGATTCAAATCACACGCTCCGGCAGCACTTGATTCCTGTGTAATCCCATTGGGAGATCGATGATTCCACTTCGCGGTTAGTATTCACCGGTGGCGCCTTTGCGTCCAGTAATGGCCAAGCATTCCGGTGAATGCTATGCTATCCTGTCCCTTTACAGGGATTGACGATCAATCCCGACGGAGTGGAAGGATGCTCCAATGAAAGTTGTTTTCGCTTTATTCTTTGCTCTGCTTGCTGTATCCGGATGCACCGGAGAAGAGGCGGATCTGACGAATTCAGCCCCCGCGGTGATGCTGGTTCCCGTGGACTCGGTGGGAATTGAGATAGGGGATGAGGACTATGTGTTCGGTGTTATCTCCGCGGTGGATTTTCTGCAGGATGGAAGGCTGCTGATTCTCGACTCAAGCCGCCAGACCCTGCGGTTGTTTTCCCTGGAGGGAGAGTACATAACCGAGTACGGCGGGACCGGAGAGGCCCCCGGTGAGTTTCTCAGCCCCAGGGACATCGCTGTTCTTCGGGGTGGAGTGGTGGTTGTGACCGACCCCCGGGCAGCGAAGTTCGAGTTTTTCCACGCCGACAGCGGGCACATCGGAGCCCTTCAGGGGTTTTCACCCAGAGCGCCCTTCTCAATCGCTGCGGCGGGAGACATTATCGTGGGGCATCAGGCATTGTTTGACCGGGATCAGGGCAGAACCGGAGAAGCGCTGTCCGGTTGGGGAATGGACAGCCCTGTTCCAAGAGTAGTCTTCACCGAGGAATGGAGCAGGTTCGATCCGTCCGAGATGGCGGCAAGGTTCATGGACCCCGATCCTCCCCTGCAGGTTACCGATGACAGGGTGTTCTACGCCCCGCTGGATTGGGAGCGTCACCGAATCATCGTGTTCAACCCCGACGGCAGTCAGGCCGGGGTATGGAGCCGGCCGGGATTTGTGCCGGTGCGGAAAACACCGGATCAGATTGCTGAAGAAATTGCATTCTATGAGCAGCGCCGTCAGCAGATGCTCGGGATGGGAATGGGCGGCAGGGGGATGGCCGCAGCGGAGTACGCCCCTTCGGAGTATTACTTCGCCGTGGCTTCCCTGGGGCTGGACGAAACCGGGAGGCTCTGGGCCAGGCGCGGAAGCGGAGAAGAACCGGTTTTCGACCTTTTCGATACCTCCACCGGCGACTACCTGGGCCTGGCGATGGGCCCCGGGTCAATGGGATCATGGACATTCGTGATAACACCTTTCGGAATCGCTGCTTACGAGGAAGATCCGGTTGATTACCCAAGGGTGGTTCTGCTGGATTACGCAGACCCTGAAAGAGAGGAAAGCCAGTGAAAATGACCCCAATTGCAGTATTGCTTCTGGTATCGGTTGCTCTGGCCGGCCATATCGATTACCTGGGCGGCCGCAGCGCGGACTACTTCATGGCGATTGCCCGGAACGCCGCCACCGATGGCGCCGACCTGGTCACCTACAACCCCGCAGGGCTGGTTCACCTTGACGAGGGCTTCCATCTGAACGCCAGCACCCAGTACATCTTCAAGGACTACACCATTACCGCCGTTCCCCTTGGCTCCGGTGAGAGCACCG
>CAZUXA010000037.1:9172-13487 GCA_964624405.1 uncultured bacterium | reverse complement strand
GAGTCAACGGTTTTCGAGACCGTCCCGTTCAACCGCTCCGGCACCCCTCCGCAGGAAGGCTTACTATAACAACCGGCTCACTGGAATCCCAGCCAATACCGGATCTTGATTCACATATCTCTGGACAGGCTGATTGACATTCTGCAAATATGCGTTATGCTAATCTGCGTTATACAGAATAGCGTAACGCAGAACTGCGTAATTCGCAGAAGGGAAGCTCATGAATCCTTTCAAGTACGGCCAAGTCGTCAGCTCCGATGACTTCTGCCCCCGCCCCGAACTCATGGCTCAACTTACAAAGTGCATCAGAACAGGGCAGAACGCCGTTCTTCAGGGTGAGCGGAGAACAGGAAAGACATCGCTCATACACGAAGCAATCAGGAAGTGCCCCGCATATAAAGAGATTTACATTGATCTGCTCGAAGTCAAGGATATTGACAGTCTTTGCAGGCGAATGATCAAGGCTATCGTCTCACTTGAGCGAAAGTCCGGAATGATCGAAAAGATCCTTCATGGCATATCTCAACTTCGACCTTGCTTGTCCTTCGATCCCCTGACAGGAATGCCCCTTGTAACACTTGATCCGGGCCTTGTGCTGAAGCCTGACTCCCTGGAGGGAATCTTAGATCTGATCCAGGAGGTTCATTCACGACATTCCGTTGTCGTTGTTTTCGATGAGTTTCAGGATGTGCTGAATCTCAAGACCTCCCGCGAGACGCTTGCCATGCTCAGAAGCAGGATTCAGTTCCTTGGCACCATTCCTTTCGTTTTTTCGGGCAGCATCCGGAACAGGATGAACGATATCTTCACGAACTCCCGCAGCCCGTTCTTCAAGTCATCGATATGCTTCGAGGTGGGTCCCCTTGATCGAAAGCCGTTCAGGGCGTTCTTGAAAGGGAAATTTGCCGAAGGTAAACGCATTGTTGAGGATTCGGTTCTGGAAAAGGCTTTCGAGCTCGCCTGTGACCTGCCAGGAGATGTGCAGCAGTTCTGCGGGGCTCTATGGGATGTGACAGAGAGGAATTCCAGCATCGACCTTAGCAATGCTTCGGATGCCATCCAACTGATATTTTCCCGCGAGTTCAAGGGATACGAGACGACCCTGGTACAACTCACCGCCATTCAACTGAGATGCCTTTCCGGTCTGGCGCGACTTGGAGGAAACTCTCCCTACTCCGGTGAGTTTCTTCGGGGTGCAGGTGTTTCCAGCCCTGCTTCGGTCAGCAGAGCGCTGAAGAGAATGGAAAACTTGAAGATCATCTACACACATTCCGGTGAGTTGAGGTTTGCCAACCCTTTTTTCAGACAATGGCTGATCTGGAAAAACCTGTGACCCGCTCCCCCTCTACCTCTCCGCCCGGCCCACCGGAATCACAGCAAGAAGCACCAGATCGTAATCACCGGTGTTCTCGAGCCCGTGGCCCTCGCCGCTTCTGGTGAGAACAGCTGAACCCGGCCCCACCGGGACAAACTCCTCCCCGTCAATCGCCCTGCCGGTTCCGGAGAGAATGTAGTAAAGCTCATCCTCGCCCTTGTGAACATGATGGCCAATGGACGCCCCGGGTGGAAGGGATATCCGGGCGCAGAGTCTCACCTTCGTCGTGAAGTCTTCCGGTGGGAAGAGGCTCTCGATTACCGCCTCTCCCCGGCCTTCGAACAGAGTCTTGCGGAACACTTCCGGGTTTGACGCATACTTCACAAACAGTTCCTTTCCCGTCTCATGGCGAATGTTTGGGTTTCCGGAAACCTTGCTCCCAGTATGAATATGTTGAATACTACCTTCGGTGCGGTTATGGTCCCCTGGGAACCGACACCCCTTGATGCTTGCTATAAGCAGCGGGAGGGCATGTTTTCGAAACGGAGGGTTCTGATGTTCAAAGGTCTGTTCGTGGGATTGGTGGTGGTTCTCGCGGTTGTGGCCGCCTGCCTCACCGAAACCCCCCGCCCCATGTCCCCCGTGGCCCTTCAGCCGGGAAGCGTTCTGGTTGATTCGGGGTACACCGCAATGTCACCGGAACTGTCCGCCCAGTATCCCTGGATTCAGGGTGGTGAGTACCGAGCCTTTACCATTCGCTTCAGTTCAGTTTCCGGCGCTTTGTGGTATCAGGTGAGGCTGTCGGAAACCCCTGTCACGCCCGAGAACTGGAACAACGCCATGGTCGCGGCCCTGGTCTCCGCTCCCGCGGATTCAGCCCTGGTCTTTCTGCAGCCCCGGGTGATCCCGGAAACCTGCATTCACTGCGGATTGTGCGAGATCGAGTGCCCTGTGGGGGCAATAACGATTCACAACGGCATCCCGGTGATTGATGAGACGCTGTGTGGCAGCTGCGGGCTGTGCATAGATGTCTGCCCTGTGGGCGCGATCACGGGGGGCAGGCTTGGCCGGGGTTACTATGTGGGTGTCCGGGCGTTTTTCGGGGAGACCGAGGCATCGGAAGACATTCAGGTATCTTCGGTTCCAATGCACATTGTGCACTACATCGAGCCCTCCATTCCCAAAGGGGGATGCCTGAAATGCATGACCCAGAACCCTGACGGGCCCTGCACCTTCTGCTCGCTTCTGAATGAGTACACCGACGGCGGCGTTTACACAGGCCAGCTTTGCCCGGTGAACGCCATCTGGCAGGACCTGTACAATGTTTTCGGCCTTCCAGGCATGGTATACATCGACTACGATCTCTGCATCAACTGCGGCCAGTGTTTCCTTTCATGCTGGAACTATCAAGGCGTCATCAATCCCGATGAGTACTATCCGCTCAACCGGGCGGTGAGAAGGCTTGTTCTGCCGGCGGGTACAATGCCCGATGTCCCGCCCCGACCGGCGGAGATGTAAAAGACTTTCATACGGAAAGGATGTCTCATGCGAAAGCACCCCATGATTGTTTTCGCCGTTGCTGCCGTCGCCGCCGCCGGCCTCTTCACCCTGGGCTGGGAGCCTGTGGAGCAGGAGTTCGACATGCTTCGCCTGAAGTCCTTCGGCCGGGTGGTGGCGGAGTTGGCGCCGGATCAGAATGTGGTGGAACTCAACGAAGACTACATCATCAACCCTGATGACTGCATAGGCTGCCGAATCTGCGTGACCGCCTGCCCTGTGGACGCCATAAGCATGACTGCTGACAACAAGGCGGTTATCGATCAGGATCTCTGCATTCAGTGCGGAATCTGCGTGGCCTCCTGCCCGGTTAAGGCAATTGTCACCGTGGGGCTGGAAAATCTGACCCTCTTCGGTGTTGCCGGTGAAGATGAGATTCCGATAAACGCCGATTTCACGGTGCACTGATGCGGTTAAGGGGGGGGATCGTACTGCTGCTGTGCCTGGCCGCGGCTCTGGCTCTGGGCTCAACCCGCTACTGGGTCGAGCCGGACCTCTGCTCCGGCTGCGGCGACTGCTCCCGGGTCTGCCCGGTGAACGCCATAGAGATCGAGAACGGGAAATCATGGATCGACCCGGTGAAGTGCATCAACTGCGGTCTCTGTCAGGGGGTGTGCACCTATGACGCGATTCACTGAGGCGCTGCTGCTGGTGGCTCTGCTGCTTCTGGCGGCATGTTCTCCACCCACGGAGAACACCGGCCTTCTCGTTGACAGCGACCAGTGCATAGGTTGCGGCGAATGTGAAAAAGTCTGCCCCTACAACGCCATTGAAGTGGTGGACGGAGATGCTGTCATCAATCCCAGCCTCTGCCGCCTGTGTTACCGCTGTGTGGAGATATGCCCGAAGGGAGCCATCTACTGATGAAAATTATCATGCTGCTCCTTTCCGGTGTGTTCGCCTGCTGTCTGGCCCTGGGCGTGGAGGAGTATGCCCGCTTCACCGTCACCGACGACAGCGTGAGCTTCGGCGGGGGCGCCTACCTCGACGCTTCGGCGGGGGTCAGGCTGTTTCAGGGGCCGTGGCATTTCCGTCTCGAGCAGACCTACAGAAAAGCATCGCAGGACAATGCGGCTTTGCCCCGATTCTCCCGGAACCGTTCGGAAACCACTCTTGGCATCCGGTACCAATCCGGGGATTTCACGGTTCAGCCGAACTTCCGGTTCACCACGGACTTCGACAGCGTAATGGTTGTTCTTCCCGGCTCGGAAGGCCAGGCGGTCATGGAGAGTTCTCTTCGTCCCGGGCTTCGGGTTGGCTGGGGACTTCCCGGGAAGGTTGAACTCAGCGCCTTCGGCCGTTACTGGAGCCGCGGCGTGCTGAACATGGACGACGAAGACCTTTCCTGGGCGGAAACCCGGGCCGGGGGCGGCGCGGTATGGTACACACCGGCGGGAATCGACCTGGGGGTCAGCGGCTTCTCGCACAACACCGGCATCGACG
>CAZUXA010000037.1:6114-9072 GCA_964624405.1 uncultured bacterium | reverse complement strand
CCGGCGGGAATCGACCTGGGGGTCAGCGGCTTCTCGCACAACACCGGCATCGACGGGATCGGGTTTGACCAGACATACCGAAGAGTTGACCTCACCGCCTCCGTCGCCCCACGCAGGCTTCCCACCAGAACCCAGGTAATGGCAGACCTGTCCTGGTCACTGCAGAACGGTGATGATCACAACGGCTCTCCCCTGCCGGACAGGGCAACCGCGAGATTGAGGGCTGTACAGACCCTTGCCCGAAACCTCACCTTCAACTTCACGGTGTGCCAGACCCTTGATTTCGATGGAGATGAAACCCGGTTGGCGGCTTTTCAGGCCGGGGGCCGGCTCCGGCTTGCGTTTCCGGGATGGGGTGACCATCCCTCCAGTGTCAGCCTCTACGGTCAGGGCACCGAAAGCTTCATCACAACCCGCTTCGGTGAGGTGGAATCCCGGGTCGGGGTTTTCCGTGGGCTTTCGGTACTGGTCAGCGGAAGGGTGTGGGAGGGCCCCAGCAGCATTCCCGGCACCGGCGGAACCCGCAGGCGTGAAACCATCGGAGGCGGACTGGAGTACAGAATGAAGAACGGTTTCTCCGCGTGGGTTCTGATCCGGCGTCATGCTTCCGAGCTGGAATTGACAGAAACCTGGAACGCTGTTCAAGGCGGTGTGGCCTTCCATCCCGCGGCACACCTTTAGGAAAGGCAGCTAACGGCCCGTGCTCTCCGGACTTCATGACGGCCTTGCTCTCGGGTTGGCCACAGGGCTTTCCTGCCTCTCGTCGTGCGGGCCGGTTTACGCGGCGTACCTTTTCAGTGAGCAGCGCTCCGTAAAACAATCCTTCCAGGTTATTCTGGCCCTTGTCCTGGGCCGCTTCGCCTCATACGCCCTCTTCGGAGCCGTGGTGGGGCAGATAGGCGGTTCGGTTCCGGTCGGTATCCGGGTTCCGGTAACCTACTCGGGATACATTCTGTTCTCGGTGTTTCTGATTCTCAGCATAGTCAGGGTGAACCGGAAGTGCGGGGGCTGCCATGTTTCCCGTTGGGTCAAGTTCACGGGCAGCCCTTTTCTGCTGGGAGTTCTCACAGGGTTTTCCATCTGCCCCGCTTTTCTCATAGCTCTTACCCGGGCTTTCGATGTTGCCGGTCCCCTGGTCGGGGCTCTTCTGTTCACCGGGTTCTTCCTTGGAACCACGGTGTACATTCTTCCCCTTTCGATTTTCGGGCTCTTCACGAAAAAGAAGTGGTTCACCGCCATTGCCAGGGTAATGGCGATCTTCGTGTCCGTGTATTTCCTGGTCACGGGTATTCGCGGCCTGGCGGGGTACTATCTCGCTGCTCCTGATCCCAGGCTCGTTGAGGCGGTGCCCCGGGAGGGCGTGTTCTTCGCCATGGAGGAAGACACCCTGTATCTTCTTACATTTCCTCAGATTGCCGCGGACAGGGGCGCCGAACTGGCCGATGACCTCACGCACCCGGACATGCCTCCCCTGGTGGTGGTCACCGCGGACACCACGGCGTGGCTGACGGCAGTGTCGAGAATTCCCGAGTTATCCGGAGTCATAGGCCCCTGGTGGCTTGACGGAAGGTCTGGAGCCGAACTGTCCTCCTGGCAGCAGAGTGTGGCCGAAGCCTCGGAAGAGAGAAGGTTCAGGGTTTTCGCCGTGGAATACGAACCCTACAACCTCGAGAGGGCGGGCATAGTGTACCAGTACATGAGCGGTTTCGGGTACAGGTGCGAGCCCGAAGCGGGTTTCAGCTTTTTCATAGGGTCAGACCTGGGCTGCGTGGCCACCGACTGCGGTACCTGCCCGGCCCTGGGCACTTACTAAGTCTTCCAGGCACCCTTTCTTGAAGCCAGCATGTCTCCCAGAACCGGCAGAAGTATCACAACAAGCCACCCGAGAATGAACTCCTGGCTTCGAAGGCCGAAGCTTCCGTAGGCTTCCGACGCCCGGGCCTGCAGCTCGCTTCCCACCATCCAGATCATCCCCATGGGTACTATCCATCGAACACTGGTGTTCCACCACCATCCGGTCTTCAGTCCAGAGTTTGCGTTCAGGTAGGAGCGCATCTTCTCCGCGGGCATGGCCCAGCCTACAATGAGAAGCTGCCCCAGCACAACCAGAACCAGCGCGATGTTGTTCATGAAGTGGTCAACGATGTCCAGCATGTGAAGCCCGGCTCCGGTCAGCATCGGCAGGCCCAGAACGAAGGCGGCTCCTCCGACGATCAGGTTCACCCGGCGGTGGGAAAGCCCCCACTTGTCCTTCAGGGAAGCCGTCACACCCTCCACAAGGCTGAATGCTGAATCCACAGCCAGTGTGAGCAGCATCAGGAAGAAAAGAACCCCGAAGATCGTGGCACCGGGAAGGCTGGAGATGATGTGAGGGTAGGCCACAAAGGCAAGGCCAGGGCCGGACTTCACCACTTCGCTCACCGGAACCCCGAGCTTCGCCGCCTGAAATCCCAGGGCGCTGAACACCGCAAGGCCACCGCAGAAGGCGGTGAGTGCGTCGGCTATCCCTATGATGAAGGCGTTCCCCGCCAGATTCGTCTTTTTGGGCAGGAAACTGCCGTAGGCGATCATCACCCCGAATCCCACACTCAGGCTGAAAAACACCTGGGTAAGGGCCGCGAGCCAGATGCCGCCGCTCATGAGCCTGCTCCAGTCCGGTGTCAGGTAGTAGGAAAGCCCGACCCCCGCCCCGGGAAGGGTCACGCCCCGGATAATGAAGACGAGAAGAAGAAACCAGGGGATGAGTACGGTGTAGTAAACCACCCGGCCGACGGTTTTCGTGCCCTTCCACACGCTGGCGATGATCCAGACCCAGGAAATTACGAAGCCGATCAGCAGCGGCCAGCGGAAAGTGCCGATATCCCACGGCCTGTCGGTGATGCCGAGGAACCGGTTGAAGAAAAAGTCACCGGGAGAACCCATAAAGGTGCTGGCTTCATCCACGCTGTCGAAACCGTA
>CAZUXA010000037.1:4902-6014 GCA_964624405.1 uncultured bacterium | reverse complement strand
GTGGTGGGCTCAGGCGTCACCACTCCCGGCACGCCGTTCACCGGAGATGTGTAGGGAATACCCCCCATGTCCTCCGGAACCGGGGTGAGAACCTGCAGATCCCCGAGTTCCGTCGGCGCGATGGAAAGCGAAACATCCGCGTGAAGACCGGGTTCCTGCTGCCACCCCAGGGTGGCTGCCTGATAGGTGTAGTTCACGCACCAGGTCATGATGATGGCGTAGTAAACCACTATCACGAAGGCCAGAAGGGCCGCCATCCACCCGAACCATTCCAGTGAAGGGCGAAAACCGCGAAACGCCCCCGGGGCCGCCTGGCGGTAGCGGTGTCCCATGCCGAACTCCAGCATCAGCAGGGGAATGCCTGCGATAAAAAGGCACGCGAAGTATGCCACGAGAAAGGCGCCTCCCCCGTTGGCATAGGCGATGTATGGAAATCTCCAGATGTTTCCCAGGCCGATGGCGCTGCCGATTGCGGCCAGTATGAAAGCCCTGCGGCTTCCCCAGGTTTCCCTCATGCTTGTCCCCCCCCTTAGAAGAGCCTTTATCAGGCCCATGAATTACAACATCAGGGGGTTCAGGTCAAGAGGCCGGTGAGGGGGAAGTTACAGGGGCAGCAGCGCGGTGGTCTCCGGAATGAAGACAAAGGCGTCATACCGTTCGGGAAGAACGGTGGGAACATAGTTCCGGTGTTCCGACGCAGGGTTGTATACAACGCCTATCGCCCTGTGGGGAATGGGAGTGAACAGGGGGTCAAGCCCGGTTCTTCCACGGAAGATGAAGAAAACCGCGGCTTCCCCGATGCTGTTCATCATATCCTCAAGGCTTCCGGAAACCCCGGGCGGAACCTCCATCCTGTGCCTGGGAGAGCCCCATGCCGAGCCTGCGGATACGGTTCCCCTGTGGGTCCCGAAACCCACCGAGAACACTTCCGTTCGCCCGAGATCCTGACGGGCAAGCTGTCCTATGTTCACCTGGCCGTGATGGGCCATGGGAGTTGCCCGGGCATCTCCAACATGGGTGTTGTGCGCCCAGATTACCCCTCTGCTCCCAGGGCCGTAGTAATCCAGCAGCATCCTGCATGTCTCCCAGAAATGCTCAGCCCGGTAGTTCCA
>CAZUXA010000037.1:0-4802 GCA_964624405.1 uncultured bacterium | reverse complement strand
AGGGTCGGGTCCAGACCGGAAAGCCTTGAAAGCAGCTTGGCCGCCGCCTGGTCTTCTCCGTAGAGGTCCATGCCGTAGAAACCCGCCCTTTCCTCCGGCTCAAGGGCGGCATTGTGCTCCCGAAGCCACTCCGCCAGTTCAAGAACCTCCCGGTTCGCCCACATCCACACGGGCCAGCGTGAAAAGGTGGCCATTATTGAAGCCGCGGAATCTCCCGCGCCGGGAAGCGCCTTCACATACCTGTTCAAAAGGAAGATTGATGCCCAGTCCCCCTCAACCGCCACGAAATCGAACCCTGCCTCAGACACAAGCCTTCTGGTGATGACGGATCGCCAGGCATAGAACTCCGTCGTTCCATGGGAGGCCTCTCCCAGAAGCACCAATCGTGCTGTTCGGGCCGACTCGATGAGAGGGTCGAGGTCATCCTCTCCGCCCAGGGGCATGGCAATTTCAGCAAGAATACTCAGGGGAGACGGCTCCGCCGCTTCCGCCGGGGAACCGCAGGAGGCCGCCACTGCAGAAAACACGCACAGCAAACAGAAACGGACCAATCCCATACAGCCTCTCTCACTCAAAGCATTACACATCAAATGAATAGTAGCGCATCAATGATATGGTTCCACCCGGGGCTACCTTGATGGCGGCTGTTTTTCAAAGCAGTACAGCACTTCACTGGCCCAGAGTGATGGCCAATGGCGGCACAGCCCCAGTGCGTTCGGCTTACCCCTCAAACCCTTGACCCTGGGCTTTCCGTACCCGAGTGCCACTGACCAGCGGGAAAAATCCCTGACACTCCAGAAGCGCAGGTGCTCTCTGGGGTCAAGAATGTAGGTAACGGGAAACCTGCCGAACACAAGCCTCAGCCTGTGGGCGATGTAGCCCAGGTTTGGCGTGGTCACATACAGCCCTTTTCTGAAGTGCCCCTTCAGTTTTTCCATCATGACCTCGGCGTCTTGAACGTGCTCGAGGATTTCGAAAAGGATTATGTGGTCCCATTCTCCAGTCAGATCAGTTTCCGGACGGGTGAGGTCGGCTTGAATGGCGCCGAACCCTTTCCGTCTCAAGGAATCCAGTGCAACCGTCGAGATGTCGAGGCCGATTCCATCAATGGAACGCTTGCTTTTTAGGAACTCCAGTGTTTCTCCGGTTCCACAGCCCACATCCAGCACGGAGTCTCCCTCACCTATCATGTTGAGAACAGCTCTTGCCCGCCTCCTCGAAGGTTCTGTGACAACATCCTCTTGAATCCGTTCTGTCCAGTAGGCATCGTAATCCATGGAATGCTTTCCTGTATCTCCGGGCATGGGCATGTCGCCGAAAACTTCCTGAAAGGCGTTACGCCCCTTTTCTCCATGCTTTCTGGAATCAGACAAGCGTTCTCCTTCGGGTTGTACGGGAAATATACCGGAGGAGCACCATGAAAAAGGGTCATGCATCGTAACTGGCTTTGCGCCCGGCACCCCTTGTAGTTATATCACAAAGCAGAAGAATGTTCTTTATGCCATGTCAATGATGATGAGATGACAGGGGGAATCGGATGAAATTCATGGTTGCAATAGTCTTATCGGTCTCCACGGCCTTCTCGGTAACGATTTTTGACGACTTCTCCGATGGCATCGACGGCTGGGTTCCCGGGTGCGGAGCGGCGTCCTGGTACGCGTACAATCAGATGGCATGCGTAAACACAACTGCGAATGCAAGTTCTCTTGTGTTTCCAGGAGAAGTCATCGTACAGGATGGCTCTATCACCGTCTATGGAACCGGCAACCATGTATTCGGGGTTATGGCAAGGTTGAACTCGAGTGGTACCGGGGTATACGCCTATTTATCCATAGACCATAATGTTGCCAGAATCCGCAGAGTTGTGAACGGAACAACATCCACCATCTACAACTCTCTTTACACGAGTTTTCCCGACGGGGATTACATACTTGTGTTCACATGCCAGGGGCCGGACATGTATCTCAGTATCGAGCATGTGCAGTCCTCTGAAACCTGGGTCTTGAACGCGTCAGCCGGTTCATCGGTTCAAGAGGGGGAGTGGGGGCTCGCGGCGGGAGAGACTTCCGCATCGTGGCACTGGGCCGAGCTTCAGTACGAGGGAGTTGGAATAGAAGGAGAACCCGATCTCCATGCAACGCCCCCTGTGATTCAGCCGGAGAGAAACCCCTTCTCGGGTTCGGTCTTGATCTCCGTCACCGACGCCTTTGGGTACCTGGAGATTTACGACATCTCCGGCAGGCGGGTTGAGAATCTCGATGTCTCCCAGGGTCATGCCGTGTTCACCCCGAAAGCCCCGGGGGTCTATCTGGTCCGGGTCGCGGGGAACACCGATGTTTCTCCGGCCAGGCTGGTCTGCCTTCCCTGATCAGAAATCCTCGGTACGAGTGGTCTGGCTTCTGCCGGTTATCCGGCTGTAAAGACGAAGGGGCGTGAAAAGGCTCAGGGCGGCGCCCAGGAAACAGAGATACCTGCAAAAAAACCGCCTCACGAATACGGAAAGCGCAATGGTGACTCCGGCCGCCATCACGCTTCCGGTGAGGAACAGCGTGAACATCGTGTGGAAAGGGTCGAACCTGCAGAAAATCGCCGGCCACTGGGTCAGAAGCATTTCGAACCGGTGCAGCAGAAGGATGGTGACAAGGGCGCCAAGAACCACAAAGCGGAATCTTCCGAACAGCCGGCTGGTTTTGCCCCTGGGGTTCAGCTTTCCAGGCGATGGAATCAGGTATGCCATTTCCTGCACTGCCCCCATGGGGCACACCCAACAGCAGAATATTCTTCCGAAGAAGGCGGCGAACAGGAAAGGAAGAACAAGGATGGCAGCCCCTACCCAACCCATGAACAACAGGCCGTCCTTGAGAAAAGCGTACTGAAAAGCGCCCAGCGGGCAGAAGCACCCCTGAATCCCGAATCCCAGAACTATGAGGCTCAACCCCTGAACGGTTCTGTGGGCCACGGTCCGGCGCAACCTGGGAACCAGTTTGCGGCCCCGCAGCCTTCGGCTGAGGAAGGTGGCAAGCATGAGAAGCACCGCGAGGGCGATGAGAGCTATGTACAACCGGCGGTCTCCGCCTGAGGGATTGGCGCAGGCAACACCTGATGATTGCCCGTACCAGTGGGGACAGAGGGCAAGGTCTCCGGGGCACGCGGCTTCAGGGGGCAAGCCCAGCGGGCATCCGATTGTCATCGCAGCCGCAACACTGTCCGCCGGTTGGTCCTCGGCTGACCCCGGGTTGTCACAGCGCTGGTCACCGGTCTCATCGGTGTAAAGTGCGCACCGGGGCGAATCCTCGAAGCATGCCTCCTGAGGAGAGAGGTTCAGAGGGCATCCGATAAAAACAGGAGTTGAAGAAACCAAAGCCACTGAATCCCGGGGAGCCTCCTCTTCGGTTACCGTCCCGGTTTCAGGCTGTTCCTGAACCAGCGGAACAACAGGGTCCGGTTGAGGGGTGAGTACCGTTACGACCGGCTCCGGTTCCGGCTCGGGTTCCTCATCCATGGTTGGAACTTCATCCTCAACAGGAATTTCGGGTTCAGGATCGGGTACCGGTTCGGGATCGATGACAGGGAGTGGACCCGGATTGTCGCAGAAACCGTTGCCTGACGGATCATTGTAAAGGGCGCATCTGGGAGAGGCCTCTGGGCAGGCCTCTTCAGGAGCAAGACCAAGGGGGCACTGCCCGAGGGACACAGCAACAAGGAACAGGGCACAAAGCAAGCCTCTCACTTGAATCGGATTCCCTCCCGGAGAGAAGCGGGGGCGGTGAACCGCCCCCCGTGAAATGCTAGAAACTCGCTTTGATGGCTCCGAAAGTCATCGGGGTAAGGCTCATGCTTCCCGAGAGAAGGAGATTTGGGCAGAAATCATACAGGTCTCCTGTGGGACTGCCGTAGAACGCCGTCATCGTCCTGTTGCCGGAAGTACCCCAGTAGCCGGTGTAGATTTCAAGGTCACCGTTTGGCCAGGCGATTTCGATGATCAGGTTTCCCGAGCCGCTGTAGAAGTATGGTGTGTCAAGGGGAACCGTAACCCATCCTCCGCTGACTGACAGGAGAACCCCTGATTTGTTGTAGACCAATAGCCTGTCTCCGGAGTAGTTGGCCTCGAAGTTGCTGACCAGAACACTCCCGGAAGCGGGGCCCATGTACACCGAAAGCTCGTCAAACAATGCGGAGGTTCCGGATGTGGGTTTGAAGCCTATGGAGGTGATGGTCATGGCGTCGCCGATTTCACTGCCGAGCACTACCACCTGGTAGCGCAGAGACTGGGTTCAAGTGGCGCAGAAAGGCGCGTTGTAGGGGAACTGATTGGAACCTATCTCCACATCAGCCGCAAGTGCTGAAACACCAAGCAAGAGCATGATCAAAGATGCCGTCTTCATGATACACTCCCATTCATTCCAAAGAAATGCCTTTTCTTGAAACCTCTAGTATTCTAAACAGCAATGTGTTCCACGGCAAGGAACATCCGATCGAATCCGAAACCTGCCACGATGGCGCCGAAGGTCATGTGAGACAGCTTCGTCTGTTCCCGCAATCCGTGACTCGGCTGCGTCATACAGAACAAACGCCCACAGCAGTTATCAGAGCCAGAACAGAACCCCCTGACTGCCCTGTTCTCCATCGGCTGAGAAACAGCAGGAAATCGAAGGCATTCAGGCACCGCTCCCCTTGACAGTTGCCGGTTTTCGCAGATATTCCCAGTCCGTTTGCGCGGTCCGGTAGTTCAATTGGTTAGAGCACCGGCCTGTCACGCCGGAAGTTGCGAGTTCGAGTCTCGTCCGGACCGCCAGATGGGA
>CAZUXA010000036.1:0-13870 GCA_964624405.1 uncultured bacterium | reverse complement strand
CGGTGATCCCCGGCCCCGGATGGAGTACACCGGTGGCCGTGACGGAAGAACCTGTTTTCTACAATCAGCACAATCGCCTTGTCAGAGATGAACAGGGCAGGTTCCATCTTGTGTACAGCGGTTACGGCAACACGAGCCGGATCGGTTACACCATGTTCCTGACCGACGGGACGAAGGTCTTCCCTGAGACCATGATCTCCAGGGATGTCAATAGCGCATACCTCTATAAACCAAGCATACTCACCGACAGCCTTATCGCCTTCTGGCGGGAAACCAGCCCAGTCTACTATGCGATCCGGAACATGGGAGACGGCAGCGGCGTCACACCGGCCACCTACCTGTTTACCACGTCAACGCTCTACCCTTTCATCCGGTCGAGCCCCGACAGCCTGGGCAGGCTGCATGTGATGTACAACGCCGGAAAAGACATCTATTACGAGGTCTGGACACCGGCGCCCGGTTCGGGCTTCATCACCGAGTACGGATGGCAGGTGGAGGGCGCCCAAGAGGGCAGTGTACTCCTTGTGGACGGCAACCGGGTCCATGTGGTGATGAAACACCCCCATTTCTTCTGGTACACCCAGTACGATCTGGAAGGCAACACGGTGGTTCCTCCCGCGCAGTTCGTCTCGGGAGACTTGGACCCCTTCCCATTCACCCGTTTCCCCCTGCTGGCGGTGGATGCCCAGCGCAACCTTCTGGTGGTGGAGCAAGGTAGATGGGGCCCGAGCTATCCCTATCAGTTCTTGTTCTGGAAGCTGAACGGGGCCACCGGAGACGTCATGATCGGGGAAAAGGTTCTGTTCACCACGATACCCGGCGAGTATGCCTCTTCAAATGGAAGACGGATTCTCCTTCCCCTGCCCGGTTCGGAGGCGTTCTACCTCCTGTGGGTGAACCATGCCGGCTCCAAGCATCTGCTGAACATGATCATCGACAGCAACGGGGATGTGCTGGTGGACTGGCACATCGCCTACGACTACACCGATGAGGACCCTCAGATGCTCAGCGCCGTTGACGGTGTCGTGGACGAGGAGGGAAACCTCTACATCGTCTACAAGGCGGGGTATCTGGAACCTGTCTACGGCTACTTCCCCACCTTCGGCTGGTTCGACTATTCATCCCTCGGGCTGGAGGGGCAGGCCGAGCCTGTTCCTCCCGCGTCTTTCCTCTCGGTGTCCATGAACCCCGTCCGTGGAGGCGTGCAGTTCTTCCTTGAGGGTGCCGAAGCAACGACACTGCAGGTCTACGACCTGGCGGGGCGGGAGGTTGCCCGGGTGTTTCTCACGGAAGGTACCGGGTTCTGGGACGGAACCGGATCAACAGGAACCAGGCTCCCAGTTGGTGCCTACACCGTTGTTGGAGAACAGGGGATCTCCATGCGCCTCACCCTTCTTCAGGAGTAGCGAGCAGGAGAGGCGCCCCTCAGACTTCTCCTCAGCCCCCTTTCCGTCACCACCCGCCGGTCCCAGCGATCCCCCAGGGCCTGGATTTCACGCTGTGTTTCCACGGGGAGTTTCAGCAGGCAAAGCCACTGGGTGATCCTGTCCGATGTGACGCCGTGCCGTTGCCCGAGTTGTGCCCGGGTGAGGTTATGCCGGATCAATTCTTCATGAAGTTCCCTGGCGAAGATGAGAGGGTTACGGTAGGGGCCTCTGCGGGGTTTGGGGATGTCCGGACGGAAGGTTTTCAGGGAGAAAGTGGCCCCGGATCTGGTTCGAGTCATCCGCGGTTTGGCGTACCATGCTCCCTCAACCGTGTGTCCCAATGAACTCCCAATGTCAAATCAATACAGAGAAGGGGAGCCGTTTGACTCCCCTTCCTTCGTCCATGGGTCGTTCTACCTTATCAGCACCACCCGTGTGGTGGAGGCTTCTCCGCCCCCCGAGAGCCGGATCAGGTACATCCCTTCAGGCAGGGGTTCTCCTCGGAGCCCCGTACCGTTCCAGATCAGGGTATACTGCCCCGGAGAGAAGGCAGACGTTTCCTGCCGGTGGATCCGACGGCCCGAGAGGTCGAAGACCTCCAGGGTGACGGAAGCAAGGCCCGGAGAACTGAAAGCCAGTGTCGTATGGGAGTCGAAGGGGTTCGGAGCAATGCTCAACAACCCCAGGCGCTGTACGACTGCGGGAGCGCAAACCCCTTCAATGGAAACACCGGGCTCCGAAAGACCAAGGCTGTGAAGCCATCCCGCCGCAACCGCCTCGAACCCTTCGTTGGGCTCCGGCACATTGCACTGTCCCGAAGAGTTGCTCCCCCACGCCGCAACGGAGCCGTCCTCCTTCAGAGCCAGAGAGTGTCTCTCGCCACCCGCCGCAGCGGTGTAGCCCGTGTTCGGTTCAGGCACGTTGCATTGTCCGTAGTTGTTCCTTCCCCAGGCCACGATGGAACCGTCTTCCCTCAGAGCGAGGCTGTGGGAATGCCCCGTCGCCACCGCCACAAACCCCATGTTGGGTTGGGGGATCTCGATCTGGCCATAGTAATTGCCTCCCCATGCCACAAGAGAGCCCGTTTCCAGCAGGCCGAGGCAGTAGTAGGCCCCTGCGGCGATGGCGATGAAAGGCCCGGTGTCCGGCACGTCGCATTGACCCGAACCGTTACCCCCCCATGCCAGGACGGAACCGTCCCCCCTTAACCCGAGACTGTGCGAGAACCCCGCTGAGACCGCCACAAACCCCTCGTTGGGTTCCGGCACATCACACTGACCGTGGGCGCTCCATCCCCACGCCTCGATGGAGCCGTCTTCCCTCAATCCCAGGCTGTGGTAGGACCCCGCTGCCACTGCCACGAACCCCTCATTGGGCGCAGGCACATTGCACTGGCCGTCAGCGTTCACCCCCCAGGCCAGAACCGCGCCGTCGGCCTTCAACCCGAGGGTGTGACCGCTCCCTCCGCTGAGGTCCACGAAGCTCTCATTGGGCTCCGGCACATTGCATTGGCCAAAGGCGTTGCTTCCCCAGGCAAGGATGGAATAACCGTCCTGCGCATGGACCGGTATTGAACAGGCAACTGCAAGTCCTGCCACGAGAAATCCTGAAACTCTCACGGTATTGACCTCCCCATCAATGCGTTGTACTCCTTGACGCAAAGCCTCTCTACTGCTATAGAGATCTACACTACATGTCAATGATCCGTGAGTTTTCCTATGAGACGAGACAACATGGAAGCTCTGATGCTCAGTGTTCTCATCGCATCCGGAACATGGATGCGCTTCAATGCAGGTGCCCCGGAAGGTTCGGAACCTCTGGTCCGACACCAGCAGACTGCTGAGGATTTCATCAGTTTCGATGTAGAACTCCGAGGTCTTTATGTTCATGAAGTCTTTCATGATGCAGTGACCTACAGCCGTTTTTCTCCCAGCAGACGGTTCGGAAAACTGAGTGAACCCGGGATGCCGGAACTCCCCTATGTGCACTGCTTTGTGCCTGTGCCGGATGACTGCGATCTGAGCATCTCCGTGAGCGCCTATTGCGATCAGACGCTTCCCGGCATCGTGGTATATCCCGTCCCGCTGGACAGCACCGTGGTGGACGAGCGAGGCTACAGGGTGGAGGAGTGTTTCCGCAGGGACTCTATCGCATATGCATCGGAGGAGTGGTACCCTTCCGCGCATGCTGAGTTGGCCGGGGAGTTTCGGCTTCGGGATCAAAGGATCGTTGTGGTACATGTGTATCCGGTGCAGTACAAGGCATCGGACGACAGTCTGAAGGTATGGAGCGATATCGAGGTGATGGTCCATCTGGAAGGCGCGCAGTTGAACTGGACTCTTCCAGGGCTCGATGCCTTCGACAGGCTGATAGGGGACAGGCTCATCGGATACACCCCCTCCACCGTAATCGCACCTGTATCCCAAGGGAGTGTTTTCCGTCATGAGGACATGACAGAGGACCCGCCTTTTGTACCTGATTATGTGATCATCACCGCAGACGGGCTTGATGGAAGGTGGATTGAGGACCTGGCAGACCACAGAGCCGGCCTGAACGGCTTTGACGTGTTGATCGCGAATCTTGATGACATCTTCAATGAATACGGAGAATCACTCCCGACGGGAGGAGCGTCCAGCGTACGGGACTACATGGAGTACTTGTGGAACCGGGGCAGCCCAGGGAACAGGCCTGCCTATCTTCTCTTGGTGGGTGATATCCATGTACCAGGATGTACTCCTCCACACTATGAGTCTTGGCACCTTCCATCAGCTCAGTGGGGATTAACCTTTCCCCATTATTACGCCAACGACGACTGGTTCGTCATGTTCAACGAGGATCGAGAAGTGCTTGTCGCCCCTGCGGACATGATTGTCGGCAGATTGTCGGCTCGAACCGCTGGGAACATCGAAGATATGATCGACCTGATTATCGAGTATGAGCAGGATGCTTCCAACAAAGACGCAGACTATCTGGACTACCGCAGGATGATTGTAAGACTGGCTGGAGATGACCACGATGGTTCTTTCACAAGCGATCAGTGGAACCCTTCGGTAGGCTATACAGACAACCTTCGACAGTGGATGGGGTACAACTGGGATAACTACTATTGTGGCGATGGCAACTCAGAGACACTGAGTGACGGCAGCGCCATGAGCAGCGCCGATTGGGTGCAGGCCTGCGAGTATGTGTTCTCTCGCGGCTCTCAGGTCGCCTTCTACACCGATCACGGGCATTTCCACTATTTCAGCGCGGGAATGCGTTGGGACACTATTTCGCCCTACCCCTACCACCAAGGCGTACCCGATTCTGTGTTCTCCACCCTCAATGTGAATGCAATCAATGAAGCTACTCCGCCCAATCATGTGCATCTGCCGCCATTCCTTCTCATGCTCTGCTGTACTGCCGGCACCTTCAACCATACCGAGTATGGGCACTACGTTTACGAACCGTTTCCCAAGTGCTGCAACGACGACGGAGGGAAGCCGCCGTTGTTCGATCTCGGTGTGGCCACCCTGGACGAAGCCTTCATTCGTAACACCAAGGGAGGTGCAATCGGCGTTTTTGCCGGCTCATTGGCGTCAGTTATGGGTTACTACGGGCCGATGGGCCGAGGTATCCTTGAGTCGGTGTATAACTACGGTGCAACCCGCACGGGAGATGCCATTTCACGAATGAGGCTTACAAACTTGCCGATGTTTTTACACTCCAACGGCACCTGGTCTCGTGCTCTGGGCCAGTTCAACCTTCTTGGTGACCCGGCGGTGGACATTGGGGACAGGGTACTGTATCCCAACGCCTGCGACTTGGTGATCTCCCCTTCGGACCTGAAGATCGACCGGTATCCCACACGAAGGCTTGAAGAACCCGGTAATGTCTACCTCTACGCCACGGTGAGGAACACGGGCGCCGTGGCTTCCGGCGCTTTTCCCGTGACCCTGACCGTCGAAGACGCCCCGAATCCAACCAATCTCGGTGCCCAATGCGCAGGGCTCGATCCCGGCGAGGAGACCACCCTGAGGTTCACCTGGGCGGATCACGCATGGTTCTCCTCGGGAACCTTTCCCGCCCCGCTCACACTGACCGCTGTGGCGGACCCGCAGGAACTTACCCCGGACTGCTGGAGGCCCAACAACTCCGCGACCGCCGTGATAGAGGTCACGGGCTTCTACCCCAACAAGGAGGGGTGGCCCGTCCAGCTTCCGTATTCCACGAAGGTGCCGGCGGTTCTGGCGGACATGACCGGAGACGACGATCTGGAGGTCATCGTCCTTCTGACCCGTGCCGACGGGAAGGGTATTCTTCAGGTATACGACGCTTCCGCCAACCTTCTGTGGGAGACGGATGCGTTTGCACATGAATCACCACTCCCTTCAACCCTTAGATCAATTCCCATTCCTGTTGTGGGCAACGTTTTTGGAGATAATCCGCAGATCGTGGTGGATGCAAGGGACGCACTGCTGATTTTCGACCTCAATGCCCCTGAACCCCTGTTCTCCTATGTCTACTCTGATGGCTGTGTTGAAATGGGTATGAGTACTGCCGTAGTGGCAGACCTGATCCCGGAACAGGGGCAATCTCGTCGGGACGAGATCGTCGTTGTCCGGCGAAACCAGCTGATGGTGTTCGACATTCAGCAGCACACGAAACCGTATGAGTTGATCCTCGCCCGGAGTGTTTCGCTTCCCGGTGTAAGTGGAAATGGGTACTACTCCTGGCTTATGGCTGAGGACATCCGCGGAGACGCAACCCCTGAGATCCTGGTTCAGATCGGTACTGTAGAGGGCTCCACTCGGAAAACGCATTTCTTCATTTATGACTACACAGATGGTATTGGAGGAAACCTGTTTGCGCAGAGAACCCTTTCCAGTAGCGAGTGGTGGCGCACCATCCCCGCTGTGGGGTTCTTTGTCGATGGCCCTGTCATCTCGCCTGTCATCGCGGTTTCCACCGGGAAGAATCTGCACAACCAGGAACCGGTCTTGCTTCTTGACGCAACCGACAATCAACTGCCCGTTCTGGCAGAATGTGAAAGCAGCCCTGTAACCTCAAACCATGTTCTCTGCTGCATGATGACGGATTGGGATCCCTTGATTCCCGGGCTGGACCGCGTGATCGCCAATGCCGAGAATCAGGCGATTGCATGGAATGATGCAGGCCGCATAACCTGGTATAGAGAGTACGATACAGGAACATCACACCCTCCCCTGCCCGCCCTTGCGGACCTGACCGAGAACGGCCTGGCGGATGTGGTCGCAGGCAATCGGCAGGGAGTAGTGTTTGCTTTCGATCACCTAGGGGAAGATCTTGCAGACCTTGGCTTTCCCTACACGCTTCCTGCGGAGGTCTACGGCGGGTTCGTGATCGCCGATATCGACGAAGACGGCGTTTTGGAGATGGTGTTCGGCACCATGGACAACCACCTGCATGTGTGGGAACTGGGAGAGTGCGAAGAGGGCTATGCCCCCTGGCCCCAGGCGCAGGGGAACACCCAACGTACGGGGGTGCTGCCGTGAGAGGGGTGCGGGTTTGACCCTGTCGGCGCTGCTGCTGGGTCTGCTGGTCCGGGTGATCGTCGGACCCGGCTGGAGCCAGCCGGTCATCACGATCGAGGTGCCTGGGTCCGATCAGTTTAAAGCCCTTGTGGTGACCGAGGGCAACCATATCCATCAGATGTGGGACTACTATGGGGGTATTCTGCGTATAGGGTACAACGTAGTCCTTCCCGACGGCACCGTGCTTGTGCCCGACACGCTGTTCTCCAGGGATGTCTGGTCTACTTACCTCAGCGCCACCCATGCACCCGATGGCGGCATCATCGGCTTCTGGAGGGAGAACTCGCCGAAGTGGTACTCGGTGAAGGACGGTGACGGGAACACGGTGGTACCCGCGACCCACTACGGGAGCGAGGGATGGTCGTTTTGGCCCACCATCGACGCATCGATGGATTCCCTGGGGCGCATTCACATGGTATGGGACAGCGGCCCCCTGATCTGCTACTCGATCCTGGAACCCGGTGTCGGCGAGGTCCGGCGGACCACCATCCCCGACAGCAAGGCTCAGTCACTGGTGCTTGTGGACGGCGGGCGGGTGCACATCAAGTACGCCCGCGATCCGGGCACTGGCTTGGCCAACTACATCCAGTACGACCTGGAAGGGAATGTCACCGTGCCCCCGGTGGTGGTGGTGGAGGCATCGATTGGCGACTCAAACCGCACCAGCATGGCCGTAGACCACGAGGGGAATGTGTACATCTTTGTGGCTCAAAACAGTTACAGCGACGGGAGGCGGCTGTACCTGTACAAGATCGATCCCGTGACCGGGGAGAAGCTCATCGATGCCCTGCTCATCTACCAGATCCCCACCAACAAGTCAGCATTGTGCCTCCATATCCTTCCCACTGCCTCCGGGGATGCCTTCTACCTTCTCTGGACCGAGTCGGATACCTGGTCGCCACACCCCCGATGGATACGGTTCGCCGTCATCGACACCAACGGGGAGTTCTTGGTGGAGATCCATAACGCCTACGACTACACCGATGAGGAAGTGCAGAACATCCAGTACATGGAGGCGGACACCAACGCCGACGGGGATATCTTCATCATCTATTCGGAAGGAGACCCGGACATCCCCGGGTACTGGGTCGTCCTCGGTTGGTTCGATCACACCGAGCTTTCTCTGGAAGAGAGCGCTGTACCAGTTCCCCCGGCTGGTTCTTTCAGCCTTGTTCCCTCGGAGAACCCCTTCGGAGACCGGGTGTGGATCTCCCCCGTCGGTGCGGAACCTCCGGCCACGGTCAACGTCTTTGACCTCGCCGGCCGTCAGGTGACCACCCTGTGGCCCTCGGCGGAAGGCCGGTTCCTCTGGGACGGACGGTCCCCTGCAGGAACCATGCTTCCCTCGGGAGTCTACCTGGTGAAGGCGGAAGGGTATGAACCCCTGAGCCTGGTCAGACGGTAGGGCCAGTACCTCAGCATCATCACAGGACCACCTCTTGAAACAGGGTGCGCCCCTTTCTGGACGCCCCTCTTCTTATCCGGACCTGATGATCGGGTCAGTTCGTGTTTTCATCGCCGGATAGCATGAGACACTGGTGTCTCCTCAACCCCCGCTCCGTCACCACCCGCCGGTCCCAATGGTCCCCCAGGGGTTCGATCTCACACTGCTTCTCTTCAGGCAGCTTCAGCAGGCAGAGCCACTGGGTGATCCTGTCCGAGGTTACGCCATGTCTTTGCCCGAGTTGCACCCTCGTGAGGTTATGCCGGAGCATCTCTGCCTGCAGTTCTTGGGCGAAGATGAGGGGGTTACGGAACGGGCCCCGGGGCGGTTTAGGCTTCACCATCACGTCAGGCCGTGAAAGTGTCAGGGTGAATGTTTCGCCGGAAAAGGTTCGACTGAACGGAAGACGGGCGTACCATTCTCCCTCAACCGGGTGTCCCAACGAACTCCCAATGTCAAATCAATATAGAGAAGGGGAGCCGTTTGACTCCCCTTCCTGGGCTAATCACCATTAAGGGGGACACCCCCCGATCCTCTCACACACAGTTGTTATCGGCATTCCCGGGGCGGTTCAGGTCAGGAGTCCCTCAGTGGGTTGATGGCATCCTCGAGTAGACGTTCCCCTGCCAGAAGCAGTTCCGCTTTGGTGGGGGGGTTGGAACTAAGAAGTCCGTAAACACAGGTATGGTACGCTTCGTCGAAATCCTCCAATGCTTCGGGTTGAGGAGCGCTCGGATTCCTTCTCCAGCGCGGATGGTTCGATTCTTAAAATCATCAGGGAAGACAGCCTTCAGAGCGGTAAGCCACGCATCAGGCCAAGCCAGAAGTGCATCCTCCGACTCCTTTTCCGCAAGGAGTGCGATGGAGAGTACGCGACCGAGATCCTTACTGCTCCTTTTGATTACCCGACCATGGATTGGCCTGGAAATGGGCTCCGGACGGATCTCTGGATGCTCCAGCATGTTTGCCAGCGCCATCATCTCGGGTCTAGCGATGGAGATACTCATCTGGTGGTTCGGCTTGAATGCGGCTACCGCGAGGCCTCCGAAGCTGGGGAGTACGAAGTAGCCGATGCTGGTGGGAAGCTTCTCCAATGTGCGTCCGGTATCCTGTGGGGCTTCAGGAACAGCCAGCAGTTCCATGAACCACTTCCCGCCGGTCGGCGGGCAAAGCCTGACCACGGGTAACTTATCCATTGGAGTATCCTGGTCTCCCGGAGTGTTCCAGAGAGAAGTTTCATCGGGAGTCCAGCCCGCACGAATCAGTTCCTCGGCGATGGCCCGACCAGCGTCTACCGCTTCCATCCTTGGTGAGAGGAGGCAGTCAGCATCCTTCGTCCGTACCGCCATACCCCTTATCTGGTTCTCGTATCGGAGTCCGACGGCAAGACTGCCGATGATGGTCAGGTTCTTTCTGGTGTCCGGAGGGACCGCCGCAATGATCTTCTCAAGGACCTCTCTGGGGTTAACAAAGATCAAGGCATCGTCTATGTTGGCCATTTGTATGCATCCTTCGGTACCAGGACATTTCTGAACTGGAGCGCCTGGTAGTCCATGCGCATGGTGAGGAGATCGACCAGACACTCGATGGGATCCGCCCAGAGGAGCTGATTGTTATCGATCCTGAAGTAGGACTCTTTCCTCCGGAGGAAGTGAATCGCTAGCGAGGGCTTCTCGTCGTGGACGTCAGTTTCCTTCAGGGCTGGATCCAGTTTGCGGATGAACGAGAGATCCGTGTTCGAGCCAGGGACATGGATGTGCAGGTCGAGTCGGGGAAGACCGGCCAGGTCAAGGTCCTGATAGATCCGTATGGCTCCAGCAACTCCGCCGATCGCAATGTCCTGCCGTGATAGCGCCTGCAGTCGCTGCATAAGTGACTGAGGGGATCTGGGCTGACCGGAACGGTCCGCATAGTACATTGTGGATCGAGACGTGTCTGCGAGGACCACGAACTTCTCCCATGCCATCCGAGGGAAGGCTATGAGGGCAACGCTACGGTCGCTGTAGTGTTTAAGCCCGGGGCTGAGTGTGTCCAGGGCACGGATCACCGTGCGGTAACTAGCACCGATGCTTTGCTCAAGTCTGGTAATCGAGAACCCCTGTCTGTTCCGTGCTGGAGGGCTGTCCTGTGCATAGGGAAGAGGATCCGATACAACAATGTCGGAAGCGTTCTTGTCGGTGGTCAACCAGAGCAGGATCATAAGCCGCAGGATTTCTCCTGGGTAATCTGGATCTGAGAGTCTAACTTGGTGTTGAGTGGATTTTGTGTTCTGGGAGGCTATCTCTTGAAGTTGATCATGATACTGCTGCAGAAAGTGACCTAGCACAAGATCCAGCTTATCATCACGATAGGACGCCAGTCCGAGGTGTTTTGATACATCTTCACGGAAGATGGATTGGAGGAGTTCCCATTCCCGTTCGAGTCTCTCCCGGGAGAGTCCGGAGTCTACGAGGAGAAGGCACATATACTTGTTGGGATTCTCCTTCAAGGTAGATGCGATATCGACCATGGTCGAATGTAGGTCCCGCTTGGTTCTCAGGCGGTACTTGACTTCCACGAGAAGGTCATCACTTTCGTAATATCGGTGACGCTGATGCATGTCCACCTCTCTGATGCCCAACACTGCGCAAATTGAAGGTGCATGTCAAGTATGAAGGCGCAAGTCAGGTGTAAGCTTTCTAGTTTGGGAGACACAAGATTAAGCGAAGTCATGCTTTCTTGTGTATCCGTCTCCGAAGTTTCCGTAGCACCCTCTCCGTCACCACCCGCCGGTCCCAGTGGTCCCCCAGGGCTTCGATTTCTCGTTGCTTTTCTTCGGGGAGTTTCAGCAGGCAGAGCCACTGGGTAATCCGGTCCGAGGTGACGCCGTGCCGCTGTCCGAGCTGCACCCGGGTGAGGTTGTGCCTGAGCATCTCGGCCTGCAGTTCCCTGGCGAAGATGAGTGGGTTGCGGTAGGGTCCTCTTCTTGGTACGGGAAGATCAGGACGGGTGGTCTGAAAAGACAGGGTCGGCCCTGATCTGGTTCGAGCCATCCGCGGTTTGGCGTACCACCTACACCATTCGAACCCGAAACAGAGAAGGGGGAGCCGTTCGGCTTTCCTCCATCGTCTTTGGAATGCTCTACCTCACCAGCACCATCCGGCTGGTGGAGGCTTCCCCTCCCCCCGAGAGCCGGATTCGGAGTAGCGACCGGTTGACCCAACGAACTTTGCGTTCTCGTTCTTCCTCCTTGACAACCTTTCCGGTGTGAACTACTATTTCTTTGATAGTTTATGCATCAAACGGGATTGAGGTGTTTGATGCTGCAGTTGTTGGTTCTGACGCTGGTTGCCTCCCTCCATTCCATTCACACCACCGCATCCACCGATTCCCGCGTCGCCTTCGTTGCTCAGACACCCCTGTCCTGGGTGAACGTGGAACACAACGGCTCCCAGTACATCCGTTTCCTTGACTACCCTCTCGCGGACAGCGCGGGTTTTCCTGAACTGCCGGTGATTACCTTTCTTATGGCCATCCCTGACAGCGTCGTCCCCTCCCTGGAGTTCGCCTTGTACGGGGAACGGGAATGGAAGGTTCTGCCGGTGTTCCCCGCACCGGCCCGTTTCATCTCCTATGAGCGCACCCCTGCGGTGGCGGATTCCTTCGTGCAGGATTCCACGGCCTATGCGTCCTGGGAGTTCTACCCCGGGGAACGGGTCCGTATCCAGGGAGAGACCCGCATCCATGACCAGCGCCTACTGCAGGTGCAGTTCCATCCCGCGGTGTACAGGGCTTCCGACAGCACTTTGAGCACGGTGACCGCATTGAGCGTATCTGTTTCCTTCGACAGCACAGATGCCTCCTGGAGCGATGTGGGACTGGGTCCTTTCCAGGGGATGCTCCGGGGTTCCAGCATCGTGGGATACCGCGATGTGGAAGTAAACCTTCATCCCCTTCCCGCATACTTCGGCGAGGTGGACCCCTGGGATGGTCCCCCCCGCATGCCCGACTATCTAATCATCTGTGCTTCCGGGCTGTACGAGCAGTGCAGTGACGCCATTGAGGACCTTGCGGAGCACCGGGTGGCTCTCAACCATTTCGACGTGGCCCTGGTGACCACGGACTCCATTTACTCTTGTTTCGGCGGAGTTTCCCCCGTTCTCACCGACCACATCCTGAGGAACTTCACCGAGCACATGTGGGAGAACTGGGAGCAGTCCACAACCCACAAGCCCGCCTATCTGCTGTTGATCGGCGATCATGAAGGTTCTTCTTTCGGGAACGAACCCTGGTTCCTGCCGACCCACGAGTATGACCGCGTACCCGGTCAACCCACCCCCGACTTCGACAGAATCGGCAATGACGAGTGGTACGCCTGTTTCGGCGAGAACCGTTCCGTCAACAACGCCTTCCCCAACATGATGGTGGGAAGGCTTTCCGTGAAGAACTGCAGTGAAGAGGACACCCTCAGCGTGCTCATTCAGAACCTCATTGCCCTGGAGAGTCCCGTTCAGCAGGTTTCCATTCCCGACTACAGCCGGAGGATTCTGCGGTTGGCAGGCACAGGTGATGATCTACAGGATACATTTGCACAGACCTACCACAGTTGGAAGCCGGACCGTCTCTGGACCGCGGAGTTCTCCCAATGGCTGGGCTACGACTACGTAACCCACTACTGCGGAGACGGCAGGGACTTCACCGAAGGGGACGGCAGTCTTCTCTCCAGCGCGGAGTGGGTCTCCCTGTGTCTGGAGGAGTTCGGAAAGGGTGCCAGCATCGCCTTCTACAGCAACCATGGCGATGTGCACATGCTCAGCGCCGGTCTTGAGTGGCACACCCCTCACATCCCTCATGATCCGCACACCAAAGGCTCTCTGGACAGCACATTCAACAACATTCGGATTATTGAGGATATGGAGGCCGCACCGAATCACTCTCCTCCCTTTCTGCTCCTTCTCTCCTGTTCATCGGGGACCTTCAACCATACGGGGGAGAGACACGGGGGGCGCGAGGAATACCCTGAACTCTGCATGTTTTCAGGGTGTGGTGGTTGCGGCACTCCCTTGCACCCTCCGGTTGCAGCCTATGACTTCGGCACCGACTGCCTGGCTGAAAGGCTGCTGAAGCACACCGGTGTTCCCGTGGCCGGCGTGTTTGCCGGGTCGCTCCCGTCTTCGGTAGGCGGTAATCAAAAGTACGGGGAAGGCATTCTCGAGGCGGTCTATGCCTATGGCTTCAGCAGGCTTGGGGATGCCGTGGCGTCCGCCCGCCTGAGGCGATGGAGCAGTTTTAACTCGAATTGCATCGGCCAGTTCAACCTCCTTGGTGACCCTGCGCTGGATATCGGCAACCGGGTGCGTTTCCCCAACTCCTGCGACCTTGTGGTCTATCCCGGTGATATCGAGGTATCCCATTATCCCGTGAGGACTCCCACCCGAGCGGAGCTTCCCCTGTCGTTCATCATTCGG
>CAZUXA010000035.1:0-14045 GCA_964624405.1 uncultured bacterium | reverse complement strand
ATTCCAATCCCCTCAACCAGTTGCATCACCGCGCTGAAGTCATCGCAGCACGCCCCCACCCCAGCCACGCAAAGGTCGGGCCTGGGAAAGTAGTCCAGGGTTTTCATGGCTCCGAGCACCGCCCGCACGAAACACAGTTCATCGGTTGCCCCCAGGTCCGACGCATGATCAAGCAGGTGTGTGCTTTCGGCGAAGCAGGGCGCCCACCACAACTCGTCGGCGTAAAAGGAAAGCTGCCCGGGAAAGGCGTAGGAGAGAATGGCGGTCTGGCCAAGATCCTTCATCAGGGCGATTATCTTCGCCCCGGCGTTTTTTGCCAGAAAAAGCCTGTCCTTCTCGCTGAACAGAAAGGCCCAGAGGCGCAGAGCTTCCGGCGAACTGTCGAACCTGAGCCGTCGAAGAAGCAGATCACCCCTGCACGAATACTCCCATGGAGTGAAAAGGTACTCCACTCCTCCCGGCACCATGCTCCGTAGTGATCGGCACGAGTTCCGGAACTCGTCGGGAATCTCTCTGGCCCGGGGTTCCCATTCCAGGGCTGTCAGCTTCTTCACCGGGTCACGCATGCAGGGCCTCCAGGGTCTCCACGAAGGCCTGAAGCCGCACCCCGGTGCGTCCCCTTTCCCCGGGAGAGAAATCGCCGGAAAGCACCAGTACTGGAACCGGAATGTCTCTTCTGAACCTTTCCTTCTCGGTGTGCCACAAATCGCAGAATGACAGCGTTCTCAGAACCAGCCCATTGGCTCCTCCGGCCCCGGTCTGTTCCCGGATCCATTTGAAGGTGTCGGCGTTCGGACGGTTCCGAATACATTTCGTGTCTTCAAATGAGGCCAGCGCCAGGCTCCTGATGGAGCCGTCTTCAGGAACTGTCCGGGGAAGGCCGGCAAGCCCGGTACAGCCCAGGGGAAGGTAGCCGGCGCCGAGTTCGGCCAGGGTTTCCGGCACAGTGTCATCACCCCGGGGGATCACGCTGCCGGTTACCGCCACCCGAACTCCGGGCGGATTATCACCAATGGCAACGCGGGATGGAAAACGGTTCTCCAGAAAAAAGTCAAGGAAAAGCCTGTGCAGTTCCATCGGCGGAACCCGGAAGGACAGGGCGGCGTTCCGGAGAACAGCCGCCCCGGCGATACGCTTCCGCTCCCAGGCAAGGGCGGCCCCGGCATCGTAACCTGAAGAAAACCCCGCCAGCACAAGGTTTTTCGCCATTTCCCCAACCGAATCCGCAAACCAAAGGGCGGATTCCGGCGACCTTGTCGCGGGAAGCTGAAACGGAAAGACCGGTTTCCCTGTCATCCGCTCCAGCTCCTGAAACAGCCTTCTGGTCATGTCGCAGGTGTACATCCCGGCCCACGCGTCCACCGATCCGAACACACCCGCACCGGTGGCCACTCCCCCGAGCACCGATTTCACGAAGGGACACAGGTCGGGCCTCACCAGGGCTTCGCCGGCCTTTTCGGACCCGACCGCCACCGCCCTGACCGGTCGCATGCCCAGGCCAACCGCCACCGCCGGCGGAAAAGCCCTGCAAAGGTATCCCAGCAACCGGGAGTGGTTCACCCCTCCTTGACCGCCACAAAGCGGCCTCTGCCGAACCCGCCCTCCCGGGCCTTCTTCAGCATGAACCCGAACTCAGAGCCGAGGTACGAGAACACTTCGCTGTTCCAGCCCAGTATCTGCATGGCGTCGAAATGTCTCTGTCCCGCCAGCTGTCCAAGGTAGTTTTCGATGTGATCCGCGAAATCCCCGGTCAGATCAACAGCCTCCCGCACCCGGAAACCATGCTTTTCCAGAAGGATTCGGTACTCATCGAGGCTGATCATGTACGGGAACTTCATGACGGTGCATATCCGCCGGGCGGATTCCTCATCCATCCCCGAGGGTCCCACCAGCCAGTCGGTGAAGGCTATGGTTCCACCGGGGCGGAGTACCCGGGCAGCCTCGGCGATGAGTTTTTCCTTGTCTTCCACATAGCACCAGGCATCCTCGCCCCAAACTCCGTCGAAACGCCGGTCGGGATAGGGAATCGCCGTCACGTCACCAAGCTTGACCTCGACACCTGAAATCCCGGCGGAAGCAAGCCGTCTTTCGGACTCCTCAACCATGTGCGGTGTGGCGTCGACTCCGCAGACTTTTGCGCCGTAGGTTCGCGCCAGGAAATGCATCCCCGCCCCCAGGGCGGAGCAAAGGTCAACAACCTCATCCCCGGCCTTCCATCCTGCCGCGTCGCCCAGAGCCTTCGAGCTCTGGTACCCGCCCACATGAATCTGTTCGCCCATTATCAGTTCCCACAGCCTGCCCTCAGCGCCGCTGTAGACCTGCTTAACATTCTCGAGGGTCATTCCGGTCTTTTTCATCGCTCTCCTCAGCCGGGAATCCGGCGGTGTGGCGGAGAGCGGAAAGGGCTAAATCACGCTTTCCCGCGCTCCACCGTGACACGGGTTCCCACGGAACCCGCTGCGGGCTCGTCAGGTACGCGCCATGGAAGAATGCGGTTGCATGATTTTTCCTTCCTATCCGGTAGGTTTTCCGAAAACTACACGACGAAACACTTCGGGTCAATCACCGCAACGATGAAAGGCGGGTATGTCAGTAGAACTCCACCCGGAAATCCACCACAACCGGATTCAGATTCCGCATCTGTGATGACTGGAAGAAGCTGTCTCCCATGAACTGCGGGGGAATCTCCCCGTGGGGGGGCAGAAGCCTCATGAAAAACCCTTCGTAGGGTGTGTCCCAGAGGTTTGCGTATCCCTCGTTGTCCCATGCGAATCCCGCTATCTCAAAGGTTCCGAGAACTGCCTCGAGGTCGGTGAGGGTGCTGCCCAGCCCGATGCCATCCGCGGTGCGCCAGTAGTCTCCAAGCATTCGCACCTGCATTATGGAGCCGTCATCGTACCACAGAATCGCAAGCTCATACTCGGTTCCGGCGTAGATCGAGGTGCCCTGGACATACGTACCCTCACCCAGATGCTCGGAGGTGTGCTTGATAAGCGCCCCCTCAAAAAGAAGCTCTATGGATTCCCGTGTCGCGTCCCGGGTGATTCCAGCCACTTCCTGGGTGGTTACTGTGGGTCCGGGAATGGCAAGAACCGTTCTGCCAAGCATCGCCAACAGGAAAAGGCCCATGGTTCTCTCCTTTTCAGTGAGTTAAGCAATCAACCCGACGCCAGTGTCCCAGGCGCCGTCATGGCGGCTTCATACGATCGAGCGACAATAATCAGGGCCGATGCCCGTGTCAAAAACTCCCGGTCCGCACCGCCTGCTGCTCTGCCCTCCCCCGGCATTGCCCCCAAGTGGTAGATTCAGGATGTTGTATTTTCTTCCTTTTCATCAGAGGGGTTGTCATGATCAGGCGCACCGGTATCTCTGCGATTCTTGCCGGGGAGTTCACCGGCAGTGAGGTGTGTGTTTTTGGCTGGGTGAAAACTTCCCGCTCAGGGAAGAATGTGGGCTTTGCCTCGTTGAATGACGGTTCCTCTGTCAGAAATCTTCAGGTTGTGTTTGACCGGAAGGTTTTTTCAGACTCTGATCTCTCCGGGTTGCTGGCAGGAGCCTGCGTCCGGGTTTCGGGGACTGTGGTACCGAGCTCGGGCGAGCAGGCGGTTGAGCTTACCGCTTCCTCTCTCTCCATTATCGGCCCCGTCGATGACGGGTATCCCCTGCAGAAGAAGAGGCACGGGCTTGATTTCCTCCGCTCTCTGCCGCACCTGCGTTCCCGAACCAACACATTTGGCGCGGTGTTCCGGATGAGCCACCACCTTTCCATGGCGATTCACCGGTTCTTCGATTCGGAGGGGTTCTATTACCTTCACACACCTGTGATAACTGAAAGCGACTGCGAGGGGGCCGGGGAAACCTTCCGGGTGACCACCCTTCCTCCCGGGGTTACAGACCCTTCGCTGGACTACTTTCGGCGCCCTGCGTTCCTGTCCGTGAGCGGGCAGCTCGAGGCTGAGCCCTTCGCTTTGTCTCTGGGAAAGGTGTACACTTTCGGGCCCACTTTCCGGGCGGATCCTTCTGATACCCGGACGCATGTGGCCGAATTCCGGATGATCGAGCCGGAAATGGCGTTCTTCGATCTTGACGACGATGTGGCCCTGATAGAGAGGTTCGTGAAGTACTGCGCTTCATACCTTGCTTCAAGGTGCCCGGAGGATATCGCCTTTTTTTCCGAGCACTACGAGAACGGGCTTCCGGAAAGGTACCGCCTGCTGGAAAAGGCGTTCGCCAGGGTGAGCTACACCGAAGCCATGGAGATACTCTCCGCTTCATCCTCGAAGCTCTCGTCGGTTCCCGCATGGGGAGACGACCTGGCCACCGAGCATGAGCGTTTTCTGGCAGAGGTTCACTTCGGGGGGCCGGTTTTCGTGACGGATTATCCTGCTTCCATGAAGCCGTTCTACATGCACCTGAACTCCGACGGCAAAACCGTCGCCGCCTGCGATCTCCTGGTTCCAGGGGTCGGAGAGATAGTCGGGGGAAGCCAGCGCGAACACAGGCTTGACATCCTTCGGGAACGGGCGGTTTGTCAAGGGCTTGACATGGAGGTGTACCGGTGGTACCTCGAACTCAGACGCTGGGGCTCGGCTCCACACGCGGGGTTCGGCCTTGGTTTTGAACGGTTGCTGATGTATCTGACGGGAATGGAGAACATCCGGGATGTCATCCCCTTTCCCCGCGCTTTTGGAAAAATGTACTAGAAGGCTGGTGAACCATGAGTGAAAAAATCATGACCATTGACGGCAATGAAGCCGCTGCCCGGGTAGCCCACAAGCTCAGCGAAGTTGTGGCCATCTACCCCATCACACCCTCCTCGAACATGGGCGAGCACGCGGACGAGTGGTCCGCCGCGGGAAAGACCAACATCTGGGGAACCGTTCCCCTGGTGCAGGAGATGCAGAGCGAGGGCGGAGCGGCGGCTTCAGTGCACGGCGCTCTGCAGACCGGCGCCCTGACCACCACATTCACCGCAAGCCAGGGTCTTCTGCTGATGATTCCCAGCATGCACAAGATCGCCGCGGAGCTTACACCGACGGTGTTTCATGTATCCGCCAGAAGCCTGGCCTGCCAGGCTCTCTCCATCTTCGGTGATCACAGCGATGTGATGTCGGTACGGAACACCGGTTTCGGGCTTCTTGCCAGCGCAAGCGTGCAGGAAGTCGTTGACCTTGCCGCCATCGCCCACGCCGCGTCCCTGTCCAGCCGGATTCCCTTTGTCCACTTCTTCGACGGTTTTCGAACCAGCCATGAGGTCCAGAAGATATCCGTTCCCGGGGATGAAGTGCTTCGGGCGATGATAGACGACGAACTGGTTCTTGCCCACAGAAACCGGGGGATGAGCCCCAACCGCCCGGTGCTTCGGGGCACCAGCCAGAACCCGGATGTGTACTTCCAGGGCCGGGAAACCGTCAACAGCTACTACCTTGCCACCCCGGGCATCGTCCAGGAATACATGGACATCTACGCCGGGTTGACGGGCAGGCAATACCATCTGTTCGACTATGTGGGCGCTCCCGACGCTGAGAGCGTAATCGTTCTCATGGGTTCCGGCTGCGAGACAGCCCATGAAACGGTGGAGTGCATCCTCGCCAATGGCGGGAAAGTGGGAGTTCTGAAAGTGCGCCTGTACCGTCCTTTCGACGGCCGCGCCCTTCTCTCCGCTATTCCCTCCTCGGTGAAGGTGCTTACGGTGCTTGACCGCACCAAGGAACCGGGCAGCGAGGGCGAACCCCTTTACAAGGATGTTGCCACCGCACTGAAGGAATCGGGCCGCTGTGGCGTAAAAGTGCTGGCCGGTCGATACGGTCTGTCCAGCAAGGAGTTCACCCCGGCTTCAGTGAAGGCCGTCTTCGACAACGCCGCGGGGGAGATGAAGCACGGTTTCACCGTTGGCATAGTTGACGACCTGACCCACACCAGCATTCCGGTGCCGGAGTTCTGCGTTCCCGCCCAGGGCATGCACCAGGCTGTATTCTTCGGCCTGGGTTCCGACGGCACCGTTGGCGCCAACAAGAACAGCATAAAGATAATCGGTGAAACCACAGACTTCTTCGCCCAGGGTTACTTCGTGTACGACTCGAAGAAGGCGGGGGCCATCACTGTAAGCCATCTCCGGTTCGGGCCCCGTCCGATCCGGCAGACATGCCTGATCGGCAGGGCGGATTTCGTGGCATGCCACCAGACGGTTTTCATGGAGAAGTACGACATTCTCCGGTACGCCGCGAAGGGCGCGACCTTCCTCCTGAACACCCCCTACGACCATGACCGGGTGTGGGACAGCCTTCCCCGGGAGGCTCAGAAGGACATCGTCGAAAAAGAACTTCGATTCTATGTGATAGATGCCTACAAGGTCGCCCGGGAGACGGACATGGGCGTGATGATCAACACCATCATGCAGACCTGCTTCTTCGCCATCAGCGGCGTGATTCCACGGGAAGAGGCCATCGCCAAGATCAAGGACGCCATCGAGAAAACCTACGGCCGCAAGGGCGAGGAGATAGTCGCGAAGAATTTCGCGGCGGTGGACCACAGCCTTGCCAATCTCTTCGAGGTTGACTACCCCCGCCAGGTGACGAGTTCCTTCGTGAGACCACCCTCCGTCCCGGCTCACGCTCCGGAGTTCGTTCAGAATGTCACCGCGGAAATCATCGCCCAGAGGGGCGACGGAATTCCGGTGAGCGCCATGCCCGCGGATGGCTCATGGCCCACGGCAACCACCCAGTACGAAAAGAGGAACATCGCCCTCGAAATTCCGGTCTGGGATGGTGATGTATGTCTTCAGTGCGGCGTGTGCAGCCTGGTATGCCCCCACGCTGCGATTCGAATCAAACACTACGACGCTTCCTGCCTGAAGAACGCCCCGTCCGCCTTCAAAAGCGTAGACGGCAAAGGCAAGTTCCAGGGTTCGAAGTACACAGTGCAGGTGGCCCCGGAAGACTGCACCGGCTGCGGCGTTTGCGTCGAGTCATGCCCGGGGCGCAACAAGGCGGTGGAGGGCAGAAAGGCCATCAACATGGAGCCCCAGATACCGCTCAGAGCCCCGGAAGCTGAAAACTACGCCTTCTTCCTCAACATTCCCGACTACGACCGTTCCGCGGTGGATGTTGCCACGGTTAAGGGAAGCCAGCTTCTGCGCCCGTTGTTCGAGTACTCTGGCGCCTGCGCAGGCTGCGGCGAGACCCCGTATGTAAAACTTCTCACCCAGTTGTTCGGCGACAGGGCTGTGATAGCCAACGCCACCGGATGCAGCAGCATCTACGGGGGAAACCTTCCCACCACCCCCTACTGCGTGAACAATGATGGCAGGGGGCCCGCCTGGAACAACAGCCTGTTCGAAGACGCGGCGGAGTTCGGATACGGGTTCCGTCTCACCGCGGACAAGCACACCGCCTTTGCTGTTGAACTGCTTCATGGTTTGGGCGACAGGCTGGATTCCCTGATGGTTCAGGGCCTGCTGAACTGCGGGCAGGTCTCCGAAGAGGAGATAGAAGCCCAGAGGAACCGTGTTGCCGAGCTTCGGAAAGCACTGGCGGGGATAGACACTCCCGAGGCCCGTCAGCTTGAAAGTCTCGCCGACTACTTCGTGAAGCGCAGTGTGTGGATTCTGGGCGGAGACGGCTGGGCGTACGACATCGGCTACGGCGGCCTCGACCATGTGCTGGCCCAGGGAAAGGATGTGAACGCACTGGTGCTTGACACCGGCGTGTACTCCAACACCGGTGGCCAGTGCTCCAAGGCGACGCCCATGGGCGCCGTGGCCAAATTCGCCGCCAGCGGCAAGCCCATGCCAAGGAAAGATCTGGCCATGATCAGCATGACCTACGGCAACATTTATGTGGCCCAGATAGCCATGGGCGCCAATTACGGCCAGGCGGTGAAGGCGTTCGCCGAGGCGGAAAGCTACGACGGCCCCTCCATCATCCTGGCGTACAGCCACTGTATCGCCCACGGCATCAACATGACCACAGGCATGAACGCCCAGAAGATGGCGGTGAAAACCGGCCTCTGGCCCCTGTTCCGCTTCGACCCGCGCCGGACAGCCGCGGGGGAATGCCCGCTTCAGCTCGATTCGAAGAAGCCGGACACCCCATTCATGGAGATGGCGAAGAGTGAGGTTCGCTGGAAGAGCCTTCTCGACAAGGAGCCCGAGCGGGCAGGCGCTCTGATCGAAGAGGCTCAGAAGGACATCAACCGCCGTTTCCACCTGTACCAGCAGATGGCTGCCATGAACTGGAACGCCGGCGAGTAGGTTCATTGTGCGGGAGGGGCTTCGGTCCCTCCCGGGTTTCGTGGGCGAGAGCAACCGGGGCTCGAGGAGTGAAGATGAAGTTCTTCAGAGAGCGCAACGGTGTCTGGCGGGCGCCCCTGACGCTTAAACCCGGCAGTTTCGCGGGAACTACGGGTGTTTCGCTTCTTCTTGTACCGGGGGTTCTGCTTGCGGTCATGTTCATGGTTTGTTCGGATGGGGTTTCCAACGCGCATCTGGTGATTGCCTTCATTGCGGCGGCGATTGTGGCGAGCTTCGCGGCCATTCTTCTGAGAGTCGCCGGAGCCGGCACTGCCATAGCGGTTGACAAGACAGGAGGCTCTGTCACCTTCAAACCACCGGGCAGGCAGAGGCGGCGGCTTCCACTGAAGGAAGTGAACAGAATCCTTGTGATGCTGGTTGGTGGTTTCACTTCATTTCTCATCCTGGAAGACAACAGCGGCAGAAAACATGTGCTGATAATCGCAAGGGATACGGACAAACTCAGGCTGTTCGCGGGAGAGCTGTCGGCTCTGACTGCGGTTCCCGTTACCGAAGAGGCAACAACAGCCGATTCTGTTACTCTTGAAGGCTGCATTCGGAACCGCGAAGGAGGCTGACCTGGACAGAACCGAACTCGGGAAACTCGAGGTGAAGGTTGAAGCGCTGCGGAAGCTTCCACCCGGGGCTGAACTGGCCGGTTCGCTGAATACTCTGGCATGGGAGGGCCTTTACTATCTCGAACCCGCGCAATCTGAAGCTCTCGCCCTTGAAGCCGGTGAACTGGCGGAAAAGCTGGGGCTCGAAGGGGAGAGGGCAAGAAGCCTGCTTACCATGGCGGTTCTTAAACAGGACACGGGCGACTTCAGGGAAGCCCTGTTGTTGTGCCGCAAGGCCATGGAAGCCTATGAGAGCGTGAACGACAAGAGGGGCATGGCGGCGGCTCACGGCACCACAGGCAATATTCACTGGTCGCAGGGTGTGATTGAAAAAGCCCTGGAACACCATCTGGCATCGCTCAAGATCAAGCTGGAAACCGGGGCGAGCCCCGACATAATCGCCCACTCCCACTTCAACATAGGGTCGTGCTGCCTGAACCTGGAGCAGCTTGAAAGGGCCGAGGAAGCCTACGAGCAGGTCCGCATGACGTGGGAGAACTCCGGCGACCGGTCGAGAGTGGCGTTTCTTTACAACAACATGGGCAGCCTGTACATGAAGAGGGGAGACACTACAGCCGCCCTGGACTACCTGGGGAAGGCACTGGCCCTTAGGCTGGAACTCGGGCAGAAGAAGAACGCCGCCAGCACGCTGAGCGCGATTGGTGACCTGCACAGACAAACCGGCGATCTGAGAATGGCTCTGGACTGCTACTCACGAAGCCTCTGCCTCTACAGGGAGTGTGAAAACACCAGGGGAACCGCATACACCCTGTGCAGAACAGCCGGGGCGCATATCTCACTGGGATCTCCCGAGCTTGCGGCCCCGCTGCTGGAGGAGGCCCTGGAGATCTCGGCGGACGGAGAACTCAGGGAAATCTCACTGCTGTGCCATGAAGAAATGGTGAACCTTGAAGATGCTCTGGGCCGGTTCGAAAGCGCCCTCTCATGGGCCCGGAAGCTTATGAAGCTTCGGGAGGAATTCCTAAATTGGGAGAGCATGGAAAGAATAGAAAGACTGCAGCTTCAGTTCGATATCGAGAACACGGAGAGGGAGGCGGAGATACACCGTCTCAGGAATGTTGAGCTCACCCGGGCCAACCGAGAGCTTCTGGAAGCGCTGGAACATGTGAAGCGCCTTCAGAGCATGCTTCCCATATGCTGCAACTGCAAGAAGATAAGAGATGACAGCGGCTACTGGGAGCAGATAGATTTATACATTTCGCGTCATTCCGACACCAGGTTCTCCCACGGCATCTGCCCGGACTGCTACAGGAAACTGTATGGGCAGTAGCGCGATTGGAAGGGTTCAGTAGGCCCGAAGGGATGGGATGCCCAAGTATCCCGGGAAATGCCCTGATTTCCGAGAGGCAGACCTGTATTCAGGCTGCCCCTTCGGCTGCGTGTACTGCATCGCGAAAGGCGAACACAGCCCGGTAGTGGTTCCTTCAAACGCCGAACTGGAACTGATTTCGGGCCCTTGCTCCCGGGTTCCCCTGTACCTCTCCCCCTGGACGGACCCCTACCCTCCCTGTGAAGAAAACGAGTTCCGAACCGGAAACCTTGTAAGGCATCTTTCCACAACCGGGCAGCCTTTCTACATCGTCACAAAAAGCCTGCTGGTCAAGCGTGACGCGGGTGTTATCAGAGACGGCAACCGATCCTTTCTGGCGCTCTCCCTGAACACTCTGGACGAGAGGATAGTCACGATGCTGGAACCCGGTGCGCCCGGGGCAGGGGAAAGGGCGGAACTGATCAGGGAACTGGCTGGATTACCAGGGCTGAAAACCGTGGTGAGGGTTGACCCGATTCTGCCCGGCATAACCGACGGGGAAAGGCTTAGGGAGCTTCTGCGCTGGATACTGGGGATAAAACCCTTCGCAATCGCGGTGGAAACCCTGAGAATGGATTCTTTCATCGCTTCAAGGCTTCAGGAAGCGCTTCCCAGTCACTGGTTCAATGCCCTGATGGCCCACTATCCCCCGCCGGAAGGCACCCCGGTCCATCCCCACCGGGAATGGAGAACAGCTCTGTTCAGCGAGATCGCCGGGCTTTTCACCGGTTCAGGCGTAAGGGCGTGTTTCTGCAGGGCAACCGTACCGGAAGCCATCACACCCTGGGACTGCAGGGGGGGTTACTGATGGTGTCTTCCCTCTACCTGATGCCCACCACCGCCTGCAACTGCGCCTGCACCTACTGCTACTGCAGGGAGAAGACCAGGGTGGGCGGTTTCGACCACTTCGTGAGAATAGCGGATTCGTTTACGGAGCATGTACTGGGTTCAGGGATGGAGGAAAGGCCTCAGATAAGGTTTACCGGGGGGGAACCCTGGCTGGCGGGAGAGCTGCTGCTGGCGGTTGCGGAACGCTTCCTCGGCCGGACCTCAAACGGCTGGGTGGTGGTGAACACAAACGGTACAATCATTCCCGGTAACGGGCTTGAAACCTTCCGGGGGAACAGCAGGCTGATTCATGTGGTTTCACTTGACGGACCAGGGCATCTTCATGATTCCAGAAGGAGAACCGTTGACGGGCGGGGCACTTTCCAGAGGGTGGTGATGGGGGTGAAAACCCTTCAGGAGCTCGGTCTTCCCGTCTGCCTCAACGCGGTGCTCGACCATGAAAGCTCCCGTCACCTCCCCGGGTTGATGCGCTTCGTGGTTGATGAACTGGGCATCCGGGAGCTGTCTCTTTCACTGCTCTACAGAGAAACCTTTCCAAATCCGTGGAAGCAGCGGTTTGAACTGCTGAGAAGCGCCTACGCTGAAGCCGCGAATCACGGGATTCGGCTGGGGGGCCATCACAGGCTTCTTCTCGGTCCCTGGATTCCGGAACTGCGCTGCATGGCAGGCATCACCACCGCAGTGGTGGATCCCGAGGGCGGGGTTTACCGCTGTCAGAGGCTTGTGGGCCGGGTTGATCCCGACACGGTGTGGAACGACGGATTCGACTGGGCAGGCTTCCGCTCCCCGGGGGGAAACTGCGGCGTGTGCGGAGACGCAGATGATATCAGCATTGGAGTAAAACTGTACGAAATGTACCAGGAAGAGCATCCGGGGTACCTTGACTGCCATCCGCTGGACCGTATCCTCTTCGGAGTCATCCCGTGAAACTCTTTCGTAGCGGTGAGAACCTGAAGGATCGCAGTGTTCTGATCATGGGGCTCGGAACCAAGGATGGCGGAGTTGGAGCGGCGCTGTTCTTCAGCTCTCGTGGAGCCCGGGTAACTGTGACTGATCTCAGGGATGCTCCGCTTCTCGCTGAAGCAATCTCCGAACTGAAAGGTCTGGATATCCGATTCGTACTCGGGGGCCACAGGATGGAGGATTTCACATCAGCGGACCTTGTGGTGAGAAACCCCGGCATCAACCGTGAAAACAGGTATCTGGCCGCGGCGGAAGCCTCCGGCGCCGTGGTGGAGAGCCCCATCGGCGTCTTCTGCGAGCTGTTCACCCGGCGTTGGACAGGAGTAACGGGAACAAAGGGGAAAAGCTTCACCACCCATCTGGTCAGCCACATCCTCAGCTCATCCGGAATACACACGGTGGCCGCGGGCAACAACTGCGTTTCGCCCCTGCGCCTGCTCGGTGATGATGCTGTTCATCCGGTTCTTGAGCTGTCCTCATGGCAGCTGGCGGAGATGGATCTGCACCGGAAATCACCGGGAATCGGCTGCCTTCTGAACTTCTTCCCTGATCACATGGACTGGTACGATTCCCTTGAGGCATACCGGTACGACAAGGAAACGATCGCGAGGCATCAGAGTGCCGGAGAAACCCTGGCGTTGCCCCTGGACGATCGGGCCCTGCGGGAGATTCCCGGAAGCGGAACCCGGCTTTTCTTCTCTTCCTCCACCGCCCCGTCGGATGAGACCAGGGGCTGTTTTGTGGAGCAGGGCTGGATTGTCTGGAATGACCCGGAGAGAAAGAGGCTGATCCCACTTGCTTCACTTCCGGAGCACCTGGCTGTGCCGGTCCATCGCGATTTGATTCCTCCGGCGGTCTGCTGCGCAATAGCGGCCGGAGTTCCATTTCAGAGCATGGCGGAAGGAGTTGTGACATTCCCCGGCATACCCCACCGATTCCAACTCGCGGGGAATCGCGGAAAAATCCGTTTCATAAACGACTCAGCGGCAACGACGCCTGAATCGGTGATGAAGGCTCTCTCAAGCCTTCAGCACAACAGGGTTGTGCTGATAGCCGGAGGCGGAGGGCACAAGAACCTGGATTACGGCCACCTTGCGTCCGTGATCATGGAAAGAACACTTGGAGTGATCCTTTTTCAAGGCGATCCGGCTTCGGCGAGGTTGAGTGACGCTTTGAACAGATTGGGCGGAACTCCCCTTGAATACGCCGGAGACATGACGGAGGCGGTTGAGAAGGGTGTGGGGTTCCTGAATCCCGACCGGGACTGCGCTCTGCTTCTCTCCCCGGGATGCAGTGGCGCACCTTTCTTCGTTGACCTTTTCCAGAGGGGAAACCAGTTTCTCGCAAGCATTCGAGCCTTGACGGGTGAACCCTGATGCCAAGGCTTGTGGAAGCTGCGGTGGCATTTCTGCTTCTGGTGCTTACCCTTCCCCTCACGCTGGTTTCTCTGGTTCTGTCGTCGGTTTTCATCGGCTTTCCTCCACTGCACCGCTCCAGACGAGTGGGTCTGAAAGGTGTTGAGTACACCCACTGGAAGATCAGATCAATGAAAAAAGGCGATGAAACAGGGCGTGTGTTCTTTGAAACCCACAGAATCAACCGCTGGGGAAGGCTGCTCAGAAGGTGGCATCTTGACGAGCTTCCAGAGCTGGCCCTCATTCTGCTTGGGAAAATGAGTTTCGTCGGCCCGAGACCTTTGCCGGCCCAACTCCTGAAGGGCCTTGACACTTCCGTTCGGGAAAGGGTGAGACCCGGGTGGACAGGTCTCGCCCAGCTTCTGCTTCTGCGAAGGGGCGAGCTGAACAAAAAAACGCAGATAAGGCTCGACTCCAGATACGTTCACCGGCGAAACTTCCGCTACGATGTGGCAATTCTCCTCGCAACCGCGGCGGGGGTCGCAGGATCCCGTTCACTGAACCTCGACCCCCGGGGCACCGCGGACAGAATAGCCTTCGCGAAGAAACGGAAAAACCCTCTCTGAAACGGGTTGACCGGA
>CAZUXA010000034.1:0-15061 GCA_964624405.1 uncultured bacterium | reverse complement strand
AACCTGACCTCAGCGGCTGGTTTCACTGCTTATCCACTCCAGATAGTCTTCCGACCCTCCGATGATGGGTGTAACCACAATCTCCGGGTTTTCATAGGTATGATTCCTTCTGAGAAACTCCACCAAACCTGAAGCGGCAAGGGAGGTGGTCTTGAAAACCATCAGGAACTCGTCTTCCGCCTGAACGCTGTTCTCCCACCAGTACACGCTGGAAACCGGGCCGGAAACCTGGCCGCAGGCTGCCAGCCTGGCGCCGACAACCTTCCTGACCAGAAGGGTCGCGGTGTCTTCACTGTCAATCGTGCTGGTCACCTGGACAAATTGAGTTTCCACAGCACCCTCATTCTTCCCGCGAGCCACACCAGCATGGCGGCGGTGACAAGGAGTACGAAGCCGGCCACGGTGAGCACCGCGGGCGACTCCCATCCCATGATAAAAACCGTTTCCAGCATTCCCTTCAGCCCGGGAAAAAGCCTGTCGGCAAACAGTTTGAGCATTGCGCCGGTTCCCACGAAAACCACCGCCAACACCGCGGCAAACCACTGCATGGCGGATCTGGATGACCTGGCCCGAAGAGAAACATGCATGCCTGTAACTGCTCCGAAACCGCTGGATGCCACCGCCAAAAGGAGAACAACAGCAACCGCCGAAGCGGTTGGAAGCGGCATGCCCCTGAGGGCTCTGAAGGCGATTGACACACACAGACTCATGATGAGGAAGACCGTTCCGGCGCATACGCAGAAAAGGTATTTGCCCCACATCAGCGCCCTGGAAGAGAGGGGAGATGAGAGCAGGGTTTCAAGGGTTCCCCTCTCCCTCTCGCCGGCTATGGAATCAATGCCCACCGGCCCCGCCATGTAGAGCGGGAAGAATATGAACGGAAGCAGGGCCAGGTTCGGGCTTTCGATGGTTGAGGGCAGGTAAAGACCGAAGATGCCGAGGTAGACCATAATGAGCCGCATGACCCCGCCCCGGCCCAGGGAACGCCCGAAGGAGAGCGCTTCCCGGCGGAAAACCGATACGGTCATTCCTGATCCTCAAGGGACAGGTTCAGGAAAATCTCGTCGAGATTCCTGCCGGCGGCCCTGAACTCGGTCACCCGGTTCCCCTCCCGAATCAGGGCTTCGAGAAGCATGTCGGGATGAAGGTCGCTTTCCAGGTGAACCCGGCCGGTGGAATCCGGGGGGCTGGTTGTTCCCCTGTGCACCACGGAGCCCTCCACGGTTCGAACAAGGAAACCCGAAGCGCTCATAAGGGCCTTGAGTTCACCGGAAAGAACCCTTTCTCCCCTGTGAACGATGGTGATGGTGTCACACACCGTCTGTGCTTCCGCCAGATTGTGGGTTGAGAGAAGAACAGGGCGACTGCCCGCTGCTTCGGCGATCATGCCCCTGACCTCCGCCGCCTTCACCGGATCCAGGGAGGCGGTGGGCTCGTCAAGGATCACCAGTTCCGAGGGAACCGCGAATACCCTTGCCATCGCTACGGCACGACGATTGCCGGTGGAGAGGTCTTTCACCGGCTTGTCTGCGCTGGCCTGCATGCCGAAGGCTTTCAGGGAGTTTCGGGTCATGTCGATGGACTCACTTCGGGAAAACCCGTAAAAGCCGCACCAGATCGCCAGGTTTTCAGCCACGGTCAGGGAAGGGACAAGACCGTCTTCGCTGAAGAGGACTGAGATTCTTCCCCGGGTTTCAGCCGGGTCGGCGCCCAATACCCGAACAACACCCCCTGAAAGCCGGAGAAGCCCCGCAAGGGCTCTGATTGCCGTAGTCTTGCCGGCGCCGTTTCTTCCCAGCAGCCCGTGAACACCCCTGGGGGGGATTTCCATGTCAAATCCCCTGAGGGCCGTAACGGCCCCGTAACAAACGGATACTCCACTGAGGACCGCGGCTTGTTGCTCACTCAATGGATTCATCCAGTACGGCGCAAAGGGAACGGACCAGAAAACCGAAGAGTTCCGCTCCCTTTTCAACGGAAACCCCCGACATGTCTCCCCCCACCCCGCCATCGGGATAGAGTCGTCTGAACTCACCCGGGTCGTCGGCGCCGGACTTCCAGGGGGGATAGGTTCCGGTGAACAGCCCGGGGGGGCGCTTGCCGAGCAGATGCCAGACCATGGAGACTTCCGCGGCGGTCACATGGTCTCCGCTCCGGGTGAACAGCTTTTGCTCGAGTTCATCGGCGCCGGGGAGCTGCCAGTAGCCCAGATAGGCCGACCTCATCGCCCCGTAGTCCCGGGAGCACGCTTCTTCCGCGGCGGTTCGATTGCCTCCGTGACCGCTTATAATCAGGCATCGGCGAAACCCGTTCCTGGAAGCGGCCTGAAGGATTTCGGCATACAGCGCTGTAAGGGTTTCAGTTCTGAGGGAAAAGGTGCCGGGAAAAGCCTGGTGGCAGCGGGAATCGCCGTAGGGGAGACTGGGAAGCACTGGAACGCCGGTGAGTGAGCCGGCCTTGAGGCACAGGTGCCTTGCGATTATGGCATCGCACCCCAGGGGGGCTTCGGTTCCGTGCTGTTCCAGGCTGCCCGAGGGAAGAATAACGGTTCCCGCCGACGGGCGGGTTGCCTGGGAAGAAAACAGCAATTCGTATTCCATGGGGGTGAATATATGCAAACGGAGGTCACTGCCGGGGGAGGAACCTGGGCGCGCTTTCCCATCCGCACAAGGCTGATCCTCAAGGGTGACAGCCTTGAGGACGCGATTTTTCAGGGACTCGCCATGTCCGGGCTCTCAACGGAGGCGGAGGATACGCTTTTCGTGAGTGAGAAGGCGGTGAGCGCCAGCCAGGGCAGGTACCACATTCTGGACAGCGGGGAAGTCAAACCCCGAAGGCTTGCGACATGGCTCTCGAGGCATGTTACGAAAACCCCGGCGGGTATCGGTCTTGGAATGCCGGAAACAATGGAATGCGCCATTCGGGAGTGTGGCGCCCCCCGTATTCTGTTCGCCGCCATTGTAGGCGCCTTTGGAAAGCTCCTGGGCAGGAAAGGGGATTTCTACCGAATCGCGGGGTCGAGGGCGAGATCCATCGACGGCCCCACATCCGGCACCATTCCCCCCTTCAACCGCGCGGTCAGCCTGGCGCCGGAAGACCCCGACGGCGCCGCGAGGCGCCTGGCGGAAAGGTTCAACTGCCGGGCGGCGGTGGTGGACATAAATGACCTGGGGGGAAACATCCTGGGAACATGGCCCGGAGACCTTGACAGAAAACTTCTTCTTGAAATTCTTTCCGACAATCCACTGGGGCAGGGAACCGAGCAGACGCCGGCAGGAATCATCAGGCGGGTATCTACCTGACGCCCAGCATTCTGTCCATGACCCCGTTGATCACCGAAACGATCACTGCCGCCAGAACCGCCCACCAGTAGCCGGCCACGGTAAAGCCGGGCATCCACCAGGAAGCCATCACAAGAATGAGCCCGCTTACCAGAAACCGGGCGAGGCCCAGGGTGAGAATCATCAGGGGGCAGGTGATGAAGGTGAGAAGGGGACCGAGAAGAAAGTTGAGTAAACCAACCACAAGGGCGGTCAGCACCACGCTGAGCAGACCGTCGAACCTCATGCCCGAACCGAGAATAAGTGATGTGAGGTAAAGGCTGAGCCCCGATGCCACCCACGCGAGAATGAGGCTGTTGCTTCTGTCTCTTTGCCGAGTACTCATGTGCATTCCTTTCGAAACCGTGCTTGACAGGAATATACGACTTTGAGATAATTCCGACTCCATTGGCGGGTCGTCCAATGGTAGGACTGCGGACTCTGGATCCGCCTATTGGGGTTCGAATCCCTGCCCGCCAGCCAGTCAGCCCCCGGTACTCAGCCGGGGGCTTACTGTTGCTAAACGACTTTTTTACTTATACTTACATTGGTAGCCATTCTTTCTATACACCCGATTACGGAGGTAATGCAATGTTTATTATGCTGGTTCTCGGGCTTGCGCTGATTGATGCCGAAACCGGTTTTCCAGTTCCCGATCATCTTCACGGCTATATCGAGCAGGCGCCCGCTGCTCCAATCCCGGCAGGTCAGGGCGAGTGGACCGGGAACGGCCCCTGGGGCGGCAATCTGAAAGCTCTGGTTCCCTCCCATGAGAACAACGGGACTGTAATCGCGGCCTGTGGTTTCTCTATGGCCGCCGATGCCGGCGGGGTCTGGATAAGCAGCGACGGCGGAATCACATGGACCGCCACGGAACTTTTCGGCATTCAGGTCAACGACGCCTGCGCCGCACCCCCTTCCACCTTCTATGCCGCGACCAGAACCGGCCTTTACGCCTCATTCGACGACGGGGAAAGCTGGTCGGTGGTTTCCGGCATGCCCTCTTCCTATGTGATAGGCATTGGCGCCGCGGGTCCGGATCTGCTTATCGCGGGCCTCTCCTCCAACACCGGGGTACGGCGTTCCACCGACGGCGGAAGCACATGGCATGAAGTGGGGCTAAGCACAGGCTACATGAAGGGCTTCGGCAGCGACCCGGATGATGAGGAAACCCTGTATCTGGCCATGTCCGGCCTGTCCCACTCCCTTTTCAAAAGCACCGACAGCGGGGCAACATGGAACCCTGTTGGCCCTGCCGGTTCAGGATGGGGGCTGCTGGTGGCTCCCTTCGGTTCAGGGGAAACCATCATACTCACCCACGATCACGGTTTTTACATCAGCAGCGATCACGGAGCCACATGGAACCTGGCGGTCTCCGGGGGCAGCTACGCCCCCGCCGCCTGCGACGGCGTCAACCTGTACGCGCCGGTGAACGCCGCGGCGGGAGTGTATGAAAGCACCGACGGCGGAAGCACATGGAACCTCAACACCTCCGGAATCGTGGCTTCCTTCTGGCAGGCCGCCTGCGTCTCTTCCGCGGGTTATCTGGCTGGCCATTACGGCGGCGTTTACCGCACCACAGCTCCGGGAGGAGACTACCTGGTTTCTCAGGAAGGCATCGGAAACACCTTCATCCACGCGGTTTCCTACATTTCCGGCACCGGCGAGCTCTTCGCCGGCGGCGAGTATCACGGATTATGGAAAAGCACCGATGCCGGACAGACATGGAACATCATCAACCCCGGTCCGGCCAATTGGACAATCTATGACATTCGGCCAAAATCCGACCTCCACTACCAGGGCAGCGTCATGTATGTGGCAACCGCCGGCGGGGTCTACCGCTCCGACGACGCCGGGGACTCATGGGCTCACGCGGGCTTCCCGGGAACCCAGGTTTCCAGTGTGGCTTTCGATCCCGAAGACCCCGACAGGGCATGGGCGGGCACCGCCACAGCCGGAGTTCATTACACCACCGACGGCGGCCAGACCTGGACCGCGGGTTCGGGGCTTCCCTTCGCCCTTTATCCCTCGATTGAACTGATGGATCTTGAGGGAGGCGGCCTGCGGGTTCTGGTATCCTTCCAGCAGATGGGAACTGGTGTCTACTTCTCCGACGACGGAGGGGCAAGCTACAGCGCCGCATCGGTTCCCGGCTCATATCACCCGGGGCTTTCAACCCTCTGGGGCGATGATGGAATGGCCTACCTTTCCACCGACACCGGCATACACCGTTCGTGGGACAGGGGGGCTTCATGGGAACCTTGCCCGGGTTCCTCCGGGCTTTCCTGGGCGGTTCTGGGTGAGCGGAACGATAATGTCTTCAATGGCACAGGGAGTTCCGGAGTTCGCTGGAGCCCGGACCGTGGAGACACCTGGCAACCCATGAACACTGGCATAGAAAACCGAACGGTGTGGGATCTGGTATACGGAGACGGGCCTGGCCAGCTGTTCGCCGGGCTTCGGGGCTTCGGGGTCGTGGAGTTCACCAATGATGCCCTGGGGATTCAGGGCCCCCTGCCTGACGGGTTGGCGCTGAGCGCCATGCCGAACCCCGCCATGGGTCCGGTAACCCTTGCGGTGCATGGTGTCCCCGGGGAAACGGTGACAATTCGAGTCTTCGACACCGCGGGAAGGCTTGCGGCCACGCTGGAAACCAGCGACGGAACCGCGTCGTGGGCCCCGGGGGCGGAAACCCCGGCTGGGCTTTACCTTGTAAGGGCGTATGGCAACGGAACCACGGCGGCCTCGAAAGTGGTTCTGCTTCGGTAGGCTACATCAGTGCGAACAGGCTGCCATCCAGGCCTCCGAAGAACACCATGCCCCGGTGCACCACCGGGGAGGAGCTGAGGGGGGAGGAGGTTTCGTACTCCCAGAGAAGTTCTCCCGTACTCACGTCAACTGCGAAGAGGAAGCCTTCAAGGCTTGAGAAATACACGGTTTCTCCGGATACCGCCGGAGAGGATATCACCTCCTGGCCTGACGAAAAACTCCATTTCAGCCGTCCGTCTTCCGCATCGAGGGCAAGGAAATCACCCCGGCGGGTTCCCAGGAGTACGGTCCGGTTGACTACCGCTCCGGACCCCACAACCACGTCGTCGGCTATCTCATGGGTCCATTTCGCTGTTCCGTCCGCTGCATTCAGGGCGTACACGACCCCGTCGTAGGATGCGAAGAAGACAGCCCCATCCCGAACGACCGGGGTGCTGTAGACCTCGCTGCCAGCGTCGATACTCCATACTTCCTGGCTGGTTGCGGTGTTCACGGCGTAGAACCTTCCGTTCAACGCACCGAAATAGAGAATCCCACCGGATATCGCCGGTGAGGAGAAGATCTGACCGTTTGCGTTGAATCTCCAGTACTCCCGTCCCGTTTCAGCGTTCAACGCCCTGAGATATCCGTCGAATCCCGCGGAGTACACAACTCCATCGATGATAAGGGGTGAGGCGACCACCTCCTGATCGGTATGGAACTCCCACATCTTCTCTCCGCTCGAAGCATCCAGGGCAAACAGCGTTCCGTCCCAGCTGCCGAAGCAAACCAGCCGCCCGGACACAGCAGGTGAGGAGGATATCTTCACGCCAGCGTCGAAAGACCAGATGGGGTCTCCGGAAACCGCGTCGAGGCAGTGGAATCCACCCTCCCAGTTGCCGAAGAACACCGAACCCCCGGATACCGCCGGGGTGCAGCTGACCTCGCTTCCGGACTGAAAGCTCCATGCCTGACCGCCGAACACCCTGGGACCAGTGGAATCGTAAACACCGGTCCGGCGAGAGTCGCCCCGGAACATCGCGGTGTCCCCGGTGGCGCCGCACCCGATTCCCAGGGCGGTGATGGCCGCGAGTGTGAAAACAATGCTTTTGGTCTTCATGATTCACTCCACATCAGCATGAGAAGAAACGGCTGTTTCCGTTGGTCAACCACTCGGTCAGGGTTCACCCGGTTCGGACATGTCCGAGGGATGAACTTCCTCGAGGGACTCCTCTATTGCAATCATTCCCAGAAGGTTGCTGAAGCTGTCCCGCAACGGCTGGGCGCGCATGATACAGGGCCCGGGGAGTACCCGCAGAATCACAGGCCTGCCGCCCCCCCTTTTCCAGTTCTCAACCGTTTCCGCCAAAACAGGATTGTCATCGGAGTGGAGCATTACCGACATTTCCCTGCCCCTCACTTCCTCCGGAGGCAGTTCCATCTCCCGGGAAAGAACGGGGTTAATGTAGACAATCGCGCCGTCGGAATCGGTTACTATTATTCCCCGGGTTTCCCCTTCCAGAACCGACCGGAAGAGGGCGCCGTTCCTCCTCAACTCCTGTTCTGCCCGGTGCCTGCTTATCGCAAGGGCGATGTGCTCGGATATTCTCGAGAACAGCCTGAGATCCTCCGGGGTGTACGCGTTGACTATCTCATAACTCTTGACCACCAGAACTCCCCATACTCCCGAGGCGTCTCTCAGGGGAACCCCCATCCACTGTTCGCCGATGGAACCAAAATCCCTTACACCGCCCCGGGCCAGAAGCTCTTCATAAGCCTTGCGGTCTATCAGCCTGGGTTCTCCCTTCAACCGGACAAGGTCCGTAAGGGTGCCCTCCATGTAACCCGGTATGGTGAACCCCACGGCGCTGTCCTTCTGATCCATCGAGTAGGGGAAGGAGTAGGAATTGTGGCTGGAATCGTAAAACGCGAAAAAGAGATTGGGTGTATGAAACAGTTTGGAAAGGTGTGTGTGGATCTGCTCCAGCAGGTTGAAGAGGGTTTGACAGGTGATGGCGGCATCGGTTATCGAGTGCAGAACGGCCTGGATTGTTTCCGCCTTCTGCCTTTCCGCCACTTCCATCAGAAGCATGTCGTTGGCCTTGGAAAGTTCCGCCGTTTTCTCCCCGACCATTTCCTGCAGCCGGTTCCTGTAACGGTTAAGTTCCTCCTCCGCCTCTTTTCTCTTGGTAATGTTCAGAACAACAGCGTCGAACACCTGGGTTCCCTCGGAGTCGTCTGAAACTCCGTAGGCACTGATGGAGACCCACAGCACCCTTTTGTCGCGGCGGGTCCACTGAACTTCCAGACCGGATACGGTTCCCTCTTCTTCAAGGGTGCGAAGCATTCTATCCCGATCCGATGGGTCAACCCAGGTCTCCGGGATTTTCGCGTTGAAGAGATCGTACTCGTTTTCATAGCCCAGCATGTCCACCATGGGCCTGTTGACGGTGATGATGCTGCCCGACCTGGCGGCTCTGAAGAACCCCACGGGAATCCCGGGGGAGATGGAAACCAGGGAAAGGCTTCGGTCCCTTAGAGTCTGCTCCATGAAACCCTTTTCCGTTTCGTCACGGAAACTGGCGAGGATCAGCCTTTCCTCCCCCTCTTCCAACCTGTGCAAAACGACCCGGTACACGAATCGAAAACTGTCCGTGTTCAGTGCCAGGCTTACCGGGGATGTGGCGCCCTGAAGCTCAAGCTCGTAAAGCAGGGAGGGAAGGACTCCCTGCTCCATCGTAGACAGCAGCGTGTCGAGGGAAACATCCCCGGTGTCGCCGAAGGCTTCCCTGAAGGCCCTGTTGCTGTCCCGCAGCTGTAGCTGCCCGTCGAAAACCGCAAGAGCAGTATCGTCAACGAGTCTGGCGTAGTGCTCAAAAGGATTCATCTTCCGATCCCTCCGAGCCTGAATCTACGGCTATGCCCGCTTCCAGTCACACCCCTTCCTGCCCCTGATCATGGCACTCCATTCTCGCCTTGCCGGCAAGCCGTTTTCCAAACACCACATAGATGCACGGCTCCACCAACAGCGTCAGCCCCGTGGCTGCCAGAAGCCCGAAAATCACCGTGACTGCCATGGGCGCCCAGGATTCGGACCCTTCTCCCAGCCCCAGGGCCAGGGGAAGCATGGCAAGCATGGTGGTGATGGCGGTCATCAGAATGGGGCGGAAACGGGTTCGGGCAGCCTCGGTGATGGCTTCCTCGATGGATCCGGCTCCCATCCTGAGAAGCTGGTTGGCGTAATCCACCAGGACGATGCCGTTGTTCACCACAATTCCCGCAAGCATGAGCATTCCGATCAGTGACATGACGGACAGGGTGGTTCCTGTGATGAGAAGCCCGAGGATCACTCCGATTACTGCCATGGGCACAGTGAAGATGATGATGAACGGCTCGAGAAGGGACTCGAACTGGCTGGACATGACCATGTAAACCAGCAGGGCGGCCACCAGTATCGCGATGCCCAGGTAAAGGAATGTTTCCTGCTGATCCTGCATGTCCCCGCCGAACTCCAGCCTCAGGTTGTTGATGTTGGCCTCCGTCGCGGCACGACGCACATCGGCGGCAACCTGGCCCAGGCTTCTTCCGGCGACATCGCATCTGATCGTTATGGAGCGCTGCTGGTTTGTGCGCTGAATGCTGGTGGAGATCAGCCGCTCATGAAACGAGCCGAGGTTCACCGCGGGGACTCCCGCGATGGAAAGGTAATCCAGATCCTCTCTGGAGGCCCGCAACCGCTCCGGAATCGTCACCAGGATGTCGTACTCGGTTCCGCCCTCGCGGAACACTCCCGCCCGGCTTCCCCGAAGGGATGTGCTAATCTCCGAGGCCACCAGGGAAGGGCTGAACCCGAAAAGCACCAGGGCGGCGTAATCGGGCCGGAAGGTGAGTTCGGGCATCATGTCATCCATGGAGGTCTTGACCTCCCGGGTGCCTTCAACCTGGGCAATGGCTTCCCGCATTCTCTCCCCCTCGATGACCAGCTGGTCCAGATCATCGGAGTAGATTTTCAGCTCGATGGGGCTGCCGCCCATGAAGCTGCCGCCGGAAATGTCGTAGGTGAGGCCGACTATGTTATCCAGCACGCTTCGAATTCTCTCTTCGTATTCGTCCTGGCTCACCTGTCGCTCATTCACCGGCACCAGCCGGAACATCATCTCCCCGGACCAGCTGCCGGAAACCCCTCCGAAGATCGCCCCGAAACCCTCTTCCTGCCCGACCTGTGTGTACCAGGTTATCAGGTCGCCATCCTCGAACAGTTTTGGAAGCGAGTCTTCAAGAGCCCGGATCATCTCGTCGGTTTCCGCCAGACTGGTTCCTATGGCGGCGCTCAAGTCGATACTGATGAAACCGTTGTCGTTGTTGGGGATGAACTCGGTGTCTATCAGGGGAATCATCGCCAGGCAGGCGACCAGAAGCCCGGCTGTGACAAGAATCACCGGTTTCCGCCGACGCACAAGCTTTACCACAATGCTGTGATATCGCTCTTCCGCCGCTTCGAAGCGCTTCTTGATCCAGGCTCCGAGGCTTCTGTCTTTGTGTTGCGGCACCAGTTTGGAAGCGAAGGAACTCAACAGGGGAACAAGGCTGAGGGCAACAAAGAGTGAGACGATAAGGCTGAACACAATGGTCAGCACCATCTCCCGGAACATCTGGCCCGCAAGACCGGGCACGAACAGGATGGGTACAAACACCGCCAGTGTGGTCAGTGTGGAAGCGGTGATCGCCATCCCCACCTCCTCGGAACCCCTGAAGGAGGCGGCACAGGGGCTGTCCCCCATGGAGCGATGCCGGTAGATGCTTTCCAGAACCACAATCGAGTTGTCCACCAGAAGCCCCACCGCCAGGGCAAGGCCAGCCAGGGAGATCATGTTCAGGTCCACATCCGCGAAGTGCATCACGGCGAAGGTGGTCACGATGGAAACCGGAATCGCGGCGCCGGCAATCAGGGCGCCCCGGGGAGAGCGAAGGAAAAGCAGAAGGACAAGAAACGCCAGGATGGAAGCCTGAACCGCCGTGTTCGCCAGATTGGATATCGACTGCTGAATAAAGTCGGACTGGTCCCACATGATGTAGGGCACCACCTGGCCGCCGTAATCCCGCTCCACGGCTTCAATCTCCCTGCGCACGCCGTTGCACACATTCACGGTGTTGGCGTCGCTTCTTCGCATCACAACCCCGAACAGCGAAGGCTCGCCGTCCATCCGGATGTACTGGCGAACCTCCTTTTCACCGTCGACAACCTCGGCCACATCCCGAAGCAGAACCGCTCCGTGAGGCCCATGGCCCACGATCAACTGTTCCAGTTGTGCCAGGCTCTTTACGCTGGATTCCACCCGAACGCTCAGGGTGATTCCGCCGGTCTCCAGATCACCGGCCGGCATGTCGTTTCGCACCTGGGCGATGGCGCCGGTAACCTGGCCCAGTGTAACACCGGCGGCCTGCAACCGGGCGGGGTCCACCTCAACATGAATCTCCCGGACAAGGCCTCCCATGGTTCCAACCGAACCAACACCGGGCTGTCTGGCCAGCCTTGGCTCAATTTCGTCTTCCAGAAGCTGCCTCAGGGCGAAGTCATCCAGAACCGGGCTGGAGAAACCGATGAACATCACCGGCTGCATGCTCGGATCCAGCGCCAGAACCATTGGCGAAGAGGCATCGGTTGGAAGGTAGTCTTCGTACCAGTCAAGCTGTCTTCTTATGTCGGTTTCAGCCTGATCGAGATTGTGGCCCCACTCAAACTCCGCCATAACGATACTGACGCCGTTCGCGGATGTTGAGGTGACCTTCTTCACGCTGCCCACCCGGGAGGCGGCTTCCTCCAGGGTTCTGGTCACCAGGTTCTCCATTTCCTCCGGACCGGCGCCGGTCATGGAACTCATGATAACGATCATGGGGAACTGAACCTTGGGGTACAGATCAAGCCCGAGTTGGGTCAGGCCGAAGAAGCCAAGGCCCACTATGAAGATGAACACCATAAGAAAGGTGATGCGGCGTCTTACCGAAACGCTGGAGAGACTCATTACCTCACCACTTCCACGGGGCTTCCGTCTGTGACGCTGTTCTGTCCAAGCACTATAACGCTGTCTCCCCGGGATATCCCGGTTGCGACTTCAACCATGCCATGACTGCGAATGCCGATTGTAACATCCCTGAGTACGGCCCTGCCGTCCTCAACCACCGCCATCTGGAAGCCTGAGCGGGTGCGTCTGAGAACCCGCTCGGGGAAGACGATCGTGTTTTCCCTGACCTGGGTGATTACCGCCACCCTGCCGCTGAGCCCCGGGCGGAGAACCCCTTCGGGGTCGTCAAACCTTACTTCCACGGAGACCAGACCGCTAATGGGGTCAACCGAAGGGGAGACAGCGGTTACCACTCCCGGGACGGACATGTAGTCCAGAGCGCCAACGGTCACATAGGCCGCCTGCCCCTCTTCAAGCCGATAGATATCCCGCTCGGGGAGGAGAATTCTGGCAAGCACGCCGCCGTTTCCACTGATGGACAAAAGCGGCGAGGCTCCGGAGGAGGAGTTGCCCGCCCTGGCCCAGACCCTGCCTATCCTTCCGGAGAAGGGGGCGGCTATCCAAGCGTTGTCCCTGGCGGTTCTCGCCTGGGTGTAGCCCGCCTGGGCCTGGGCAAGCTGGGCGGCAGCGGCTTCAAGGCCTGTTCTTACCGCATCCAGGTCCTGGGCGCTTACCGCTCCGGCTTCGAACAGCGTCATCATGCGATCGTGATTTGCCCGAACATTCTCGTGATTCGCCCGGGCCGCGCTCAGGGCCGCCAGGGCCGCGGATGAGCCTGCTCCCGCCTGCTGGTCGGTGTCCATTCTTATGAGCCGCCTGCCCGCTTCCACGAAATCGCCCTCGGAAACCAGCACTTCCTCGATTCTTCCCGGCATGGATGGGTAGATAAGGGCTTCCTCAGCGCCTTCAAGCCTGGCATTGGCGTAGGATTCGGTGGAGATGGTTTCGGTGGCGGCCTGTTCCACCCTTACCCTGACCACTCTTTCAGAGGCCTCATCGCCTCCGGGACCGCAGGCGGTGATCAGGGCAAGGATCAGACCGCCGCCTATCAACAGGTTCTTCCTCATCGCTTACTCCTCGCCAAGGGTGAGAACACCCATGGCAGCCGCCAGCCCTGCTTCCGCGGTTTTCATCGCGTAAAGGGCTGAAGCGTAATTGGTTCTGGCCTGTGTATGGGCCAGGAAAGCCTGGTCCATTTCCAGCCGGGTAATCAAACCGGCTTCGTACGATACTATCGCGATACTCAGGGCTTCACCGGCGAGTTCCACGGTGGCCTCCGCCGCTGTCACCACCTGTCTCGCCTCGGCAAGCCGGTTCCATGCCTGCACCAGAACCAGCTCGGCATACCTTGCCAGGTCATCGGCCTGGGCAAGGGAGGCCATCCTGTCCGCCCGGGCGCCACGGTAGCTTGAGTAGTCGGAGATTCCCCTCACCACCGGAATGGAAACCGAAAGGGAATGGGTGAGATTTCTTCTGTAGGAATCTCCGTCCAGATCACCCAGTTCATCGGCGCCCCCCTGATACATCAGGGATGTCTGGAAAGCTATGGTGGGTCCGAATGCCGCGGCGGCATGCCGCACCCCGGCATCGCCCAGGTTTCGCAGGATCTCCGCTGTTGCCAGGCTGGGGCTGTTGGCCATCATTATCTCCCTGGCTTCTTCAAGGGTCTCCGGAGTGGGGAGGGGAAAGGGGTCCGTAAGGTCGCCCTGAACTGCTACGAAACCCTCACACCGGGTTCCGATGGCCACCGCCAGGGCTGCACGGGCGTTTTCAAGACCAGCCGCGGCGGCGATGGAGTCGGGCTTTCTGTTCTCGTAGGCAACCTGGTTCTGCAGAAGCTCAAATCTGCTTATTGTTCCCGCGGCGTACCGTTCCAGGGCAAGCCGGTAGCCCTCCCTGGAGATGTCAAGAGCCTCGGTGGTCACATCCAGCATCATTTCAGAAAGCAGAACACCGTAGAAAGACGCTATAACCTGCTGCACTGCTTGTATTTCAGTTGATGCCAGAGAGAGTTCGGCCATATCCCGGGACAAGCCCGCAAGGGATGAACCCGTAATCGCCTGGGGAACCAGCAGGGGAACCGAGGCGGTGAGGCCGTACTGGCTCTGGTATGTGGTGCCGGTGCGGAGTTCTCCCACACCGGGAATGACGATACCTGAGACATCCTCGTTCTTCTGGTATGCGAGCACCGCGCTGACCTGGGGCAGGAACCAGGTTGAAGCGGCCCTGCCGGTCCAGTGGGAGCTTTCAAGGCTCTCTCTCGCGGCGGCAACGTCTCCCCGGTTTGCCAGCGCGAACTCAACCGCCTCGGACAGGGTGAGACCCGATGCGGAAGCCCCCAGAGCCATCATCAGTATTGCTGTTCTAATCATTTGCCTTGTCACCTTTTTCAAATTTAAGCCCGTTGAACACCATGTCCGTAACATCCGCTATCAGCTGTTCCATTTTTCTGACATTCCGCGTGTCCACATGGGGAGCTTCGAGAACTCCCTCTATCACCGAACCCAGAACCCCGAGGACCAGCTCGGGTTTGATGTCGGGGCGTATCTCCTGTTCGCGAACCGCCCGGTCGAATACGGGCTGGAAAACTTCCCGGAAGAACTCCCTGCCGGTTATCTCCATGTCCGCCAGCCGCCAGCTCTCCTGCAGAAGGTTTTCCAGCGCCTGGGTGTAGGCCTTGTTCTCGCTCTGGAGCCTGAGCCGTGTGAGCATGAACCTTCCAAGGGCTTCCCGCACGGGAATGCTCTCGGGCATCACATCCCGGAAGAACTCCCGGGCGAGGTCGAACATGTGCTCCACCAGGGCGGTAAAAAACCCCGCCTTGCTTCCGAAATAGTAGTAGACCATGGGCTTGGTGACTCCCGCCCGGGCGGCCACCTCCTCCATTTTAATGTCGGTGAACCGCTTTTTTGAGAGAAGGTCAACTCCGGCATCGAGAAGCTTCTCGCGGTTTCCCCGGGATTTGGTCAT
>CAZUXA010000033.1:0-15348 GCA_964624405.1 uncultured bacterium | reverse complement strand
CAGCGAAACTGTTCAAGACAGTTTACAGAAGGTCTACTTTGACGATAGCATAGCCACAAGAGTACTTGCAAAAATTATCCTCGAAGATATTCTTCTGGAAGAAATCGGCTTTGGACTAAAAGTTGATGACTTAGAAGAAAAAATCATAGGGATTGAGCAATCAATTGTCGACAAATCGAACGAAACAGATTTGACCGATCTTTCTGGGGGAAAGGCAAATGAGCTCTTTGAGAACATGGAACTCTACTATTTTGTGCTGGGAGTTGCTTGGGAACACCGAAACACAAAATCACCCGATGAAGCAAATCTTCTCCGAAAGCTAAGAAACCGACTTGGCATTACCCATTGCCAACACAGGATTCTTGAAGCCAAGCTTGGGAAATACCCGAAGCCAAACAATGAGTTGCACACCAGGTCTGAGATAAGAGATGTAAGAAATGTGCTACAACGACATGGATTGATGTTTCAAATAAAGGATGAAAAGGGTGACTATTACGATATATTACCAGAAGAATTGGCCGAAGTTATGCGTAAGCTGTTTAACAAGAACATGCGTACTGATGGTTACAGGATTATGCTTGGGTACAAGTTGTTCAGAAGAAAGGACACCCTTAAGTCGATTCTGAAAACGGCAAAAGTCGCAACAAGGCCGAACGAAAGGAACATGGAACTAGTAGAGAAGATTTTGCTGTACATCCAACCTTATGATTGCCTTGCTTGCTTCAACACCGATGAACTCCACGATTGGTGCCTTGAGATGGATCTCCCGGTCAGTGGTACGAAAGATCAAAGAATTGAGCGACTTATCGGATATTATGACACTATGCAGATAAGGAATGCAGACGAAGCAGATGATGAACGTAAGATATGGTACGATGTTTTCGAAGCCCTTGCATGTAGGGATAGGCAATTGCTCAGAGCTGAGGGAGTAATTGACAAAGACCTTGAGATAGAGGCAAAGTTTGAGAAAGCTACCGAATACCTGTTCGAGAAGCATCTAAACCACAAGCCTCTGAACCAGCCTGGCACAAACAGACCGGATGGTCTCCTAAGCTTCAAGGACATGTACATTATGTGGGATAACAAGAGCAAGGAAGCACCAGCGGAAGTTGACCTTAACTCTCACCTTAACCAGTTCCACGGATACATGCAGTCCTCAAACAAACATGTTCCGATATTCCTTGTGATCGCACCTGGTTTCGCCGAGATATCGGAATCAGTAGCTGTCAGATACGCTTCGGAGAATATTGGAAGAAACATTGTCCTTATCACAGCAGCTGAACTAAAAAGCCTTGCGGAAGAATGGTCGAGTGACGCGAACAAGAAAAAAGATGAACCATTTCCACTTGGCCTGCTAGCTCGGTCTGGTAGGTTCAGGAGAGAGTCTTTGGGAAGCCTCTTCTGATTTGCTTGATTGAATCATTTTTAGAAGCCGTCCAGTAAGGGGCACCAGATCGAGAACAGGTCGCCGGTTATTCTTCCGGCGGCCTTCATTCCATGCAAAACAAAGGAAAACTTCCTAAAAGCTTGTCGCTCTGTGCAAGTCTTCATGTTCGAATGCGGACGACATTCGTTCGATCTCGGAGGGCGAAAGCCCGTAGCCGGAAGCAAAATCCCTCCATCCAGAGACGGCCTTTGCAATGCTCCTGATATGCCCCTTCGCATCAGCAACTCCGACACTGAAGTATTCCGCCACGTCGAGGGTCAGATCAATGGATGCAGTCTGATCATCGATGTCGATCGCTGAAGTAAGTATCCTTGGGGCGATGTCCACAGGCGTGGGATTGAGGTCGTATGCCGGGGACAACACCCAACCACTCCTGTCGTGGAACAGGAATCCATGGTTTCTCATGTGGTCATCCACATTGGAAATCAGAACCGTAAAAACAATCCTTTTCCACAGTTCGAGAAGGTCCCTGCCAGGAAATGCTCCGTGCGCTTTGATCCGGTCTGCAAGTTCGAGGTAGCTGTGCGTTTCATTGTCCCTCGCTGAGATCATGCTCATGCCTGACAGGAAGGGGATCCGGATTCTTTCTTTTCTGTCAAATCGTTTCAGGATCAATACCTGCCTGCCGTCGATAGGCTGAAGCCTTCTTTCAGAAACGGTGATTCCCGACTTCTCCGCAAGATCAAGAGCAACCGCTTCCCATGCGATTCTGTTGTAGCTGTCGGCGGAGCTGGGAAACTTTGCGATGAAGAGCTGAGAGTCCTTTCTGACCGATGCCTTCGGCTGTGCTCCCCCCAGGGATGAGCCTGGTGCCAGAAGGAGCCTGAGTTCTTCACTCGACTCCTCATCACGCAACAGGCTGTCTGACGCTGCAAGCAGTTTTGGGATTTCAACCATTGGTGGGATGCTTCTACCCGTACCCTGCGCCAGGAACGGGCCCTTTTCAGTCAAGGAAAACCTCAGAGCACCCGTTCGGGCTTCATCGTTTACCCCGAGCAAAAAGTCGATTTCCCTTAGTGTCCGGGGAGTAGCGCCTGTTTCCCTGTCCGCCCTCAGGGTGGCGCGGCGTATTAGAGCCCGGCCCCATCTGTCAGGAGCAGAATCTCCGATTGCCCCGAAGACAGGAAGCCCCTCTCTCGTGTGGTGCGATCCTTCCTCAACTGACAAGGCCGGTTCAAGAGCGAAACAGGCCGGGGATGAAAGCCATGAACCGGAGTATTCAAATGTTGCGCTTTCTCTGCGTCCCCGGACATGAATCCACATCCGGCCAACTTGAATTGCTCTGCCTTCCAGATCAATGTAGACGAACACCGGGTTCATCTCACTCCTTCTTCACTGCTCTTCCACGAATTCTCAGCGGAAGCTGTTCTTCTTCGAGCATTCTTCCCAGCAGATCATGCTGGGGATCGGCAAGGTCGTTCAGTCTATCAAGAAGATCGAGTGCCATCAGAACCGAACCGATTATTCCAATGGAGACTCCGGGATCACCCTTTTCCAGCTTTGACAGCGTTACTCTGCTGATACCCGCTCTCTCGGCGACAAGCGCTGTGGGAAGTCTTCTGCGTCGTCTGGCGTCCCTGATGTCCTGCCCGAGCTTTCGGATTGCCCTTTGGACGGGTATCGGCCTTTTGAGATCGAGATTTTGTGTTTTCATGTGCGAGCATCCTTTAACGTAATTCATACTATGCGGTAATATGGATATTGTAAAGAATACATTTCTTAAAAGCAAGAGCATCACTTTAGAATCATGAAAAGCATCGTTCCACGATGGAGAAGTAGTCAGTCAAAGCCGTACGGTGGGGGAATCCTGCTTCCAGAAGCGACGATTCCTGCAGAATGTAAATGCAGCTCTCAATCTGCAAGACTTCTCTATGGAATTCTTTTCTGCGGGCCGTTGATCTGCGGGTTGCCCGCCATATTCTTTATTGAGTCGACGATCGCTGGGACGGCGGAAGCCCTGGCGTGGAGTTCACGAACGCCGGTTTCTCGGATGAGTTCGGCCACATGGGGCGCTCTTACACCTCCTCCCGCCATTATCGTCAAGCCTCCAGAGGCGGAGTCCACAAGTTTTTTCAGGGTGGAGCGGCCCTGCCATGCTGTTCCCGCTCCTCCCGAGGTTAGGATTCTCGCAACCCTCGCTTCAAGAAGGGTTTGAAGACCCTCCATGGGGTCGGCCAGGAGGTCGAAGGCCTTGTGAAAAGTAACGGGGAGCCCTTCCGCTGCTTTCAGGAGTTCCATCAAAGCCATGCCATCAATGTGGTTATGGTTGTCAAGCACACCCAGAACGAAACCGTTCGCGCCGGCAGCCGCCAGCCGTTCCATTGCCGTAATCATTCTGCGCAGATCCGCCATTGAAGCCGTGAATGGCCCTTCATGCTCCCTTACCATGGCGAACACCGGTATGGTGATGTTTTTACGGACTTCCTTCAGCAAGTCGGTCGAAGGTGTGAGCCCACCGGTTTCGAGGGCGCTGCACAGTTCTATGCGATGCGCTCCCGCCTTGAATGCCTCGAGGGCTTCGGTAAGGGTTGTTGCGCACGCCTCGACAAGGGTGTTCTCCGTCACGGCTTTCTTCCAGTTATGCAGAAGAAACTGCAGGTGCCGGGGCATATGTGGAGGGTACCCTCTTCAAACTGTCGTTTCTTTTCGCTGAAATCCCTGGCCGAGGTTTCCCGGATCATGGCAAGGAACTTCCTCCAGGTGTATTCAGTTCCCCCGCCGGCAAAGTAGAACGCCCTGAACTCCCGGTCCATCCTGAAACCTCTGTTGCCCCTTTTTTCCTGCTCTTCGATGGCTTTTCCAATCTGCTCCAGTCGGAACCGTGAAGATGGAGTGTCGTAGGGTGGCAGAAGCAGGCTCACCATGTCGTTGCATCGGATGTCGATGTGGTGAAGCCCCTGTTCTCTCATCATTTCCGGAACCCGGTTGCCTATCGCATAGTCTCCGAAACCAAGTTTCTTCCGGCCCTGAGCCCAGTGGTGCATTACCCTGAAACGGAGCAGTTCCTGGTCGATGGTCTTCTCTGACCAGGAATTCACGGTGTCACCCCGGATCGCGGAGATGTTGTTCGGTTCGTTGCACATGACAACACCGCCGGGCCTGGTAACCCTTACCATCTCGGACAGGAACCGGTCCGGCTCCGCGGAGTGCATCAGCAGAGTCTGGCAGGCCGTCCAGTCGAAGACATTATCAGGGAATGGAAGGTTGGCGGCGCTGCCTCGGACGAAGCGGGCTGCGCCTCCCCGGGCCCATTCGGGGCTTTCCATGAGGGCCTGCCTGAGAAGGGGGAGAGAAATGTCCAGCCCGGTGTAGGAGCCATTCTTTCCGAAATGGTTCCAGAAAGTTTGCCCCAGGTAGCCAAGCCCGCAGCCTACATCAAGGGTGTTCATACCCTGCCGCAGTCCCATCCACGCTGCCAGTTTTTCCAGAGTGTCTTCGTGCCAGAGAAACTGTCTCTGATCCACGATGACCTTCTGTTTGGTCTTCTTTTCCGCCCAGTCAACGGGTTTCCGGCTCTTCAATTTGCTGCTCCCCGCTGTCAGGGTACGCCGGTTACGCCTGCCCGACCGGTTTACCAGGGCGACCAGCTGGCCATGCCGTTGTCGATGAAACCGTGGTTTTCTCCGCCGGGAAGCGGGCATTCGATGTAGAATTCCTGCCCCTGGGAGTACGAGTAGTAGATGAAGGGTTCATCAAGGCATTGAGGGCACCTCAGGCCCGAATACGGCGGCCCCAGGTCTTCCACCGTTTCCGGGTAGAAGCCGTGGTTTGCGTAGTAAATCACGCACATGCTGGAAATGACCCTCATGCTGGACCGGCAGCCCCTGTAGGAAGTGGGCCAGGAAGGGGTGCCGCTGACTATGAATCCGTGGGTGACCACCGCGCTCAGCATTGGACAAGAAACCGCGTAGATGCCGGGAGCGCTGCGGAACAGAAAAGGAAGCCCCCTGCAGGTCATGTGGATGTAGGGGGCTCCGAGTTCGGTCAGGTTCAGCGGGTACCTGGAATGCTCCCCGTAGAATAGAAGACAGGCGTCGGAAATGGACATCATACGGGATAGACATGTATCGGATCTTTCACCGATTGCTTCATAACCGGCTGAAGCCTGTGGCAATGAAAAATTCTGTGTTCGTCCGGGATTTCCGGTTGGAATCGCTGTCGCGGCGATGAAACCGATCGCGGAAAGCAGCCCGTACAGAGCGCCGGGTTGGAGCATTATCTGAAACCCCAGCTGCTGACGCCGTCGAGAATGTGCCCGTGATTGGGAAGAAACGGGATCGGGCAGCTGATGTAGAATGAGGGAATGCCGGGCTGCAACTCCAGTGAGCGGTACACATAGGGCTCGCCGCAGTCGGAACAGGTCAACCCCGCGTAACTGTGCCCCAGCTCCAGCAGGTTTTCGGGATATCTGTTGTTGGACCCGAAGAACATCACGCAGCCCGAGGCGATAACCCTCATGTTGGACCGGCAGCCTTCCTGCCCCCCCGGATTGGGCCAGGAAGCCACCCCATCGATAATCTCACCGTGGGTGGGACGGGAGGGGAGGGGGCAGCCCAGGGAAAAGGTGCCTTCCGCGGATTGAAAAAGGTACTCGTTTTCACACTGGGGGCACACCATGTCAGCCCAGGGTTCACCGAGTTCCTGAATCTCGTCAGGATATGCGCCATGACTGGCGAAGTGGATTACGCACTGGCCGGCGATGGACCTCATGTTTGCCCTGCAGGCTTCGGTGAAGTCAACCCGGAAGTTTGCGTGTTCGCCGTGATCAGGCAGTATCGGTGATGTAACGCCGGTTTCCGAACATCCGGTGAAGAGTGCAACAAGAAGCAGAACACATACAATGCTGAGCCTTGTCATGGCAGCCTCCCCTTTTTATTTGAAACTAAATACCGCCATGTGTTGTGGGTGTCAAGGCTTGTTCACGCGGGAATCCCGGTTCCGCTACTTTCCTCCGCCGGTTCCCCAGCGGGCCCTTACCGAGCGTTCCAGCACGGAGAACCCCAGCTTGTCCGTGGTGAGCCCAAGGAACACTATGACGAGAATCACCGCGACCACCTGGTTCATGTCGTTCAGTTCCCTGCCCATGGTCAGCATGTATCCAAGCCCGGGAAGTGTGTAGATAAGCTCGCCGGCCATGAGGGACCGCCAGGCGAATGACCAGCCCAGTTTCATGCCGGTGACCATGGTGGGCATGGCGGAAGGCAGGATGACGGTTCTATAGAGTCGAACGCCCCGGGATCCCATGTTGCGGGCAGCCTGAATGTAGACCCTGGGAGTGTTTCGGATGCCGTCTTCCGCCGCCTGGGCGATGGAGAGGAAGGCGCCCATCACCACCACGAACAGAATGGCCTTCTCGGAAAGACCGAACCAGAGAATGGCCAGGGGGAGCCAACAGATGCTGGGAAGGGTTTGAAGGCCCAGCACCAGAAGGCCGAAGGTGTTTTTGAAAAGCTTCACATGAGCCATGAAAAAACCCGTCATCACTCCGGCTCCCAGCGCGATGAAGTAGCCGGTGGCAAGCCTTCTGATGCTTCCCCAGACAGCTATGGGAAGAGTTCCCCTCTGTATGCTTCGGACGATGGATGAGATAACCCCGGGCAGGGTGGGAAAGATGTAGGAGGGCCAAATCTCGATTATGCCCAGAAGAAACCACAGGGTCAGAAGGCCGGTGAGAAAGAAGGTTCTCTGAACCGGAACCGGAAGAGCCTTGAGCCTGGCGTAGAACCGCTTCACGCCCGCTTCTCCATGGAGGCCAGAACCTCTCTTGATATCGGCATGATGTCCGGGTCGTCCATGCGCCTGGGTCTGGGAAGGGTTACGGTGTGTTCCGCCAGTATCCTGCCCGGAGAGTGGGACATCACAAGAATCCTGTCCCCCAGCAGAACGGCTTCCCTTACATTATGGGTGACGAAAACCACTGTTTTGGCCGCCTGCAGCCACAGCCCCTGAAGCTCTTCGTGAAGCAGGTCTCGTGTTATGGCGTCAAGGGCTCCGAAGGGTTCGTCCAGAAGCAGCACCGCCGGATCCACCGCCAGCGCCCTGGCCAGGGCAACCCTCTGTTTCATCCCTCCGGAAAGCTCGTGAATCCAGGAATGAGCGAACTTCTGAAGGTGCACCATGTCCAGCAGTTTCGCCACAAGCTTCTCCCTTGGTTCCCTGGGCATTTTTTTGACCTTCAGGCCGAACTCCACATTCCCCTGCACATTCAGCCATGGAAAGAGCGCTGCGTCCTGAAAGATAAGAACACGGCTGGGATCCGGGCCCGAAACCTGTGCCCCATTCGCGAGAACCATTCCGGCCGTGGGTTTGTCCAGACCCGCGAGCATGTGGAGAATCGTGGTTTTCCCGCAGCCCGAAGGGCCCACCAGGCAGATGAACTGGCCCCTTTCAATCTTCAGGCTCACCCTGTCCAGGGCTTTCACCATTCTTCCCGGCCTTATGTAATCCCGACTCACATCCCTGAGTTCAAGGTTCAACCGTTGCCTCCACAGGTTCGAGCCCCTTTTCCAGAAGGACCCTGTTGAGAAGGGCAAGGTCGTAGATTCCCCTCAGATCAGGCTCATTGTCCAGAAACCCGGTTTGCCACGCGGCCCTTGCGGATTCCACCAGGGAGGGCGCGATGGGATCCCAGGTGATTCTCATGGCGGAGAGAGCCATATCAAGAACCTGGCCGGAAAGAGCTTTCCCGGTGAGTTTTTCTATCTCCGCGTTCAGCAGCGCCGAAGCCTCTTCGGGGTTCTCGTTCTCCCACAGAGTAATCTCCACATGGGCGGCAAGCCATCGGTAAACGATCTCGGGCCGCTCCCGAAGAAAGGGAGCTGAAACGATGATGTGGGCTGTGACGAAATCACCGTCGGGCCACATCGTCCGTTCATCCAGCAGAACCACACCGCCTCCTTCAACCACAAGACGGCTCGCCCAGGGCTCGGGCACCCATGCTCCGTCGATCTGACCCTGCCTGAAAAGGTCAAGTATCTGGGGGTTGGCGGTGGGAATGATCTGCACTGTGCCCCCCTCCTCGATGGTAGACAGCCCCAGATCGGCGATGCACTTTCGAAGCGCCACATCCTGGGTGTTTCCAAGCTGCGGGGTTGCTATCCTCATGCCGTCCAGTTCCGCAAGGCTGTGAATGCCGGCTTCGGGCCTGACCACCAGTGAAGCACCTCCGCTTGTTGCGCCGGCCACGATTCGAAGGGCTTCCCCACGGGAACGCACGAAGCCTGTTATCGCCGGGTTCGGGCCAATGTAGGCCATGTCGATGCGTCCGGCGTAAAGGGCTTCGATCACCGAGGGCCCCGCGTTGAAAACTGTGCTTTCGATCCGGGTTTCAGCCCCCAGCACGTTCTCGAAATCACCCCGGGCAAGACCGATGATAGCCTGACTGTGGGTGATGTTGGGAAAGTAGCCCACCCTGATAAGCCCTTCCACCCCAGCGCTGGGACCACCGCACCCGACAACGGCAAGCAGGGCGAACCCTGTTAACAGCTTCTTCATCGCTCTCCTCCGGCTGGTTTGTTCCCGAACTTCCTCACAACCACCGAGGATAATACACCCGCAGCGAGCCCCAGTGCCATGTTTGTGAATACGGACACAGCCACGGTGACCAGAAACGGAACGGATGACGAGTCGAGCCTGGTTTCTCTGGCGAACAGAATCAGCTTTGCTCCCACCATAAGCATCATGGCCCCCAGAATCGCCCCGGGGAAACCCATGAAGAGCACCATGATCGTTGCTCCCAGGAAGACCCCCATGGCGATTTCCAGCAAACCCTCGATGATGTTCGCGCCTCCGGTTCGGGCGCCGAAGGCGTACTGCCCCGCCAGCCCCCCGGAGCCGTGGCACATGGGCATTCCTCCGAAAAGCGGTGAGAACAGGTTCATAAGGCCCGTGCTCAGGGCAACGGATTTCTCTCTGACCGTTCTCTCCGGCCAGTATCTGGAGATAAGGGCTGTGGTGGCAATCACGGCGTTGGCGGCGGTAAGCCCCAGCTGGGCGAATCCCGCGCCCAGCATTCCCCGCCACGCGAGTCCGGGTACCGGCAGCACCAGGGACGGAAGCCGGGGACTTTGAAACCTCAGCCCTGAAAGCGAACCGTCCGCCGCCATTACCGCAAGACCCGCCGCAACAAGAACCAGGGCGGCGGGGGCAACTCTGCTGTTCCGCAGCAGCAGAATCACCAGAAGTGAAACCCCTCCCAGAAGCCACCACTCTGAGACGAGTTTCAGGGCTTCAATGGAAAGCATGATTCCCAGGGCAACCTGAATGCCCCTGGTCACTTCTCTGGTCGTGATCCCTGCCAGAAGACCAACCAGCCCGGATACCGACAGGAGGATCCATAGAACTCCCGTGACGAAGCCGGTGACATGAACCGTTTCCGGCGCCCAGCCCTGGGCTATGGCAGAAATGGCAATGACCTTCATGGGCTCGATGGGCATGGGAAGCCGGTATGCAAGACCCGTGATGATGTTGGCCAGGCCCATCATTACCAGCAGACCCACAGGGTCAATGCCGCATACGATTACATATCCCATGGCAAGGGGGAAAAGCGTTCCGAAGTCGCCCATGGATCCCGCCGCTTCCCGCAAGGTGAACCTGTGAGACCCCAGCATCATGGCTTGACACCCTTCCCGGTATGCCCGACTATAGTGGCTGGGAAAGATAGGGAGGATGCGGGATGGATGCAATCAAGGCGATTCTTGGAAGAAGAAGCGTTAGAAGATTCAGTGATCGTTCCGTGGAAAGCGAGCACCTTCTGACACTGGTTCGGGCGGCGATGTCGGCGCCCTCAGCGATGGACAAGCGCCCCTGGGCGTTTGTGATAGTCACGGACAGGGGGGTACTGAACTCCCTGGCGGAAAGTCTGCCCTACGCGGCCATGGCCGCCGATGCTCCGGCGGCGGTGGTGGTGTGCGGTGTGCTTTCCCGTTGCGGGCCGGAAACACCTCCGGACTACTGGGTGCAGGACTGCAGCGCCGCCACCGAGAATCTTCTGGTGGCGGCGGAAGCGCTGGGCCTGGGCGCTGTGTGGACAGGGGTTTATCCCAGGGAAGAGAGGGTTTCAGTAGTCAGAAGCGCTTTGGGTCTTCCCCGGGATGTGGTGCCATTGAACCTGATTCCGTTGGGCTACCCCGGAGACGATACGGCTCCGAAGGACAAGTACGATGAGTCCGCGGTTCACTGGGAGAGATGGGGGAGTTGAGCCGCGGTCACGAGAGCACCCATAGAAGCCCTGCCTGGGGAATGTGAATGTCGCTCTTCCTGGGCCGGACAATTCTTTCCTCCAACGCAAGGTCTTCGGCCTGAAGCGGCGCCTCCATCTCTTCGACTTTGCTGTTGAACTCCTGCTCCAGTTCCGCCAGCCTCTGTTTCTGAACCTTCAGCTCGTTCTCGGCCGCGGCTATGTCCTGCCTGTCCCGGGCTGCCCGGGTTGCGCCTCTTACGGCGGTGGTGGCCCGGCCCACATTGCCCATCACTCCCCGGCCGAGAAGCGCTCCCATGAGGGTCGCACCAACGGAGACCGCGGTCTGGCTCTTCTGGTGGCTATACTGGCCCCGCTCGCGCTCCAGTTTCTGCTCCGCTCTTCTGACCCTGTCCTGCCCGGTTTGAAAGCGTTCTTCGTAGGTCTGCCGCAGCCGGTCCACCTGAGTGTCGCGGATTTCACGGTTCATCTGAAGCAGCCGCGCCGCGAACTCTCCCCTGTCCTCGCCGGGTTCGGAAACCACCCTGGGATTGTCGCAAGCCCAGAGGGAAAGGGTCTGCTCCTGATACAGCCATGTTGCGGCCCTGGTGGTGAAATGCTTCAATGAAGCCGGTGTCAGGGCTTCGGGAGGGAATGGCTCGTACTCCCCGGCGGCAACAGGCTCACTGCTCATTGGAAGGGGCCTGCCCCGGAAGCAGTCCGCCCTGCTCCAGTTGTCGCCCTGTTCACCGGTCAGGGGCAGGGTCAGTGTGCAGTCCTCCCAGAGATCGATTTTGTCTCTGGCGGACACGAAGTGGAGTTTGGCGGAGGCGAACAGGCAGGGACGGTAAAGCGGTTTTGAACCCGGGACAGGCGGAGAATCCGGCTGAACATGGAATTCCGGGACTTCCGGCGGCGTATGGGGCTTTATGGAGGCCGTGGCAGAAGGGGCCGGCTGAGGGGATGGACAAGGCGCTGGGATTTCCTGCTGCAGGTTCCTTATCTGGGCGCTTGTCAGTGGCCCCCTGAGGTATGACATGGCCCAGCGGGTCTGAAAGAGGATCGGAGCCCTGCGATGCACGCTGTGCATTAGAAAAACCCGTTTGTCCAGCCCCGAGAGGAGCCTGTCCAGGGCCGGCCTGTCCAGTGTTGTGGATGCCGCGCTTTCAAGGCCGTCCATCAGGCGCATTTTGTCCCGTTCGGTCTGAAGCCTTCCCACAAACCATGTTCCCGTGTTTGAAAGCCCCCGGTAGTCAAGATCCACCGGGTTCTGGGTTGCCAAAACAACCCCCAGCCCGTATGCCCTGGCCTGCTTCAGAAGAGTGAGCATGGGTTTTTTGGAGGGAGGGGCCGAACCCGGGGGGAAGAAACCGAAAATCTCGTCCATGTACAGTATGGCCCTGAGGCTTCCGGTGCCGGGCATGGTACGGATCCACGACAGAACCTCGTTGAGAAGCAACGAGACGAAGAACATCCTCTGTTCGTCGGAGAGATGGGCTATGGAGAGGATGGAGATTCGGGGTTTCCCCTCGGGCGTATGCAGAAGGTTTCCGATGTTCAGAGGTTCTCCCCGGGTCCAGGGGGCGAAGCTGGGGGATGCAAGCAGGCTGTTGAGCTTCATTGCCAGCTTCATCCGATCCGGAGACGGGAAGAAGCTGTCGGTTTCCAGAACGCCGATCCGCCTCACCGGCGGGGACTGGACAGCACGAACCAGCTCTTCGAGGCTCATGTCCCTTCCCTGGCTCCAGACGAAGCCGAGAATGCTTGACAGCAGCACATGTTCCCGGCCGTGGATCTCTATGTTTTTCTCGCCGGCCAGGGTGAGGAAGCCTGAAACCGCGGTTTCTATACGCTCCGCCAGGGCTTCAGGCTCGTTCATCACAGCTGGAGGAGGCGCATCCAGTGAGTGCAGCACCGAAAGCGGCAGCCCCGCGCTGCCTCCCGGTGTGTACAGCCTGAAGTCGGCCCTGTTCTTCAGTTCCCGAATGCGGTCACCGCTCTGTCCCCACTGCTCCAGGCCCGATTTCCAGGTTTCTGCGGTTTTCGCCGCGTACTCATCTGGCGACATTCCCTTTCGCGCCGCATCGTCGGGGTCTATCCATGGAAGGAACTCCCCGGGGGTCAGACCCGGAAAGGTAAGCATCAGGTTGGAAAGGTCTCCCTTGGGATCGATGGCGATGGCGGGAATTCCGTCCATGGCCGCCTCTTCCAGAAGGGAGACGCAAAGCCCCGTTTTTCCGCTTCCGGTCATTCCCACGCATACAGCGTGGGTGGTGAGATCCCTGGACTCGTACAGAAGCATTCCGTCAGTGGTTTTTCCGGAGTCTGCATCGTACTCCCTGCCCAGATAGAACACTCCAAGCTTTTCAAACTCATGCATTGTTCTCCCCCGATGTTTCGACCAGTAACAGACAGTTGAGAATATGGCAATGCCCGCTGTTCCGCAAGCTTTCTCGAAGCCCGTCTCCCGGTTAGATTCCGTAATCGGGTTATGGACGGGAACAGCTTTGAAAACGGGAGGCCTGCGATGCCGGTAACTATTGATGGAGAAAGCCTTACAATAAAGAAAGTCGTGGATGTGGCCCGGGGGGGCGAGAAGGTCGAACTGTCCCCCGGGGCGGAGCAGAGGATAATCGCCTGCAGAGCAATGGTGGAGAGAAAGATACGGCAGGGCGAAGTCATGTACGGCATTAACACCGGCATCGGTGAGTTCAGCGAAACCAGACTATCCGATTCCGAAGTGCTTTCGTTTCAGAAGTATCTCATTTACAACCATTCGGCTGGAATCGGAAAGCCCGCGCCGCTGGAACATGTCCGGGCGGCCATGCTGGGCAGGGCAAATGTGCACGCGAAGGGAAGGAGCGCGGTACGGCCTGAGATTACCCAGATGCTGCTTGCCATGTTGAACAATGGCGTAACGCCGGTGGTTTGTGAAAAGGGCTCGGTGGGCGCCTGCGGCGACCTGGCCCCCATGAGCATGATAGCCCTGGTGGTGATGGGGGAGGGTGAGGCTTTTTTTCAGGGAGAGAGGCTTCCCGGCGCTGAGGCGTTGAAAAGAGCCGGTCTTGAACCCCTCACCCTTCACGCCCGAGACGGCCTTGCCCTGATCAACGGCTCAAACCTGCTCACCGCCATCGCGGCCCTGAACATCTTCGACATGAACCGATGGCTCAAAACCGCGGAAATCGCCACTGCCATGAGTCTTGAAGCGTTGTACGCCAACCTGAAGCCCTACGATCCCAGGGTACACCGGGAAAGGGGGTTCAAGGGCGCGGCGAGAAGCGCAATGGCCATCCGGAAATGCCTTGAGGGAAGCGATCTCGCTACGGGAAAAACTCCCCAGAAAGTGCAGGACGCCTATTCAATGCGAAGCACTCCCCAGGTGATAGGCGCCGCCCACGACGCACTGGCATACGCCGCAAGCCAGGTCGAGATTGAGTTGAACGGTGTGGGTGACAACCCCCTGTTCCTTCATGAAGAAGATACTGTGCTTACCGGAGCGAACTTCCAGGGAACTCCGGTATCTCTGCCCATGGAAATGGCTGGAACCGCCATAACCATGGTTTCCGTCCTCAGCGAAAGAAGGTTGAACAGGCTGCTTAACCCGGCTCTTTCCGTGGGCCTTCCGCCGTTTCTCGCGGAGAAGCCCGGCCTCTTCAGCGGTCACATGCTGAGCCAGTACACCGCCGGGATGCTCATCGCCGAACAGCGAATGCTTTCCGCTCCGGCGGCGGTGGCTTCAATCCCCGCCGCGGCGGATCAGGAAGACTTCGTGAGCATGGGAATGAACACAAGCCTTAAGAACTGCGCCATTCTGGAAAACGCCCGGGGTGTTCTGGGAATAGAACTCATCGCCGCCGCCCAGGCGCTTGATTTCCGAAGCCACGCTTATGGAAAAGGCGTTAACGCGGCCCACGCAGCAGTGAGAAACCATGTGGCCCATCTCGGGGAGGACAGGCCGCTGTATCCCGATCACAACCGAATGTCTGAAGTAGTGGCAGACGGAGAGATTCTTGAAGCGGTGGAAGCTGTAGTCGGTTCTCTGGAGTAGCGGACGCGGCTCTGTTAACTTAGAGTGTTAACAGGAGCCGGGCTGAAGGTTGCCCATGGCCTGCTGAACATCGGTAACGGTTACCAGTATGTTTTCGCTTTCAGCCCCTCCGCAGGAGAACTCGAGCTTTCTAAGCAGCTGGTTGGCCAGTTTCTCGTGAACCACGGTAACGATTATTCTGCCGAACCTCTCCTTTCCCGTGTTCCAGAAGCCTGCAAAAACCGGAATCGACGCAAGATATGAATCCGCCCTTTCCGCCTCGATGATCATCGCCGCGGTATGGTCACCCGAAGCAAAAACATCCATCACATCGTTGAAAGCCTCGCGGCAGCCAACGAAAACATGGATCATCCTGAGGTTGCTGCCGATATCGGGCAGAATCGCGTTGATTCCCCTGTCGAAACCCTCCGTCATTTCCAGCAACTCGCCAGGGTTCCGGGAATGAAGAATACGTTCCCGGTTCTTCCTGTTCCTGAGAAGCCTGGAAAGGGCCGAGAGAAGCTCGAGGTGCCCCCTGGGATCCTGCGTGGGGCCTATAACGAAGGGAAAGATTCTGACCCCTTTTCCGTCCGGGGCTCCAAACCCGATTTCCCTGACGGTGGTTAGAATTCCTGCGGTGAAACCTTCTGCTCCGTCCAGCCGACAGTGTGGAATTGCGACACCATTGCCCAG
>CAZUXA010000032.1:0-17401 GCA_964624405.1 uncultured bacterium | reverse complement strand
TGTTCCTATTACGATCAGATTAGCCAATACGGTTTCTCTTTCTACGGTTAACAATGCGCGTAACCAGCGCTGTGACTCTAACCTACTGTCCTACAAGCGTCTGGTTCATGCGTTGGTTATGCAATCATTTCTCCCAGCTTCAAGCTAACTTGGTCAATACTCATTGCTGAGGAATGCTTAGCTTTATCAGAGGTCGGGTTCATATGAATTGCCATCATCCCAGCAGCACGCGCACCTTCAATATCGTATTTCTTTGAGTCTCCGATGAATATACATTTCTTGGGATCAACACCAAGTTTGCCAGCAATTATCTTGAATGCTCTAGGGTCTGGTTTCGAATACTTTTCTTCTCCGGAGATTTGGATCTCGTTGAAGTAGTCAGCCAATCCAGTTGCTCGGATTCTTTTTATCTGTAAAACAGGGTCGTATGCATTGGTCAGCATTCCGAGTTTCACTTTACCCGCAAGGCTCTTAAGAATATGCTCGATCCCTGGATAAGGCATCGTTCTTTCAAGAAGGAGCTCTTTGTAGGTGTCAACATAGGAATAATCCCAAGGAATACCGAAGTCTTGGAATGTTTTGGATAGTCTGTACTGGTGTAGTGTCAAAGGATCTATTTCATCTGATTCAACAAGATCGTGGAAACGGATAATGTGATCGACTGCTCGGGTAACGAATGAATCAGCATTAGCCTCTGCCCCGGTTTGCTTAAGAATCAGCTTGAGGCATTCTGTATCTGTGTTTTCGAAGTCAGTCATGGTTCCGTCAAAGTCAAAAATGACAGCTTCAGCCAAGTATTTCTTCTTTCTTTTTCCTGCATAACGTTTGCATAACCAGCACAGATGTTACTATGGCTCATAGCTATGCATGTGTGGCTGGTTCATGCATTTGTTGGGCATTCTGTCTAGTCTAGAGCAACCGATATCCCTCTTGATTCCAAAAAGGAGTTCCACTGCCTGACACACTCATCTGCAACTTCAATAGCATCATAGCTAATCCCGCCAAGGGTAAATACAACCTTGGCTGTGGCCACTGGTCCCCCAGCTCGGATACTTTGAGATATTGTTATTGTGTCACCATCCGAGGGATTGCGACTAAACTGGATATATGCAGGATCAGAACCTAATGGGATATCAAGGCTATATGCCATGTTTATCTTCTCTAGTGGCTTACCAGATCTGGGGTCACTCTTTATCCCTGCATGTTTGAAAGAATTGCATAGGTCTGCTGCGATCGATAAAGCATAACTATTGCTTATAAAATCCTCTACATTCTTTGGGCATTGAATTCTCGAATCCTTTTTCAGCCAATCCTTAAAATGATAACAGTTCATGAAGAACGATGTTGTTGCATCTACAGCCGTGCGGTCTCCAATTACAGCTGTTTTACCTATATTGGTTGCAAGAATACGAAGGTTTTCATATGCCCGGATCATACTATCATATTGCTCCTCAATCTTGTATTCCACAATACTGCTCCTCCTAGATAAGCCATTAGCTCAATGCCTTGGGTTTTATCCACAAACTCGAATCTCTGCGAGCAGTTAAACTATCTGCAGATGCCGTCAGGTGCGAAACCTCGGTTGAATATCTTCCTTCATTTCACTACTCTGGCACATCAAGGTGTGCAAGACGTAACCGTACTCGTAGGCTTTCTTCGCTTTCTATGCTATAGCTGCCTAGTTCATGGCTATCCCACCAGGTTAATAACTCGAAGTGTTCCACTTCGGTCATGTCTACGATCTGACAGTATAGTACTTCTGCGTTTTCTCTGTCCAAAGCAATTCCAGACCCAACGCGGCTGATTCCATCAGAACCAATCCACGTGATAGCAAAAGGACCAGAAAAGCCACTGAAGTAATGGTGCACTTCACCCTTTGACCATGAAGATCCACCAAGGAGAGTACCACAAAACGCTGGTCCAACAAGTGGGTCGCTATGTGAAATCAGTGCTGACACTACGCTCTCAGTAGCTTCTACTGCTATACCAACCTCCTCCACCGAAGGTAAAATAAATGCGTGTTCAGCTTGGTCTCGCGGGGCAGCAATGATATTCGGAATAAGTCTCCAGGGTACACGAAAATTGGGACGACGCTTAAGCAAATCAAGCTTTTCGGAGAACATTGCTCGTGGTCGAAGTTTGGAGTCGAGCCAATCTCGCCTGATGTATGCATCAAAAAGACAATCCAATGCACGCTTCGCGTGTCCTATTGCCTGAGTTGCGTGGCGCTTTGTCTCTGATTGATTTCGCTCGGCTTGCTCCAACTCTAGTCGCGCCCAGGTAAGATATGTTTCCACATCAGTAGTACCACGATATTGAATCCTTCTTCGGATCATTGAACGTGGCTGCTGTGATCCAAGGGCTGATATTACATCAGTCGGTTCAGCCTCATTCCAAACTACATTTGGTTCAATCGAATCTGGAAAGTGTGCTGGTCGTCCCATTCAGTATCCTCCCAATACATACCTGTTTCTAGTGCCGCTTCTCCTCATCTGGATTAGGATATGAAGTTCTACCATATGTTTGCCCAACAATGATTGTGTATAGGTCTATGTAAGCTCTTTGGGTACATTGAATTTAATGATGCTGTATGAGTTGTGTTGTGTCAATGGGTGAGGGGGTTGACGGGGATAGGTATACAAATGTATACATAAGATAGTGAAATGCAATGTTAGGCAGAGTATATGTAAGCTGGTTGGTATGCTGGGGTTTGATTCCGGGAAGTACGAGTCGGAGTTAAAGAAACGCGGGTTGGTCAGTGAAAGGCACATTCCGTTTTTCACTGGCTGGGTGAAGAAGTTTAATCGATCGGCTTGCCTTGATCTTTTTCGGCTCTGCTGGAAGCGGAGCTGAGGCCGGACTGGCAGATAAGACAGGCTCTTGACTTGGTAAGGCTTTTCCGCTCCTTCTCCGGCTCTTCCGCTTGTCTCCTGTTGAGCGTGGTGAACCGGTGGATGTCCTGATCCAGCAGTTGCGGGTAAGGCATTGCTCTCCGAGCACGGTTAAGACCGATGCGCTCTTGTTGAACCATGTTCTGAGGGTTTTTGGAGGCCTATATTTCCCGAATGCGGAAAACCCAAGGTTTTGACAGCGACAAGTACCTTTCCGATCAGACCGATGCCATTGCGCGGCGGCTTGAGCGGTTCTCGGGAAGGCTGTACCTCGAGTTCGGCGGAAAGCTGATGTACGACTTTCACGCTGCCAGGGTTTTACCAGGATACGACCCGAATGTGAAGATCCGGCTTCTTCAGGAGCTGCGGGACAGGGCAGAGATCATCCTGTGCATCTACGCCGGCGACATCGAGAAGCGGAAGATCAGGGGGGATTTCGGAATCAGTTACGACGCCGACGCAATGAGGCTGATCGACGACCTTCGGAAAAGGGATCTTTCAGTGTGCGGAGTGGTGATAACCCGGTACGCCGGGCAACCCGCGGCGGACATCTTCCGCAAACGCCTGGAGCGCAGCGGAGTTCAGGTTCACATGCACCCATACACCCGGGGTTACCCCACGGATATTGATGTGGTGGTGAGCCCTGAGGGATACGGGAGAAACGGCTACATCGAGGCCGCGAAGCCACTGGTGGTGGTTACGGGGCCCGGGCCGGGAAGCGGCAAGCTGGCCACCTGTTTTTCCCAGCTCTACCACGATCATCGCCGGGGCCTGGACTCGGGTTACGCCAAGTTCGAGACTTTTCCGGTATTCAACCTTCCCCTGAATCATCCCGTGAACGCCGCCTATGAGGCGGCAACCGCGGAACTGGGCGACATCAACCTGATCGACCCCTACCACCTTGAAGCCTACGGCATCCCGGTGGTGAACTACAACCGGGATGTGGAGGCATTCCCCCTGCTCAGGAGAATACTGGAGCGGATAACCGGAACCGGATCCATGTACGCGTCACCTACGGACATGGGCGTCAACCGTCTGGGAGCCGGCATCGTGAATGACGAAGCGGTCCGGGAGGCCGCCAGGCAGGAGATGGTGCGAAGGTACTTCCGCTACCGCTGCGAATACGTGATGGGTCTCGTGGAGGAGAAGACCCTTCAGAAGGTCGAGCTGCTTCTGAACGACCACGGGCTGACACCCGAGTACCGCAATGTTGTTGGCCCGGCGAGAGCCGCGGGCGGTGAGGATGCGAAGGGTTTTCCCAGAACCGGAGCCGCTCTTGAACTCCATAACGGAATGATTCTCACCGGGAAGAACTCAGAACTGATGACCGCGTCTTCGGCTGTGGTCATAAACGCCATCAAGGAGTCGGCCGGCATTCCCGAGCGAATTCATCTGCTCACCCCGGAAACCATCGGCTCCATCCGAAGGCTTAAGGAAACCCTTGGAAGCGCCGCGACATGCCTTACCCTCGACGAGGTTCTAATTGCCCTTGGAATCAGCGCCACCGCCAGCCCCGCCACCCTTGAGGCTCTGGGGTGCCTTCCCGAACTCAGGGGAACCGAGGTTCATCTCACCTGCATTCCCGCTCCGGGGGACGAGGAGGGGCTTCGCAGGCTTGGTGTGAACCTCACCACCGACGCCTGTTTCCCCACGGTCAATCTGTTCAACGGTTAGGCCGGTTCGCGCCCCCCATGGCAATTGTGAGCAGGGGTGGGGTCATTACCGCTGTTATCACGATCATTATCATCACCACCCCCATGTCCTGCGGGTCTATCAGTCCGTTCAGCATTGCCATGCTGGCCGCCACAAGCCCGACCTCAAGCCTGGGCAGCATTCCAAGTCCCACCGCCGTCGACTGCCTGGCGCTCAACCGGAAAGCCCTGGAGGGAAGGTAGCAGCCCAGAAACTTGCCTGCGACGCACATGGCGGTAAAAACCAGCCCGAACACCAGTACTGTGCCCAGGGAGCGGATGTCCACCATCATGCCGGTTACGCAGAAGAACACCGGCACCAGGAGTTCCTTCACGGTTATGAGTTTTTCACTGATTCTTCTGGCAGCCCGGGTGCCGGACAGAGCAAGGCCCATTACGTAAGCCCCGACCACCATCGCCAGCCCGAAGTACTCCGCGAGACCCGCGGCGAAAAGACCCATGGCCAGAGCGAAAGCCGCCTGGGCCGAATCATCTCCGATTCTGCCCATAAGCTGCAGTATCTTTTTTTGAAGCAGCAGGCCAAGGGCCAGAAGAACCGCGAAGAAACCGAAGCCCTTCAAGGCTATGACTGCAATGCTTCCAAGGCCGGTTCCGCCGCCTGGTATGCTGATGACCACCGCCAGAATAATCAGGCCGATTACATCGTCGATCACCGCGGCGGAGAGGGTCACCGAACCCTCCGGCGAATTGAGTTTCTTCATGTCGTAGAGAAGCCTGGCCGCCAGGGAGATTGAAGTGGCGGAGGCCACGGCTCCGAAAGCCAGCACCCTGGGGTCGTGAAATCCCATGCCGCCTCCGGCGGCCACAACCGCAAGGGCACCGCCGGCAAAGCCGACGACAGCGCCCCCCGCGCCAACACCGAGGCCTCTGGGAGCAAAACGCATGAAGCCCCTGAGATCCGTCTCGAGACCTGCTGTGAAAAGCAGTGTTACTATTCCGGCGATGGTGATGCCGTGGAGAAGACCTTCGTGAAAGATGCCGTCGGCCCCGGTGGCGAAGACCGGACCCAGGGAAAAGACGGAAAGGCCCCCCAGTGCGTAGGGCCCGATCAGGATTCCAACCAGCATTTCACCGATAACCGCCGGTTGTTTCAGAACTCCGCTGGTGAACCTGCCGGCCAGCTTTGCCGCCATGACAATCACCGCGAACTCCAGCACGAATCTGGCATCGGAAAGGTGCATTGCGCGCTCCGGTCCTGTGGTGAAAACAACACGGAAAAATAAGCATTGCGGTCCGGGAATGCGAAATCCGCCGCCCCGGGTGCTTTGCATCCACATCCTGATGATGCATAATCTCTTGGAGTTTGAAAAATCCGTTCTCTTCTGGGAGAAAGGTGATTCGATGAAAAGCATGGGAGAGATGCTTCTGGAAAGAGAGCCCTTCAGTGAACTTGTGATGGGCAACACAGCCCTTGTCCGGGGTATGATCGAGGCGGGGATCCGGGTGGTCACATCATACCCCGGCTCGCCCACCCCGGAGATAGCCACGGCCATCTCCGGCATCCCTGCGGAAAAGCGCCCATTTCACTTCGAGTTCTGCGTGAACGAGAAGGTGGCTACGGAGGTGGCCTACGGAGCCGCGGTGAATGGAAGGCCCGCGGTGGTTTTCTTTAAAAGCGTGGGTCTCAATGTGGCGGCGGACACCTTTGTGCAGTTGAACCACATGGACATTCCCGGAGGCATGGTGGTGATTGTTGGGGATGACCCCGGCGCCCACTCGTCACAGAACGAACAGGACAACCGGCATCTGGCCCGGATGAGCTATACTCCGGTTCTCGAGCCGGCATCGCCTTCGGAAGCCTACCATTTTCTTCTTGAAGCGGTCTCCCTTGCCAGACGCCATCGCATGGCGGTGATGCTCCGGCTGACCACCCATGTGTGTCACGCCAAGGAGATGGTCAGCTTCAAGGGATGGGAAGCGCCGACGCCTGACGATACGCCGGGGTTCTCCGGTGAGGGCGGAGTTTACATTCCCATAGGGGCCATGGTGGCCACCATGAAAAGAAGGGCCCTGAATCGCCTTGCTTTGCTGGAAACTCCTGATCTTCACCGGCTGCACGATTCGGGAAACCCGGGCAGGGGAATCATCACCGCAGGTCTTCCATATCTTTCGGTTCTCGACGCGCTGTCCGGGGTTGAGTTTCCGCCGGACATCCTCAAGCTCGGCATGGTGTACCCGCTCCATGAACACCCGCTGCTGGAGTTCCTGCGAGCCCACCGGGAGGTGATGATAATCGAGGAGCTGGATGATTTCATGGAGCAGAGGATCAAGGCCCTGTGTTTCGATCACGGCCTGAAAACCAGGGTAACCGGCAAGGAGTGCGCGGAGGACTGGATCGGCGAGTACACCCCCGGCAGGGTGAGGGAAATCATTCACCGCTACTGGCCGGACATGGTTCATGCCGCGGTCCCGTTGAAGGAGACGCCGCCGGCACCACCGAGGTTTCCCCAGATGTGTCCGGGATGCGGGCATAGAAGCGCTTTCTTCGCCATCAAGAAGGCCCTTCGGAATAGGGACATCACCGTGGCGGACATCGGCTGCCACACCCTGGGGTATCTGCCCCCCCATGAAATCGGCGAGCTTCTGATGTCCATGGGGGCTTCCACCGGAATAGGTCAGGGGCTCTCCCTCTTCAACACGGAGAGAAGGGTTGTTGCCTTCCTGGGAGACTCCACCTTCTTTCACGCCGGAATCCCCGGGGTGATCAACGCCCTCTTCAACAGGCACCGGCTGACCCTGATCGTGATGGAGAACGGAACCACCGCGATGACCGGCCATCAGAATCACCCCGGAACCGGAAAAAACTTCAACGAGCCCACGGAACGCATTCCGATCCGCAGTGTGCTGGAGGGCCTCGGGGTTGAGAACATTGCCGAGGTTGACACATACAACCAGAAAGCCCTGACCGGCGCGGTGGAGAAAGCGCTTGAGGCTGAGGGGTTAAGCGTTGTGATTGCCCGGCATCCCTGCATGCTCAAGTTTGCCAGGGAACAACGCAGAAAACCGAACTTCGTTTCCAGGCATGTTGAGGTTTCCCGGGACCGCTGCACCCTGGCCCGGGAATGCATCGACAGGTTCGGTTGCCCATCCTTCCGCCGAAGCCCGGAGGACGGCTCGGTGTCCACCAGCAATGATCTGTGCATAGGCGACGGTTCCTGCATGCAGACCTGCCCGTCGGATGCCATTGATGCCCCGGTCCGGAAGGAGGAAGCCCGATGAACATCCACATGACAGGAGTGGGAGGCCAGGGCATAGGCCTGCTCAGCGAGGTTCTTCTCAGGGCTCTTTCAAGAGCCGGAATGGAGGTGAGGGGCGTTGACACACACGGCCTCGCCCAGCGCGGCGGAGTGGTGGTCTCGCAGATTCGAACCGGTGCCGGTGAGTTTTCGCCCCTGATCAGCCAGGGCGAGGCTGATCTCGTTCTGGCTCTGGAACGCCACGAAGCCCTCAGGGCCGTTGGCGGCTATCTGAAACAGGGCGGAGCGCTTGCATGGTACGACGCGGTCTGGCAGCCCTTTGCGGTGAGGAACGGTTCCCAGCCGGAAGTTTCGCAGGAGGTGCTCCTGGAGGCCTGCTCGCTTCGGGGCGCACGAGCGTTCAGGGTGTTCCGCGGCGATCTGCCGGATTCCAGGATGCAGAACACCGCTCTTCTTAGGGAAGTACTTGATAGAAAGCTTGTTCCCGGTCTTGACCGGGAACACCTGGCCGGGGCGATGGAGGATCTTCTCGCGGGGTCGGCGCTGAAGGCCAATCTTGATGTACTTGGTGTGTCATAGTTGTTTCATATAGTTGCAGTGTTGGGCAAACTGAAAAGGAGGGCGCAGGATGGCTTGTAAAAAAGCGTGTTTCATCGACAAGATAGCTCTGGTTCTGCTGGTGATAGGCGGAATCAACTGGGGTCTTGTGGGCATTTTCGAGAAGGACCTGTTGATGGGTATCCTCACCATGGGTTTCGACATCGCCAGAATAGTCTATCTGGTGGTGGGCGTGGCGGGTTTGTGGGGCCTGTTCTCCACCCTGGGCAGGCTTAAATAGCCGATACCCCGTGCCGCCCCCGGCACGGGGTTTCCGCATCAATTGGGAAAGGCATGGATCTGAATGACCGTCAAGCAGGCGACCAGTCTCAAGTGGATTCTTTCCGTGCTGTCTCTTGCGGTTCTCGCCGGCCTTTCCTTCTCCCGGAGCCTCACCGGCGATGAAGCCCTTACCGTCACCCTGGCCGGCGGTTCATTCGGCAACCTGATACGAACCATGTCCCTTGAGATTCACGTACCCGGTTATCATGTGCTCTTATGGCTCTGGACAAGGGCGTTCGGTAACAGCCTGGCCGCGTTGCGTGTATTCGCCTTCCTTCCGGTGGGCTTTCTGGTATGGATGGGCCGCCGGCATTTCCCCCGCCATGGTTTTCTTGTTCTCGGGGCCAGCCCATTCCTGCTGCACCTGGCGGTGGAACTGAGAATGTACGGACTGATGGCCGCTGCCGGCATGGGAATCCTGATCTCCCTGCGACGCCTTTCCGAGGGCTTTTCCCGAAGGGGTTTTCTGCTGCTTCTGTTCTTCTGTGTGGCTGGGGTCTGGACCCATCATTTCGCGTGGCCGGGGGTAGCGGCGGCCTGCGTTGTTCTCTTCCGCGGCGGCAGAAAACGGGAGTCGATTATTCTGCTTCTTCTTACGCTTCTGGCATTCTCCCCCTGGGTTCACAACATGGGAAGGCAGGTTCACCGTTTCGATCCCTTCGGTGAAAGTGCGGATTTCGAGCTGTTCCAGCTGGCCAGTCCCGCACAGAGAGTTCTGGGCGCACCGTTTTCCATGCTGGGCACGCTGCTTCGTTTTTCTTCCGGAACCGCCGCGTTTCGTTTCGACCTTTTCTCTGTGAAGAGCTTCTCGCCCTGGGCAGGGGCGGGCCTGCTGCTTTTCATTCTGTCGGTGGTTTCGGCATGGCTCGGAAGAAAAACAGTTGGGCCCGGTGCGATTCTTATCCTGGCATTTGTTCTTCTTCCGCTGAGTTACCTTCGCCCGGGAGCCAGGCACTTCTCCCTGGCATATCCGGTTTTCGCCGCTCTGGTCGCCGCCGGTCTTGATGGTTCCGGGGCGCTTCGCAGGCTGCTTCGCGGGGCGATTCCCGCCCTTTCTCTTGTTCTCTGCGTTCCCTTCGTTCTCAGGTCTACAATGCCACAGCGCTGCACCTATGACAGGGATTTCCGGGAAGCCGCCCTTGTTGCCGGAACAGGGGCTTCCCTTGGAAACGGAAGGCTCGTGCTTTTCCTCGACAACTTTTCCACCATGGGTGTTCTCTATCACCTTGAGGATGAGGGTTTCTCAGATCTTGTCGTCATTCACCCCCACCAGCAAAGGTTTGCCGAGGAATGGTTCATCTACACCGAACACACGGACATGGTGTCGTACCTTCTGCAGAACACCGATTCCCTGGTTCAGCAGTGGGGAGCCGAGTTTCATCTTCTGGCGAACAACCCCAGGCTTGTACGGGGTCCCACCTTTGAGAGAATGCCGGGTTTGATCGGGATTGGAACAGACATGCTGGCCGACATCGATCTCATGGACTGTCTGGAGAGGCATTTCACCGTTGAAATGATTCCCCTGCCTCGCAGTCAGGGTCCGTTTTCCCTGTTTCATGTCAGCACCGCGGTTTCCGATGAATGAAAGTGGAAAGGAAATGCTCATGGCAACTGATTTGAAGGCAAGGCAGGAAATCATTGACATGCTGAACGAGGCAAGGGCAATGGAACTCCACGCCATCGTGCAGTACATGAACCAGCACTACGGCCTGGACGACATGGACTACGGCCTTCCAGCGGGAAAGGTGAAACTCATCGCCATTGATGAGATGCGCCATGCGGAGATGTTTGCGGAGCGGATAAAGGAACTTGGCGGAGAACCAATGACGGACAGGTCTGCCAAGGTCAGGCATGGACAGGAGGTGGAGGAAATCTTCGGGTTCAACTCGGGCCTCGAGGAGGACACCATTGCCGCCTACAACAGGTTCCTTGCGAAATGCCGTGAGGCCGGGGACAATGTCACCGCGAGAGTATTCGACACTGTGATAGATGAGGAGCAGATTCACCTGAACTACTTCGACAACGAGAACCGACACATGGAAAAGCTTGGCGCCGCTTACCTGGCCACCTGGGCCGGAACATCGTCCGCCACTGGTCTTCCGGCCATGATGGGCTTCGCGGCGTCTCAGGCAGAGTGATCCCGTCCTGTGGGCCTGCTCTTGACAAGGGTCGTGGTTCAGTCGTAATAATCCGGTTCAGGAAAGGGAGGAATCCGTAACGGGAATCATGAGCGAAACAGACTCCAGTCAACCTCCTGCGGGGAAGACGACCGGTTCGTTTCCGGATTCATTGACAATTCCAGCCTTCGGGCTTGCCGCCATCAGGCCCTGACGGGCCGTCCGGCTCCCCCCGAGCCCGGAGGCGCTAAGCCCGGGTGAAGGGAGGTGAGCTGTTGTGAAGCCCCTCGACGCAGACGATCTTCAGAAATTTCTGAGTGCCGGGGATCACGCCTCCGCCGCCGCCCTGTGCGTCGACAGCCACCCCGCCACCATCGCGGAGGTTCTGGGGAATCTGGATCCCGAAGAGGCTCTGGAAGTGCTTCGACACCTGGAGAGCGAACTCAGGGCCGATGTTTTCACCCACATGGATGAAGGTTTCCAGGTTGAGTTGATAGGCTGTATGGGTCGGGTGGAGGTTGCCCGGCTCATGACGGACATGCCCCCTGACGACCGGGCGGACCTATACAAGAACCTTCCCGAAGAGCGCCGCGAGGAGATTCTTCCCGCCATGGCCCAGGCGGAGCGGGAGGACATCCGCAGGCTGACCGCATACGCGGAGGGAACCGCCGGGGCGGTTATGACATCGGACTATGCGGCACTTCGTCCTGACCTTACGGCCTACCAGGCCATCGAGCGCCTTCGGGAGATAGCTCCGGACCGGGAAACCATTTACTCTGCCTATGTGGTGGACGAGAACCGGAGGCTTCTGGGCTACGTATCCCTGAAAGACCTGATCGTTGCCCGGAGGAACCTGACGGTTCGGGAGATAATGCATCACGACACGATCGTGGCCGGTGTGGACGACGACCAGGAGGACGCCGCCCGGAAGATACAGAAGTACGACCTGATAGCCCTTCCGGTGGTGGATTCCTCCGATGCCCTGGTGGGGATCATCACCCACGACGACGCCCTGGACATCATAACCCAGGAACACACCGAGGACATGGAGAAGTTCATGGCCATCGCCGGAAGCCACGAGGCCTCCGCATACCTCAGAACCGGGTCATTCAGGCACTTTCGGAACAGAGCGGTATGGGTGGTGGTTCTGGCGGTGCTGGGCATGGTGTCCGGCTACATCGTACAGCGTTCCGAAGCTCTTCTGCTGCAGTTCGCCATACTGGTCGCCTTCATGCCCATGCTTGCCGGCGCCGGAGGCAACACCGGCAGCCAGTCCGCCACACTGGTAATCAGGGCCCTGGCCCTGAAGGAGATATCGAAGCGGAACATCCCCGGTATTCTTGCCAAGGAGTTGCGGGTCGCAACGCTTCTTGGTCTCGTACTGGGCGCACTGGCATTCGGCAGGGTGATTCTCTTCGGAGGCGGTTCCTCCTTTCCTGAGACCCACTCTCTGGAGGCCATCGGCGCCGCCATAGCGGTTGCCCTGGGGATACAGGTTGTGTTCTCAACCCTGATCGGCGCCCTGCTTCCCCTGGGCGCCACGGCGCTTCGACAGGATCCCGCGGTGGTTGCCAGCCCGGCCCTGACCACGGTGGTGGACATTACCGGCCTTGTGATCTACTTCACCACGGTGAAACTGATGCTGGGGACGTGAGATGAAGCCCGTGAACATTCAAGTCATCAGAGAGTTCGCGGACAGTGAAGACTATGAGCTGATCGCCTCCCATTTCTCGGACAGCCACCCCGCCACCATCGCGGAAGTTCTGGGGAATCTGGATCCCGAAGAGGCCCTTGATGTGCTTCGACACCTGGAGAGAGAACTCAGGGCCGATGTTTTCACCCACATGGACGAAGAGCTTCAGGTGGAAGTGATAGACCGGATGGGACGGGTGGAGGTTGCCCGGCTCATGACGGACATGCCCCCTGACGACCGGGCGGACCTATACAAGAACCTTCCCGAAGAGCGCCGCGAGGAGATTCTTCCCGCCATGGCCCAGGCGGAGCGGGAGGACATCCGCAGGCTGACCGCATACGCGGAGGGAACCGCCGGGGCGGTTATGACATCGGACTATGCGGCACTTCGTCCTGACCTTACGGCCTACCAGGCCATCGAGCGCCTTCGGGAGATAGCTCCGGACCGGGAAACCATTTACTCTGCCTATGTGGTGGACGAGAACCGGAGGCTTCTGGGCTACGTATCCCTGAAAGACCTGATCGTTGCCCGGAGGAACCTGACGGTTCGGGAGATAATGCATCACGACACGATCGTGGCCGGTGTGGACGACGACCAGGAGGACGCCGCCCGGAAGATACAGAAGTACGACCTGATAGCCCTTCCAGTGGTGGATTCCTCCGATGCCCTGGTGGGGATCATCACCCACGACGACGCCCTTGACATCATAACCCAGGAGCACACCGAAGACATGGAGAAGTTCATGGCCATCGCCGGAAGCCACGAGGCCTCTTCATATATGAAAACCGGCCCCATGGCCCATTTCCGGAACAGGGTTTTCTGGGTTAGCGGTCTCGCGGTTCTTGGGCTGATCTCCGGATTCGTGATTCAGAGTTTCGAGGGGCTTCTTCTGCAATTCGCGATCCTTGCCGCCTTCATTCCCATGCTTACCGACACCGGGGGCAACACCGGCAGCCAGGCCGCCACCCTGGTGGTCAGGGCTCTGGCGCTGAAGGAGGTCAGCCATCGGGATATCGGAAGAATTCTTTGGAAGGAACTGAAGGTCTCGGTGTTGCTTGGCCTTCTTCTGGCGGTTCTCGCCTACGCGAGGGTAATTTTTCTCGGGGCCGGGGCCTCGATTCCGGATGGGTACACCCTGCACCGGATCGGTGCCGCCATAGGAATCGCCCTGGGCCTGCAAGTGGTGTCATCAACTCTGGCCGGAGCGGTTCTCCCCCTGGGCGCGTCCAGATTGAAACTCGACCCGGCTGTTGTCGCAAGCCCCGCCCTGACCTCTGTAGTGGATATCACCGGTGTAGTGATCTACTTCGGAGTCGTGAAGATGATGTTGGGCCTCTAGAGCGCCTTTACGACAAGATACAGCCCCCCGAGAACCACCAGAATCCCGGAAGCGGTTCTGAGCCCCTTCGCGAAGGCGCTCTGGCCCGACCAGTCCACAACCCGCTGAATTCGACCCGCGAAGGCTCCCATCAGAAGAACCACCCCGGCGTGCCCGACAGCGAAAGCCGTTCCCAGGAACACTGCGGTCCGGAAGGATTCCGTGGTAAACATCACCGCCAGAACCGGAGCCATGAAGGCGAAGGTGCAGGGTCCCAGGGCGGCGCCGAACACCAGCCCCAGAACCAGTGCCGGTGTTCCGGTCCCCACGGCGTTCATGTTGAGCCCGGGAATCGGTATCTGGAAAAGCCCGGTTATTGACAGACCCACCGCGATCAGAATCACCGCCAGAATGATCTCCCCCGTGGAACCCACATCCCCGGCGAGTCTGCCGAGGAGGTTGGTGACCAGGCCGATCACTGCTATGGAAACAGTCATGCCAAGGGCGAACAGAATCGCCACCTTCATTGGAAGGCCCTTTTGGATGCTACCGCCCCTGCTTCTCATGATGCATCCGAACACCAGGGGAACGCTCACCAAATGGCAGGGACTGAGGATCATGCTGAGAATGCCCCAGGTGAACGAGGCGGCCACCGCCAGAAACGGCGACCCGGACAGCCACTGGTTAAGGGCGCTCATCAGGGAACCCATGGATCAGTTTCCCCCGACATCCCGCAGGAATCCTTTTTCCTGATAGACGCCAAGCATGCCTTCGGCGTCGAAGTAGCCCTCGTGCCGCGCCAGTTCGGTACCCTCCGGACTGTAGAAGACCTGGGTCGGGATCAGTCGTATCCGGTATCTTGAAGCCGCGGATCGATCGTGGTTCACATCGATGAATACTACATTCAGGTATCCCTCGGTCATGTTCCTCAGCTTGTCCAGCTCGGGCTGCATCATTCGGCAGGGAACACATGAAGCGGAGCCCAGGGCAACCAGTAAAGGCAGACCGGAAGACTCCACTGTGGTGTTTCCCTCTTCGCGAGGGTTGCAGGCCGACCCGAGAAGGCACACCGCGAGAATGAGTGCCGGGCCCCTCATCGGGACAGAATTTCCCGGAGTTCCGTTTCATCCGGAAGCCTGCCCGCCAGCACCACAACACCGTCTACAGCCAGGGCAGGGGTGGACATGACGCCCATGGCCACAATGTCGTTGATGGAGGAGACTTTTTCTATGGTGCAGTCCAGATTCAGGCTCTCCGCTGTGCGCCTGGCCATTTCCTCCATTTTTTTACATTTGGGGCAGCCTGTGCCCAGAACCTGTATTCTCATAGCTGAACCTCCAAAGGTATCATTCCGAACAGCACACCGCTTATGGTGGCCATCAGCACCACCAGCGATACGAAGGTTATGGTTTTTTTCGTTCCGAGAACCGTGCGGATTACCAGCATGTTTGGAAGGGACAGGGCCGGGCCCGCCAGAAGCAGGGCAAGGGCAGGACCCCTTCCCATTCCCGCGCCGAGAAGCCCCTGGACTATAGGGATTTCGGTAAGTGTGGCGAAGTACATGAACGCACCCGCCACCGAAGCGAACAGATTCGCCCCGATGGAGTTCCCCCCAACCGCCGCCTCAACCCATTCCGAGGGAATCCATCCCTCGCGCCCGGGCCTTCCCAGAAGGGCGCCGGCAACAATGACTCCGACGAAGAGCAGGGGGAGAATGAGCTTCGCGAAACCCCATGTTTCCTCCACCCACCTGCTTCCCTCGCCTTCGCTGGTTGCGAGGGCCCAGGCGAAGGCCGCCACTCCCAGACCGAAGGCGGCAAGTGCTCCGGCGTCAAGAAGCGATGCTCCGGCTGCCACCGCGGCCACAAGAACAATCTTCCACGCCTTGACACCCAGCCACAGTACCGAGGCGGTTCCGATAAGCACCGCGAACACGGTGCTTATCACCCACTTCATCGACCAGACGCCATGCCACAGGCCTGTGGCGGTCTCCGGAGAGCCCCAGTTGGCAAAAATCAGAAGCCCGACAAGTGAGGCAAAGATGATGACCCTCTGAACCAGCGGCTGGGAATCATCCCCCTCGGTGAACTGGAACCCCGCGCTTCGTTCCTGTTCTTCTCTTCTGTAGATCAGGTGCATCAGAAGGCCGATGACTACGCTGAAGACCACCGCGCCCACCGCCCTGGCCACACCTATCTCGATACCCAGCACCCGGGCGGACAGGATAATGGCCAGAACATTGATGGCGGGCCCCGCGTAGAGGAATGCCGATGCCGGACCCAGGCCGGCGCCCATTTTGTAGATGCCGGCGAAAAGCGGAAGAACGGTACAGGAACACACCGCCAGGATGCTTCCTGAAACCGATGCGACTCCGTAGGCCACCACCTTCTTCGCCCGGGGTCCCAGATACTTCATCACCGCTTCTTTTTTCAGGAAGACCGCCAGGCCGCCGGCAATGAACAGCGCCGGGAGGAGACACAGGATCACATGCTCCCTTGCGTACTCCTGGAGAAGGTGCAACGATTCTGTAACTCCGCTTTGAAACCTCTCTGAACTCAGGGGCATGTAAAAGGCTGCAGCGAAAACGACAAGCATAAGGAGAAGGGATTTCCAGCTGTCTTTGAAACTCATTCGCACTCCCGGCATGTATCGGCGATCACCTGTTCCACACACTGGAAAAACCTTGTGAGGCATGGTGTCACCAGCCTGTACAGCACCCGGTTGCCTTCTTTTCTGGAAGAAACGATACCGGCTTGCCTTAGAACTCCCAGGTGCCTGGATACAGTGGAGATATCCGAACCCACCACCGTTGTCAGATCAGACACCGTCTGTTCCCCCGACTCGAGGGCTTCCACGATCACAAGCCTGGAGGGATGGGCCAGGGAGGAGATGACCTTTGCCCTTTTCTCAAGTGAAGCTCTTTCAACACCTGTCATGGGGATTCCTCCGGTCAGGATAAGCTTGCAATATAGGCCAAATAGCCAAGCTGTCAACCGGGGACCTTACTGGTTTACTTCCTTTTTATGATGCTTTTCCAGCCCGCCGAGGGAAGCACCGGGGGAATCCTGCCGCTGCCCAGGGTTCCCACCGGCTCCGTGACGAAGAATACATTCGGGTCTATCTGGCCAACCCTCTGCATGATTGGCCTGAAATCCCTTCTGGGACAGACAATGTAGAGCTCGGTAACGACTCCCGACATGCCCCTGCCCTGAAACTCGGTGACGGGAAAGCCCATCTTTCTTATCACCGCCGCAAGCTCCCCTGCGGATTCCCGGGCGATAAGCTTGATGACTATTCCGCCCATGGCTATCCGTCGCTCTATCATGATGCCCACCACATTTCCAGTGGCGAAGCCCAGGGCGTAGAATACAGCCAGAAGAGGATTTTCCCGAACCTGGCCGATCACGGTGGAGATCACTCCTATCCAGATGCTGATCTCGACGAAGCCCAGAAAGAACGCCAGAGCGGTTCTTCCCTGGATGATGCTGATGGTTCTGATGGTTCCAAGGGATACATCCAGCACCCTTGCGGAGAATACCAGCAGACCGGTGAGCAGAACCGCGGTTTCCATATTCGCGACCCCCTTTCAATGAG
>CAZUXA010000031.1:0-17475 GCA_964624405.1 uncultured bacterium | reverse complement strand
CCCCGGCGCCGGGGTTGCCGCCGAAGCTCTGCCACTGGCCGGGAGCGGGATACCCGAAGGCGGCCAGAGAGACAATCAGCAAAGTTAAGAGCGAGACTTTCAAAACGACTCCTTTCAGGGAACACTGAACATTCCAGAGAGTTGAACCCACCGCAGGTGGTTGATGCACAACACAAAATATCAATATAGTCTCGCAAAGGTTCCACCGGCTGTCAAGGGGTTTTCATGCGGCGGTTGACCCGGCGGCGGCACTTGTCGATATTGAACCATTGAAAGGAGAAAACATGCAGAAGCTCTTTGTGGTTCTCTTTGCCGCGGCAGTTGCTTTCGCCGGCCCGAAAGTCGGGGCCAGGGTCGGCTATTACGGTACGGTCAACCCCTTCACCGGCCAGGACACCGACGGCCCGGCATTCGGAGGCCAGATCGTGCTCCCCATGGCGGGGCTTTTCGACCTGGAGTTCAGCGGAACCTATGCCTCTTCGAAGTCGGACATTGTGATGTCCGACTACCTGGTGAACTATGTTAACAATGAATACGGCATCGATTTCAGCAACAACCCCGAAGGTCTCAGGACTTACCTGCAGAGCCAGTGGGGCTGGTCCGATCCCGCCATGCTGGATGAAACCTTCGAGTCAACCTACCACGATCTCGGCCTGGCGGCGATTCTGAAGCTGGGCATTCCCCTCGGAGGGTCTCCCTTGAAGCCCTATGTGGGCGGCGGAATGGGTGTGCATTTCACCGCCAGCGACGCCGACGCCTTGCTGGCCGCCATCGAAACCCAGACCCAGGGCTCAACCACCATCGACCCCTACGATCACATTCACCCGGCCATGATGGGAGTTGTGGGCCTCAGTTTCTCCCCTCCCCTTCTGCCCCTCTCGTTCTTCGGCGAGTTCAACTACGCGAAGCCCATGGGAGACGAAGCCGGCGACGCCATCAACTCATTCCAGTTGGGTGTGAACTTCGGTTTTTAGTCGATTCTGCTTTTCTCAAGGGGCGCCGCGACCGGCGGCGCCCCTTGCCTTGTCCACGCCTTGCCTGATGAGGGGCCACAACGCCTTCCCGCCGGCGCACACGCCTTCGGAGACCATGCTCCAGTCCCCGCCCTCATAGGCGCCGACCACACCCCCGGCCTCCCGCACAAGCAGCGCTCCGGCGGCCATATCCCAGGGGCGAAGGCTTTTCTCCCAGAAACCCCCGAGCCGGCCGCATGCGGTGTAGGCCAGGTCGAGGGCGGCGGAACCGGACCTTCTGATGCCCCGGGCCACACCCAGGAAGTGGGCCAGAACTTCAAGGTCAGTGTTGATGTTCTCCGGGGTTCGGTTGTAGGGAAAACCCGTGGCCATCAGGGCGTCGGACAGCTCCAGCGCGGCCGAGCACCGGATGGGTTTCCCGTTGAGCCAGGCTCCCTTTTCTCTCTCCGCGGTGAACGATTCGTTCCTTGCCGGATCGAAAGTGCAGCAGAAGGCCGGACCGTCGCTGTCCACATACGCGGCGCTCACGCAGTAGAACGGATAATCGAAGGCGTAGTTGTTGGTGCCGTCCAGAGGGTCAGCTATCCAGTAGGGTGGGGGCGGAAGTGAGCCGGCATACCCTTCTTCCCCCATAAAAGGCACATCCGGGCTAAGGTCGTGAAGCATGGACTCAAGAAGGTTTTCGGATTCGGTGTCCGCCACGGTCACAAGCTCCATGCCTCCCTTTTCCGTTGCATGGACTCCCCCGGACCGCAGTCGAAGCAGAAGTGAACCCGCCTCCCTGCAAGCGAGAAACAGCCCCCGGGTCAGATGATGGTTCATGCCGGGAACATAAATGAATCCTGCTGTTTTCAATACCCTGAAAAGCCCTGATGCTGTATGCTACCGGTACCAGAGCGACCAAACCCAATGGAAAGAGAACTCACTGGATAATGCGCGTTTCGATAGTGATTGCCCATTACAACGGAAAGAACCTTCTCGACACCTGTCTGTCCTCCCTGTTGCCCCAGGTGGACGATCCCTCTTCCGTGATCGTTGTGGATAACGGCTCCGTGGACGGTTCTCCACAGCACATAAAAAAGAACTGGCCCATGGTAACAGGCCTTTTCATGGGCCGTAACACCGGGTTCACCGGAGCGAACAACGCCGGCTCCTCCCTTACCGGCTCGGATTTCGTGCTGCTTCTCAACAACGACACCCGGGTAGCCCCGGGTTGGCTGGAAAACCTTCTGAAACCCTTCGAAGACCCTTCCGTGGCCGCTGTCACCAGCTCCATGCGCAGAATGGGCGAACCCGGCACCATGGATTCCGCCGGAGGCTCCCTGGACAATCTGGGTTACACATTTGATCTCGGCCGTGGAGAACCCGCGGCGCGCTGGAACACCCCGAACGAAGTTATAGCCCCCTGCGGAGGGGCCATGGCCCTGAGAAGAAGCGCCCTTGAAGACGGAAAAACGGTGTTCTGGAACACATTGTTTCTGTACAACGAAGACAGCGACCTGGGGCTCAGGCTCTGGAAGAACGGGTACAGGGTGGTTTACTGCCCTGACGCTGTGGTGGAGCACGCCATGTCCGCCACCGCCGGAGAGGCCAGCCCCGCGAAGGTTTTCTACTGCACCAGAAACAGGATTCTTGTTCTTCGAAGGCATCTTGGTAATGACTTCCGGCTGATCGCCGGGATTCTTGCATCCTGGGAGGTGATGTCCCTGGGTTTCATGCTGTCCCGTGGGCAGGTTCAGAGGTTCCGTTTCTCCCTTTCGGGGTTCAGGGAGGCGTACTCGATGAGAATCAAGCCTTACGGTGATTCCGAAACCGCAAGAAAGCTTTTTGCGCGATTCATGAAACCCACCGTCGGAACAGCTCTGAGGCGCAGGGCAGGTTCAATGATGTACCGGCGGATCAGCCTCTGATTCCCTGTCTCATCACCCGCTCCGCCTTTTCATACAGGTTTCTTTTCACTTTGCCCGCCCCGGCGGGGATAATGGCATGTCGGATGAAAACCTCGGAGAGCGGCAGAGAGGCCTCGAAAAACTCGACGGGCATTGTCATGCCGTCAGATGTACCTTTCAGAATCGCCCTGGCGAGAACGAAGCGCCTTCTTGCCACACTTGCCCCGAGCCAGAGAGTCTGCCATCTCCGAAGAACGGGTTTGAGGGTGTTGAAGGTCTGTGGATCAAAGTGCTTGCGCAATACCAGAAAGCGGTTTCTGATGCAGTGGTACTCCTTCAGGAAGCTGCCCCTGCCGGCGGTGGCTGAATGCATGTGTCTCACCACAGCTGAAGGTTCATAGACCACTCTCCACCCTGTTCGGACAAGCTCGAACCCCAGGTCAAGGTCTTCCTGATAGATGAAAAGGGCCTTCCAGAAAAGCCGGGAGGGGTGCGGGAGGGCGCTTCTTCTTATCATCACCGCCCCTCCGCACGGAAAGGGAACATCCCTGGGTTTCCGGTGGAGGGAAGCCCGCTCACCCTTTCCGATATCTCTGGAGAAACCCATCCAGTCTATCTCTCCGCCGGCTGAGTCCATTACTTCAATGTCGTTTATGTTTCTCATGGAGCTGGTCACCGAAGCCACGGATTGATCTTCCATCCGGGCGAGAAGGTTCTCGAGCCAGTATTTCTCCACGATGCAGTCGTTGTTCAGAAGAACTATGAAATCTCCGGTCGCAGCCTCGATGCCCGCATTGTTGGCCCCGGTGAAGCCTGTGTTTCTGCCCAGGCGAACGAACTCCACCTCCGGGAACTCCCCGGGGACAAGGTCCATCGATCCGTCGGTGGAACCGTTGTCGACCACGATCATCTGGTCGGGCTTTCTGTCGTGGGAGACGAGTGATGCCAGGCATGTTCGAAGTATGGACAGACCGTTGAAGTGTGGAATGATTATGGAAACCTTCATGGGTGCCTCTCGCCGGGGAAAAGCCCACCGGGACGCAGGTCAGGCCGATTGCGAATGCCGTGCAGGAAGCCCAGCCACATCCAGCGGACCAGGCCGCTGGAACGGCGAACCGGGTATGCGACGGTTTTCATCACCGTCACCGCAAGATAGTAAAGAAGAAACACGGGAATGACCGGGGCTGGCAGATACCTGAGAGCTACCACACAGCGGTTTCTGTGGGTGAAATAGATGGCAAAGGGGGAGTAGACCCCTCCCACGCTGACGGATACATGGTGTCTTACCAGGGCTTTCGGAACCAGATGAATGGTGAGCCCCAGCCTGCGCACCTTGAAGCACAGTTCGGTGTCCTCGTAGTAAACGAAAAGATCGGGATCCTGCATGCCGGCCCTGGCATAATCCCCCCACCTCATCATCATGGCGCATCCCGTAACCTGATCCATCTCCTGCGGGTGTTCGGGAAGATCCGCTGCAGTTCCGTAGATTTGCCTCAATCGCATCCGCCAGTTGCTGTATACACCGCCCGCGCTCCATATCCTGTCGGGTTGCGAGGCGAAGGTCACAGCCGGAGCAGCGATGCCGGTGTCGCCATTTTCAAGAAGATGATTCGACAACTGAGCCAGTGCGTCGGGCTCAACCTCGGTATCGTTGTTAAGGATCAGAACAAAATCCGGTTGGTGTCCGGAAAGCATTCGGTATGCCTGATTGTTTCCCGCGGTCAGCCCCGTGTTCTGAGGGTTTCCGTGGAAAAGAACCTCCGGCGTTTCCCCAACCCAGAGAGGAACCGGCCCCGGTGTGTTGTTGTCCACCAGGGCTATCATTACCCGCACACCTCTCGAAGCCAGCAGCGAAGCAACACATTTCTCGGTCAGATCCCACTGGCGGTAGTTCACAAGCAGCACACCTATGCTGTACTGCATCCGCCCATGTGCCTGCTCCATGGTTTCCCCGCCCCGAGATTCGAGTAGTGCCGCCTGACTGAAAGGGACTGCAAAAATAGCCCTCGGAAGAGAAAAAAGAAAGAGCGACTGTGCCGGTTCCACACAGGTTTGCCCGGGAATTGCCCGTTGCAGGTAAATGGCTGTAGATTCAATTGATGAGCCGAAATGAAACCCCCCGGTTGCGGAACAGGCTGGCGGTGAGCCTCGGTCGCGGTCTTGGAGTGCTTTTCATCGCGATGGGAATCACAGTTGCGGTTCTTGCCCTTGTGATACTGGGTCCCCTGCATCGAACCGCTCTTTACACCGACGAAAGCCTGAAGAGCGCTGAAGGCCTGGCCCGGAGGGTGCAGTCGGGAGTGGAGAACTCGGCGGGTATAGTCGGGAGCGCCACTTCTTCACTCACAGCGACGGCGTCAGCCCTTGATGAGATGGTCAACCTTCTCAGGCAGACCGGAACTACTCTGGAAAAGATTCGGGAAATCCTGCCTGCCCTGGCCGATGATCTTACCGGTATGGCCAGGTCCGCAGGTCCCCTGCTTCCCGGAAACCGGATGCGGGAAACATCCGACAAGCTTCGAAACCTCCACGACAACACCGAAGAACTTGAAGAGGAAATCGTGATTCTGTCATACCGGGTTGTAACCGTCCGAGAATCGCTGGATTCGCTCATAGCCGATGTTACCCGCATTGAGGATGACATGGCGGCGCTGGAAACCTCTTTGAGACAGGCGAACGAATCCCTCTCCCGGCTCGCTGGGTCCTTCAGCCCTTCGGGGCTTGTGGCGGTGTTTCTCTGGGGGTCGCTGCTGCTGGCGGTCCTGATGATTGTCACAGGGGTCTTTCTTCTTCTCAAGCTCGAGCAACCCGCTGAAACTGTCGGCTGATCCACTCCACACAACCAACCGGCTTCCGGTCGGCGGCGGCCCGAGGCGGGGGGAGGATTGTGAGGGAGCCCATGGATGAGTTATATAGTTCATCATGAACAAACTGATTTTCCTTCTCTGTGCCGCGGCATCCTGTTTGACTGCCGGCAGCGTTCCCCTTATCAGCGATACCCTCCAGCTTTCAGTCGGTCAGTACAGGTACATTTCGTTCCGGGTGCTTCAAGTACAGGGAACCGACACCAGCATCTCCGGCACCATTTCCGTATCACCGGACACCGCCACGGTGGAATACATCCTTCTTACTTCAGCCGGCTTCAACAGGTGGCATGCCGGCGGAGAAGCAGACACTCTCGGCTTTCTCGAAGCGGCTTCCGGCCCTTTCGAAATCGGTGTGCCCGGATTCGGCGATTACATTCTTCTCGTAAGTAATCGGGGGAACTATCATCCGGTCGAAGTCGCCTTTTCGGCAGACCTCAACTTCAGGGGAGACGGTGTTCAGTACGACACGCTGCCCACGGCATTCAACCTGATGCTGGTCATTCTGGCGGCGGGTGTGGTTGTTGCCGCGGTTCTCCTGGCGGTTGGAAGGTTCAGGAAGTAGTGGAGCCGAACTCTGCTGTTTCGGCTATGACCGCATGAATGGTAAGGGGTAAGCGATGCTGATTTCCACCAGGAGCAGGTACGGTCTCCGGGCTCTGGTCAGGCTTGCGGCCTTCGAAGACGAGGCTCCGGTTTCTCTGGCGGCGATCGCGGAAGAGGAGAAAATCCCCATCCGTTACCTTGAGCAGATATTCATCAGACTCAGGAACAGCGGGATCGTGAAGGGGCTTCGGGGGCCAAGGGGCGGGTATTCACTGGGCATGCCCGCGGATTCGATTTCGATACTTTCCGTGGTGAGCCTCCTCGAGAACGATTTTCTTCCCACAAACTGCGTTCTTCCGGGTTTTGAGGAGGAACAGTGTGAAACCAAGGACTGCGACATGACGGACAAATGCCGCACCAGAACCCTGTGGGCGAATCTCAGAGCTCTTACCGCGGACTACCTGGCAAAACACACCATCGCCGACCTTCTCTACGGCCGGCTTGAGAAGCTGGAGGAATGAGCCGTGTGGAAGTACACCGAGGTTCTGATGGACCATTTCGTGAACCCGAGAAATGTTGGCGCCATTGAAAACCCCGACGGCCATTCGGAGGTGGGTTCGCCCCAGTGCGGCGATGCCATGAATCTTGATATCGAGATCGACGAGAATGATCGCATAGCCGATATCCGATTCAGAACCTTCGGTTGTGCCGGCGCCATCGCCAGCGCTTCGGCTCTCACCGAGATGGCGAAGGGCCTTCCGGTCGAAGAAGCCCTGAAAATCAAGAACAGCCAGATCGCGGATTTCCTGGGGGGAATGCCGCCGGAGAAGTACCATTGCTCAGTGATGGGACAGCAGGCGTTGAAGTCCGCGGTTGCCGATTTCAGGGAAAAGAGGGGTCAGGTCGCTGATACGGTTGATTCACTGCTTTCAAGGTTTGCGAATCTGGAAATCGTCAAGGTTCATCCCCGATGGGTCGCGGTGCGAGGCAGCAGTGACGATGCGGAGAAGTTCGGCAAGATGCTGTCGGAAAAACTCGGCCGGGCGATAGATGTGAAAAGGTCGGGAGAATGAAACGGGTCTACCTCGATAACAACGCCACAACGATTATTGATCCTGAAGTACTCGAGGAAATGTCGCCATTCCTCGGCGAGGAGTACGGCAACCCTTCCAGTTTTCACACCTTTGGCAGTTCGGTGATGGAAAGGATTTCGCGGGCAAGGGAACTCGTAGCGGCACTTATTGGGGCGCATCCGGATGAGATTGTGTTCACCTCCGGCGGAACCGAAAGTGACAACACGGCTCTCAGGGGCTGTTCTCTATTGCGGGGAGGCCCCGTGGTCACCACGGCGGTAGAGCACCCGGCGGTTCTCGATACCGCAAGGCAGCTTGGAGGTCCCGCCAGGATTATCGGGGTGGATTCCATGGGCATGCTGGACATGCAATCCTTCCGTCACTCCCTTGAAGGCGCAGCCGTGGCCAGCGTCATGTTCGCCAACAACGAAACCGGAACCCTTATGCCGGTGAAGGAGGCCGCCGCCGCTTCCGGCGAGGCCGGCGTTCCCTTTCACACCGACGCGGTTCAGGCTGTTGGCAAGGTTCCCGTGGATGTGGAGGAACTGGGGCTGGACATGCTCAGTCTCTCCGCCCACAAATTTCACGGTCCCAAGGGAATCGGCGCGCTTTACATACGAAGGGGCTTTTCCCTGCCCCCCCTTCTGACCGGCGGTCATCAGGAAAAGGGCATGCGGGCCGGCACCTACAACTCGGCGGGAATCATCGGCCTGGGAAAAGCGGCTGAACTTGCCGCGAGGCATCTTTCGGAGGAGAAGAGGGTCGCGGGTCTGCTGGCATCTCTGGAGAATGGCCTGAAGGCTTCCTGCCCCGGCGCCATGATCATGGCGGAAGGCTCGCCAAGGCTTCCCAACACTTCAACAGTAATCTTCAGGGGAATCGAAAGCGAAGCGGTGCTAACCCTGCTGGACATGCGGGGCGTGTATGCCTCTTCGGGTTCCGCGTGCAGCACCGGCAGCAAGGATCCAAGCCATGTGCTCATGGCCATGGGCCTCGACCACAACCTGGCCAACAGCGCTGTTCGCTTCAGCTTGAGCAGGTTCACGACACCGGAGGAAATCGAGTACACGATTCGGGCTCTTTCGGGGATTGTGGAAAGGCTCAGAGCCATCTCACCCTTTGTCTGAGCCTTAAAGCCCCTCGACTGTCCAGGAAGCTCCCAGGAATACTCCGTAGCCTCCATGTTCAGCCATGTCCGCCATTACAGAGCAGTCGATCACCAGCACCCTCCATGGTTCCAGGGAAGCGCCGGCCTGAAGCTTCAGCGCTCCGTCCGAATCTCCCGACAGTGATGTGAAGAGAGTCATCCGCTCCCCTACGAAACTCATTCCCCCGAAAGCGAAAGCCACCGAGTCGTTCCATCTGGCCTTCGAGGGCCTCTGTCCCCCGAGCAGCCTGTACTGACCGGACGCGGAAAACCTGAAAAGCCTGAAAGTGGTTGAGGTTACAGCGCCTACTCCGGCCCCCGCCCCCGGGTCCCGACCCTCCTCACCGGTGGGAAGAAACACGGAACCGGAGAACTTGAGGGCGGTGCCGCCCCGGGTTGTTTCGTAATGCATGGCCCCCGAAAGAGTTATATCTCCCAGGCTCATGCCGTCATGAGAATCGTCGGACAGGTATACCGGCAGCGCCACACCCGCCTCGTACCCCCCGGAGAAGCCCCGGCATACAGCCAGGGGAATGGAAAAACTGCTTGCGGTGCCATTCCTGCGGTCATACTCAAATCCGCTTCTGAAACGCAGATTCCCGTCTTCGAGAACATCGGAGAGAGGCAGTCCGGGTACTCCCGAAAGAGCGCCAGGGCCAATGTTTCCCGGGTATGCTCCGGACACCGCGACCAGAACCGGTAGAAGCCAGGCTGTTTTCATTCCACCTCCCGCAGGGTTGACAGTCAGCTTTCAAGGGGGAAAGATAGGCCCGAACCCGAACTTTTCGCAACACGGTTGAAAGGCCTCCCATGAAACCCGGTGAGATACTGGTGGTATTGCTCGTTTCGGTATGCGCCGCAGGAGTTTTCATCACCGCATTGCATCCGGGCCCGGATTCGTCTCTTCTTTCCACCCGGACGAACGGCGAAACACCTGATGCAATTCCGGTCGGCCCCCTGGATCTGCTGTCCCAGGGATGCTCCGGTCTGATCTATGGAAACCTTCCACGCCAGTCTTTCGCCGGAGACACCACCATTCTAACCATGGATCTGGACATCGGGCTATACACCGTCACCCAGGCCAATCTCACTCTGACAAGGCTGCTCCGTGGCTGCGGCATTACACTCCATCAGACCAGACAGAGGCCTGATGGAGGGCTCACATTCTTTGCCAGTCTGCCCGATGGAGAGCCGCTGCGGCTGGAATTGAAGGCATCAAGGTAGGCAGGTGGTCAAAATCTCTGCCTTTGCGTATCTTTCGGCGATTTGTGTCCGGTTCGCCACCCGCCTTTTGCAGGGGTGGGTTCCGTGTGTACAGATGTATCCGCATTGATCAATAGAAAGCATACTCCGTTGAAAGGGATGTATTCATGAAGAGAGCCGACAAATGGCGGATCTGGAGTTCACTGGCGCTTTTCGCAGTGGCTGTGCTGATGATATGGCCCACCATAAGGTGGTACTCCATCCCGTCCATAGAGCGGGACAGGGCTGAGGCCAGCGCCCAGCCTGAAACCTCCAACCCCTATTTTCGCTCACTCCTTGACCAGATGCACGACGAGGGAGGAGAGGAAAGAATTCAGAGCTATCGCGAGCTCTACAACCTGAGCCGCGGCACCATCAAACTCGGGCTCGATCTTCAGGGCGGCATGTACCTTGCCTATACCGTCGAGCCAACCCCGGGGCTTGAACCCGGTGAAGCCCTGGATCAGGCTCTTGAAGTTATCAGGAACCGTATAGACGAGTTCGGCGTGTCGGAACCTTCAATCACCCGCCAGGGCGATGACAGAATCGTCGTGCAGCTTCCGGGCGTAAGAGACCCCGCCCGGGCCCGGGCCATAGTGGAGAGGCAGGCGCTGCTTGAGTTCAAGATGGTGGCCTATCCCAACCACGCCGCCAACCAGACCGCGCCTTCGTCAATCCAGGTTATCCGGGATATCGAAAACGCCGTTGGCGGCGAAGTTCAGAAAGAGCCGGAATCCATTGAGGCCGCGGCTCCTGATACCGCGGCGTTTTCCCTTCCCGTTGACGACCCCTCAGTCCTGACCCTCCCGGACGAGACATCGGATCCGCTGATTCTTGAGGTTTCGGGCAGGCTTGGATCGTTGATCACCATCGCCGACGAAAGGTACCGCCCCCTCCGGATTTCCCCGGGTGACTGGGTGCTGAGAGTTGGCGACAACCTCGAGGCTTTCCAGAACATCGTGAATTCCCCTGAGGCCAGGGCCATTCTTGAAAGGGCCAACCTCACCTTCGCCTACACCAGGGCCGAAGAGATACCGGCAATAGGGCAGTGTGTGGCGGTGTTTCTTGTACCCGCCGATGTAACCCGGGGATGGGAGAGGCACGCTGACCTGGAAAGACCCCATTACCGTCTTACCGGCGCCAATCTCCGGGATGTCCGTATCCGGGTCGGGGGAGACCATTCCATAACCGCTGAACCCAGCCTCATCCTTGAGTTCGACAGTGAAGGCGGATCAAACTGGGAGCGCATCACCGGCGAGAATGTGGAGGAGCGGGTAAGCATTATTCTGGATGGCAGAGTCTACTCCGTCGCCACGATTCGGGAGAGAATATCCGGCAGCGGAACCCGGCTTTCCGGAGGGTTCAGCATCGAGGAAGCAAGGGATTTGAGGCTTGTACTCAAAGCCGGCTCCCTCCCCGCCAGGCTGGAGATAGCCGAGGAGCAGACCATAGGCCCCAGCCTTGGCCGCAGATCCATCGGCAATGGAGTAATCGCCGCGGCGGTGGCCATCTTCCTCATAACCGCCTTCATGATTATCTATTATGGGCTGAGCGGCATCATAGCCATACTTGCCCTGGTGTTCGACATGCTGATAATAATGGGCTTCCTGTGCTTCCCCGGACCCCTGGCCCAACTCGGTCTCAGCGGAATGAACACCACCCTTACCCTTCCGGGAATTGCCGGCATCATCCTGACCATAGGTATGGCTGTTGATGCCAGTGTTCTGATCTATGAGCGAATCAGGGAAGAACGCAAGGCTGGCAAGGGGATAAGAACAGCGGTTGACGCAGGTTACAAGAGAGCCTTTGTAACCATTCTCGACGCGAACCTCACCACCCTGATTACTGCGCTGGTGCTTTACCGGTTCGGAACCGGTCCGATCCGGGGGTTCGCGGTTACACTTTCAATTGGTATTCTGGCTTCAATGTTCTGTTCACTTGTGTTCACCCGGGGTTTCTTCGCCATGCTTCTCAGCAACGCCAAGCGAACCAGCATCGGAATGGGAAGCCTTGCCCTGATCCGCGACGCCCACTGGGAGATCACCAAGCTGCGGAAGAAAGCGTACATCGCTTCGCTGGTGGTGATACTGCTTGGAGGCATCGGTTTCCTTGTCAACAAAGGGTTGAACCTGTCCATCGATTTCACCGGCGGGCTTGAAACCAATGTAACAACCACCGAGGTCATATCCAGTGAAGCCCTTGCCGGACGGCTTACGGATGCTGGGATGGAGAGCGTTCAGGTTCAATCCCTCTCGGACTGGACCGGCGAAGGCAGAGCCTTTGTAGTCCGAACCTCGACCAGTGACAAGAATCAGGTCTACGATGCCCTCTCCCAGGCGAATTGTCGGCTGATGGAGGAGGAGGAGGGTGAAGAGCAGGCTGCCTTCATCAAACAGATAGGCCCCAGGGTTGGAACCGAACTCAGAGCGCAGGCGGTTAACGCCATCATGATCGCAATGTTCTTCATCATTCTCTACATCTGGTACCGGTTCCAGTTCAAATGGGGTGTTGCCGCGGTGGCCGCCCTGGTGCACGATATCCTGATAACCCTGGGGGTTCTGGCCATTCTCCGGGTCGAGGTCTCCCTCACCATAGTGGCGGCCCTACTGACAATTGTCGGCTACTCCATCAACGATACCATCGTGGTCTTCGACAGGATAAGGGAAGGCGCCCGGCTTCGAAAGGGACGAACCTTTGAAGAGGTGGTGAACACCGGCATCAACGAAACCCTCAGCCGTACCTTCATCACCTCGGCGACAACTTTCACCTCGGTTCTTATGCTGTTCATCTTCGCGCCGGGAATGCTCAGGGATTTCGCCCTTACCCTTATGATCGGCATCGTGGTGGGAACATTCTCATCCATCTTCGTGGCCAGCCCGATACTTGTGGACTGGCACGCCAAGATGAAGAACCGGTAGTTGCGCGGATATCCAGAGGGGGCGAAAACGCCCCCTCAGGATGAAATTGCCAGGGTTACCCTCGCCCCGCCTTCGGCGGGGTTTTCCGCGGAGATCTCTCCCCCGAGAATCAATGTGATTCTTTGTGCTATGGACAGGCCGAGGCCGGCTCCGGTGCTGTCCGCGCCTTTCCTGAACGGCTCGAAAACCGTTGGAAGAATCGTCTTCGGAAAGCCCGGCCCGTCATCGGCCACTGAAATCGAAAACCCGGCGGATGTCCGGTGAACAACCACATCCACCCTTGAAACCGCGTACTTCACAGCGTTGAACACGAGGTTTGAAAGAGCCCTGGCCAGCATGGCCCGGTCTGTGAAAGCCTCTGCTGCTCCGGAAAGGCTTATCTCAAGCCCGTCCCTGCCCCAAGATGCCGACGCGATCACATCCCTTGCAAGTTCAGTGATGTCAACGGCTTCAAGTCTTGGCGCGGTTCCGCGTCCCAGGCGGTTGTACTCCAGCAATTCCGCCATCAGTGCGTCAAGCGCTGAAATGTCCGCCTCCATCCGGGTGAACATCTCCTCCCGCGAACCTCCGCCCTCGCGAAGCAGTTCCAGGGCCAGGGAAAGCCTGGCAAGGGGAGTGCGGAGTTCATGGGCGACGGAACCCAGAAGCTCCTTGTGGCTCAGCAGCAGTTCGTCAATCCGCTGGGCCATCATGTTGAAGCTTTCACCCAGCGCGTCAAGCTCGTCTCCTCCAACGGAAGCGTAACGGATCGAGGTGCTTCCCCTTCCAAACAAAGAAGCGGCTTTCTCAAGGTTGCTTATCCGGGTGAAAACCCCCTTCAGAACCAGATGCAGCGCCAGCGCTTCGAGAAGAAGAAGCATGCACGCGGCTCCCACAGCGAAAGACAGCCTTGCTCCGGGGACCGGGGCCATTCCCACAACAGCGTAGGGAAAACCATGCCTCGCCGGGATGATGACCGTTCCCGGAAGGGGGGGAGGGTCGGGGCGTCTTCCCGGCCTCTGACGGTCTTCGGGTATGAACCTGATTCTTACCCCCATGGAATCCGCCAATGCCGCAACATCTTCGATCGTCGGCACCACAAGAGACTCCACGGATCGCTGGAAGCGAAGAGCGGTTTCCGCCTGACGCGCCCTGAGATGGTTTGGGAGAACAGAGCCAGCTATCCACGCTATCAGCACCAGTGAAAGCAGAACGGTGAAAGCCAGCGGCAGGAATACCTTCCAGTATAGCTTCATTTCAGCGCCACTGGGCTGAGGCAGTACCCTATGTTCTGCACCGTTCGTATCATTTTCCCGTGGGTACCCATCTTCCTGCGGATCCTGGAGATTAGAACATCAACAGATCTGTCGTAGGAATGGAAGTCGATTCCCCTGATTTCCTCCACCAGTTTCCCGCGATCCTGAACTCTTCCCGCCCTTCGGGCCAGAATCAGCAGAAGGTCGAACTCTGCGGTGGTGAGATCCATCGGCATCTTGTCCAGGATGGCTTCCCTTGCCTGGACATCCATTTGAAGAACGCCAAGGTCTATCATCTCCGCGTCCAGATCGGTGGTGCTCCGTCTGAGAAGCGCCCGAATCCGTGCCAGCAGAACCCTGGGCGCAACCGGCTTCACAATGTAGTCATCCGCGCCAAGCTCAAGCCCGGCAACGGTGTCCGTATCATCTCCAAGCGCGGTTAGCATCAGTACCGGCCCTCGCCAGAACTCACGAAGCCTTCTGAGGACAGAAAGACCATCGGTATCCGGGAGCATGATGTCCAGAACCACAAGGTCGGGTTTTCCTGTCTGGACCTCCCTGGGAACCGAAAACCCCTGGTGGAGTAGGAAGACGGTGAAGCCGTGACCCGTAAGGTACTGCGAAAGCAGCGAAGCGAGTGGGACATCGTCTTCGACAAGCAGTATCTTTTCCTTCATGGTTTCTCCATTGAGCAATTCTATGACGGTTCTGATCCGTCATCAATCGGAAAGGTGAAAGATGGTTTTCTCAGCTTTGCTGCTGGTCTCACTTGCATCCGTCGTACCTGTGCAACCGGTCTATGTGATCGGGCATACCGGGCTTGCCTTCGGATGGCTTCCCAGGGAACTCAGCCCCCCCGTGGAAGGTGTTCTCACCGCGGACGCCGGAGTCCTTGTTTCGAAGCCCGGCTCAATGGGTTACGATTATAGAATTCACTACTGGCGGGTTGAAGAAGAGTTCTCTTCCGTTGACAGGGGGATATGGCTCAGACAGAAACTCGAAACCAACCTCCCGCCCGACATCGCCTCCAGTGTTGTGTACGGTACCATGAACTGGGTGGAGGGAAGCACGGCGGTAACCCATCTGGGCATGCGCTCCACAGGGCTTTCCGCCGCGGTGAACTTCAACATGCTTTCCGGCGCCAATGTTACTTACAGAGGCCGTGCCTACGGTGTGTTCCGTGACGGCTACGCTTATCTCATCTACGGAATGGCCCCGATGGAGGCAAACCCGTCGGTATTGGAAGTGATGGACTTCATCATTGCCAACGCCTGGATGACTCCCGGCATCTGAGCAGAAAAACCAGAGCGCCAAGGGCCAGGTAAAGCGAGGCGTGAAAGAGAACCGAGAGAAGCATTTCCGGCCTGAAGAAACCGTTCACTGTTGTGGTTATCAGCCGACCCATCGGTGGCACAATCAACTGAGGAACGTTTTTCCCAAAAAGCCCGGGAACCAGTGCGAGATTGAATATGGCGGCGCCCAGCCAGGCTGCGGCGGGCCCTTCGGTGAGAAGAGAGAGCACTGCGGCCAGGCATACCGACCAGATCAGCGGTGGAGTGCACCATCCCACCAGAAACAGCAACCCGGACGGATGGAATCCACCCGTTGCCATCATCACCGCGATTCCCATGATGCACGCAACCCCGAAGTAAACAATGAACAGGGATGAAACTCCCCCAAGATATGTCCCCACCCTTCCACGCTGGGCGGTGGCTTTTCCGCAGTGCCAGATCCTTTGAAATCCCAGACAACCTTTTACCAGCGCCACCAGTGAGACCACTATGGCAACATTCCAGAGCATCATGCGAAGAGAGTGGTTGCGGCCGTATGGGCCGATGACGCCCCGGAGTTCAAGCCGGGCTTCTACAAGAGTCGCAAGGGCTATCAGTACCGGAACGGCCAGAAGGATGGCCAGGTTGCGAACTTCAAGGAACACACCCATCCCCTCGCGGAACGATCGGCTGAACCTTAGATTACCACCAGAAGTGTTCATCCGGAACCTCCATACAAAGGATAGATAGCCCATGAAACCTGTTTTGACCAGTCTGTTCCTTGTGCTGCTGGCTGGTTGCGCCGGTGGTGGTTACACCGGCTACGCTTCCCTTGATCTTCACGAAGTGACAATTCTCCTGAAACCACATGGTGATGCAACAGTTGAGGGAACACCGAAGCACGGTTCAATTGACTTCGTGCGGAACCTTGCAACCGCAGGCATAACCCTTCTTGAGATGAGCTTCCTTCAGGAAGACTCCCTGGAAATCCAGAACCTTCTGGAAAAATCAGCATATCCCATTCTACTCCGGTTTGGTGAACCCCGGGTAACCATACAGATCGAAGGACTCCACTGGGAACTCAGGGTTCAATCAGGCGAGAGGACCACCGGCACAGCCCTTATCATAAACACTACCGGGGAAACATGGAGCGCGGGTCGCGTTGATCTATCCGATGGCAATACAATTGTGGCCACCAGCAGTGGATCGGTGAGCATCCCTCCGGAAGGAGCGGTGTTCCCCTGGTGGGAGATCGATTCAGCTCCGCCGGAAACCCTTCTCGTGTATGGTTTCCCTTCCCAGGGGCGCTGGAACCCCCTTATCGCAGTTCCCGCAAGGGAAACGCCTCCCCCCCTGCCGGAAGATTATCCCGGAATCTTGAGAAACGACACTCTCTGGCTTCCAGCAGAACACCTTCTTCACACCAACCTCACCTGGACGAGAAGAACCAACGGCTACAACTGCTTCCTGGAACTCCGCTCCACAGCGGACAGGGTGGTACAATGGAGAATAATCCTTCCTGCCAGGCTTCCCAGAGGCGCTTTCACAGAACCCGGCGATGGTTTTACCTCCAGGGTATTCCTTAACCCGGGAGACACGACACACATCCGCTACAGCGAGATCTATCCCCGGGGAACTTGACCAACCCACTGAAAAAATAGTAGTTTACGCCTCCCGGTGCGCCCGTAGCTCAATTGGATAGAGCATCTGGCTACGGACCAGAAGGTTTGGGGTTCGAGTCCCTACGGGCGTACCACCCACACCATTCGAACCCGAAGCAGAGAAGGGGAGCAGTTGGCTTTCCGGGTTCTTCCGTCTTGACAACCGTTTAGGTGTAAACTACGTTCCCTTTGATAGAACCTGCATCAAACGGGATCCAGGTGTTTTATGGTGAATCTGTTCGTTCTGTCGCTGGTTACTTCACCCTATTCCATTCACACCACAGTTACTTTCGACCTTGTGGTCTATCCCGGTGATATCGAGGTATCCCTTTATCCCGTGAGGACTCCCACCCGAGCGGAGCTTCCCCTGTCGTTCATCATTCGGAACAACGGGGCAGTGGCTTCTGGAGGGTTTGGGACCCGGATCACATTCAGCGAAGGGGAGTATTCCTCATCGGTGGTGGTTGCCAGCAGCGGTCTGGGCGCCGGGGAGGAGCAGGAGGTCCGTTACACCTGGACATGCGCGCCGTGGTTCAGCACCCCCGCCGCTTTGACGGTAACCGTGGAGGCCGATTACCTCGATGCGTGCAACGACTGCTGGAGGCAGAACAACACGGCGGAAGTTACTGTGCAGTTGAATGACATCTATCCGTTC
>CAZUXA010000030.1:0-18421 GCA_964624405.1 uncultured bacterium | reverse complement strand
GTGGTCTCCCAGGGCTTCTATTTCACGATGCTTCTCCTCAGGGAGTTTCAGCAGGTGAAGCATCTGGCTGACCCGTGAAAGTGAGCAGCCGAGCTTCCTTGCCATCTGCCCCTGGGTGAGTTCTTTCAGTTGAATCTCGAGGGCGATCTCCCGGGCCTGGATGATGGGATTCCGGTACGTCTTTCTGGTCTTTCGCTGTTTTATTGGTTTGTCAAACCCTGTCAAGTACCACAAAATAGTTCGTTGGGCCACACGGTTGGTGTACCACCTACACCATTCGAACCCGGTTCATCACCATTAGGGGGCGCACCCCTATCCCAAACACATCACTTTATGCGTGCTTTGGGTTCTCACAACCCACGAATGATTATGCACACCGGAATGCTGTTCATTATCTCGCTTAAGCCAGCGCAAAACGTCTTACAGCGAAATCGGGGATTGACCGCTGGCAGTTATGATGCTATTGGATAAGAAATTAAGATGGGTGGTGTGTCATGTTCGCGTTTATTCTTGCCACATCCTTGGTCCTGTCCCCGAACCCGATACTTCCAGCCTGGGATGATGTTCTGGTGACACAACCTTTTCAAGGGTACTTTCCCGCAGCGGTCTCCTGCGAGAGTAGCCCGGGTTACATGCTCGCGGAGGACTGCTACCCCACAGTGGATTTCGTCCCGTACCAAGTGGATCTCTGGCTGGGATTCAATCAGCCCGGCACAGTGGACACATACAACTTCGGTTTCCAGCTGGACGACTCGGGTTCCCCCGACGGCACTTTTTTCTGGTACGGTACCCAGTACGACGTGGTCTTCGAGGACATAGGCCTCACGTGGGGGGGGTTCAGTTTCTTCCACTTGATGGTGACCATCGTCGACCCTCCATTGCTGGCTGCGGGTCAGCCCTGCTGGTTCTGCTTCCAGGCGGTAAACAGCTCCTCCGTGGCATGTCTGGTTGACAACAACCAACCTGGCTGGAACAGCCAGTGCTTCTTCAGCGGCGACGACGGGGAAACGTGGCAAAGCAGCCAGTCCACCTGGGGCACTTCATTCGGGGTGTTTATGATAATCTCCGGCACCACCGGCCTGGAGAGATCTACCTGGGGTTCAATAAAGGGATGCTTCATCTAAAGACCTCCGCCACCCCCTCAAATAACCGCTTCTTCCGCTGCTGATCTGTACGGGGTGAACCCCAAACTCGCTCGCAAGTTCTGCGATGGTCTTTTCACCCTTGATGGCTTCTATCGACACCTTCGCCTTGAGCAAAGCCGTGCCTGAAACCAACTATCACCCCTGTCTACATAGGGGGGCCAGCTCAGCCTTAAGGACGAGATGGAAAAAGCGGGAAGACTTGTACCCTGGCTGCTTTCAGAACACGGAGCCGCGTGGGAAGAGCTCGGCATCAGCCCTCAATCCATGGTGAAATGCCATTCCATGGGGTTGCCGACACCATCTGCGGAGAAGTGGATTCTGTACTTCGTTCCGGCGGGGCTTGTCCAGCTGACCCGCTCCGAGGGGATTCCGCATGTCATGGCTGAGTGGATGACCACGGTCTGATCGGTGAGGGAGTCCATGCAGTACATGAGGTAGCTTTCCGCCAGTGGGCTGAACTGATCCACATACTCCACTCGCGAGTAACGAAAGTCAAGTACAGTGCCTTTGACGGCAATAATGAGGTATTCTCCGCTGTGGTTCGGGCTTTCAAGGAAGATGACATCCTCCAGTGTCACATTTTCTGGAACGTTGCCTGTACATATGCCTGAACTCCTTCGTAGCATTCTTCAGCCTCTTCAGATTCGGCTCCGGTGGTGAGCGCCCCCCCTGCCGCGAGAAGAACCACCGCCCAGAAAGCAATGGTACGGTCTCCAATGGGTACCGGCATATCAGTCTCCCTTCGGCTCGAGGCAACGCTGCCTGCACTGCTCTGTCTGTTGTCTCACAGGCTACTCATACGCTCGTACCGGCATTCGGGAAGGAACTCGAGCAGCACCTTTGCCAATCCCTCCAGTTCCTTCTCGATAGTGGCCAGAACCAGAAGCACGTTATACTTCCGACCGGGGCCGTTGCTGGCCAGAATTGTTACCCTTGCCTTGTCTCCCTGAAGGGTCGAATTGGTGCCCCGCCTGCTCAGGATAACCGTACCCCTAACCAGAAGCCGGTTCTCTTTGGCATCGGGCATTATTCCCGCAAGGGGTATGCTCTCGGTCCGGGGTCTGAAAACCCCGAGCTTTACCCATGTGATAATGCCCGAGTCTTCCACGGTAAGCCTTTCCATGGCAGCCGCCATGTATTGCCTTATGAACCATGCGATAGCAAGAACTACTATCAGCATCCCTACGACCATACGTGGCCCTTCCTGGGTTACCGCATTACCCACCGCCGCCAGAAGCCCTATCAGAACTATCAGGCACAGAAGCGGCAGCTGCCCCGGCCATGGCCTTCTAGCGACGGTAAACCTGCCGTCTTCACTGATGATCCGGTATCCGTAATCTTTCATCGCCTCCTCCTTCACCGGTAAATCAGAGTATAGGCCCATGGCTTCAGTGAAGCCACATCGCCCGCTCCGTCACCAGCCTTCTTTCCCAGTGATCCTCCAGGGGCTCGATCTCCCGCTGTTTCTCCTCAGGGAGCTTCAGGAGGCAGAGCCACTGGGCGATGTTGTCCGAGGAGACGCCGTGCCGCTGTTCGAGCTGCGCCCGGGATAGGTGATCCCGGAGCATTTCAGTGTAAAGTTCCCTGGCGTAGAGGAGGGGGTTGCGGTAGGGCCCTCTTCTTGGTACGGGAAGATCAGGACTGGTGGTCTGAAAAGATAGGGTAGCCCCTGATCTGCTTCGAGCCATCCGCGATTGGGCGTACCAGTTGTAAAGTTGATGCAGCCGAAGCAGTTGCTGAGGCTGCTTCTTCAGTCTGCGTATCAATCGGGTCATACCGTTCTGATCCTGCCGATAATCCCCATGAAGAACTCTTTCGACCAAACATCGACAGCTTCGGGATGCAGAAGGAAGGGTCTTACATCCTTAACCGCCTGCTCCACAGAAAGATTGCTAATAGCATCATACAGATATCTCATTAGAAGAGCGGGTGACAGATCGACTTCTTCACCGATGTCTCCGGATTTCTTCATCCTCTCTGTAAGGTGAGACAGATGAAGTACCGGATGATTGGAAAGGTACCACACCAAGTCGTACCAGTCCCTTCCCTTGACCCTGTTCTTCCACTTCCTGCATAGGACTGCATGAAGCTTCCCGGCGAACATATCGGGCAACCGGTAAGAGATAATGCTGAAGGGTATCGGCCGAAGGAGGTACCTGCTCTCCGTGGAAAAACCTGCCGGCGGATCGGTATCAACCTCCAGCTTGATCTTGAATGTCCTGTCAGGATGGATATCGCCGGTCACACCTTGCGGCGCACCCACAAGCAGGAAGTGTGAAAGGGTGTTGCCCTTCAGGAAAGCCGTTGCGATATCCGTTCTCCTCTTCCTCCCGGGAAGCATCTCTATCTCGAAACCCAGACCACTCAGTTCCCTGCAGAGATAGTCACTGTACACTTCGAGTCGGAAACAAGGATCGGGAGCCTTCAGACTGAAGTCCATGTCTTCAGAAAACCTGTCCAGGCCGTGGAGAATTCGCAGAGCTGTCCCTCCGTAGAATGCCGCTCTCTCAAAGAACTTGCTTCGCCAGAGGCCGAACAGGACGACCTGCTGGATTATCTCTCTAAGGGCATTCGCGTAATCATCATTGGATCTGGGAGAAAACTCCTGAAGCATTTTACCTATGACTGGGTTCACGGTTGACCCCCGATAAGGTCCATCAGATAGCCGGTGAAGCTCCTTATCTTCTCTGATGAGTATGCGTCTGAAATCTCTCGAAGCAAGCTTCGAGAGAAGGTTGAGAATATGTCCCCATCCAGCCTTAGATCGTCCTCAAGATACTTTCTCCACTGACTGAAGTTTGACCTGCCTATTCTTCCGTCAGTCCATACCTTGTCCACTAGGGCCTTTTCCGGGGAAGCAATCAGAAAGCTGATGCCATCGGTGCGCTCTATCGATATTCCGACCGCATACCTGTCATTCCTGAGGGTTCGATAAGAGAACCGTCCAAAGGGAGTCGAGAACTCTCTTGACCTTCCAGTGGAAACCGAAGTTATCGTAGAAACCCTTTCCGGGATCATGGAGTAGAAGTTTAGAGCATAGTCCAGACTGACATAGGATGGTCCGTAAATAATGTTGGCAAGGTACTCTCTGCTGACCGGATTCTTTCTCAGGCCATCCCCGAATGTGTAGAGTCCCCTTTTTATTCTAACAAGCGATCCTTCTTTGATCAGCCTGGCAGTAAGATCCCGGGGCTTGCTGAACCTTTCACCCAGGATCTCAGTCAACGTCTGATAATCAAAGACATCCGGTTTGATCGCCTGCCTGAGAAGAAGAACAATGTTCATGTACACCTGCTTACATCTATGTCCATCACTACTGGACATAGTATACGCATTTTGCTTTGACTAGGTCAATCCGGTTTTGGATCATAAGGCAGACATGCGGTGTTCAGTTCTTCCTTGGAGGAGGGGGTTGCGGTAGAGGTTGGGTGAGACTTCACCGATCTGCTTCACGGGGGAGGAGTGTCCAGATACAGGGTTATCGCAGGGATCCGGGGGTTTCTAAACTTACTGCGAAGGAGTTCGGTACTATCATCGGTTTTGGTGACGAAATTGGATGATACAGGCTAGCTCGCACTTCTCACCAGCCCTTTGAAGACAGTAGTTTTCCGGGTTTCTGAGGGTTGCGATCAGGTGTTTGGCCCTGTTTCCGAGGATTCATTCAACTGAGGGGCCGGGAGCGGACTTGGATTCCGCTCCAGGCCCTCTTCTGAACAGACCCCTGCCTCTGCTTCCGGGAAGCCTTCCGTTCGGAGACCGTTTTGTTCAGTTCCTCAGTGGTAATGCCCGCAGGTTGTTGTGAATCCGGGCGAACTCCCCGGACCAGGGGTAACCGCTGGCGTAGGATACCAACACCCTTCTCACGCTGATCCTCAGCAATGAGCCAATCTTCATCAGCTTCAGCCGGATCGTTCCGCACTGAGCCCTGGCGAAGGCGGTTCCCTTCAGACCCAACACCCGGTAGGCGTTAAGAAGCATGTATGCCTCCATCCATATGTACCTCGGGCGTTCGCCGAGACAACCATACTTCCACAAAACCATGCAAATGGCTGCCACAGTTTGACTTGCTCTGCCAGAAATCAGGATCGTGTCTTCGTAAGCATCAGCAAACCCTGGATGATAGAAGGTGGCTCAATGATCTCTTCACCGCCAAACTCCTGAAGGCGAAAAGTAATGATTTGCAGTTCGTCAAGTTCCTGCCAGGGTCCGCAGGCCGAGGACTCCATGTAAAGCTCCCATTGATGAAGAGCCAGCTCGGGACAGGTGTCATCAATGCTTCTTCCCTTGCAGGCCATGCGTATACGAAGCAAAGAGCATCAGGCATGCTACGTGTCCCTGCCATGAGTGGGAAGAGGCAAACGAAGCACTCATTCAATCAATGCTGGGATCTACGAACCGGCTGATCTGCATGGTTCTTCAGGAGCAATGCGATGTCGGGAGGGATTTTGCCGAGATCCAAGAAAGGTGAACGGCGAGAGGGCCTTGCTGACGCAATAAAGGGGATTAACACCTTTCAAGGGATGTCGTAGCCTTGCGGCTCACTAGAAAGCCCATCTGAAAAGGCGGACAGGCATGCCGAAGAAACCGTTTTCCCCAATTGTGCATACATGAGTACCCTGGAACCAGCTCTGTATCAGAAGGTCGTCTGAATCAAGCACCCCTGAAATGCCTCTGTCTTCGAGGAATACAGATACCTGCGCCCCGAAATGGAGGATGTCTCCCTGACGAAGCCCTTCGTCTCCCACTTTCGCGGAATCACCCAGTGAGTTGATGAAAACCCAGGTGTCTCCGGCGAAAACAGGCAGGTAGGAGCCGCTTCCCAAGGGCGTTAGGAATCTGGTGATGCCTGCCGGGCCGGCATAGGGAATGTGAAATCCCTGCCTCCTTTTCCCGTAGACCGCAAGGCCTGCACAGTCCGTTCCCAGCCTTTCGTCAGTCTGGTGGCTCCCATCCGGAGTGTGCCTCGGCGCCATGATGAAAGGTGTGTTCATCATTTCGAAGAGCAGCCCCGTGTAGCCGTCGTCCAGGCGAAGGGAAACTCGCACAGTGCTTTCCATCTGCCTGTGGGGAGGGTCTACCATACGAATGGTATCCGGAAGGCCATCCAGCCATGTGACATAGAAAGTGCCTATTTCGGGAACGCCCGTTTGACCTGGGATAAGCACCACCGACGAAGCGAAACCAGCCTGGGTGTGAACCGAATACAGAAGCGTATCCGCCAAGAACGCAGCAGTGGAAGAACCGCCTGCAAGGTTATCGTGATGATAGGGTATCGGAATGATGACGCTCCAGCGGACCAGTTCCCCCGAAGGGTGCTCCACCGTCAGCGTGCAGGGTACCACCGCGTCCATCGAGGAGAACATGAAACAGAGGAGAAACAGGGTGGCGGAGGGGTTCACTCCTAGTCGCTCCAGCGCCATCCCGCAACTAGCAATTCGGAGACGCAAAGGTCGTCGTAGAGTTCGCCCGGATAGGCGTCGTCGAAACGAATGCTTATCCTCCGAGCATCCGGAATGTTGCCACCGGAGTTGATGAGTGGCTGTACCATCCTTCCGAGTTGCCCGCTCTCGATGTCTTCCCAGGAAAGGTCATCGAGAACGACGGTCTCGGGAAGCCTGTCATCGATCACGATGGTCACGGTTCGAGGTCTGGCGTTTGCGTAGTAAAGGGCGGCACTTTTTGCGTAGCCGGGGATTATGCCCACGAAACCCATGGTGAGAGGTGGGTCGATGAAGAACTCAATCCATTCGCCAGCAACACCTGGAGCACCCTCCGCCCAAGCGGTAGAAGGGTCACCGTCAAGAAGGTTTCTCACCGAGTAGGTCGTTTCTCCCGACGGAGGAAGTGTGCTTGAGGCGTTGAGGGTGATCTCTTCCGCAGGCAGGGACCGGTGCGCAATGGCGTTGGATACCCCCCAGGCGCAAACCTCGTACTCCACTTCCAGCGGCATGGCGGAGAGGAGGTCGAAGTTACGGAGGGCAAGTGAGTACAAACCACTTTCCCAGCTGCCACCCTCCGGAACCGAAACCGCACTTCCCCCATTGGAGAATATCTCGGTGAAATCCAGTGTGATATCAAGGTTGCCAACCTCGCCTCTGCCCCAGTATCCCGCCGGGTGGAGTGAGTACCGGAACTTCCGCCCGGATTGACTCGGGAAGTAATCCTTGGTGGTTTCGAAGTCGGTGAACCATGCCTTGAATGTATACTCCGCTCGGAGTTCAGCGGTTGAATAGCCTGGCAGAATAAAGGATGTGGCAAAATACGCCGTGTGAGTATCCTGTTGCTCACCAAACTCGTTCTCTTCCGAACCTGTTTGAAATCCAATCAACTGCAGAACTTCAAGCGGCGTTCCATCCAGAAACATTACGAAAACCGGGACTTCGTTTGCTATCCGGATGCCCTGGTCGAATTCGTACTCAGATACCATGAGGTCCACTGGGAAGGCAAAATCGACGCTCATGGGTTCGCCGGTGTTGCTCAGGAGGTATACCGCTTCCACGTTGACATGGCTGAACCCGGGTCTGATCGTTAGTTCTTCGCGGGAAAGGAGCACCTCCTTGCGGGCTTGATAGCTGAAGCTTCCGGTACCGATGGTATTCGACCAGTTAATGGGGCCACCGTTGGCGAGAACCGATGGAACCCAGAAGAAGCTGAAGGTCAGCGCGGGCAGCAATCGAATCTTCTCCATGGTTCCTCCTTAACTGGAGAAGCAAGGCTCTGAAGCGTATGAAACTATCGGAAGGCAAGATACAATATGGTTGAGTCCCGGGCAATGCAACCGGCCATGATTATTCGAAAACCCGCAGTGAGGATTCAAAGACATCACCCTGTTGCTGTTTCTCTCCTTGGCGAGACCCCCATTCAAACTCCAGATAACAGGTTTCACCGGACATTGGATCTGGCAGTTCATTTCGAAACACTCCAGCTGCGTTCCTGGAGGCTTTCCATATCGCAGAGTATCACATCCGCCAGTGACGAGCCTCGAAGGCGTAGTTGAATTGATGACCCGGCCAGTTCAGCAGAGTTCGGCTCTATGGCTTCCAGGCGATACCCGCGGTGAAGTACGTTGCCGAATCATCAATCTTGACGATGTATGGCTCCGGGAATGCGAGTCCCGACCGGCTTCTGCTCCTCCAAGAAATCCCGAGACTGGCGTCAACAGCCCCCAGGTCGATCACGGCTCCGGTACCGAAGGTGAGTGTGGTATGGTGATACATATTGGGTTGGTGAAACCCGATGCTGTAGATGCTGCGTACTGATGGCAGCAGGTCCTTCAGATTCGCGTACAGCCGTCCTGAGACAGCCGGTTCATCCTCAATGGAGGTGACATCGAAATCGAATCCGAGCGTGCTCCCGTTCAGAAGATCAAAGTCTTTCTCAAACCCGAATGCCACCCGGGACTGATATCTTTCTGTTGAGTTTGCTCCGGAAACGGCGAATGTTCCCCAGGAGAGCGGAACAAGTAAACCAAGGTGAATGCATGGGTCGGCCGTATCCCACTCAACAACGGTGGTGTCTTTTTGCCCATAGATATCCACCGGCTCATAACGAAGGGTGTATTAGCCCTTCCCAAAGCGCATTCCTACAGACACTCCGGCATGCAGCCAGCCGGAAAACGCCATGGAAGCTCCCGCGTTGGCTTCATAGAGGGAACCCTGGGAATCAAGCATCTGTAAGGCCTGTATATTATACATTCTACCCTGCTCATAAAGAACTGACAGTCCCTTATTATATCTAAAATCGGATACCCTAGCCATTCCCATTGCCAAGTAGAGGTTGTTCATGACAGGCACTCCAGCGGCAATCGAAAAGCTTCCGGAGTTTCCCGAGTCAAAGACGGGAAGGCGATATGGACCGTCTACCTCGGAATTCCACTTCACCACTGAGATGCTTGCGCTCACAACAGGGCTGTTTAGAAGGGATAGCTCAGCAGGATTGAGAAACAAGGAAGATACCCCGCTTGATGGGAGCGCCGACGCACCGTTCATGGCGCAGTGTTGTGGTGTCAGGGCATTGATCGGAGTACCGTTTTCCATTGCATCGTGAAAACCCCACGCCCAAACCCGGCTCGAGAGAATAAGCGTCAGAAGCAACACTCGCATGTTCATCCGTGTCCTCCGTGCATTTAATGCTCTCTGGCCTGAAACATTGCCCGAGTTGGCTCCATCAGTCAGCGAAGTTGTTCCAGTCATGGAAAGCACCCTACAAAACTAATGTATAAATAAACAGAAGGCTGGGGGTGATGTCAATACATGTATCAAGCTTCCTCAGCTTCCGCTCATGATCCCTTCCCAGGCGGAGATACATCGACCCCATACATCTCCATCGAATGCTGCATGTCTAGAACCGTCATCCCGCGAGCGTAAAGGGCGATGATCCGGTCGGCATAACCTGTGAATCGAAGCTTGTGCTTCCCGATAAGTCGTGGTTCGAATGTCCCGGCTCGATCCCGGGGAGTCTCAGGATGAAGCAGTCCTTCATCCGTCGAAGCAGTCTTTGATGACTCGCCGTTTCTGGTGTTTTCGGAACCTTCGGGCGGGGCTGCACCGCAGGCGGGTGCAACATTGACGGACTCAACCCTTTCCATGCAACTCACCTACCGGAGAAAATACAGCTTCTGGTATCCCTCCAACGGATCAAGCTCCCATGCAAGAACTCCATGAGTAGTAATGACTGTCTTCCAGCTCCAGCTTTGAAGACCGTATACAGCATGTCTAACCAAGTTGCCGTTCAGGTCGAAAATGTCGAAGAAAAGATCGGTTCTTGTGCCCCGTCGCACCCATAGATTCTGATCCGGTCCAATCCCCAACTCAGCTGTCATGAAGCGATGTCCGTAGGGAGAAGGTTCCCATGGTGGCCAGCCACCTGCTCTCTGGTAGTATGTTTGCATGAAAAACGCCTCTGCATCGATCTCATCGGGTTCCTTCCCGACGGGACTGATTGGCAGACTTATGAACAGGAACTGATTACCCAGGGAATCCCACCCGTACACTTGGTAATCAAGTGTATCCAATGTGGCGATGAATACATTCCCGGAATCATTGCACCAGCTGTTGATTCCCTTGAATAGAACGAAAACCAGTTCTCTCGAATAGCTAAGACCCGATCCGTGCTCGTTTTCAATAATGGAATCGGTGTATAGATTTATCGGATTCTCCGCAGAGCTGAAGTCATAAATGTCTGCAGTATGTTTTAACACATAACCATCTGTTAGTTGGGTTTCGGAATATCTGCACACCAGGTATTTGCTTTTTGTAAGAGCTGCGAAGCAATAGGGAGAATTGTTCCCCCACAACAATACTTCGTCTTCAAGCTCAAAAGAATCATTGAAGACTATGAAACCTCCTTTGGTAATGTCGCTGATCACTATCCGTCCATCCGGGGCAATGTTCAGGTAACTGGGCCTTAGGAGTTCTCCAGGGCCGCTTCCCCTGCGAGTAAGGTTCTGAATGTATGCTCCTGTTGAATCAAACACCTTAACGCAGGCTTCAACATCATCAAGAACAAAAATCCTTCCCAAATCGTCAATATCCGCAGACGCGATCGACCAGAAGCTGTTGCTGGAGTCGCCCAGTTCCTCTCCAACTTCAAACAGGAGATCCAGGGTGTCAACACCCGCCAAAACTTCAATACCTGACGGACTATTCTCAGTATGCCTGCAGGAGACCAGCATTTGTGAGGAGAATAGAACCAGCGCACCCCATACTTTTGTCGAACGTCTTAGCAAAATCGTGACAATAGCTGTATGTGACTTCAATCCGCCTAGTGTCTTGACAAGGCGATTCAAGTCGTATCCCATCAGTAATCTTCCTGGTGTTGCAGAGATCTCATTTACTTGCAATAGCGCTACAGCAAAACGTGCGAACAGCAGTGAGATACACAATGTCCTCCTAATGTAAGTACGGCATTCTTTGCGGCATTTTCAAGTATTCTTCATTTGCTCACTATTCACCGAACTACAGCGGAGTATGATATCGATTTAATGGCTATTGATGTGTGATCACTGTGCTAATGAGGCCAATAGATAGATCCCATCGTGCACTTGCTGCTTGCTGTACATGGACTTCTTCGCTGGTCTTTACTCCCACTTCTCACCAGCTTCCTAAAGGCAGCGGGTCGGCGGTATGGGGTTGGGTGCGCGCCCTGATTTCATGGAGTAATGCGAAGCTGGAGGGCCGGGAGCGGACTTGGATTCCGCCCCCGGATCTCTTCTGTACAAACCTCGGCCCCTGCTTCCCATAAGCCTTCCGTTCGGAGACCGTTTTGCTCAGTTCCTCAGTGGTAATGCCCGCAGGTTGTTGTGAATCCGGGCGAACTCCCCGGACCAGGGGTAACCGCTGGCGTAGGATACCAACACCCTTCTCACGCTGATCCTCAGCAATGAGCCAATCTTCATCAGCTTCAGCCGGATCGTTCCGCACTGAGCCCTGGCGAAGGCGGTTCCCTTCAGACCCAACACCCGGTAGGCGTTAAGAAGCATGTAGTCCACCCTGGAGAATCACACCCGCAACTGGTTCGGTACCAGCCAGTGGGTGCTGGTTCCGTCGGCGAACGGGTCCAGCTGCTGCTCCTTGATCCGGTTCTCCATCGCACTTCGGGCACAGTAATACTCCTCGTAGATTATCCTGTCGTTCCAGCCCAGTGAGGTTGCCATGATTCTGGAACTGCTTCCCTTTTACGGGTGCTCTGCCTTCGCGATCACCTTAAGCATCGTCCATCTTTCAACACCTGCCGGCCCTTGAGGTCAATCAGCACTTCGGTCTGCATCCGTTCATGCTGGCGGGTGCCTGAGTAACTACGTTGCCCCGCTGCCGGGGTCTCAGCAAACCTGATAGATTATCGGAGACTGATGGATCCTGAGGGTTCTCCTTTCACCCGTTGCTTTGCCCGATCATCCCAGAAGGAGGCTACCTTGGACTGGAAGCTGATGAGGTTGATCCTTGCTACCCTTTTCATTACCACCGGATGTTTTATGGAAAGAACCCCGGTCACCCTGCACAACACCCTCGGTGACCTTGAGATAACGACCCTGACCCTGACCGGCCCCGATGGCAGGGTAAAACCCCTCGAATCCATGGATCCCGCCGGAAAGGCCGAACTCCAACTGGCCCGGGGCTCCTACACCTTATCCGCTACCGACGGGGATGGCAACGACTATCTGGTCGAGTTCATCGTGGAAGCCCATCCACTGAACGTTAGAATCGGTTTTCTGCACAGCACCGGTTTCCAGAGGACGGTTAAAGTCTCCGAGGGCATCTACTGGACAGGTTCCGGAAACTCCCTGGTAACTTTGAGGAACAGGGCTGAAGACTGGACGATCTGGTATGTCTACTGTGACCGGTACACCGATCCATGGAGTGAAAACCGAATGGGCGCACACATTCTGGAACACGGCGAGGAGCTGAACATCCTGGTTAACCAGGGAATCTATGATGTCATGTGCGAAGACAGGGACGGCGACTACCACGCAATCTTCCTAGAGGCGGACGTAATGCCCGGTTCTCCCTTCGTATGGGAGGTCACGACAGGACACTTGAGGGAGTGGGAAGTGAGCAGCTTCGAGGACGACACCTGTCAGGGGCTTTCCCACGACGAGGGCATCGCTCCCGTAACCGTATTCAACAACCTGGAAGACCTGAGCATCTGGTACATCCACTACGCTTTACCCGGAGAGCCTTGGGTATTCGATCTACTGGGCTCGCGGATAGTCGGACCTGGGGAGGATTTTACCTTCATGGTGGACCCGGGAGTCTACGACCTTCTGGTGGAGGACCGGGAGGGTAACACATACATTAGATGGGATGTTCACATACCCGAGGAAGGCTTCATCTGGTCGGTGGACCCCGGCGACCGGAACTAGCAACGGCGCGTCATCGTCTTTTCATGCCATTGGGGGGACTTCTACCTGCAACCTGGCCTTGAACATCAACGCTACAGGGAAGAATGGACGGACCCGTTTGACGGAGTGCAAGAGTCTTCGGGTTCCTTAACGGTTGGGCCCTCTCTTGTGGTCGGTACCGCGATTGACTGGTTCTCCCTTGAACCAAGGATGGAAATGGGTCTGGTGTTTCCGAGCTTGGACGATGTGCAGGAGAGAATAACTCTTTTATTGCTCTCTTTCTGATGTCATGCGGCATGTATCCGGACGATTTGCTTACGTTATCTGGAAATGCAGATTTCCCCGCGGGTGTTCTCGCACACCCCACCGGAAGGATGGGATCAGCTCCGGCCTTCAGAGCCCTCACAGGTCATTCGGGAGATCAAGGGTCAGCAAGCTCAAGAATGTAAACACGCGACCAGTCCTTTGGAAACGGGCTCCAGGCCAGAAAACCCTTATCCGTGATACTGAAGACGATAAGTTCATTCCCGGGAAGACCGTTGACTGAGCATGTGAGTTCCAGGGTGCCATCAAATCCGTACACGTCGAATTGTGGTTTCATGAAGGAGCCATGGTGCACCCATACCCTTTCCAGAGAATCCTGTACACTGATACTGATGACGCCCAGTTCACGCGGATCAGGACGCCAGTCTCCTGTTCTCCGGTACTGCTGTCTGAACCACATCAAGTGTTCTTCTACTTCCAGAGGATCCCGACAGCCCTGTTCCCGCGGATACGCCAATGTGTCCAATGGAGTTCCGTCCTGTGAAAACACGGCAACACCATAGGGAGAACCCGGTACTGCCACGTAAACACGACTGCTTCTATCCAAGGCAAAAGCGGGTTGCTCCGCCAGAACGCCGAACAATCGTTCAATGTCCGGTGAAGTCCCATGCGTTGAATGATACACTGTGCCCGGATCCGACGAATCATGATGGAATCGTGACAGCTGAACAGATAGCCCGGAAGAATCACCAGAAGGTTGCAGAGGCCGTTCTAAAGTGGTATAATTGAGTGTCAACATACCAGTTACACCACAAAAGAACGGCCAGCAATGAAAACACAGTGTCACACCAAACATGGTCAGTTGGAGCTCAATTTTCAAGGGCTCGGTTCCCGCAAGGTTGTCAGCAGATTCGACGGCGGTTTCATCTCTTCTGACGGTGGTGCCCTCCACCTTCGGGAAGTGGAAGCCAGGTTGGGAATCATCGCAGGCTTCGCCGCCTGCTTCGAGGACAGGCGGGATCCATCCAGAACAGATCACAGTATCGGGGAACTGGTAGCCCAGCGGGTTTACGGCCTTGCCCTGGGCTATGAGGACCTTAACGACCATGACCGTCTTCGGTGTGACCCCATGCTGGCTCTTGCAGTGGGCAAGGGAGACGTCACCGGGAATGACAGGGTTCGGGAGAGGGACAGGGGCAACGCTCTTGCCGGGAAGAGTTCATTGAATCGTCTTGAACTGAGCAGTGAGAAGTGCGACAGATACCGGAAAACCCCGGTTCTCATCGATGCGGTCCGGGAGTTCCTTGTAGATAACTTCATTCGTCTGATGGAGTTGGAGGGTGTTCCGAAGCGGCTGTTCCTGGATGTTGATGCAACGGATGACCCGTTGCACGGGGATCAGGAGGGGAAGTTCTTCCACGGTTACTACAACAGCTACTGCTACCTTCCCCTGTACATCTTCTGCAACGGTCATCCGTTGTGCGCGAAGCTTCGCCGGTCGAACATCGATGCTTCCCAGGGAACCGTGGAGGAGTTGGAGTTCATCGTGACCCGGTTGAGGAAGCAGTGGCCCAGAGTGCAGATCATCGTTCGGGCCGACGGCGGGTTCTGCCGGGAAGAGATCCTTTGCTGGTGCGAAGAGAACCGGGTTGACTACGTGATCGGGCTGGCGAAGAACAAGAGGCTTTTGAAGGCCATCGGAAAGCAGCTCTACCGGGCGAGGAAGAAGCATGAAGAGACGGGTCATGCTTCCCGGGTGTTCATCTGGTTCTGGTACCGGACGAAGAAGACATGGAGCAGGGATCGCAGGGTGATCGCGAAGGCCGAGCACCTGGACAAGGGAAGCAATCCCCGGTTCATAGTAACCTCTCTTGGGTGGAATGACCGGAAGCTCTACGAGGAAGTGTACTGCGCCCGTGGTGAGATGGAGAACCGTATCAAGGAGCAGCAGTTGGACTTGTTCGCGGACCGGACCAGCACCCACTGGATGGGCTCGAACCAGTTGCGGGTATGGTTCTCCACGGTGGCATACATGCTTCTTAACGCCTACCGGGTGTTGGGTCTGAAGGGAACCGCCTTCGCCAAAGCGCAGTGCGGGACGATCCGGCTGAAGCTGATGAAGATTGGCGCATTGCTGAGGATCAGTGTGAGAAGGGTACTGGTGTCCTACGCCAGCGGGTACCCCTGGTCCGGGGAGTTCGCCCGAATCCATTCCAATCTGCAGGCATATCCACTGAGGAACTGACCAAAATGATCTCTGGACGGGCGGCTTCTCGGAAGCAGGGGCAGGGGTCTGTCCAGAAGAGGGCCGGAAGCGCAATACAACTCCGCCCCCGGCCCATCAGTTGAAAGAATACACGGAAACAGGGTCAAACACCTGGTCGTAACCCTCAGAAACCCGGAAATCTACTGTCTTATGGCACGTGGTGAAAAATGCGGGATAGCGTTGCGCGGCCATCAGCCCTGTCCAGTCTTATGTCCTGGGTGAGAATCGAGCTGTCCGGGAAGATGGCAAGCTGAATAAAGGGTTGTGTACCGGGTGGACTGCGATACTCCACAGGGGTAAGACTGCAATCGAAGAATACGTAGCGACGCAAAAAGTCTTCGAAAAGTGCGAAACCTTCTCCGAAGGGTGTTATTCCACCAATGTGAACATACTGGTATGGACCTGCCCCCCGGTGACTTGTCCGTTGAATGCATGTGCCGTCCCGTGAAAAGAGGCGCAAATCCTGAGAGACGTCATCAACCACCAGGATGTTTCCGGATGAAATGAAACAAGCGCCAAGAACCTTGCCGATCATGTGATCCGGATCTCCGGATTCGACTCCGATTGAATCGACTACGACAAGTGTGCTCACGCCGGTCAAAGTTTACACGCTTACCGGAGCAAAGTTTACAGATTCTCACCGGAGCAAAGTTTACAGATTCTGGCACTACTTTCCCTCTGAATTCATAAGCAAGTAAACCCTTCAGCGACTCAGTCGGTTAATTGCCTTTTCCTCTCATGGTTTCTTTATTGTCTATTACAGTTATGCTGGAGTGAAGCTTCCTCATGCTCTCGGCATTTGAGCCGGTTCCCACCTCGATCCGATGAGAATTATGTACGATCCGATCAAGAATGGCATCCGCTATCGTCGGATCGTGCAATGTCTCATGCCATCTGTTCACAGGCAACTGCGAGGATATGAGAAGAGAGCCTGCTCCATAACGTTCTTCTGCTATCTCGAGCATGTGCAGGCTCTGCCTGCTGTTCAGCTTCTCCATCCCCCAGTCGTCAAGGATGAGCAGGTCGGGTTTGATCAGCTTCGCCATGATCCTGTTCATCTCTCCGGTTTCGCGGGCTACTTCCATTTCCCGCAGGAGCGGAGGCATTCTCCGGTAAAGAACGGTGTAGCCCTCCATGCATGCCTTGTGCCCCAGGGCACAGCTCAGCCAGGTCTTCCCGGTGCCCGTGGCACCGGTTATCAGCACTCCCTGCTTCTCATACACCCACCTGCAGGATGAGAGGGACATCAGCAACGAACGGTCCAGCCCACGGTCGCTCCGGTAGTCTATGTTCTCCATGCAGGCTGAACTGTGCTTGAATCCTGCCTGCTTTATCCTGTGTGCCAGACGGCGGTTGCTCCTCGCCACGATCTCAAGGTCAAGCATCATGCCCAGCCGGTCATCAAAGGTGTATTCCATGATGTCCGGCATCGCCTGCTGTTCCTCATAGGCACGGGCCATGGAGTGCAGTCTGAGGGACTTCAGACCGTCATGGACAGGATTCTTAAGCATATCGCCTCCTTCTTCATTTGTAGTAGTCGCCTCCACGAATGTTCTCGTGCTCAACGATGACTGGTTCTTCAGGCTCCGGATCGAGCTGTCTGCGCTCATAGAGCCTGAGTTTCAGAATGCTGCTCAGGGTACTGTGGCGGTATTCAGTTCCCGCTCTGAGAGCATATCCGCAAGCTTTCTCAAACTCCTCGGCCCCGTACTTCCTATCAAGACTCATAAGACCCTGGATCCTCCGGATGGAGAGGGTGGGGTGCTTTTCACCGCTGTAGATCAGCCTGGCAAGCTCAAGGGTCCCGCCTGTCCTCAACTCAAGCCACTTCCGGGTATTCTCTCCCATCATTTCCCATGCCCTGTGCGAGGGAGGCAGGTGCTCATCACAGGTGGAACGTCGTTCACCGCCTTTCAATCTCAAATGGCTGGCGATCCTGCTGCCATTCAGAAATACCTCCACCCCATCAGCCGTTGCCCTGAGATCGACGGTCTTGCCGATGTGTGAGTAGTGCACACTGTAACGGCAGCATTTGTACATCACATGGCAGTCTGGATGAACTTTTGCCTTACTCCACTCCGCATACTCAAAACGCTCGGCGGGCAGAGGCTTCAGCGCTGGCAGGTCCACCTCATTGAATACCCCCGACCGTGTCCCTTCACGTTCGGTGAACGGCCTGTTGTTCAGGATCTCAAGCTTCTCCCACATGGCTTCGTTCAGTTCACGCAAGGAGAAGAACACTCGGCTCCGCAGGGGAGCGATCACCCACCTCTGCACGTTCTGAACTGAGTTCTCCGCCAGGGCCTTGTCCTTCGGGCACCGTACCCTGGCGGCATAGATCGCTGTTCCGTAATGGTCACAGAATTCCTCGAATACACGGTTGTTGTCGGGATCGTACCTGCCCGGTGTCGTTACCGCTGATTTCAGATTATCGGGGGTGATCAGAGCCGATACACCGCCATAGTACAAGAATGCATTCTCCGTGACCTTCAGCCAGTCGTGAATGGACTGGGTGTGGGAGGCTTCACAGTAAATCTTCCCCGAATGACCCATTGAGCTGACATAGATCTCACAGTCGATCTTCTCTCCGGTCTCCCGGTTCACATAGCTCATCCCAAGGCCGGAATAGTCTACAAAAAGCCTCTCTCCCGGAACTCGCTCCATGGGAGGGCTGGGCTTCTTCTGCTGCTTCAACCATCCCCGGTAATGCTCATTGAACTGCGAGAGACCGTAACCGTCGGGATGATCCTCACGGTACTCCTGCCAGAGCAGTGTTCTGGTGATGCCGGTCTTCTTCCTCCGGGTCAGGAGATCGTGAATCTTCTTGAAGTCCGGCATGGGCTTGCTGTGCGCCAGTATCGGTTCCGGCGGGAATACTATTGCTGACAGAGCCTGGTCATCAAGTAA
>CAZUXA010000029.1:19488-21379 GCA_964624405.1 uncultured bacterium | reverse complement strand
CTCCGGAACCTCAACCCCGAACACACTGCCGTAAAGCATCACCAGCCCTGCTCCGTCGGCTTCAACCAATCTGCCCACCCAGCCGGTTCCCCTTTCCAGGTGATGCCGGCGGGATTCCTCGTTGGCCAGCCCCCAGAGATCAAGAACATGGTTCGGGTTGCCATAGGAAACCCAGCCGATATCGTTGACCGCCACCCTGTCGCCATACGCCAGCGCGATCCTTCGCATTACCCCATGTTGAAGAAAAACGACCCGTGACGCCAACGGGGTTTTGACCGTAACCGAGAGTTCGGGCAGCAGGAAAACGGTCAGGGGAATCATGAGAATTCCCAGCCTTCCGAAGCCTTTTCCCCTGGGCAGAAGAGCGTTCAGATCATTTCTGAACGACCAGGCTAGAGACAGCAGCAGAACAACGGTGGAGTAAATGTGATATCTGCCGAACCAGCCGTATCTGCCCACAAGCAGGTGTGAGAGGCCGACAATGACTCCGAAGGCCGCCACAAGCCTCGAAGGCCTGTCCCGTCTCCAATGAAGCGCAACGGGCAGGAGAGAGAGCAGGAACAGGAACCGAAAGGCATCAGAGTCTGTGGTGTACAGCCTGAGCCGGTTGGCCGGCATACCGCCCAGACCGCCGGACAGGCCTCCCTCCGCCAGTTTGGCCAGCACGGAGCTTGGAAGGGGGGGAAATCCACGGGATACGAGAAACAGCGAGAAAGCCAGAAGCGGGATCAGGGACCCGGCCAGGGCCACAATCGCAGTCTTCCGCCTGCCCTGAAAGAATAGAATCACCGCGGCGCCCAGGGTGACCGCCAGCAACTCATACCTGATTGCGGGCCCGACGATCATGGCCGCGATCATTGACCGCCGAACTCCCCTGCCGGATGCGGATTCCACTACTCCCAGCATCACCGCCAGGGTTACCGCAACCTGCAGACTGTGCTCCATGCCGGTGAAAACCAGTCCGAAAAGGTTCACCCCAACGGCGAACCAGAAGGCTATGGCACAGGCTTTCAGGCCGGCTGCTGCCGGGAGAATCATCAGGATGATCTTGTGAATCAGGCTCACCGACCAGAAGAGAGAGGCGATGTTTATGAGGAGAGGGATCAGGTGATGCACACCCGTGGATGAGAAGGGCGCTGACAGAAAGTCCCACAGAATCGATGAAGACGGCGCGCTGAACTCGCCGGGATTTATGCCGTAGCCCCCGGCGGCTATCTGTTCGGCGACACTGAGATGAATGTAGGCGTCGTCCAGGCTGTATACCAGGCGGCCCCCGCAAAAGGCAAGAATGCCCGCGGCAAGCGCCAGAACAGCCAGGGCGGACCATGCGTGATGCCGGGCGGTTGTTGCGATCATCGTGTTTGAATAGCCAACGGAACCACCGGGGTCAAGGAAGGATGGAGCGCAAGGGGATCGAATCCGAAACCCCCTGCCGAACCCGTTGACGAGGCTCTGATAAAAAGCACATCATAGCCTCACATGAATGAACCACAGCAGTGCGATCGGAAGGAAATCTCATGAAGGAAGCAAGGGTTCTGGGGTGCGGCATGGTTGGCAGTGCCATAGCAATAGACCTGGCAGCCTCGGGTTACAAGGTAAAGGTGTTTGACATTTCGCCGCAGTCTCTGGAACGGGTTTCCGGAACTCCGGAAATCGAGGCGGTCCATCTTAACCTCTCTTCACCGGGAGCAGCATCCAGGGCTCTTACCGGGGCGGATGTGTCGGTTAACGCTGTACCGGGCTGGATGGGTCTTTCGGTGCTGGAGCAGGCCATTCACGCTGGGGTGGACATGGTGGACATCTCCTTCATGCCCGAAGACCCCTCCCACCTTGACGAGTTTGCCAGGGAGCACGGAGTAAGGTGCATTGTTGACATGGGAGTGGCGCCCGG
>CAZUXA010000029.1:0-19388 GCA_964624405.1 uncultured bacterium | reverse complement strand
CTTCTGCGGTTCGCGGACAGGGTGCCCCACATGGAGGAACGCACGATTCGGTACCCCGGGCATCGGGACGCGGTGCTTCTTCTGCGGGATTCGGGCTTTCTTTCCACGAAGAAAACAAGGCTGCCCGGCGGCGCCGAGGTTTCTCCCATGGACCTCACCTCGGAGCTTCTGGTGCAGTCATGGAAGATGAAACCCGAAGACAGGGACATCACGGTAATGAGCGTGAAGGCCGACGGCGAAAAAGCCGGGCTGCAATGGCATCTCGTAGACCACTACTGCGGGAGAACCGGCATCAGCTCCATGGCCCGAACCACGGGTTACATGTGCACCGCAGGGGTTGAGTTGCTGTTGTCCAACGGGGTGAAGGAACCCGGAATTCACTTTCCGGAGGATATCTCGAGCCGGACCGATCTGTTCAAGCGGGTCATCGCGCACCTTGAAAAGAGAGATGTCAGACTGCAGAGCCTTTGATCAGGCAGGGTAAGAGAAGGGCGCCCGATTGCCGGGCGCCCTTCCTGAAACAGGATGCTTAGAAGTTGTAGGTGGCGGCTACCTGGCCCATGAAGCCGTTGGCGCGCCCGCCCACCATGTAGATGCCGTCGTGGAGGAAGTCCTCGCCGATGGTGGCGTCGAGGATGAAGTTGTCCCACTTGAGGCCGATGCCGAAGTTGGTGTGGAAGCTGGTTTTGAGTTCGTTGTCGTCACCCATGGACCAGTACTCGGTGTCGCTGGTGGCTCCGGCACGGAAGACGAGCCATTTGCCGATGTGCTGCTCGACACCGCCGGTGAGCCTGGGGATGGAGACCATGAGCTGGGAGTCCATGTCTTCATAGTCGCCGCCGTAGCTCATGCTGGCAACGCCGAGGAAGGCACCGGCCACGAGCTTGGTCTTGGGGGCGATCATGTGGTTGTGGCCCGCGCCGAAGTCGAACATGATGGTGGAAATGTTGTAGTCGTATTGGTCTGTTCCATCGCTGTACTGGTTGAAGCCCACGCTGATGATGGGAAAGAGGTTCAAGAAGGCGTCCTGGTGGCCGCGGACGCTGGCGCCCATCCCGAGGTCGGTGGTGTAGGGGTTCACTTCTTCAATGTCCTGGCTCCACTTGCCGTAGCCAACACCCAGCGCCAGGTCGGTGTAGTCGCCGAAGAGGGCGATCTCGGTACCCCAGACAAGGCCCACCGCGGTTTCGGTTTCGTAGACATCCTCGACATACTGCTTGTTGTAGTCGATGGAGAGGATGGCACCCCAGCCGCCGGGGCTGAAGATGAACTCGTGCATGTAGTCGTTGTGGTTCACGGTGACACCGAAGGTGGTGTCGCCGAAGTTCTTGGTGATTCCGAACCAGCCGTCGGTGATGTCGTTGCCGGTTTCGCTGGTGGCAGTCACGAACTCGTAGTCGCCAATGACGCCGGGATAAGCCCACATCTCGAGGTAGTCGTCAAGCATAAGCCTGGCGTCTCCGCCGAGAACAGTAAGCCTGGGATAGCTGGCGAATGCAGCAACCGCAAGCACCACGAGAACGGTAATTGCCTTTCTCATGTCTCCTCCTTGTTTTTGTTTCACCCCTGCGTGGTTTTCAACCACGCCCGACTGGAAAGCTGATTCCAGCCGCCACGATTATACTATTTCCAACTCAATGCATCAAAAAACTGATGCCCACCCCGAGATGCGGCTTACACCGCTCACCCGGCGGGAATATATGTATTCCTTGAAGAGTTGAAAAGCCAATGGTCAAGAACCGTGAAATCAATTCCTGTACCGGTCATGCCGCTATTGATTTATGTTTTCAGTCATAGGCAACGGAAGGATTCTGCAATGCTCTCAAAGACCTCAAGGGCGGACCTTCACATACACAGCAGGCACTCCGAACGGCCGGCTTACTGGTTTCTGCAGAAGATCGGCGCTCCGGAAAGCTACACCGACCCCGGGGAGATCTACCGAGTCTGCAGAAACCGGGGAATGGGCTTCGTCACCATCACCGATCACAACCGGATCGGCGGATGCCTGGAAATCGGTGATTTTCCAGGTACCTTCACCGGTGTCGAGGCCACCACCTACTTTCCGGAGAACGGATGCAAGGTTCACTGCCTGGCCTACGGGTTCAGCGAATCCCAGTTCGGGGAGATTCAAAGGCTTCGGGAGAACATTTACGATCTTCGGGACTACCTTCTTGAAGAGGAAATCATCCATTCCATAGCCCACCCGCTCTACAGTGTGAACGGGCTTCTCAGCCTCGACCTCTTCGAGAAGCTTCTTGTACTTTTCAACCGGTTCGAGGGATTGAACGGCTCACGGCACCCAAGGGCGAGCCTCATCGCCACCACCATCGCAGAAAACCTTGACCGGGATACCCTATATCGGCTTGCGGAGAAACACCGGCTCGAACCCTCAGGCGAAACACCGTGGATCAAGCGCTTCACCGGGGGAAGCGACGATCACGGAGGGCTGCACTGCGGCTGCGCGTACACGGAAACCCCGGAATGCGCCAGCGTGGAAGACTATCTTCGTCTTCTGGCGTCGGGAGAACACCGTCACGGAGGAAGGGGAGGCACCAGTTACAGACTCGCCCACACCATCTACCGAATTGCCTTCCTCTTCTACAGGGCGAAACTGAGCCCTGAATCCGCGGGGAAGAGCTTTCTGGGTTCAATGGTCAGAAGGCTGGCGGGAATCCCGGTGGGAAGAAAACTGTTGCAGAGCTATCAAACCCGGCGGCTCTCCAGGAACGAAAAGTTGATTCTAAAGGCCTTCGACAAACTGTTCTCGGCGGATGGACCCGATGAGGCTGTCTGCGACAGTGATCGGCACGACAAAGGCAGGTTCGGCTACGCCTGCGAGATCAGCCAGCAGGTTGCCCTGAGCTGTGTTACGACCATGGTTGGCAGGCTGAAGAGAGGGCGGTATCTGGAAAGCCTTCAGTCACTGGCTTCCATGGCGCCGGTTGCCCTTGCGGTTGCGCCGTATGTAACCGCTTTCGCCGCCCAGCACAAGGACGAAGCCCTGCTGCAGGAGGCGGCAGGAGCCTTTCCCGCTTCCCGGGCCATGGTGAAGAAAACCGGGAAGACCGCGTGGATTACCGACATCATGCCCGGCATGGGCAGCATTGAAGACACCATCCGGCTTCTTGAACCCCACTTCGAGGGATTTCCGCCGGACATCATCTGCCTTGGAACCGGCAAATGTCACCCCGGTACGGTGTTCCGGCCGGTTGGAAACCTGAGGATTCCGGAACTCAACCTGATGGTGCTGGGCTTTCCACCGTTTCTGCGTATGACGGGTCTCATCGAGGAGATGGAGTACGACCAGCTGTTCATCGCAACTCCCGGGCCTGCGGGCCTGGTGGGGCTTCTGGGGGAGGAACTGCTTGGATTGAAGGCACAGGCTCTGTTCTCACCGAATCTGGCGCCCACCCTGAAGTCCGGCGGCGGCGAGGATGACGGCCTGCATGATCTGGCCTGGAAGTATTTCCGGTGGTTCTATTCCAGGGTGGGCATCACATGGTACCTGCACCCGGAAACAGGCCTTCTTCTCCGGGATCAGGGCATAGAGAACGCAAGGCTTCTGTCTTCCTAAAACCCTTCCACCGTGACATTTCCGTTTACCGTACCGAGTTTTGCCCCTCCCGGGCCGGAAACGGTTACCCCGGTTCTGGAGGATGACTCAACGCTGAAGCCGGTGGAGCTCACTCTTCCGTTCACGGTTTCCGCGGTGAATCCTGTTTCACCCGGCAGTATCGCATGAATGTTTCCGTTCACCGTTGCAAGCGCCATGCCCTCGGTTACACCGGTAAATGTGGCGGTGATGTTTCCGTTGGTGGTTTCCGCGCCTGCCCCGCCGGCGGCGCCCTCCACGGATATGTTCCCATTGGCTGTTTCGAGATTGACGGTGTGGGGGCCGAGAACCGAGATGTTGCCGTTGGTGATTTCAACATCTGTCCGGAGGGGAAGCTCCCGGGGCACCCTGACCAGAAAAGCTGCCGACATGTTGCTGATGCCTCCGGGATACCTCACCCGGTATTCGAGAGAGGACGGGGTCGACGAGACCTCGACCGAGAATCCTTCGGGAATCCCCTGGGCGGTGTTACCGAATATCGACAGCGTTACCTCGACTTCTGATCCGTCCCAGGGTTCGATCCGGACATTCCCGTTGACATTCTGGATTGAAAGCCTGGCACTCTGCTGAAGGGTGAAGCTTTCGGTTCGCTCTTCCAGAAGCTCGCCTCCCAGAGAAACCGAACACGCCGCCACAAACAGCATAACGCCAATGATGAACAGACTTCCCGCTCTCACAGCTACTCCCCCTGTTCCTTGCTAACACCCCTGAGCAGTTCCACCGCTCTTTCAACGCTCAACTCACCGTTGTGCAGATCATCCAGAATCTCAAGGGGATGCCTTTCTCCGCCTCCGAGCGCCCTGAAAAGCTCCTCGATCCTGGCCCGAACCGTGGGGTAGGATACACCAAGCTTTCTCTGAACATCCTTCAGGTTTCCCCGGGATTCCAGGAACATGTTGAACAGCCTCCTGCTCTCACCGGTCAGGGAACACACCGGACACATTCTGTATCTGCCCGCAACCCCGGTTCCGCACTCCGGGCACTCGAGCTTCACTACAAGCAGCCCCTCTCCGCAGGAAGGACAGCTTGTGGGGGTGGGAGTGTTACACATTATCACCGCCCCGAACCGTGACCCCTCCTCCCATGGTTTTCACCACGAGAACAGAGGGGTTTTCTCCGTCACCGGCGGCTACCAGCTTCCGGGATGAACCCGGAGAGGACTTGTCTTCAAGCACCGTCGCGCCGGAGACTTCAACCGCCCCGCCCATGGTCGAGGCGTCCACCCTCGCCGATACGCCCTTCAAAAGCTCAACGCTGACCCCGCCGCCCATGGTCTTCGCCTTGGAGCCACCGTTCCACTCCGGCCCGAGCACCAGTTCAAGGCCTCCGCCCATGGTCTTCACGGAGAAATGCGACTCCGGCCGGACGACTCTGATTCCGCCGCCCATGGTTCTTGCCCTCAGGGGGCAATGCAGGCCCTGAACCGAAACGCTTCCTGCCTTGAGAGCCAGGTCGAGTGAGGCGGCGGTTTCCGGAACCTCCAGTTCCAGATCGCCCTCGCCGATGTATATCCTTACTTCGTTCTCACTCCGGGAAACCCTGATGGGGTCGCTCTCCTTCGGCCTGGCAACAAGCCTGCCTTCGGCGCCCCTGATTACCGTGACACTGCCGGTGGATCCGCAGGCGTTCCGCCCGACCCTTCTGACAGCAACGGTATAACCTTCAGGAAGAACCTCATCCAAGCCTGGAACTTCTTCGGCATCCTCGGGAATCCCCTCCTTGCCGAAACCGACCCGCATCTCTTTCATCACTTCGCCCATGATGTCGCCCATGGCGTGGAATACCCCCTGAAAAGGGGTGCCTCCCCGACGGTGTTTCCGGGTGTGGGGAGGGCGAATGTGGTGTTTCCCTCCGCCGGCGTTCAGGGCGTCGAGCAGCCTTGAAGCGTCATCCGCGGAGATGGTGCCGTCTGCCACCATCTCCAGCACTTTCATTCTCTCTTCGTTCATATCTGGCAATTCCTTTCTGAATGTAGAACCGTAGGATTACCAGAATGATAAATGAAATTTCTAAATTGTCAATCTCTATGGGATGGATTGCCCCGCTCCATGCTTTCCCGCAGGCTGTCCACCTGTCTGTAGATATCCCCGAGTTCGCTGATGAGCTTTCTCTTCACCTCGAGCAGGCTGGTTTCCAGATCCGACGCCGCCTCTCTGAACCGGTTGACGAACCGGGAGTTTTCCGTCTCCAGAAACAGTGACAGAAGCTTTTCCGGGGTCAGGGCTTCATTCCTGGCGTCGCCACGAATCTTGTATGTGCCGCCGCTGGTGCAGCAGGGGCGATTCCTGGATGGGGCGATCTCCACCCTGAGAAAGGGCTTCTCCCCCTCGCTGTTTTCGAGAATCACCCTGACACCCACCGGTGGAACGCAGCTTTCAGCCTTGCCAAGTATGTTCAGTTTCGCCTTGTCGCCCACTTCACAGCCAACTATCTCCGCCTGCTGCATACCCCTGGAATCCTTCAACTCCCTTACTCCGAGAAGGATGACTCCTCCTTCCTCGGTGTTCGCGAAGGCAACCAGATCCTCGGCTGAGAGGGCGCCCACCGATTCCTTGAAATCCAGCCCCACGCCTTCCTGGCTGCCCAGCAGTTCCTCCGCCCTTTCGGAGAGGCCAGCGTACTCGCCTGGCTGGTCGTTGTTCACATCAGTGAAGCCTTTCCTGCCAGGGGTGTCCGCCTCTCCAGCCCGCCTGGTACTGGTAATCCACATAGTAAACCTTCAGGTCCGCCTGGTAACCGTAGTCACAGAAATACACCGAAACATCAGCCTGGTAACCGTAGTCACAGAAGTACCACAAAGAGTCTTCTCCTCTGGCCTGATACTCGTAGTCCACCACGTACACACTCAGATCGGCCTGGTACTCGTAGTCCACCACATACACATTCAGGTCCGCCTGATACTCGTAGTCGGTGACATATACGTTCCCCGCCAGGGATAGGGACACCGCCGCCAGCAAAGGAAAGATAGCTTTCATCACAACCTCCAAACATTGATGAACAGCCGGAAACCATTGCCCTGATAAAACATAGCATATCCGCTGATTCAGGGGCAACCCATTCGACGGGCTTCCTTCTCCAGAACATGCCATAGCCGTTCGAACACCGGAAGCATCTGGTCGGTCTCGCCGTCCCCGGCATTGAGAACCGAAACCCACGCTTCATCCCTGGAAATGGGTTCATCGCTTGAAACAAACCCTTCCTTTCGCAGAAATGTCTGAAGCTCATCCATCAGGGAGGTATGAAACCCGCGGATGGTCTTTTCCCGCAGGGCGCTGATTAGCTTCTCCGGATGGTGGTTCAGCTTTTCCGAAAGTGCCCAGACATCATCGAACAGCTTGGAGCGCCCCACAGGGGATTCCTCCAAGATTTTCCGGTTCAGAGGAACAGCCTTCCCCCGGGAAAAGGCGGACATGACTTCTTCCGCCACTTTCGCCGCCGTTGCCAGCCCATCGAAGTCCCGGGGATCAAGCACGGCTCTTCCCGCCGAAACGGCTTTCCCAACCGTGTCCAGGTTTGCCTCGAGAAGCCGGTGAAGCACCTGCGGATCGTTCAGAATCCAGGCGGGATGAATCTGGCCGGACGACATTCCGGAACGCACCGGCGGCGGAGATATCGCCGCTGCGTACTGATCGTAGTCCATTTCTCCGGGGTGGGGGACGATTCTTGCAGGCACTTCGCTTCCAGGCCATTCTGCCGGCTCGCCCATGTCTATCCGTATCAGCCTGACCGGACCTTGCCCCTCCTTCTCGAACACTTCCCCAATCAGCGCGGCGTCGGGTTCCTGGCATGTGAGGTAGAACAGCTGCCTTCCCTCTTTCACCAGCTCCGCCATGGAGGCTGCCACCTCCCGGAAACGGAGGATATCCGTATTGGCCAGGACCTCATCGAAAACCATGGGAAGCGTTGCCTCCCCCTCGGCCTGTTCGGCGAAGGCGATTTTCAGCGCCAGAAGCAGCTGCATCCGGGTGCCCCTGGAAAGGTGGTCAAGGAGAATGTCTTCGCCGGTTTCCGAATCCCTCGCGGTGATTTCCGGGTCTTCAAGGCTCACCGGAGACAGCCCGTATCTGCCGGAAGTGAACCGGGCCAGCAGTTGCGAAGCCCTGTTGACCACCCAGGGCTGAATCTCAACCTGGTACTCCCTTTTCACGAGATCAAGAAGCCTCCGCCTGATCAGGGCCCTTCTGTTACCGGCTTCTTTCGACTCGATCCGGGCCTCCTGCCTTTGAATGTCGGACAAAATCTCCGCAAGCTCGCTGGATTTCTCGAGTTTTCGTTCCGCTGCCTGGGCCAGGACTACATCGTGGGAAATCTGTTCCCGGGAGGAAGCCAGCTCGGAGGCCCCGCGGATTTCCTCGTCCAGATCCACGGAATCGGGAAAATCCTCTTCATCCGGGTCTTCCAGGTGTTTGAGACGAAAGCGGGCATCCTGGTAGTCCTGATATCGGGAGTGCCTCTCCTCCAGAGCCATGATGTTTCCCGGGGCCAGCAGGTTGCGGGAGAAAATCTCCTCGAACTCCTTCCGGGCCGTCAGGGCCGTCTCCACAACCCTCTCCATTTCACCCTGCAGCCTGCCCAGGTTCTCTGATTCGATTCTGTAGGTTTCCATGCGCCGCCTGAGGTTTTCTACATGCCAGGTTGCCGCCTCCACGCTGTCTGGAAGGGGTTCGCCGGACCGGTGAAACAGTTCGCGAAGGTGTTCCAGGTGTTCTCCCCGAAGCCGTCTGGCATTTCCGAGCCTTCCCCTCAGTTCGTCAAGCTCGGGAAGCCTCTTCATTCTGAAGATGACTCCCTCCATGCCCAGACTTGAACTGACCCCCATGCTCTCCATCATCTCCGCCAGCCGTTCTCCGGAGGGCCCCAGTTCCCCTTCGAGGTTCTCCAGTTCCTGTTGAAGCTCGCGCCTTCGATTCAGCGCGCTTGCGGCCTGGGCCAGGGACTCCTGAACCATGAGAACATCATGGACCGCCCAGGAAGCCGGATTATCAAGCTGAAGGTCAAGATAGCGCTTTCTGACCCTGCCGGCCCGGAGAACTGGAACAGCGAATGCCCCGGTGGCCGCCGCGATGGAAACCACCGCGGGAACCACATCACCCCTGGTGATGAAGTAAGCGAAGAGAACCACCATGGCGCCAGGGAACAGGGGACTGCTCTGTTCCTTCAGGGCAAGCCATTTCGCCAGGAGGCTTTTGCCCGCCTTCAGCGTTTCGTCGTTGAAGCGCTCCACCTGTCTGTCCATTTCATCGAGCCGGCCTCGAAGAACCCTCATCCTTGCTTTCTGGTTTTCATGGCTCATCCCCGCGGCCAGAACTGAATCCAGGAGTTTCCAGTCCACATCCGCGGGCACACCGGAAAGCACGGACAGAATCCGGGCCTCCTCCTCCTCAAGGCTGTCCGCCTTCTCCGCGGCCTTCACCAGTGCTTCCAGGGTGCCGAAGATTTCGCCGGCGTGAACCGGTTGACGATCCAGCCTTGTTTCCCGGATTTTTCTTCCGCATTCCTCCATCAGACCGCCCAGCTCGGCTTCCCTGTTCTTCAGCTCCCGAAGCTGGGGTTCGAGCCGCCTTGCGTTGTCGCGGTCCGCGGGTTTCGTGTTCTCAAGGTCTTTCATTGACAACAGAAGTGCCTTCAGTTCCCGCCTTTCCCGGGCTCTGTACAACCGGTCAAGCCGCTTCCGGGCACCGTCGGATTCCGCGAGCAGGGCTTTCAATTCGGGAAGAGCGGACGCTTTCACATGTTCCTCGTTAAGTTCCTGGCGCCTCTTCTCGTACTTCTCCCGGAGCGACTTCAGCCTTTCCTGGTCGTGCCTGATGGATTCCAGAGGCTGATACAGCCGGTCAACGGAGACCTGGCCGGACAGCTTCAGTTTCACAAGCTCGGCGAATGAGGAGGTATTGCCGTCAAACAGCTCGTCCGAGGTCATGGTGAAGCAGTGGGCGTGGTTTTCCGGGGGAAGGTCGAGGGCGGCCTGGCCCGAGGAGTGGCTCTGGTTGATCTCCAGTGCCCGGTTGTCGAAAGTCTGGGCTGTCAGAAACCTCAGGGCGTTGCTGTCCGCTGTGGCCGGCCAGAGAAGCCATCGGACAGCCCGGGCCAGGGTTGTTTTTCCCGATCCGTTCACACCGATGAGAATGTTCATTTTCCCGCTGAGGTCTTCGAGAACCGGCCCCCCCCGGGGGAACCCGGGCATGGCGATGACTCGCAGCGACCTAAGCTTCAACGGCCTTCTCCTGACCCAGAAGCTCCTCAAGGAGATCGAGCCCAACCGCGTACTCCTCGGAGTCGGGGTCCATGGACTGCAGTTCCCTGGCAAGCAGAGAACTCATACGCCGGCCCCGGGCGAGGTTCTCCACATCCAGCAGCGGCCGGGTGAAATCGATTGCCTGCTGGATGAAGAAACCTCCGGGGAACAGCCTGTTGTCCAGGGTTATTGCCGCTTCGCGGAAGTCTATCCTTCTGGATGTACGGCCTTGAAAGTACACCCTGAAACCGGTCAACTCGGCCTCCGCTTTCTCGCTGAGTGCCCTCTGAACCACCGAATCAATACCCTCGTCGGGATGAAGAAAATCGGCCTCGGTAATGGTGGCTTCCCTCCACTCCAGAACAGGCAGGGGAATTCTTCTCGTTGTCATCATATCCGTATCCATAAGCACCACGCTTCTTGGGCCGGTTTCTGTGCAGTTCAATCCCACCGGAGCCCCGGGGTAGAAACACTTTCTTGCTTCCAGGGGTGAGTGAACATGGCCGAGAACCCATGCCTCCGCGGGTTTTGACTCGAGTTCCGCCAGTGAAACCGGCGCGTAGCGACTGGAACCACCGGCGAGATCGCAGTGCAGAAGGCCCACGATCCGCCCGGACACCTCCGGAAAACCCTCCATCGGGGATTCGCCGTAATGTCTGGCGGGAAAGGACCAGCCCGCGATGGTTACATCACCCAATGAGTGGGTTTCCCACTCGCCGTCCAGACCCAGTGGCACAACACCCGGAAAACCCAGAGCCGCCTCGGCAATCAGGTTCCAGTCGTGATTGCCCGCGGTGAGAATCACGGGAATTCCCTCGGACTGCAGCCGCTTCAGACCGTGCCTGAACACCGCCATGCCCTCGGTGTAGCTTCTCTCCGAATCAATCGCGTCTCCGGCGATAAGCAGGGCATCGACCTTCCGGTCCAGCGCAATGCCGCAGATGAGATTCCATGCCCTTGACGGACCCTGGGCTTCCTGCGAAACACCCTCTGGAAGGGTGATGGCCCTTCCCAGGTGAAGGTCGGCGGTGCAGAGGAACTTCATCCCGAGCCTCCTTGAAGAGTTAAGCATGAATAAGCCGGAAGGGGGGCCCGGTCAATGACAATCAAGCCGTTCCCCGGCCACGCCCTGACTTCGGGCGGCAAGAAAAGCTCCGGCGAGCATCAGGAAACAACCGGCGAGTTCCACAAAGGAAAGGCTTTCCCCCAGAATCATCCATCCTCCCAAAGCGGCGAAAACCGCTTCCAGGGCCATGATCGCCCCCGCTGCCGATGGCCGAACCCGCTTCTGGGCGAACACCTGGAGTGTGAATGCCAGGCCGACGGAGAGTATTCCACTGTAAGCCAGGGGAACAACGGCGCCCCCGGCCCCGCTGAAACTCTCGCCGAAAACCAGCGCGCCGACGACACTGAGAAGGGCGCACACGGTGAACTGACCCAGGGCAAGCCCGCCGGGGTGGATACTCGATGCGAACCTTCCTATCAGCCTGACATGGAATGCCCAGGCAAGGGCTCCCAGTATTAGCAGAACGTCTCCGGGATTCACAGCTTTGAAGCCATCGGTAAAACTGAGCAGATAGAGCCCGAACAGGGCCAGGGAGAAACCGGCCCATGCCGCCGCTGATTCCCTTTCTCTGAAAACCGAGCCTATCACAGGAATGAAAACGAGATAAAGCCCGGTGATGAACCCCGCCTTCGACGCCGAGGTGTACACCATTCCCCACTGCTGAAGAAAGGCTCCGGCGAAAAGCACCGCGCCGGAGATGACGCAGGGAACCAGCATCGGAAGCGAAATCCTTCGGCGGTAGAAGGGCAAAAGGACCAGGGCGCCCAGAAGAAACCTCGCCCCGTTGAAAGCCAGAGGACCCATATGCTCCATGCCGGCCCTCTGGGCGGTGAAGGCAAAGCCCCAGATTCCCGCGGTGAGCAGCAACAACAACCGTGACCGGTTCTCAGCTGAACCCCGGGGAACGGTTTTCATAACCCGCGTCTCCTTCCTGACCGTGCAAACATATTCCCACTGGCAACACGGAATGCTTCGGGCATATCTTCGGAGCACAGAAGTTCTCGATCGGAGGTGCCGGCAATGAATGTTCACGGGCTCGACAGTATTCTCAAACCGACAAGAATCGCCATCACCGGCGTGACCATAAACCCCAACAGTGTCGGGGGCAGGGTCCTTCGAAACCTTGTGGGAAGCGCCTTCAGGGGGGTGGTCTATCCGGTGAACCCCGGCAGTGAGGCGGTGCTGGGCGTGCCGTGCCACCCCGATATTGCTTCCCTTCCCAGAACCCCCGACCTTGTTGCGGTGTGTTCCCCCGCCGGAGAGGTTGAAGGCATTCTTGTCGAATGCGCCGAAGCCGGTGTAAAGGGGGTTATCATCATGTCCGCCGGGTTCGGTGAGGCGGGCGCCGAGGGTTTGGCCATGCAAAGGAAACTCTCTGAGGTTAGAAGGCGGCTGCCGGGAATGAGGGTTCTGGGACCCAACTGCCTGGGGGTGATAGTTCCGGCGCTGAACCTCAACGCAAGTTTTGCCCCGGCCATGCCGGAAAAGGGAAGTGTGGCGTTCATCAGCCAGTCCGGCGCCCTTTGCACCTCGGTGCTGGACTGGGCGAGGCAGGAGAAAATCGGCTTTTCCGCTTTCGTTTCCGTGGGAAACGCTCTTGATGTTGATTTCGCAGACCTTATCGATTATTTCGGGGAAGATGAAACAACGGAGTCCATCGTACTGTATGTTGAATCCATAACCTCTGCCCGGCGTTTCATGACGGCGTCCAGAGCGTTCGCCAGGGCAAAGCCCATAATCGTCTACAAGGCGGGAAGGTTTCCCCGGTCCGCGGCGGTTGCCGCCTCACATACAGGTGCCATGGTTTCCGAAGACTCGGTTTACGACGCGGCCTTCGCAAGGGCGGGGATGGCCCGGGTACTGAATGTGGGCGGAATATTCGGCTGCGTGGAACTGGTGGGCAGAAAGAAGGTCCCCAGGGGCGCCCGCCTGGGAATCGTCACCAACGCCGGAGGCCCCGGGGTCATGGCGGTAGACGCCCTTATGGCCGCGGGCGGTGTTCTGGCCGACCTCTCCGGGGAGAGTGTCGCCGGGCTGAGCCAGTGCCTTCCGGGCTTCTGGTCCGGCGGAAACCCGGTGGATATTCTCGGCGACGCGGGAACGAAGAGATACGAAAAGGCCTCTTCAATCGTTCTGGCTGATCCGGGCGTGGACGCGCTTCTGGTAATTCTGACGCCCCAGGCCATGACAAAGCCCGACGGTGTTGCCCGATGCATCGGTAAGCTGGCGGGCACGACGAGAAAGCCCATTCTCACATCCTGGATGGGGGGGGAAACCGTGAGGGAGGGAATGAGAACCCTCGCGGAGTGCGGAATTCCCGTTTACGATACTCCCGAGCAGGCCGTGGAAGCCTTCATGACCCTTGTGAACTACGCCCGCAACCTTGAATCCCTTCACCAGACTCCCCGGGATATTCGGCTCGAGCTTGCCGAATCCCGGGAGAAGACCAGGAGTTTCATCGGCAAGGCATGTTCGGCGGGAAAGGCAATGCTCCCGGAAAGGCAGGCGAAGAAGCTTCTGGAGTTCTACGGGATTTCCACGACAATGCCCCTGCCGGCCCGGGACCGGGAAACGGCGGTGACGGCCGGGGAAGGGATGGGATACCCGGTTGTACTCAAGCTGGACTCTCCGGACATCACCCACAAGACCGAGGCGGGGGGAGTCGAGCTGAACCTGAAAGACCCCGCTCAGGTCCGTTCCGCCTTCGACAGGATTGTCGAAAGAGCGGCTCAGTGGCAGCCCGGCGCGGTAATCAACGGTGTGACCGTTCAGAAAATGGCAAAGGTGAGTTCCGGGGTGGAAATGATACTGGGTTTCAAGCGGGACCCGGTCTTCGGTTCGGTGATCATGGTGGGAGCCGGGGGTGTGAACGCCGAAATCCTGGGGGACAACACCCTTGGTTTCCCGCCTCTCAACGAGACACTTGTGATGAGAATGCTTGAAAAGCTCAGGATACTGCCACTGCTGAAGGGGTACAGGGGAAAGCCGGGAGTGAACATGGATGCCCTGGTCAAAACGATCATGAGGCTTTCCTACCTGGCCTCGGACAATCCCGAGATAAGCGAGCTGGACATAAACCCCCTTCTGGCCGGTCCGGGTGAAGTGACCGCCCTGGATGCCAGGGCTCTGGTGGACCCCGGGGCTGTACCCGACAAACCTTACGGTCACCTGGCCCTGAGACCGTATCCGGAAGAGTTCGTGGAGAAAGCAGTGTTGAAGGACGGAACGCCGGTTCTGCTAAGACCGGTGCGGCCGGAGGATGAGCCGATGTGGCTTGAGCTTCTTGGAAGCTGTTCCCGGGAGTCGATCTACTCCAGGTTCAGGTTCTTTTACAACTGGGCGAACCATGATGCGGCGGTGAGACACTGCTACATCGACTATGACCGGGAAATGGCCATTGTGGCCGAACACGGGAATGATCAGAATCGAAAGCTTCTCGGAGTGGGAAGGCTGGTGGCCGACCCCGGGCTGGAATCAGCGGAGTACGCGGTGCTGGTGGGCGACCCATGGCAGAACCGGGGGTTGGGGGGAATCCTGACGGATTTCTGCGAAAGGATTGCCAATACATGGGGCGCCAAGCGTATAGAAGCCCAGACAACCTCGTCCAACAGCAGGATGGTGAGCCTGTTCGTCAACCGGCGATGGAGCCAGGAACCGGGGGAGGAGGGGCTGGTGGAAGTATGGAAGGAGATCAAGAAGCCCTGAAGGCAACAGTCTCAGCGGAGTACCACCGTCCTTCCCGAAGCTGACCAGTCACCGTGAGATACCATCACATAGTAAACTCCGGAAGGCAGAATCCGGCCGGGGGAAATCACAGCGGTACCTTCCCGCAAGACCGTATTCCCCCGGTAAACCAGTCTGCCGCTCAGGTCGAACAGCCTTGTCTGAAGCGGGCCCTGCGGTTCAAGGCCTTCGATTCGGATGTGAATCCCACTGCAAGCGGATGGGTTTGAGATCCTCAGGATAACCGGCTTATCCCCGGGTTCTTCGTTCATTGGCATGATCAGAACCTCAAGGGTGTGCGCCCCGGAAGCGAAGGCCTGGGAAACCGCAAACAGCCTTCCGCCGCTCCGCAGTTCCCAGTCGACGGGAACGCCGTCCAGGGTCACATGGCTCACCAGGTCATCCGGGTGAAGCCTGGCGGCGAAGGTCATGCCTTCCGGAACCGCTCCCTCGAACTCCATGGTGAGGATGCCTTCATGGTTCCGGATTCTGCGGATCGTGATGTTGTAGCACGCTTCCAGGTAATCGCCGTACTCTACCGGGAAAAGCCACCCGAAGTGGGGGTAGTCCTGCTCCATGGAGGTGGTGATACTGTCGATTCGAGCATAAGCGTCGGGACAGACTCCCCACCCCATCATGGAGATGGGATGGCATCCGAGAAGGCCGAATTTCCCCCTCTCGAGAACTTCGGAGATGTACACAACCGGATGAGGCTCGCCGTGGGTGTCCCCCCACCAGATGGTGTTGGAGCCCCAGATACGCCCGGAGGGCGTCTGGTACATGGTGATCCACTGATTTCTGAACTGCTTGCCGGCGAACCAGTCGATAAGTCTCCACCCGTTGCAGTAGAAGCTGAAGCCGTGGTCTATCACCGCGTACAGACCACTCAGCGAAGTGCGATGGCCGGCGAAACGCACAACATTCACCATGTTGCTGTCCAGACCGATTTCGTCGATGTCGAGCATGTTTACCCTGAATCGTTCGTTATGCTCCCAGGGTTCGTAAGTTATGAATTCGTGGAACTCTCCGTAGGCCGAGTCAAGATTCGGTGTATGATGATAGCCGTGGCTGCCCATTCGAACCCTGTCAGCCCAGGGGTAAACGTTGTTCTGAATGTTGATGAGCCACTGCCTGAACTCCGGTGTGGATTCGGTGCTTATCCGCCAGGTGGAGTGCCAGTGGGACCAGCTCCACTCCCACCCGGGTTCACACCATGCGGAGTCTCTGTTGGGGGTTAAAATCCCGTCGGGAAGTATCAGCCAGTCCATCTTCATGTCGGGATGATCTTCAAGCAGCCGGATCAATGAAGCGCTGACCGGTTCCGGACCTTCGGAGGTTTCGGAAAACCCCCAGATGTAACCCTGTCCGGGGTGAATGAAGGGGATCTCGTCCAGCATCCAGGCGGCGGTCCTCTCGTATCCGTGGGGATGGTTGCTGATGAACAGCGGGGCGAAATACTCGTCAAGGCTCACCCGGACGAAGTACTCGCGAACCTCGCCGCCGGGAACCAGGGAATGCAGGTCAGGGCCCATGCAATTTTCCCTGGGGGCCTCGGTGTCGAAAAAACGCATGGAAATCTCCGGAACGCCGTAGTCTTCAACCCAGATGATCCCCTTTGAAACATTGGGAAACACCAGCAGAAGCGGGGGCTTTTCTCCGCCTTCGAGATAGATGAGCTGGCTTCCGCTGAATCGCTGGAACCATGTGCTGGCGTTCAGGGGAAAGGTTTCGTCCAGCCCGGTTTGATTCTCGATTCTGGCTGTCGCCCAGCCCACTGTATGAAAGCAGGACTCCAGGGGATCCAGGAGTTCCACATCTTCAAAGAACTCCAGCCTGTAGCCGATTTCCAGACCCCGCTCTACCAGTGTGTATGTGATGGTGATCCCGATCGGCAGAACACCATCGGGGCCCTGCATCGACAGAGAGGTGAAGACTGCGGATGTGTCGGTGGTGGTCAGTGTTCCGGAAGCCGGGCTGAAGCCCTGGCACCTCACCCGGGAAAAGGGGTGCGACTGGTCGGCCACCCAGACCCCGGAGTACCGGTCGTAAAGAGAGACAACAGCCCCGGCCCACCCTGTCGAGTGGTCATTGGTGATTTCCACATCCAGCCACTGGTTGTTGATGTGAGCGGTAGAGGATGTGAGAAAAAGCTGAAACAGCCAAAGATACCCCATCACGAACCCCCACTTCACGGGACGCATCGTTTACTTACATGTACTATTTGAATATGAAGGTAAACAATGGGGAGTGGAAAGTAAAGACCCGCTAACCTCCGCACCTTCCGGCGCTGCCGTCCAGCACACCCAGGGCGTGGGGCAGCAGTGGAAGCAGAAATCCCACGCATTCCCGGACCGCCTTTACGCTTCCGGGGAGATTGATCACCAGAGCGCCCCCACAAATACCCGCGGTTCCCCGGCCCAGCCAGGCGGATTCAACAGTAACGGCGGACCTGGCCCTGAGCATCTCGGGAATGCCCGGCACCATCCGCTGGCAAACGGCAATGGTGGCTTCCGGCGTGTAATCCCTGGGTGAGAAACCGGTACCCCCGGTGGTTACTACCAGCGCAGCCCTCCCACACAGCTCGATCAGGGCCGAGGATACCGGTTCCACTCCGTCCGGCACCACTCTGTACTCCCCGGCGGCATATCCCGCCTTCTCAAGCAGGTGAATGATTTCCGGGCCGCTTCCGTCCTTCCTGTCGCCCCTGGCGCAGGAATCGCTCACGGTGAGCACCGCGAAGGATTTCACTGCTCGCACCTCCATGCACCGCTTTTGCCGCCTGTCTTTTCCACCAGCTTCACTTCCCGGATAACCATGCCCTTTCCAGCCGCTTTAAGCATGTCGTACACGGTCAGCAGTGCCACTGAAACCCCAACCAGGGCTTCCATCTCGTAACCCGTTTTGGCCTCGCCGGCAACGGCGCAGCGACACCAGAGACATTGATCCTGAAGGTCGAAGGTGATTTCCACCTTTTCCAGCGGCAGGGCATGACACAGCGGAATCAGCTCCCACGCCCTTTTCGCCGCCTGAATCCCCGCCAGTGCCGCGGTGGTCTGCACCGGCCCCTTCTTCGACAAGCCCAGGGCTTCAAGGTTCGAATCTCCCAGTTGGATTCCGCCCCTGGCCACCGCGGTTCTAAGGGTGACCCCCTTTCCGGAGACATCCACCATTCTCGGAGTGCCTCTTCGATCGAAATGCAGGTTATCCTCGTTCATGTTCACCCTCCGATGCGCCACATTGGCAGGGAATGACAGAAACCCCTCTCGGGTTTCCGCTCCGTGGCGGAAATCACAAGCCTGGCCAGCTCTTCCGGCGATGCCCCCGCATGAAGCGGAGCCTTCAGATCCTCGGCGCCCACACCGGAGAGACAGGGCAGGAACATCCCCTGGGCAGTGAGCCGGACCCTTCTGCAGGTTCGGCAGAGATGTCCGGACACCGGCGCGATGATTCCGAACCGAACACCGTCTGACCGCACCCAGGTCTCCTCGGTGCCCTCTCTTCCCAAGGGTTTTCCTCCACCGGCAAGGGCGGCGATTTCATCCCTGAGCACCGTTTCCCCGCCGGCCTTGGGAACAGCCCTCGGCATGTGCTCGATGAACCTCACATGCGCCCCGAGCCCCGCGCCCCACTCCGCGATGCGCCCGAGTTCACCATCGTTGACCCCCCGGAGTGCCACACAGTTGATCTTGACCGGAGCAAGGCCATTGTGAAGAGCCGATTTCACAGCATTTTCCACCATTGACAGGGTAACATCCCTGCGGGTTATCCTTCTGAGAACGGAATCGTCCAGACTGTCCAGACTGATGTTCACCCGGGACAGGCCCGCCCTGGCAAGTTCAGCCGCCATTTCGCAGAGGAGAACGCCATTGGTGGTCATTGCCAGATCGGGAACCCCGGGAAGCATGGGCAGCAACGCGGCGACTCCCCTTCGAACCAGAGGCTCACCCCCGGTGATGCGGATCTTCTCCAGATTCAGCGCCCGGTGGATCACCCCTGACAGAAACCCCAGTTCTTCCAGGGACAACAGCCGGTGGTGGGGAACCTCCGGCACGCCCCGGGGCGGCATGCAGTAAAAACACCTGAGGTTGCACCGGTCGGTTACGGAAAGCCTGAGATGAACCGGGGGAGGCCGGTTGGGCTCATTCATGAAAAGACCGTCTCTCCCGCGAACGACCCCAGGAAAGAAAACGGAGCCTCCTCCCCCCTTGACGCCCCGAAAGAGCCTTCCGAAAGCACCACCAGGCAGTTGGCGGCCACAGCGCTCATAAGGTCGCCGGAACCCCGGGTTTCGGGAACACTGATCAGAAAACCGGGCTCCCCGGCAACCGCTGTTGCCCTGAAAAACTGGGTTCTGCCGGGCTTCTTCCGCAGGTCGTGGGCCATGCGACCGGTGAATCTCTTCTTTCTGAAACGTGTGAAACCCGAGGATTTCCTCAGAAAAGGAATGACCACTTCCTCCAGAGCCACCAGAACACTGACGGGATTTCCGGGAAGACCGAAGAAGGTTTTTCCGTTCCTTACCGCAAAACAAAGGGGTTTCCCCGGCTTCTGAGCAACCCCTTCGAACAGAAATCGGAAACCAAGCTCTTTCATAACCGACGGCACAAAATCCCGGGTGCCCATGGATACACCACCCGCAACCAGAAGCACATCCGCCCCTTCCAAAGCCGCCGCAGCTGCTTCTTTCAGGGCTTCCGGGGAATCCGGGGAATGGCAGACCGAAACCGGGCCGAAACCGGCAGCTGAAAGCA
>CAZUXA010000028.1:0-23038 GCA_964624405.1 uncultured bacterium | reverse complement strand
GTCGGAAGACTATCTGGAGTGGATAAGCAGTGAAACCAGCCGCTGAGGTCAGGTTAATCAGCACCGTGGAAGTTGAAGAGGCGTTGGCGGCCATGTGTGTCGAGGCCTGCACCCGCCCCCCTGCAGGGCTTCGAAACCTGCTCGAAGCCGCCCGGGACACCTCTCCCGGCGGACCGGGAAGAACCGCCCTGGAACTTTGTATGCGGAACCTTGATGAAGCTGAATCCACAGGGCTTCCCATCTGTCAGGACACAGGCATAGCGGTGGTGTTCGCGGAAAGGGGGAACCGGCTGGTCATCAGTGACGGCTCCCTGGCCGACGCCATCAACCGCGGAGTGGAAAGGGGCTACAGGGAAGGCCGGCTTCGGAACTCATTGGTCAGTGATCCTCTGGGAAGAATTCCCCTCCCTTCCAACTCCCCGGCGGTGCTTCACCTTGATGAGGTGGAGGGGGATCGTCTGAAACTGAGCCTGCTGGTCAAGGGGGCCGGGTCCGAGAACGTTTCCGTGGTTGGCATGATGCCCCCCCTGTCCGGTGAGGACGATGTGGTGGAGTTTGTAAAGGGCGTCGTCAATGCCGGCGCCGCCGGCGCGTGTCCGCCGGTGTTTGTCGGCGTCGGCCTCGGGGGAAACCTGGAGATGTGCGGAGTTCTGGCGAAGAAGGCGCTTATGAGGCCCATCGGTATTCCCAACGCCAACCCCGGGCTGAGACCGCTGGAGAAGCGCATACTTGAAGCGGCGAATTCCACCGGTATCGGTCCCCAGGGGTTCGGAGGCCCGGTCACCGCCCTGGAGGCCAGGGTGGAAACGGCTCCCTGCCATATGGCCTCACTGCCGATTGCGGTCTGCCTGGGCTGTCATGCCCACAGAACCTCTGTGAGGTCGCTGTGACGAAACTTCATACAAGGTGTTCCCATCATGACCTCATGAAACTCAGAGCGGGTACACCTGTTCTGCTTTCCGGTCCTGTGGTGGCCTGCCGGGATCGGGCCCACAGAAGAATGGCGGATCTCCTGGCCAGGGGCATGCCCCTCCCCTTCGACCCGATGGGAGCCGCGGTATTCTACGCCGCCCCGACCCCCGCTCCCCCGGGCCGCGCCTCCGGCGCGGTGGGCCCTACAACATCGGCAAGAATGGACCCCTGGACACCCCTCCTGCTCCAGGCCGGTGTGAGAATTTTCATTGGAAAGGGCCCCCGCAGCCCCGGGGTGTCTGCGGCTATCACCAACGCCTGCGCGGTTTACCTGGCCGCCCCCGGGGGCACCGCGGCACTGGGCGGAGGATGCGTGGTTTCCTGCGGTGTTCTGGCGTGGGACGATCTTGGTTCCGAAGCCCTGTACTCCATGGAGCTCAGGGAGTATCCCGTTTTCGTGGCGCTGGACACCATGGGGCAAAGCATTTTCACTCGAGGAGGCAAGCCATGAAGCCCTTCGGGTTGAAGGAGGCTCTGGAAAGATTCGATGACATGCCGGATTCCGACGGCGCAAGAACCCGATTCTTGAAGATACTCGCGCTGAAAGCCCACAGGCTCTGCGGGGGCAAGGTCCGGCTTCTGCCGTCGGTGGCGCAGATGAACCCTGAATGGCTTGGAGTGTGGTACACTCCGGGGGTATCCTCGATATCCACCGCGATCAGGGATCAGGAAGGCGAAAGCCTTGAACTGACCATGAGAGGCTCTACGGTGGCAGTGATCAGCGATTCCACCAGGGTGCTTGGGGATGGGGACTGCACCCCCCCGGGGGGCATGGGAGTCATGGAGGGCAAAGCCCTTCTGATGGCATGGCTTGGCGGGCTGAACGCGGTTCCCCTGTGCGTGAACACAAGAAACCAACGGGGTGAAAGCGACCCCGGAAAACTGGTGGAGTTCGTACTGGCGGCTTCACCATCCTTCGGCGCAGTGAACCTTGAGGACATCTCGCAGCCGAACTGCTACCGGGTTCTGGATGAACTGAGAAGAAGAAGCCCGATACCGGTCTGGCACGACGATGCCCAGGGCACCGCGTGCGTGATGCTCGCCGGGCTTTTGAACGCCCTGGAGGTAACCGGGCGAACACTGTCCGAGTCCCGGGTTGTGTTCCTTGGCGCCGGAGCCGCCTGTTCAGCTTCCGCCAGGCTTCTGATCGAGGCCGGGGTACAACCGGGAATGATCTCAATGTTCGACGGGATCGGCGCGCTTGTTCCGGGAAGAGCCGATTTTCAGGGCGAAGGTTTCGCCTGGCACAGGGAGCTGTGCGCAATCACAAATCCGCAGGGCTTCAGCAGCATCGGAGAGGCACTTGGAGGAGCGGATGTTCTGCTGGCCGCCTCGGCGCCGGGGCTTGTGCGGCGGGAGTGGATAAGCGGCATGAACCCGAAACCCATCGTGTTCGCCTGCGCCAACCCTGTTCCGGAAATCTATCCGCGAATCGCGCTGGAAGCCGGAGCGGCGGTGGTTGCCACCGGCAGAAGCGACCTGCCGAACCAGGTGAACAACTGCCTTGGTTTTCCGGGAATTCTGAAGGGCGTGCTTCTCTCAGGGGCGAAGGCAATCACTGAAGGGATGGCGGTTGCGGCGGCGAAAGCCATTGCCGCGGAGGGCAGGAAGGGAGAGTTCAACCCCATGAACATCATGCCGGAAGTGAACGCGCCGGAGGTGCATGCGTCGGTTGCGGCGGAAGTGGCGGTTCAGGCCTGGAAGGAGGGTCTGACCCCGGGTCCGGTGAACCGGGATGCGGTTTACCGGAAAACCATTGAAAGCATCCGAACAGTCAGAGACGCTCACAGGGCCATGGTTGAAGCCGCTGTCGCCCTGGAAGTGCCGCAGGCCATGGTGGAAGAGGCGTTCTCCGAAGCTCTTGCCGGACCGTGAGCCCCGGCCCCGCGGTTGAGCTGCGTTGTCACGGCGGGTGATTCCGGGCGTTTGGATCATGTTCCCCGGATACCATCAGGGGTCGGAATCTCTGTATATTTTGGAATGATTTGTCCGGGTGGGGTTTGCCAGAGCAGCTCAATCCTGTTGACCTTGTCAAACCGGCGTGAAAAAGGAGCTTTGCATGCCTGATCTTCGTCTTGTTCTTTCAATTCCCCAGGGTGGGATTACAGCAACCTCTCTTGGAATCCAGGGGCTTGCCCGGCACCGCAGCCCGGGCTCCGGCAAGCACTTCAGAGGCCGGAAGCTGTTCGTTGATCTGGCGGTAAGCAACGGCAGGCCGGATTTCGAGTATCTTGACGAGGGTGGCTGGCGCGACGCCATGGGCGATACGGTGAGTGCCCTCGCCGCCGCGGCGGCCGGCAAGCGCACAAAGACCGCTTTATCCAACAACGCTTTCTCGTGCACCCCGATAAAGGCTTACCGGAGCTTGTTCCTGGTGAAGACCGGCGGTGAGGTACTGGAACTCGCACCCGGCGAACAGCTCCATACATTCAGTTCAAGCCAGTGCCGGGAGGAGATGTCTCCCGCGGAAGTGGCGGTCGCCGCCGGCAGCCCCGATCAGGACCAGCGGCAGCGTCACATCTATCTGGTCATGTGTCCGATCCAGCTTTTACTGGTGTCCAACCTCACTCCAATCGAGTATGCCTGGTATGCCACTCACAGGCCGGGCAAGGTGTTTCGCCAGGTGGTCTTTTCGGAGCTTCACACCGAGCAGTCCCACCTTGCGGCGCAAAGCCGCTTCTCCGACGCCCGGCATGAACTCGAGATCCAGCCCGACAAGAAAACCAAAACCATCGTCTCGGACGACTGCATGAACGAGGTGCCGTTTCACACCTGGATGGGGTACCGGCAGCGCTCCGAAGGCGGCATCTATGTTGCGGATCAGGATCACATGGCCCTCTGGCGCTTTCCAGAAGAGATTCCCAGCTCCTGGGAGAAGCCGATAGGCTGACCACGGGCCGAGTAAGCCGGGCGGAGAACAGCCGTCACAGGAAGCATTGGCTTTAATCGTCTGTGACTGCGGGAACACCGCAGGCGTTAACAGGATGACGTGTTACAAATAGATAATAGGCAACAAGTAAGGATTGATATGAAGAAGGACGCGGGGTTCGATACCATACTCGTTCACGGAGGACAGAAGCCGGATGCCCTGATGGCGGTTAACCCTCCAATCTATCAGACTTCCACCTTCGCTTTCAGGAATGCGCAGCACGGAGCGGACTGCTTCGCCGGGGAAAGCGATGGCTTCATCTATACCCGTCTGGGCAACCCGACCATCCGGGTTCTGGAAGACGCGGTGGCCGCCCTTGAAGGCGGGTTTGGAGGAATCGCCGTGGCAAGCGGCATGGCGGCGGTGACCACGGTCTACATGTCCTTCCTTGAAGCCGGCGGTCATATAGTTTCCACCGATGCCGTGTACGGCGCTTCCCGAAGTGTACTGGAGAAGCACTTCATCCGCTTCGGGGTGGAGGCGACATTTGTGGATACCAGTCGCCCTGACCGGATTGAAGCGGCGATACGCCCAAACACCAGGCTGCTGTTCATCGAAACCCCCGCGAACCCCACCATCACCATCACCGACATCGCGGCCTGCGCGGAGATTGCCCGCGCTCACCACATCCGTCTGGTGGTGGACAACACCTTCTGCTCTCCTTATCTGCAAAGACCACTTGAACTTGGGGCGGATGTGGTGCTGCATTCGGTCACCAAGTTCATCAACGGGCATGCCGACGTGGTTGGCGGAGTCATAGTGGCGAAAACCGAAGCGGATCACAAGCTCATGTACAACGTGATGACCAGCATGGGACCCAACATGGATCCGCATCAGGCATTTCTTGTGATTCGGGGGCTGAAGACACTCTCTGTAAGAATCGAACGGGCCCAGGCCAACGCCTTCAGAATCGCGGAATACCTTGAAAGCCATCCCGCGGTAGCCTGGGTCAGGTATCCGGGCCTTCGGTCCCATCCTCAGTACGAGCTGGCACTGCGGCAGCAGAATGGCGCCGGAGCCATGATATCATTCGGTTTGAAGGGAGGCTTTGAAGCCGGCAGAATCCTGATGGACAAAGTTGAACTGGCCGCGCTTGCCGTTTCACTTGGAGGGGTGGAAACCCTGATTCAGCACCCGGCTTCAATGACCCACGCCAAGGTTTCCCCGGAAGCGAAGCTCAAAGCCGGGATTACCGACGACCTTGTCCGCTATTCTGTTGGTATCGAAGACGTGGATGATCTGATTGCCGATCTGGACCAGGCTCTGGCATTTATCGAATAGGTTCCCAAGGGCCTCCGGCAGCCTTTCGTCTGCTTTGACACGGGGCGAATCCGGGGCTATGCTCCGATCTGTCGCCGCATCCCGCTGCCGGATGCGTATTTATGGAACCGGCGGAGAGGTCGTCCGATCCGCTAATACTCGTCTTTAAACCGGAGGTTGGTTCGAATGAGAGTAAGGGTGGGCATCATAACGGCACTTGTTGCGGTGCTGTCTGTTTCCGGAATCGCGTTCGCGCAGAACAGGGCCTCGGGCACGGAAGCATTGCTTTTTTCGCTGCCATTCATGGTTTTAGGAATCGCGCTGGCCATTCTTATGATCGTCTGCCAGTGGAAGATCTTCGAGAAAGCGGGACAGCCCGGATGGGCCTGCCTGATCCCGATCTATAACCTCATAGTAATGTTTCAGATAGCGAAGAAGCCCGAGTGGTGGGTAATTCTCTGCTTTGTTCCCTTTGTGAACATTGTCATTTCCTTCATCATGATTTTCGCGATCGCGGAGAAGTTCGGCAAAAGCGGCGGTTTCGCCATAGGAATGATTCTGCTGCCCTACATCTTCTTCCCGGTACTCGCCTTCGGGGATTCCCGCTACACGGGCTGACGCCGCGCCAGTTTTGAACAGCCCCTGCTTCAAGGGGCTGTTCAATCCAACAGCCAAAGCGTACAATCCTTGTTCAACGAAGACAGGAGAGACAATGAGAATCCTGGCAACGCTTCTTGTTCTTCTGGGCCTGGCTCAGGCGGCCATTCCCGATTGTCCAGCCGAACCCCGAAGGCCGTTTCTGTTCCCCTGCGCCATGACCAGGTATTCAACTCCGCTGAAGCTGGGATGGGTGCTGGGTGTTGCGATGAACCAGCCCGTGGGGCGTTATGGTCACCACGGTCCATTTGTTCAGCTCGAGCCGGGTTTCGGGGGCGGCAAGGTGAACCTCGGGTACCGGTACGGCCAGATGAGCTTCCTCCCGATTTTCAATGTGGGGCTGGCTGGTTCACTGCTTCGAACCTGGGGCAACCCCCTCGGGGATGTGGAGCCCGGGCAGACCTATGTTGGTCTGGAGCTGTCCGGCGCTTTCAGCGCCCTCGGGCTGAACGCCGGCATCTTCCGGCATGTGGCCGGAGACGACGAAAACCACCAATGGATCACCGTTCTCGGGGTCGGGGCGGGAATCTGACCCCGGGGCAACGTTACCGCACTTCCGAAACCGCTCCCTGAAGAGCTGCGCGGGCGGAACCTGTCGGGTACCCGCAAGAGGATCGGGTCAATCCCGGGAAGACCGTCGCACGGCAAAAGCTCTCTCGTATGTGGCATGGGAACGGGGATAGAACCAGCCCTCCCGGTGGCCGTCGAAATCGAACAGCCACTGCGGGGAGACGCTGTCCGTTCCTGTGCTCCACACCCATACACCGCCGTTCTCGAAGAGCCCCCAGCTCTCGTAAGTGATACCGGCGTCCATCAGTTCCTGCAATTCCGTCTGTGAAGGCATGCGCCATGGCTCACCCAGGCTGCTTATCCAGGCGTTCGCCTCTTCCCAGTCCATGTCTCTGTCGGGCCCCACCATCCAGTCAAGGCCCGTTTCAAAGTCACTGACAATCCCGCCGGGACTTGCCGCGAAGCGTTCCTCTCCGCCCGCAGAACCCGCGGTGACTGACGCCATGATCAGCAATGTCCGGATGGCATCCATCTTCATCGGTTCCCTCCCCTGAGTGTCTGTCAAACTTATCCCCCCTGCCGTTTCCCCTGTCAAGGCCGGACCGTTTTTTCATCCGGAACGCAGGGATTCTCCCTCCGGGCCGTCGTGAACATATTCTCCAGGCAGATAACTTGATTTGGAGGCTTGGCATGCATGTTTTCATTGCACTGATGGCGTTGGCATCGGCAATCGGGGTCAGCATTACGCAGCCTGAGGACGGTGGTATCTACGGAAGCGGATGGATCGAGATCCGTGCCCTGGTCCAGAACGGGAACATTCTACCCGATTCGGTTACCTGTTCACTTAACGGCGAACCCGCGGCTCTTATCCCCAGGCTGAACACGGACTGGCCGACCTACATGCAGAACAACCAGAATCATGGTTACTCCCAGTCACCCGCCCCCATGACCAGCGAAGTGCTCTGGACCGCTCCTGTCTGCAGCGACTGGCACACATTCGAGAACCCGGTGGTGGTCGAGGGCGTGGTCTACCAGGTCGGCCGATCATCGGTTTACGCCCTGGAAGCCGCCACCGGCCAGGAGATATGGAGCTACCCTATTGGTGGCCATGACGATCCGCCATCCTATGTGGACGGGCGGCTCTATGTTCAGGGGCAGGACTCCGTGTACTGCCTGGACGCCGATTCCGGAGAGAGGATATGGGCTTTTCACGGCCCGAACGATCACGGCGGGACCCCCTGCGTCCTCGAGGGGCGCGTGGCGTGCGCTGGGTACCAATACCAGTCTCCGGGCCATACCACGGTGTACTGCCTTTCGGCTTCGGACGGTCAGTTGGAATGGAGCACGGCCATTTCTGGACAGATCGGCAACTGCATGGCATCCTGGAACGGGATGTTCTTCGTGGGCACCTTGAACGGACCTCTCTGCGCCCTGGACGCCAGTACGGGCCAGACCGTCTGGTCTCACACGATCACCGAAGGCGGATACTGGGACACGTCGCCTACGATAGTGGATGGCAAGATATACATAGGCGGCATGGACGGGGCGGTGCACAGGTTCGACGCCATGACCGGCGCCCTGGAATGGGAAATTCAGGTCTCTGCAAGTATCGTCGAACCAACACCGGCGGTGTTCGAAGACATGATCATCTGCGGGGCCATAGCACCCAGTGACAGCTCGGTGTTTGCCCTGAGGATGAGCGACGGTTCAAAGGTGTGGGCCATACCCGGAAGTCTTCACGGTTCTCCGGCGGTGGCGGATGACGTGGTCTTCTGGGGCGGGTGTGTTGAACCGTACAGCCGGGTTTACACCGCAGACGCTGCCACCGGTGAGATCATCTGGGAATTCGATCCGTCGCCGAACCCGAACTGGGGGCTGCAATGCACCCCGTCAATAACCGACGGCGTCATGTACTTCGGTTCCACTGACGGCAACCTGTACGCTTTCGGCACAGGGCTGAAGTGGACATACCGCGACTCTCTTCACGCCGATCCCGGTGAGCACGAACTTGTGGTGAACTCATGGTCCGAAGGCTCCATCGCCGCCAGCGATACGGTAAGCTTCACGATCACGGGAAGCGGGACAGGACCGGGCCCGAACCCCGTCGTCAGCCTTTCCATCTCTCCAAACCCCTTTGCGGGAACCGCGGAGCTAACCGTTCAGGCCGATGTGGCGGGCCATGCCACATTGCAGGTGTTCGACCTGTCGGGCAGGCTGGTGAGAACGCTGCTGAGCGGAGAGATCGCGGCGGGCGCGCACAACATCTTCTGGGATTCCAGGGATGGCACGGGCAACCTGCTTCCATCGGGGATTTATGTCTGCAGGCTTTCCACTCCGTCAGGAGTACTCACCAGGTCGTTGTGCGTGTTGAGATGAATGGTGGAAACGGGCTGGTCCGGCACAACCGCTGATCCCCGGGTTTCCACCTCAGCCTCTCAGCAAGGCCTCAAGCGCATCCCGGTCCGGCGGGCGCTGACACAGGCGAATGACGTCGTTCCAGTCGGCGGGTGTCGGCAGAGAAGCGCCGGTCACGCCCTCGCAACCGGCGATATCCTCGGGGCTGACAGGGGCCGCGCCCATGAAGCGGCATCCGTTCGATGCTACGGGAGGGAAATCGTTCCGCGCGACATCGGGGCCGGTCAGAAACTCCACAAGAGTGCCGGCACAGCTCAGAAAAGAGTCGCTGACAGTAACTTCCACCATCGGGCTCCGCAGCCTGAGCCACTGGTCCACATCGTTTTCGAGGACGAAAAGACCATTCAGCTCCAGTTTCCTGGTGAACCAGGGGTCAAGGCACACCGTTGTGCGGTTTCCCAGGAAAGCGCAGCGTTCCACAAGCAGATGCCTGATGTGGGCTCTGCCGGTTCTCGGATTTGAGAGAACGGCGCTGAAACCCTCGCCTTCGTTCGCCAGGAACCAGCATTCCCGGAGAACGGCGGAAGCGTTCCGATCCCTGGGGCCCATGGCGGAAATCTGAACGATGGGGTCGTTGCTCATCGAGTCGTGGCGACAGATTCCGATGAATCCAAGCCGTTCTCCAACGAAAGAATCAACCGTCTGCACCGCGAGGGCGGAAGCAGGTGTCCGGGCGCCCCGCAGGATGAGATTTCTCAGCCGGATATTCCTCCCGACCAGCGACATGCTTATCCCGCGGAGAGTGGCCGGTCTCCCGCCTTCCCCCTCAACCCGCAGATCGATGGCTTCGCCGCCGATGGAGCCCAGGCTGACATTGAACTCCCCGCATTCAAGATCAGGCAGAACCAGCCTGAACCCCCGGCCTTCAGCGAGAGCCTCCGCGTAGGCCTGCTGAAGCGGCATGGCGAGATCCATGGGGCTGCTGGCTTTGAATACGGCTTCGTTCATACTGGCCTCGGTGCGGAATTCGCTGAACAAGGGTGGCCCGGCAAAACCGGGTAATGATAACATCCCGGGACGGTCAATGAAATCCCCCGGTCTGGTGCCGGCGGGAGAGGGGTGAGCCCCGGAACGAGTTACTCTGTACAGGGCCTTCATCCGGGAATGCTTTCTGTACAGCGGAATCATGCCATATTATGATGTTACGGGTTGTCGAATGATTTGCTTGCGGCAACACTGACACTTCACGCAGTGTTCATGATCATGGCGGAGGGAGTGGATATGCGGGCCTCTAAAGGCAGGTACTGGCACTTTTTCGACAATGTCCGGGTTGAGGGATCGGCCGAGGTCCTGCTGTGGGTGGCGCTGCCCCCCGATCATCGCGGTCAGAAAGCCATCGTAACCGATATCCATCCCCGGCCGGATAAGGTAATCGATGATGAATCGTCGGGAAACCGGATAGTTTTCTGGCGCCTTACCGATTTCACCGATTCGGATCGGCTTTGCTGCAGCTACGACTTCCAGTTCGAAAGGGAAACCGTTTTGAGCGATGTCGATCCGGACAAGGTTGAACCCTATGACCTTGAGTCGTTTGAGTACAGGCGTTACACCATGTCAGAACCCTGGATTGAGATTACCGATGAGATCAGGAGCAAAGCGGAGGAGATTGCAGGGGGAATAACAAATCCCCATTTCCAGGCTCTCGGAATCTTCGACTGGATTCTCGACAACATGGTTTATGAGTACCCGGACCCGGCGAACAGGGGAGCGGCCAACTCCTTCAAATCACTCAAGGGTGACTGCGGGGAGTTCAGCTTCGTGTTCTGCGCCATGTGCAGAAGCCTGGGAATCCCCGCCCGCACCGTAACCTGCATGTGGTTGACCGAAGCAGGGCACAACTGGGCGGAGTTCCTTCTTCCCGGTTACGGCTGGATTCCGGTTGACGCTTCCATGGCTCAGGCCCTGGCGGGAAAATCAAAAGCATTCCCCGGTGATGATCAGGTCAGGTCTTTCGCCGAGTCCCGGGGGATTCCAAGGCATGACCCTTACTGGCTGTTCGGCAACCTTTACTCGGAAAGACTTATCATTTGCATAGGCAACAATCTGGAAGTGAAGCACCCCGATTCCGGGCTATCCAGAACCTTCAGATTCCTTCAGCCGGGGGGCGTCAACGCAATGCCCTCCGCAATCGAAGCGTCGGGTTTCAAGGCAAAACCCGTGGAAGCCGGCTTCTTCATGTTCGGGGATGATTGCGGCGACCCCGTGCGTGCAGGGAACGAGGCCCGGTTGAGAATGATCTCCGGCTATCTCGCCGCTGGTGATTATGAAAAGGCCGAAAAAGGATTGCAGCGGAAACTGAAGAATCGCCCCGACGACGCCCAGGCACTGCTGGATCTGGGACAGTGTTGCCTGAATCAGGGAAGGTTCGACGAAGCAATAGACGCCCTGCAGGCAAGCCTGGCAGGCAGGGGCGGCAGCACCAAACCGGTTTTGGACGCGTGGGTGCACAATCTTCTCGGCCTCTGCTACAGGGAAAAGGGAGAAGCAGACAAGGCCAGGAAAGAGTTCCAGGGAGTGATCGATTCAGGCATCGACTTCCAGAATTCCCGACAATTCGCCCGGGATTGCCTGAACAGCTGTGAACAGGCATTGGATCAGAACCGGAACCCACCGCAGCAATAGCACGCCTCTGGAAACCACCCCGTTCCGAGGCTGGTCCAGTACAAAGGCACGCATCAGGGGGGGCCTTAAGCAGCGGATGGCATCCAAACGGATTGCCCCGATACTCATTGGAAAACCGTATTCAGCCATCAGCTTTTTGGGCCAGTCTTGTATTGATTATTGTTCAACCACGCAGGGAAACGGCTCTGCTTTTCGAGAGGGGTCTTATGAGGATATACAGGCATTGCGTGGTAAGCATTGCGGGCGCCATAGACATCGACAAGCTCTCCGAACGTGTGAGCCGCAAGTACCCCGCGGTAAGGGCTGAATGGATAACCCTCCACAACTCTGTCAAAGCCTTGCGCTTCAATGCCATGTCATCCGGCACGATCATTGCGGACGGAAAAAAGGCGGACTTGTCTCTGGATATTCTGTGCTTCCACAGACATGTATTCATTCTGGAGTATCAACTGAACACACCCGAGCTTGAAGAGGTGTTTCTTCATCCAGACCTTATCACGAAAAAAGTGGAGATCCTCACCGACGGCGAAGTTTCCAGTAACCCTCTGAACGTACATGGCTGGATGATCATCTTCAACCTGCTGGAGTTTCCCAGAATCATTGAAAAGCTTCAGGGAATCAACATTTTCGAAGAGAACAGCAAGAGAGAGACCCACCAGGCATTCAAGGATATCTCGCTGATAGACAGTTATTTTCTTGGCGACGAAACAAATGTGCAGAGCCATGCGGACAAGGTTGATCACTCAATCCTCTGCCCATGTGATTCCGTGGCTGATTCAGCAGCCATGCCGGTCTACGAAGGGGATGACAGGGTTTGCTTCAGGAATGGCGTCTACAGGATGAGGCAGGACGATTCCGGGTTTCTCAGCATGTACAGGTATCTGCTCTACAGAGACCACACCCTCAAGGCCCTGGCAACGTTGCTGGACAAGTGGATGATTGCAGCAAGGGAACAGGCGGAAAAAATTCGCGACAACATGAATGAAACCAACAAAGTGTACTGGAGCAAGCTCAAACGAAAACTTGAGGTATGGGATCTCAACTTTCTTGATGTCTGCGCGTCATCGGTTCATTCCCTGAACACCTTCGACGGGGTCAGCATCGACGGGCTTTCGGCGGACTACGGCAAAATGGTCGATAGCAGGTACGAATCAGCCCGCAGATCCCTCATCATGAACCTTGATACACTCAAATACGCAATATCCAATTTGAAGACTCCATGTGAAACACATGACGAGGAGCTTCTTCAGAGCGAAACGGAAAAGGTGAACGAGAGAATAATGCTCCTGTCGTTCCTTGCCGTATCAATCCCTTTGCTGGGGGCGGTTTTCGCACCCGGCTTCACCGCGTCAACCAAGCTGATAGCGGCGGTTTTCCTGTTTTCTCTTCCCGGGGTGTACCTCCTTCTCAGGGGAATGCAGAAAAGGAACAGCGAGAGAAAGGCCGCACTCGGATATCTTTCCGGCCATCGGCAGAAACTGTTGGCCGAGAGGGAGTCCACACGAAAGAGCCTCATTGATTTAAGCAGGGAAGACTCCCTGGACGGGAAGACAAAGTCCCAGACCCGGGAGCTCCTCCGGAAGAACCAGGACTTCCTGGAAAGGCAACTGACCAACATCGAAAGCGAAATCAGAAAACTCAGAGGTTAGTGCCCTGTCAACGCGCTGATGTCGGAAAAAGAGAGTTCAGTTTTGATTGGGGTTCCCGCCCCGGGAAGAGCGGTTACCTGGCTTGCAGGGGCTCGGAAAGAGACACTGTTTGCCGGCGAGCGTCGAGGCTGTATGGTTGAAACGTACGCCCGGCCCGATGATTCCCCGCCCTCATGCCGAAGTCTTCGCCAGGTGCGGGAACTTCCTGAAAGGAGAGAGCCGCATGCGCTTTCGCACAAGCCTGCTTGCCATGGCCCTGTTTGCGCTGAACATGCCAGGTGTCTCGATGGACTTTTTTCTCGAGACGGATTACGGTGTGTTCGACACGGAAACCGGTCTTCACTGGTGGATCGGACCCGACAGGAACACTTCCCGGAGCGAGGCGGAAGACCTTGTCGCCGGGCTTGACGGAGACTGGCGCATGCCGGGGGTGGAGGAACTGCGTCATCTCCACACTTCCGGCGTTACCACCGGGAACTGGGGACCCTTCGCCAACTCGGGAAGCCGGGTATGGTGCACGGCCCCGGATGAGGAATCCACCGAGTCGTGGTACTTCTACTTCGACAGGGGAAGCGAAGACTGGCGCTTGGGCGACCTCTCCGTGAACGCCAGAGTCTTCGCGGTGCTTCCGGCGGAGGAAGACCAGGCCCAATGAGACGGAAATTCCCTCGCAATCTGTGGCGCTGCCCATACCGAGGAACTGCGGCTGCACCCGCTGCCATGCATCAACCCTGAAGAGAGTGGTTCTGATGGGTTCAAGACGGATGCAGGCGTTCTCATCCTGCCTCCTCATCCTTTCCAGTCGCGGCTACTGCAGGGATGGAGACATTACCCATGGCAGTATCACTGAAAGACAGGATTCGTTTTGAGTTTGGCGGCCTTTTCTGGCAGGTGGGCCCGGACCGGGACATGACGTGGGATGACGCAAAGGAATGGGTTGACGGTCTCGGAGGTGATTGGCGCATTCCAACCCGGGCGGAGCTTCAAGGCCTTTGGGATTCTGGCATCAGTTATGACAATTGGGGCCCCTTTGAGAACAGCGGCTGGTTCGTTTGGTTCGGGGAGGTTCGCGACTCCTCGTCTGCCTGGGGATTCTGTTTCGACGACGGCATTGAGCTCTGGAGCAGCCGTGGCTTCACCTGCAGCGGCGAGCAGGCTTTCACTCTTTTATTCCGCAGAAGAGTGTCAGTGGCATCATTGAACAATCATAAAGGATTCTGTTTTCCGCGGGTGAAAAACATCCTCAGCATGGATTCTTCTATCGCTCTAAGCGCTGAAAACCTTCTCGTTATGCCACTCCAGGAACTCCCGAGCGGGGTGTTCTGCTGGGTTGGCCGGAAGAATAAGCGACCCGCCGTGCAGGGCGTAGTACTCTTTCCCGTTATCATACTCTTCACGAATCCGAGGACTGACCTCAACATGGTAATCTGACGTCACGGTCATGTAACCAGAGTCGAAGAGTGTATGCAGATCCCTCCGGAGAAGCAGGCCATTGTTGGTCTTGTGCGGGCCACCCTCGCTATAGCTTCTGATATGAGCTGCTTCAAGAACCGGCAGGGTTTTCTCCCCGGTCATCGCACAGCGATGTTTGTAGGCCTCAGTCACAAGTATCCTGAAGGTTCCCTGACCAAGTCTTGCACGGGCAAGGAATTCGTTGCCATACCGCTGGCCTTCCGAGGCAACGGTGAGCTGGTCTGCAGTTGACATCGCTATCTTTTCACGCAATCTGACAGTATCCCAGAGTGCCCCAGCCCCTGGGTCTTCCTCTGTGTAGGTTCGCCCGCTCACGATGTTGGAAGCCCAGTCGCCCGGCACCGGAAACCACTCGTCACGGGGCAGAAAAACCGGGCTCGTCAGGATTGTGCAACCTATCCACGGGTCGCGCTCTTCACTCTTGCGGCGCCTCCTGATGAGGGTCGCCAAGGTCTGCAGATTCGGAGCACCGTTTTTCTGCTCGTAAGCCCGCCAGGCCAGAGATACAGGCAGCTTGAAATGCTGGAAGAAGTAGCCCCAGCCCGCAATAACATTGTTCGGGCTGTGGAGCTTGAACAGAAAAGGGGCACCAGGATTTATAGCCTTGAAGCTTGTGGCACCGCCGGGGCGCCAGAAGTTGATCTCGTCGGGCTGGGGATTCATGCCGGCGAGGTGCTCAAACCAGTTCTGATCGGTAAGGCCGACATAGAGCTTCATCCGCCAGCCAACTCATCGTATTTTACCGCGTTGCCGCGGGCCTTCTCAACAGGGTATTTCTCGCGATTTTTCTCAAGCTTGTCGAATGCAGCCTTGACCGGCTCGATACCCAGCTTCTCGGCAAGATCGACGAGATAAACCAGCACGTCGCCGATCTCCTCGGCGGCATGTGCCTTCTGCATTGGTGTGAGATTCCTGCTCTGATCCTCCGTAAGCCACTGGAAGATCTCAGCCAACTCTGCGGCCTCTACTGACAGTGCAATTGAAAGATTCTTGGGGCTATGGTACTGTTCCCAGTCACGCTCCGCTACGAACTCGCGAGTCTTCACGAGCAAGTCATCAAGAACAGAGGCACCGTTCCCGTCGCACATGCGCTGATTATCCATGAACATGTGCAGCTGCGCAAGGTGTGAACGGATGTTCATACCAGATCGAGGAAGCATTCTGGCTTTTCTCTCAAAGACCAGACGCTCAAGGAGTTGGGAGATACCATCGCATGAGGCACAGAGTCAGGCATCGAATCAAGGGAACAGCTCAGATAATGCACCGCCTGTTCGCCTGGAATCAGTGTTATCTTCACGAAGCGATCACAGTCAGGATCTGCCGTACAGGCAGAACCTTGTTTCATCCAGATTGCCCTTGCCAGGGTCCGGGATGCTTCCAAACCATTTCAACAAGACCCTCAAGTGTTGGTTCAGCAACCAATGGAGCAAGAAAATCCTCCACCTTGGCTGCGATGTCTCGGAATGATTCTGGAGCATGATTCAGCAGACTTCTTTTTCTGAATGCAGCCCACTGGTGCTGTTTCTTTGTGATGAATTCTTCCGAGAGCAGAGTGTCACCGACCGGCAGCGGAGTTCTCCTTTGCTCAAAGGTCAGCCGAACAGCATTGAGGAGTGTTGCCCCATCGAAATCGAATTGCCGGCATAGAAGCCAGACATCGTAGAAATCCTTCATTCTGCTGTTCAGAATTCCGAATTTCGCAATGGTGTGAAATTTCTCGGCAATGACACTTTCCCGGCTGTAGCAGAGAAGCCTTGCCTCCGGGTAACCAAGCATTGAAGGCAGGTTGGCTTCTTCCAGCTTCGGGTGGACAACGTCTCCAAATCCGATGTCGATCTGCATGTTTATCCTGGCCGAACCCAGAAGCCCGAGAAAGTGAATTCTGAATCCATTGTATTCAGCCTCTTCACTGATCCGCTCCGTACCGATGGAATCGGAATCGAAAGCAAGGCCGTCAGGCTCAACGCGCACGCCAATGATGTCTTGGAATTGACGGACAATGTCGGTCTCCTGGTTTTCTGTTCTTCCGAGCAAATCGATATCCATGGTTGACCGGGTCTCTGGAGAATGCCAGACCCTCAACATCAATGAGCCTTTGAGAATGTAACGGTTCCTGTGTGCGGAGCAGGACAGGCGGTAGAGAAACCTTTCCATGGCAAAATACTGAAGCAGTTCGTTGAAGGGTCTGTTGTCATTCCGGGCAAGATCAAGAAGACGCTGGTGGACTGAAGCTGAGACATTGCCACCTTGTCTCACAGCAGGGACTCCAGATAGGGGCGCATGACATTCTCGACCCGGCATACTTTTCCGTAATGGCTGAGAGCCTGCACATTGAGTACTTTGCGGGTTCTGTAAAGCTTCAGAGCTTCCAGCACCACATCCATTCCTATCCTGTTCCGAAACTTGAAACAGTCCGCGATCGTTTTCTCGGGATTATAGATTTTTACAGATACACCATCTATCTGACATTCATCAATGCCCGACTTGTACCCGGGATCAGAAAATCGGTAAACAAGCAGCGGAGGAGAATCAAGAGATGGCTGCCTTGACTCTCTGGGAACGGCTATGGAAATGCGGTGAGGGACCTGTGTCGTTATCTCATGGTAAGCCAGTGCCGAGACAAGGCAGACCACAGCTTTTGGAAAGCGCAGAGCAACCGTAACCAGATCCGGATTGCTGATGGGGGGAAGCTCCGTCAGCCGATACACTCCTCTGCTTATCCGCTCGATCACCCCTCGGTCCCTGAGCGAACAGAGCATGTAACGGGTGATTCCGAGCCTCAGGGCGCTGCTCATTCTAAGTTGACCACCGCATGAACGGAAGATGTCTTCAGGCTTTTCTTTCATGGCTGACTCCATACATAATGGCACCACATGTTCACAAGTGGTAACAATATGTATGAAATGAATTTTGGAAACAATGCTGTATTGATGAGCACCTGGGCGAACTCGGCGTAGATCCGCCAGTCCCTGTTCATGTTGGCGTTGGAGAGGTTGTTGAGGGAGACGCCGCCACGAATGCCCATGTGGTGGAGCTTGTTCCGATTGGCACTCAAACAGGCCACAATGTCCCTGAGGCTGTTCCTGTTGGTGAGCTGGCCGAAGGCCATTCAGTAGAACTTGCTTTTACAGGTGAAGTGGTGGCACCTGTAATCGCCGGAGTACTTGCTCTCGCATCGGTCAAATGCATCTCTGGGAACATGATCCATAACCTGTGAAAACACGATTGCCCCGAATGCATGCCTCGTCCATCCGTGTGATGAAGCAGAAAGCTACGCTGAAAGGGCGTTGAAATCGTGTGCGGGCGATTGCGCTCCTAAATACATACATGCCTTCATGCTACGAAGGCGCTCTCACGCGACATTGGGACAGCAGTGATGTGACATGCCTATTCAGGTTATAGACTACCAGAAACAATGAATGCCATAAGTTAAGATCAGTTACGCCCGTATGAAGAATGAGAATCGCAAACGTTGAATTCAGGTGCTTTCAGTTCTGTCTGTTGTCCGGTTCATCTATCAGAGGATCCCTGCTTCATCGAGAAGATTCAAGTCCAGGCGATAACAGAAAGCAGGAAAAATGAGATCCCCGTTAGGAACCGAACAGTGGTGTGAGGTTCCGGAATCCGGAGTCTACCCGAAAGCACAGCTGCCGGCATATGGGGGAGTACAGGGCACATCGAGATTGTTTGACATTGCATCTGGTGATGGCTATCGTCGCTTTTCCATGAATGGAACCGGAGGTTGATGTTGTCCGGGAGCGTTGTATGGACCCGCGACGAGGCACAAGCCGCCTTTTCGGGTCTGAATGGTTTCAAACTCCCCAAAGGGCTTCTTGCCGCTCTTGTCAGCGGCGGGGTTGACGGTACGATCCAGACAAAAGCCGCCTCGGTGTTTGAACGCTTTCTGGATACACCCGAGGACGATGATGTTGAAGGCGGTTTTGAAGCCTTCTGGAAACTCCTCTCCTCCAGAGCAGACACAGGCATAACCCTCAACTCCATTGAGCTTCACAATTTTCTGATCTACAGACATGCGGTTATCGACACCCGTTTCGATCCAGTGAAACCCGTGGTGATAATCGAGGGGAAGAACGGATACGGGAAGTCCTCGATCATCAGGGCGGTGCGGTTCGTTCTTGCCAGAGAGGACGAGAGTGACGGAGTTGCTCATTTCGTCCACAAGAACAGCCCCGACAATCAGGCGGATGCGAAGGTAATTCTCAACTTCACCGGGGCGATGGGGGATTTCGATGTAAGGCGGGTCAGAACGTACCGCAGGAGTACGGGGACCTGGGTGCCCACCGGGGAGGACCATCTGGTAGTGAACAGGAAGTCGGCCGCTCTCCATGGCGAGGACGCCGCGAGATGGATAGCGGAGCACTTTCCCGAGAAGCTGCTGAACTACTACGTTTTTGACGCGGAGAGCAAGATCGTCAGTGAATTGGCCGGTCAGAAGGGCACCGAGCTTCCTCCGGTGAAGGCTGCACTGGAAACCGCCCTGAACATCACGCCTCTTCGGAAGACCGCCGAAGCTTGTTTCAGGCTCTCCAAAGAAAAAGACAGCATCATTAAGAAAACGATTCGGGATGAGAAGAAGCGGAAGAGCAAAAGACGCGAGCAGGACGAGAAGTTGAGCGACCTGGAGGCTGGAATCGAGGAGGTCGCGAGCGAGATAAGGGACCTGGAGCGAGACCTGGCTCGCGCCGACACAGAGGTGACAAGGTACCAGGACAAAGCTCAACCCGAACTTCAGACACGTCGTGAGACCCTTCTGAAAGAACAGGAGCGGTTCAGCGCCAAAGTTGGCCATGCGGAGAAACAGAGGAAACAGGCTCTGATGGAAAGACTCCCTCTGGCCCTCCTGGGAGTTGCTGTTCCTCACCCCTCCATTTCATTCCCGGCGGAGAAATCCCCGGAATGGAGAAGGGGCGCCGAGGAGGCATCCGAAACAATAGCGGACCTGATCTCCTCGGGCACTTTTCCATGGGCCAGCAGCGCTCCTCCTGCCAACGAGCTTGCCCGTTCTCTTCGGGAGGCCATCGGTCTGGTGCGGGAAGTTGATTCGACAAAGGACAAGAAGAAGGATGCCATGGCAAGGATGCAGTCCAGAGCGGTGCGCGCTGGCGCAGAATTGCGGGAATGGCTCGAATCCGACAGGTTGAGTCTTCTGCAGGAGCGTCTAGACGACATCAAGCGGGAACTCCATGAGACGCCCACGCCCCATGACACCCAGAAGTGGCACGATGAGCATCTGAAGGCATCTACCCACAGACACAGCGTTTTCAGGAAGCTGGACGAGAAGAAGGCTGCATTGCAGCGCCTCCGGATGGAGAAAAGTGACTTGGAAGCGGATTCCACCGAGGCACCCGAGGTTGCGCTGAACGGTCCGGAGATGGCAAGGCTGAAGCGTTACCACAAGTTGTCTGAAGTCGCTGCCGACGCTCTTAACGCCTTTTCTGACGAACTGCTGAAAAGAAGAATCGGGCAGCTCGAACAGGACGCTTCGACCATGCTGATAAGAACCGCACACAAACACAGCGTTCTGAACGAGATCAGAGTAGACCCAAAAACCTACAGGTATGCCGTTTTCGACAGAAACGGCAACCCTGCTCCCGCGGGAAGATCCACGGGAGAAAAGAACCTTCTGGCGCTCTGCCTTGTTCACGCGATCAGAAAAGTTGCGGGACCGGGGCTTCCGCTGGTAGTGGAAGCGCCCCTCCGGGTTCTGGATCCCGTTCACAGAAGCTCGGTTCTCAGGGAGATACTCTGTCTGTACCCCGACCAGATGATACTCCTTCTGACACCGGAGGAGATTCCCGCTGAGCTGGCGCCCGAGATCCGTGATCGGGTCAGCAGAAGGCTCTTTTTGATGCGGGACGGGAGCGAAGACGTAGAGGCGAGCAAAATAGTGGAGACAGTTATCTGATGCATGCTGATGCGGCGCTTAAGGGCAAGGTGATTCTGGGGACTCCCGGGACAGGTCTCAGATACGACCTCTCACAGAGCCTCAGCGTTATGCCCGAGGATGTGGACAGAGTTGCCCTGAGCATCGGTATTGCCCTCATCAGTTCCCAGAGGCACGACCATCCCTTGAGTCTCCTGGCTGAAACTCGAGGACTCAGAATCAAGCCCGATCAGACAAGCTGCGAGACGAGAGGAGTGGAAGTTTCCATAGAGAACCTCCTGAAACCAGGGATGATGGAATGTTTCTCCGACGCTTGCCGATTCCATTCCATCGAGAGAAGCGCAGAGATCGGCTGCCTGCTGAACAATGGCTACAAGTTTCTCGCCGAACTGCATGATTCCATGGAGAAGGAAACGCTCAGGATGTTCCGGCTTGTCGCCGAATACGTTTCCCAGGCGCTTCCCCAAAGCGGTGAAACGCTTGTTGAGCAGGATTTTACCGGCCCGATAACGCTGTTGCTGGGGAAGAACACCGAATCCGGCGAGGACGTCAGATGGGTGCTCAATCGGGAAGAGGGACAGGATACGGCGCCCAATCTGAGGATTGCGGGTTCCCAGGGCAAGGGGAAAAGCCAGGCTCTGCTCGGCCTTCTCTATTCCCTGGCTGCTTCTTCCGAGAACACCGGATTCATCCTTCTGGATTACAAGGGTGACCTGTCCGAGGGTGCAACCGGAGACGCATTCCGGAGTTCCACGGGGGCGAGGCTTGTGAGGCCTCCGGAATCCCCCGTACCGATTAACCCCTTCGATCTTCCAGGGAACTCGAACATCGAACTTGCCGCTGAGGTGTTCTCAAGCACGCTCGCCTCGATCATCCCTCAGATGGGGGGGTGTCAACAGGGGATAGTGGACCGGGCGCTTGCCCAGGCCTACCGTGACGCCCGGCTGGCGGGGCACCCCGGCCCCAGCCTTATGGAAGCCCGTGACGCGGTGAGGGCCATCTACGAGAATGAGCGTCGCAAGGACGACACAGTGGTTGTCGCCCTGGACCGTCTGGCAGGCAAGCCGATTTTCGCCAGCAGGTCGGAGATCGATGTGGTGAACGTCTTCAGGCAGCGCTGGGTGGTGGACCTCTCGAAGCTGGGCGAGCTGAAAACCTATGTGGCGTTCATACTCATGCATTTTCTGAGACAGATCGCTGAATCCATTCCCGATTCACCGTTCGATCGAAGAACGAACACCCGCACCATAAGGGGGGTTGTGGCCATTGACGAGGCTCACCACTACCTGCAGACCGGCAGGAAGAGCCAACCCCTTGCGCAGCTTGTTCGGATGGGAAGAAGCAAAGGCGTTCCGGTGTTCCTGAGCAGCCAGAGCCTGGACGATTTCAGGGGAGACACCGCCTGGCGCGAGTTGGTTCCGAACAACATCCTTTTCGCCCATGGTGCCCCGCCGGATGTTGACTCACTGCAAAGCGCCCTGCGGGTTGACGCAAGAGCCGCAAAAAACCTGGCATCAAGTTGTCTCAAGCTTGACCAGTTCGTGGCGTACAGCCACCATTCCGTCGATGGGAGCGGACAGCCCGCTCCCGTGAGGATTACTCCATTCTTCGAACGCAGTTCAATTCGTTAAGCGTGAAAGGCAGAACATGGATAACCAGCAGGTTGCCATAGAGGGATTCCAGTCACTTCAGGACAAGGCGAAGGCACTCGCCACTGAAGCCGGCGCTCTGAAGAGAGTTGCCAGGTCACTTTCGAAACACGAGGGGTACCAGAACCTTCGTCGGCTTGAACATGACCTGACCACGCTTGAGTCGTTGGCACTGCTTCCCGAAGAGTCACTGGAGATGGCAAGAACCTCTGTTGCCGCCGCCAGGCTATGGCTTCAGGATGAATGGAGCCGAAGAGCCTCCGTGTTCTCCGATGAATTGAGCGTTTACCTGCAGGACCGGGCCATCTCCACACAAGTGGCCGGAAACGAGATTCGCATGGATCCCTTCGTCCTGATTCTGGAACCGGCAAGGGACTCCGCTGTCATTTTCTATTCTGGAGAGCCTGTTGGAAAGCCTCTCGCAATGAGCTGTCCCATGGTGTTCAAGGCCTACTCCGATTCGATTTCTCTTCTGGAGAGGAACCAGACTCCTCCGGAATCCTTTTCGGACGAGCTGCTCGAAGCCTACGCGGAAACATGCAGATGGAAAGGGATCAAGCAGGGCGGAAGGGCTCGTCTGTCCGACATTCACTTCACCATTTTTGCCAGACGCCAGAGTTCAACGGTCCGATGCGATCCCAGAAAGGGAAGAATCAAGGAGTATCCAAGATACCAGTTTGCCTGGGATCTGGGCCTGCTTCTGAAGAATCCCGACTGGATGGTCCGATCCGGTTCGACAATTACGCTTAATCCATCACCTGCCAGCTCCGCGAGAAGCAGAACCGACTCGGTTCGTGTTTTCTCCCCGGACGGGTGTGATCAAGTGCTGGGAACCATGCAGGCCTGATCGTATCCCACGCATCAACAGAGTGTGTTCAATGGTATCCGTGCCAGATTCCATGTGCTTGTTGAAACATTTCTTATAGGTATATATACCTATAACTTGCGTTTGGCCCCTGACTAGACAAAAAGAGTAACAGGACGGCTTGTTAGCGAT
>CAZUXA010000027.1:0-26266 GCA_964624405.1 uncultured bacterium | reverse complement strand
AGTTGGTCGGGGCGAGAGGATTTGAACCTCCGGCCTCCTAGTCCCGAACCAGGCGCGCTAACCGGACTGCGCTACGCCCCGACAAAAAATGCACCGGTTATTCTACAGAAGAAAACCCAAAGCCGCAAACACACCGGTAACTGCAAGTGTAACCACTCCCCCGGCTATGCAGACACCCAGCGCAATCGAGAGCAGGGCCATTCGTTTCGGAACTCCGAAAAGAAAAGCCGCCGCGCTTCCGGTCCAGGCGCCGGTAACCGGCAATGGAACCGCTACGAACAGCGCAAGCCCCATCGCCCTGTACTTCTGCACCTTTGCGCCCGCCCGGCTTCGGGTTCGCTGGAAAAGCCATGCGAAAAAACGATCAAACAGCTTCCAGCGGGAGAGCCAGGAACTGACCGGACCAAGGAACCACAGGATGAATGGCACGGGCAGCATGTTCCCCACCACCGCCAGGACATACACTTTCCACCAGGGCCAGGGCCACGCTTCCCTCATGACAGTCATCGCGATGGGAATGCTGGCCCGGAGTTCGGTGACTGGAACACCGGAGATGATCAACATCACAAGCTCGCCGGGAATTCCCGAAAGCCACCGGATCACCGCCAAGGCCACATGTTCACCCATTCCATCCACCCTTCCCGAGCAGAGGGACAAAAGAGCATGGAAAGGATTCGCGCTTTTGCAGCTCTTTAACGCCCTTCTCCCATACGGTGAAAACCTGTGTGTTTCTGTCCCCAACTGGAATTCCGGCGAGCCCCCCCGCCCTCAACTGGTCAAGAAGGGCCTTCGGGAGTTCCGGCGCTCCGGCGCTGAAAAGCATGGCGTCATACGGCGCGGATGAAGGCCATCCCGTGGATCCGTCGGCAAAATGTACCACGGCATTAGTGATACCGATTTCGTCCAGAAGCAACCGGGACCCGTTCACCAGGCCCAGCACCCTCTCCACGCAGACCACCCTGCTGAACAGCCTCGAAGCAACAGCTGCCAGATAGCCGCTTCCGCTTCCCACCTCGAGAAGAACACCGTCAAAAGCAGGAGAAATCGAGGAAAGCATCCTGAGAACCGTGGCAGGCTTGGAAATGGTCTGACCGAAACCTATGGGAAGTGCCGCGTCGGTGTAAGCCACATGGGAAAACGCCGGACTTACGAAAAGGTGACGGGGAATCTCGCCCATGGCGGCGATAACCCTGGAGTCGGATTGCGGATACAGGCCTGCAAGATGGAGTGCCATCTCCCTGGCGGCTTTCAAAGGAAACCTCCCCGGGAAGTAGGATTTCTGGAAAAAGAGGCCCGAAGGCCTCTTCATCCAAATGGTCGGGGCGACTGGATTCGAACCAGCGACCACTTGAACCCCATTCAAGTGCGCTACCGGACTGCGCTACGCCCCGACGGAGCCGTAATCCTAATCCTGGCCACCCCCACCGTCAACCTTCATGGGGTCTCTGGAAAGAATTTCTATTATATCCTTTATCTCGCTAATAATAGAAGTCAAGGAGTTTTCCGCCTGGGCAGGAGTGTTTTCGGCTTCCAAGCCAAGGCTCATCTGGCCCTGGGCCTTTTTTACATCTTCAAGTTTCTTCCGGGCACCCTCAATGGTGTATCCTTCGTCATACAGAAGCCTTTTGATGAACTGAAGCGTTCGCACATCGCCCGGCCTGTACACCCGGTTGCCAGCCTTGTTCTTGTGGGGGTTGAGCATGGGAAAGGCGGTTTCCCAGTAACGGAGTACATGTGGCTTCAGATCCAGCATTCGGCATACTTCGCTGATGGGGTAGTACAGCCTCTCGCTCAACTCGTCCTGCCCCTGAACAGCTTCTTCCAGATCGAAGCCTTTCCCCCCTCCAGTTTCCTCAGTTCTTCCATCGCCCTCAGGGCCCCCTCGTGATCCTCCTGCCAGGAAAGTGCGTTTTCAAAACTCTTCCTGGCCCGTTCCAGTTGATCCGCCTTCATGTAAAGTTTTCCAAGAAGCAGATGATTCTCGGGATTGAAATACTCCGCCTCGCACGCCTGCTTCAGGTGTTCGGCTGCCTCACGAAGCCTGCCGCGTCCTTCGGCGGCCCTGGCCTGAAGCCTTCTGACCTCGGGGTCTCGGGGGAAGGCGATGGCCGCCTTGTTCAGAAGATCACCGGACTTCCAGAAATCGCCATCCCGCATCAGTTTCCCCGCGGCACCCTTTATCCGGGCCAGGGTGCGGGGATCCATGGCGCCGCCGGCTCTGGGTGTTTCCGCGGTTCTGGCCCTGGGTTCCCTCCTGGGCGGGGGTTCCGGGGTTTCAGTGTCTTCCGGGCCTTCCGGAACCGGGTGAGCGGTAACAACCGGTTCCGGCTCCCAGGGCATGCTGTCGGCGATTTCCTCGTCGTACTTCTCGCGCTCAAGCCGATTGCCGAGCACCTGGTAGGCCTCGTTGATCCTGGCGAACTTCGCCACGGTTTCCGGAGCATCGCCAGCCACATCCGGATGCAGTTTCCGGGCAAGCTCGAAGTAGGCAAGCTCAATGTCTTCCCTGGAAGCCCTTCTTCCGACCCCGAGTATCTGGTAGTGGCTGGCGACGGATTCCGATGTTCCCGGCATTGCTATCTCAGGAGGGTGAAGGCCCTGCTGGCGGAAGCGCTGTTCTCCCGGGCGACGATGTAGTAGACGCCGTTTCCGAGTTCCTCGGGAATCACCCATGAGCCCCCGCCCGAAACCCGGGCAACCACCCTGCCTGTAAGGTCAACGATGGAAACCGAAGGATTCGAAAAGCCCGTGGTGGAGAAGGAAAGCACCGAACCAACCGGGTTCTCAAGCAGAGTGAGCCGGGGGGCAACAGATGCTTCCCCCTCGGGAGATACTTCGACTTCGATCCCCACGCTGGCCAGGAGGTTCATGCAGAGCAGTTTGTTCATGAAGCGGCACTCAAGGTTGTTGGTGACTATGAGGGTCGTGTCGTTCTGGGAGCCCCAGAAACCGTTGTCATCAACCTCGGGACAGAAGAACAGCCAGCCGTGCTCGCCATAGGCCCAATCGTTGGCCTCGCCGTTGACGGTATACAGGATCTGGCCGGCCCGACCGTAAAGATACCCGTTCTGGGCCGTCATCTGTGCGCCCCAGCTCTGGAAGGTTGTCTGGTCCGGCGAGGGCTGATTCACATAACCCCAGGGGTAGAGAAGATAGCCGCCGTAGGTGTGGTAATGGAAGCCGCCAAGGGGCTGAATTTCCTCCATGAACGCCGCGAGCTGCTCGGTTTCCGGCTCGGAGAACGGTGCGGTGCCCCGGTAGGTCTCAGCGCTGGGAGTGCCGCTGGAGCCTATGTTGTCGTAGCCCCACATGTATCCCCAGTTGCGGTTCAGGTCAACTCCGTTGCCCAGGGTCCAGTTCATGTTCTTGCGGTGATTGGGACCTCCGCTGGGAAGGTTGTAGGCGTACCCGTCAGGGTTGGCCACGGGAACGATGTAGACCTGGGCGTTGTTCATGATGAAAGTGGCCATGGTATCGCTGCCGTATTCACTGGTGAGCCACTGGGCGAAATCGATGACTACCGAGTTTCCTCCGGGCTCTCGGGCGTGAATCAGGGAGGTGAAGAGGATGACGGGAGCATCGGGGCCGGCGTTGCTGAGCCGGATGTAGTACAGGTCGCGGCCCTGATATGAAGTTCCGAATGAGGCGGGAGTATCGACCATGTCGCTGCTCTCCGCAAGTTCTGCCCAGAAGGCGGCGTTTTCGTTGGGGCCGTAGTAGTATCCGAACTCGTTCCTGTGCTGTTCATGCATGGGTCTGGCCCACTCTTCAGGAAGAACTCTCCCGTTGGGATGCCTTTGAATCGCGGCGTCTACGAAGCGCTCCTCTATCATTATGTCTACAAAGCCCTCGACCCTGTTCACATTGGCCATGTCGTAGCCGAGTGAGGCTATTCCGGAAATGTCAGAATCGGTTTCCACTGGAATTCGAATCAGCCGCCAGGCGGAAGCCCCGGAAGTCAGCGTGATAAGAAAAGCAAAACAGATTGCGGTGCAACGGTTCATCTCGTCCTCCTGAAGATTGACAAATGGGCATGAAACAAATAGTTTTGGCCCTCACAACCGGTAATACCCCCGACAGGCGTCAGGGTTTCAGTTCTGTCTATACTGTGAAAGGAGCCGTTCTTTGGCAAGGAGCAAACAGTCGGTGAAAAGACACCGGACCGACATGGAGAAAAGACTTCGCAACCGCAGCAAGCTCAACAGGCTTCGAACCGCGTTGCGCAGAGCGTCGGAAACCGAAGTATCGGAAGAGAAAGCGGAGGCCATGAAGAAGGCCCAGAGCCTTCTTGACAAGGCGGGCCGCACCCGGCTTGTGCATCCCAACAAAGCCCGGCGTATTCAGAGCAGAATGGCCTTGAAGGCCGCGGCGGTCGCCAAGGTCTGATTCAGTTTTTGCATACCGGGGCCTTCGGGCCCCCTCTTACACTCCCCGGGTTATCTCGCTGCCGCCTCCGGGAAGGTCTCTGACTGTGAAACCTATGGCTTCAAGCCTTTTTCGCATTCCATCCGCTTCATCGAACAGCTTTCTGGAGCGCAGCGTTCCCCGCACCTCCGACAGGATGTCGCACACTCCATCCAGTTGAGCGGTACCCGGGGAACCATGCAGACTCAGCCCGAGAGAATCGGTCGCCAGCTCATCCAGGGTTATGGCCATGAACTTCGAGCTTCCCGCTCCGCTGTCAAGAAGGGCGTTTCCCTTTCTTACAAAGTCGAACAGCACCGCCAGGGCCCTGGGCGTGTTGAGGTCGTCATCCATGGCTTCCGTGAATGCCTTTTCCGTTTCGAGGCAAAGCTCCTTGGATTTCTCGGAAAGGGTATCGTCACCGCTTCTCAGGCGCTCTCGGAATGAAACGATGCGCTCCATGGCGCTTTCGGCGCTTTGCAGCCCCTGATCACTGAAATCCAGGGGGCTGCGGTAATGGCTGCGAAGAATGTAGAGACGCACAACCATCGGATTGAACCTCCGGAAGATATCTCTCAGAAGAGTGAAGTTTCCCAGGCTCTTCCCCATCTTCCGGCCGTCGACGGTGACCATGTTGTTGTGGAGCCAGAACCTGGCGAAGGGCTTGCCCGTGGCGGCCTCACTTTGGGCAATCTCGCATTCGTGATGGGGAAAGGCGTTTTCAAGGCCCCCTCCGTGGATGTCCACCGTATCCCCCAAGTATCTCATGGCCATGGCGCTGCACTCCAGATGCCATCCGGGATACCCCCACCCCCAGGGACTGCTCCACCTGAGGATGTGTCCCTCTTCGGCTCTTTTCCAGAGGGCGAAATCCCTTGGGTCCCTCTTGTCCGGAGATGATTCCACACGGGTTCCGGTCTGGGCGTCGTCACCGGCCCTGCCGCTCAGTCTGCCGTACCCCGGGAAGGAAGCAACATCGAAGTACACATTACCCTGGCCGCTGGTGTAGGCGTGCCCCTTTTCAACAAGAGTCTTGACCAGCTCGATCTGCTCCGGGATGTGGCCGGAAGCCCTGGGGGAAATGTCCGGTCTGAGGTTGTTAAGGGCATCCATATCGTTAAAGTAGCTGGCGGTGTACTTCTCGGCGATCTCCATGGGCTCGAGCTTTTCCAGGGCCGCCTGTTTCTGGAGCTTGTCCTGGCCGTTGTCGGCGTTGTCGGTGAGGTGCCCCACATCGGTGATATTCTGAACGTAGCGCACCCGGAAGCCCTGCCGGCGAAGCCAGCGAACCAGCACATCGAAGCCGACATAGCTCTTCCCGTGGCCCAGGTGGCTGTGGCCGTATACCGTGGGGCCACAGACATAAACTCCGGCGAAAGGGGGATTGAGTGGCTGAAACTCCTGCTTGTCCCTGCTGATGGAGTTGGTGAGCTTCACGGTGCATCCGTCCTTCCGTAGTCAATCTTCATCGCTTCCCTGACCATGGCCATTGTGGCGGCGCCTTCGGCAATCGCGGCGCTGGTTCCGGCGGACAGGATTTCTTCTATCACTCCCGGCCTGTCATATCTGGCTCTTCTTTCCCGTATGGGCTCCAGAAGCCTGTTCAACACTGAGGCCAGGTTTTTCTTGCAGGCTACGCAGCCTATTGTTCCACTCCGGCACGAGGTCTCTGTCTCCTCCGACCCTTCGCTGTTGAAGGCTTTGTGCCATGCGAAAACGGTGCAGATTTCCGGATGCCCCGGGTCGTCCTTTCTTATCCTCGCGGGGTCGGTTACCGCGGACATCACCTTCCGGGTCACCTGATCCGGGTCGTCCTTCAGGTAGACCGCGTTTCCCAGGGACTTGCTCATCTTGGTGCCCCCGTCCAGACCCACCAGTCTCGGTATGTGGCTGACCAGAGCCTTGGGCTCCGGAAAGACCCGGCCGTACAACTCGTTGAACCTTCCCGCCACGAAACGGGTCACCTCGACATGGGGGAGCTGGTCCTCACCCACCGGAACAAGGTTTGCCCGGCAGAAAAGAATGTCCGCCGCCTGACTGACGGGGTAACCCAGAAAGCCGTATGTCATGTCGGTGTAACCGTATTGCCTGGCTTCGGTTTTTATGGTGGGGTTGTGCCTGAGACGGCTGACCGTCACAAAAAGGCCGAAAAACGCCGTAAGTTCCGCAATGGAAGGCACCATGCTCTGAATGAATATCTTGACTTTTTCAGGGTCAAGACCCACGGCGATATTGTCCAGGGCCACCTCCCTGGCGTGGGTTTTGAGAAGCTCGGGGGAATTCCAATGGGTGGTCAGGGCTTGGACATCGGCCACGATGATGTATGTGTCGTAACTGTCCTGAAGTTTCACCCTGTTCTGGAGTGAACCAACGTAATGGCCGAGATGCAGGGGACCGGTGGGCCGGTCTCCGGTGAGAATCCGCTCCATTTTGTCTCCTATTTTTCCAGGATCACCGGCATATCCTGCTCCCGGAAGGCTTTCAGGTCGATTTCTCCGGCATGGGTTTCGACGATGCTGATGATCCTTTCAACCGCGGGTTTCACGGAAGGGCAGTAATCGGGGTACTCCTCGAGGTAGCGCAGGGTTCTTGGTATGCAGCGGAGGTACCTGGTTCTTCCCAGAGCCCTGTACTGCCACGCGAAGGTGCCCATGGCCTTCACATTTCTCTGAACGGCGGAGAATATGAACTGAAAGATGTTGGAGCCGCCGGGGCCGGTGAGATACTGAAGGGCGGTGTGCTTCCAGTGTTCTCCAATGTCCCTGTAGCTGTCCCTCAGGAGGCTTGCAGCGTCATAGGTTGCCGGACCGAGCCTGGCGTCCTGCCAGTCCACCAGTCGAAGCCGGTTGTCTTTCACCATCAGGTTCGCGCTGTGAAAATCACGGTGGCACAGCACGGTGTTCCCCTCCATGGCCCTTTCGCAAAGAGCCCTGAGGTGCTGCTGCAGATCCAGCAGCTGGTCGAGGGGAACCCGCAGAAGCCGGAAGAAAAGATGTTCCAGGGTGTGTTCGATTTCCGCCATGAAGAAACTTGCGGTGAAGGTTCGCCTTCCCGCCACTGATGATTTGGCCGCCTCCTTTGGAATACTCCTGTGAAGCCTTTTCAACATGTCGAGGGCCTGGCGGGTCAGGACCATGTATGCTTCGGGGCTCTGGATGTCCAGAAGTCTGACAGAGCCCAGGTCTTCCTGCACGGCAAATCCCTTCTGCGGGCACGCGTGATAAAGCTCGGGGACGGGAAAACCGTTCTTCTGCAGCAGGCTGTGAACATCCATCCATGGCCAGAGGGGCACTCTGCCGCTGTCCATGGCGACAAAGGCTCCCTTGGCGCACACGATCCTGTAGAACCTTCTGTTGGAGGCATCCCCGGATAGGGGTGTTATCTCCTTTATATCGGGATACCTTTCCCTGATCCAGGCAAGAAACTCATTGTCTGTGGTATGCAACACCACTCCTTCGGGAAAACCAGGGCAGCACCCCGGATACCAGCTCGCTCCCGTCTTCGAGTACGGAACCTTCCAGCATCACCGAGTCACGGATGACGGCGCCTTCTCCCAGAACGCATCCGGTGGAAACGTGGTAACACCCAAGCAGGGAAGCGGTTCTGGAAACCACGGCCCCGGGGTGAATGAAACACCCCCTTGACAGAAGATTACGCCTGTAAAGTTCCACTTCACCCATGTCCATCCATGTGTCCGCCCCCTCGAACCCTTCTGGTTCGTTTACAATACAAGAAGAGAGAAGATTTCGCGAGCCCTGGAACCGGGCCGCCCTGCGGGCAACCTCGGGTTCGACCACACAGACTCCGAGATAATGCCTTGGCTGGCCCCTGACAAGCACCGGGCCATACTCCCCCTCCTTGGGAAAATCACCGCACAAAACAGTACACTGGGCTCCCGACTTCTGGTGATGCGCAACGAGCCCGGAAAGGTCCGCCTCGAGGATCATGTCGGTGTTCATCAGCATCCATGAGCCCCGCATCATAACCGAGAGCCGCCCCAGAGATACCGAGGCCCCCAGGGGCCTCTCCTCGAACATCAGCCGCGCCTCCATTCCCGAGGAGGTTCTGACTTCATCGAGTATGCGGTTCGGACAGCGACTGGCGTTTACCACAAGCTGTTTCGGTAAAAGGCTTGCCGCCGCTTCAGACATGAGCCCGAGCAGTGTGGTGTTTCCGGCGGGAAGAAGCGCTTTCGGCCTGCAAAGGGAAAGGGGCTCCGCTCTTCTGCCGTATCCGGCGGTGAGAAGCAGAACCCCGTCCAGCCCGTTCACGGAGATGGGGCCTCTATCCGTAAACCTCCTGGCGGTTGCAGTCGCAAACCTTAACCCTGCGCTTCTGGGGCCGCCAGGCGCCGGTTTCACCGTAAACGGATGCCATGTGTACCACGGCCACCTTTTCCTTGCCGCAAACACCACAGGTTTCAAGGCGCACGGTTCTTGTTTCGTGTGCCAGCTTGGCGGCAAAGGTTCTGTCCTTCTTCGGCATCAGTGGTCCTTCCGGGTCATCCCTGGAATCTCGCCGGCCATGGTCATGGCCGTGTCCAGGAAGCTCCTGTCCGAGCACTCCCTGGCTATGGCCAGGGCGGTCTCAAGAATAGCTGCAATGCCCCTTCGAACCTGTACTGAGCAGTAGCGGCCCGAAGAAGCCCACCAGAACGGACACGAGTATAACATTTCATCGGCAAGGCGGGCAACTCCCGGGGAATCACACTGTCTTGCTCTTTCGAGAACGGTGTTCAAAAGGGATCGGAGGGATTTGTGATCGCGGTTGTCGGGATCGTCCCACAGGGGAAACGGAACGCCCCGGTCCATATCTTCGGGGGATGTGGACCAGCTGCCGTCGGGGATATCCGCCTCCCTGCCCGGAAAACCGAGGGCAATGTCCCCGGCTGTGGAGAGAGTGGCTCCCCCGGCCTTCTCGAACACCTTGATGAAGGGATGCAGAAAACCCTCCACCGACCCGGGCCTGTGATGCCCGAAGGTTTCTCCGTCCATGGCTATGATGATGTACGAATCCTCCCGGCCGATCCAGCGCCGCATTTCCTTGACCAGCCTGTCCGCGATCAGACTGCCGTCGTCTCCGTGGAAGGATATCAGGTTGCTCCAGAAGTTGGACCGCAGAAGCACTCGAATCCCCCGGAAGACCGGAACCCAGGTGGCAGGCGCTTCCCTGCCGGTCCACACCCATGGGACATCATCGGTTATCGTCCACTGATACCCCTCACGGCTCAAAACCGCTGCTGTGGCGCCATTCAGGGCCATTTCCGGAGGGAAAACCCCCCGGGGGCGGCCATAACCCGCAAGCAGTGATCGGTTACCGTCTCTGTTTATCGCCAGCTGCCTTATGGTTTCGGCCTCGGGTATCAGCGGAAAAAGCGGATGAAACCCACCGCTGTCCGTAAACTCACAACCCCGGACTTCGCCCAGCATTTCCATGGTTTCCGGGCAGTAGCGGGCAAGCTGCTCCATCAATGAGAAGTTTATGTTCACCGTGACCGGCGCACCGGTATCCCCAAGCAGTTTGAAAACCGGACGATAGCACTCAGCGTCTATTCTGCGCAGGGTTTCGGGAGCCTGGGTGGGAGGCTGGTAGAAATGGAGCAGGAGTCCCACATGATTCATTATTCCTCCAATACTATTTCATCCCCGGGAGAGAGATCGAGGGTTGCTTCGGCGCTCCCGCCAGCCACCGCCAGCTCGCTGAATCCCTGGCTTCCCTGAATGAACAGGATGCCGCCTTCCCCGGAATCGTATACCCTGGACGGCACAACGGGAACACTGATCCCCCGAATCTTCAGCGTGCGGGGTCTGAAGCCTTCGACCTGTTCCGACGGCGTCCACAGAATGCAGTTGCCGAAACTGTCGACATGGGCCACGGATGTTGCGAGAACACCCCGGGAAAGCCTTGACTCCCCCCGGCGAAGCGTGACGGGGTTGAAGCATGGTTCAAGAAAGCCCATCCATCCTGGGTTGACCATGAACCTGGCCGCCATGGGCGCAAACCAGTCACGCCCGTGAAAGGTGGGGGAAGCGCCGGCTTCCGGCGGGGGGAGGTACCGGATGTCCTCCGGTTCGATCCATGAAGGAAGACCGTTGTCAGGGGTCACCACAAGAACTTCACCAACCCTGCATACGATTCCCCTTCTTTCCGTTCCCACCCCGGGGTCCACCACCGCCAAAACAACGGAGCCTTCGGACAGGAACGGAATGGTTGACATGAGAAGAAAGGCTCCCTGTCGTACCGACCCGGGCTTCACCGAATGGGTGATGTCAACCATGGTGATATCCCCGCCGGTAAAGGAAAGAACCGAAGCCTTCATCTGGGCCACATAGCAGTCCTTCTCACCGAAATCAGAGAGGAGATACAGTGTTCCGCCCATGCATCCTACCTGTGTTTGACTATTATCAGGGTTCTGTCGTCCGCCTGGGGAGCCGAATCGCCATGGGTCTGAACCTCGCCCAGTACCCTGCGAACGATCTGGGGGGAGCCAAGGTCCATGTGGCGTTTCACCGAGGCGATCAGCCCCTCCATCGTGAACTCCCTGTCCTGGGGGTCCATGGTTTCGGTGATACCGTCGGTGTAAAGAACCAGGACATCCCCGGATTTCATCTCGACAACACCGTAATCGTAACGGGTGTTCGGCATGAAGCCCAGTATCAACCCGCCGGTGTCCAGGATCATAGTCTCGCCGCCGGGTTTCAGCAGAAGAGGGGGATTGTGGCCGGCGTTTACATATGTGACCCTGCCGGATTCGAGGTCGAGCACTCCATAGAAAAGGCCGATCAGACCGGTTACCTGGTTTCCGGTGACCATGGCGTTGTTCACCCGGAAGATAACCTCGTTTATGCTGAAAATGTTCTGGACATTGGCGGAAAGGCTACCCTTGAGACCCGCCATGGTAAGAGCCGCGGGAATTCCCTTGCCCGCCACATCCGCCACGGCCAAACCGAGATTGTTGCCGGAAAGGTGAAAGAAGTCGTAATAATCACCCCCCACTTCCCGGGCGGGCCGGTAGAAGGCTGCGATGTCGTAGCCCTCCACCGAAGGAGGACCCGAGGGCATCAGTTCGTTCTGGATCCGTCTCGCCGTGTTCAGTTCCCCCGCGATATTGCCTCCGCTGTCCAGCCTTCCAAGGAACAGGTCCGGCATCTTGGAGCGAAGGGTGACGCTGTTCGTGATGTCCGGGTGTCTGGTTACAATGTTGATGGCGGCCAGTCTCACCTCTTCGGCGGGATCAGTCAGCAGGTCAGCCAGATGCTCTTCGAGGGCGGGGCTGTCCACGCAACCCAGGCGCTCCACCGCCCACAGCGCTTCCAGGCGAACCGCCGCGGATTCGTCGCCCAGAGCCCTGGCAATCAGTGGCATCCGCTCCTGTGATGAAAGATGCACGGAACGAAAAAACCCGGAGAATGTTCTGAGCCTTACGAAAGAGTCGTCATCATCGATGAGTTTTTCAGCTATCGAGTAGCGTTTCGTCTCGTCTCTTCCCCAGAACTCGCCACCGGCTTCGCCGGCGGCGGCCCTCACCGACCTCTCCCGGTCTCCGGAGAGCCGCTCAAGCAGAAGTGCCGTTTCCTCGGTGCACAAGCCCAGCTGTCTCGCCGCCGAGGCAACCGCCGCCCGCACCGTGGGGGAAGGGTCACGGGACAGCCTGTCAAGAGCGGCTGAAGCCCCGGTGCCCAGAGAATCACGGTTCCAGAGAAGAAACCACGGCAGCTTTGCCCTGGACTCCAGGCTTCTGCTTTCCATGATCCTTTCCACCGCTTGAATGGATACTTCGGCGATGTCCCTTCTTCCAGAAGCGAGAAGCCTGCTCAGAGCTTCCCTTCCTCCAAAGGACTCGTTGGATAGAACCCTGGCCACAACAGTCAGCTGACCATACGACTCGATGATTCTCAGGTAGGGCAGCACCATTTCAGCCATTGAACGGTCACGGGGCATGCGTTCGGTGACTATTCTCCACAGCGTGTGCTTTTCCTTGCGGTTGAGCCACTGGTAGTTCATAAGCAGATACTGGGCCACCCCTCTTCTGTCCTCTTCGGGAATGTCGGCGATCATCGCCTCCCTCACCTCGGTTGAGAGGTACCTTATCCGGGAGCCAAGCTGGAAAGCCACCTGGGAGCGGCCGCCCTCCTTCAGCCTCTGGATGAGAACCCAAAGCAGGTCACCCACTTCTCCGCCGGCATCCTCAAGTTTCCTGTTGGTGAGGCCCCACGCGAGAAATCTGATGTTTTCAGCGTTTCCCTCCTCCAGAGCTTCGTTCAGAACCTGTTTCTCCCGGGGAGTCATCTTTGGGAAAACCCCCCCGATGTGAATGAGAACCTGTCTCTTCACAACCCCGGAGTCATCCTCGAGAAGAGCAGCGTAATAGCCGCCCGGATCGTCACCCACCGACCAGGTTTCCATGCCGTACATGAAGGAGCGCCTCACTTCCGGGGACGGATCGTGAACAACCTTCCAGAGCATTTCCTTCATTCGCCCGGCTTTTCTTATCCAGTACATGGCCAGACTGGCTGCGAGAACCACCTTGAGTTCTGTGGGACCGGACTCCACAATGAACCTGCATAGCCCCAGAGCCGGCGTGTCGAAACTCTTTCTGTCCAGAAGAAGCGTGTTGAACATGTCTCCCAGATTGCCCGCCTTGGTCTCCCGGGACGCCGCATAAAGAAGGGAAACCTTCATTTCCGGAGACAGCCGGCTGTAGTGGTTTACCATGGCAAAACCAGCCCTGCGGTTGGCGGATTCAGAACTCCCGAGAAGTGTGTCGAACACCGCCCGCACCACCGGTGAGCCCCTTTGGATAAGCTCCGCCGCCCCCCTGTCAACCGAGGTCATCAGGGTGGTGTCACCGGCGCAGAGGTGCATCTCGCCACGAAGCTCGAGCCTTCTGAAAGGAGGCCTCCCCTGGTGCGAATCCGAGTTCCGGTACATCTCCTCGAGTTTCTCCGCCCGGGGGAAGTCTCCGGTTTCCAGAAGCGCAAGCCTCTCCCAGGTTTCCAGAACAGCCCTTTTGAAGACGGACTCTGGAACGATGGGCTCGAACAACGAAAGTAAAAGCAGCTGAGCCTTTTCGAAGGTTGTGTTGTTTCTGAACTCGGCCAGGGCCCTCTCTCCCTCCCGAAGCCTCCACTGCCGCTTCTCGCCTGGTTTTGGAAGCGCAAGGTGCTTCTCCTCGAAGAGGCTGAACACCGCTTCCATCTTCGGAGAAGACGACGCGACTACAAGACGCCTTCTCTTGTCGGTGGCCCTGGCCATGGTGGTGATGAAAACATGCCACAGATGGGCGGGATAGTCGTCGGCATATCTCCTCATGCTGTCAAGATCGAACAGAATGGCGCAATCCTCCGGGCCACGGAGCAGGTGATCCACAGCCTGAGCGTTTATGTCTCCCTCCACAAGCTCGATGGGAAGCATGCCCTCACCGGCGGACCTTGCTATGAGTATTCGGCCCAGAGTGGTCTTTCCCGAGCCGAGAGGCCCGGAGATGCAGATGAACCCGTTATCCTGAAGAAGGGTCTCCGCTTTCCGCAGAATGGCGGGATCGAGGGTTTCTTCCCGAAGGTCTCCCCATTCGGTCAGAAGTTCCTCACCGGCGGGATAGGGAAGCTTGTCCCTTCTAACTGAGGATATCCAGTCGGAAACAGGGCCGGACAGCAGCCGACGAACCTCTTCGACGGTGTTGAATCGCCATAGAAGGCCTTCTTCGGAAAGCCTCGCTACTATTCTGTCCGGGGAGGTCTTCTCGTCCACCAAAACCGCGGCAATGGGAATCCTGTTCCTGTAGTTGGAATAGTAAGTATAGCGAAGCGGGGCGGAGGGTACTCCGTACATTACCATCAGAACAGCGTCAGGGTTTGAGTCGTCATTCTGAATATGAATGGAATCCGCCCATCGCGGAGGGCGGATTCGTGCGGCCTCGGCCTCCACTACCCGGTCTGCTCCGGAGGGAAAGTCGGTCTTCTCGCAAACAATGAGAAGCCTGAAGACGCTGTTCATTCCGGTATTCAGGTGAGGGGCCAGATGAGGGTAGCCCTGGTTTTCCCTTCCGGAGTCAGGTCGAACTCTACCCACTTGGCCAGATTCCTGGCTATGAGTATCCCTCTTCCCCTGACATCGAGAAGCTCGGCGCCTTCACCGGGCCGGTAACCCATGTCTCTGTCCGGTTGCCAGCATCCCGTATCCTCCACCTGAAAACTCAGTCTCCCGGGAAGAGCATCGGCCCGGATAACAAGCGGTTTCTCGGGGTTCATGGAGTTGCCGTGCTTCATGCCGTTCCTCACCAGCTCCATCACCGCAATGGAGAGGCTTGTGAGTTCATCGGAGGCAACTCCGCCGGCCAGGCCAACGCTTTCCACGAAGACCTGAACAGTCTCCAGCATTCTCTCATCGCTGGGAACCGTCAGGCTGATTCCTGTGAGCACCTCAGCCCTCCAGGGCCGCCAGGGCCTCGATTTCGTCGTTGAATGTATCAAACACGGTTATGAGTTTCGTGATGATGAAAAGCTCGTGAATCTTCTTGGTGGCATTGAGGATAACCATTTTGCCCTGAGCGCGGGAAACTGTGGTGTGACCGCTGACCAGAACGCCGAGACCGGAGCTGTCCATCCATGAAACACCGCCGAGGTCCACAAGGATTCTTTTGAAATCGTTGTTCACGGCGCTTTCGAAAGCGGTTTTCACCTCCATGAGGTCGGGTCCGCTCATAACCTTGCCTATCAGCCTGATAACCTTGACAGTTCCCTTGTTTTCCTCGTGGATTTTCATTTCTTCCTCCCCTATTGAATTACGCAGCCCGAATTCTGCAGCGGCTTAGCATAGGAAAACCATCGGCCCGGTGCAAGAAGGGGGGTCATGCGCAGACCACGAAGTCGCACCCCTCCCTCAGTCCCCGGGCTGTGAGAAACAGCCTTATCCGTGTTCTTGCGCCGGGTTCCCGGGAGGCGGCGATAACCGGCAGTCCCGTGAAGCGTCCGAGCGCCTCCGAATCCACTACCGGCCTTCCTCGCATGGTGGCACCGGCATGGGGGCGACCGGGAGAAAGAAAAGCCTCGATACGGAAACCCTCTTTCAGCATGTACCCTGAAAGCCTTCTGGCGGTCTGGCCGCTTCCGGCGAAAACCACATGCTTTTCACTGAGAAAGGGCAGTTTTGCCAGATACATGGCTTTGGTTCTGTAAAAAGCGCTGAGGGAGTATGCGGAGTTGCTCCTGCTGAACCGGTCCGGTCTCTCGCGCCACGCGATGAGATGCCTGGGAACCTTCTCGAACACGAAACCCCGGGACCACAGTCGAAGCCACAGCTCATAATCCTCGGGCAGACCAAGATCCAGATAGCCGCCGGCTTCGAGAACCGACTTTCTGTGAAACAGAACACCGGGATGAGGCACCGGGCTCTCGACGAAGATGTCTCTGGTTATCTGATCATGGCGGACAAGGCTGTTCAGCCATTTCTCGTAGCGGATGTACCCGGAGGTGAGGGAGTCTCTGGGAAAGCACCGGACAAGGCAGGAAATCACCGACTTCCGACCGGTTTTCCGGGCCAGTTCAAGCTGAAGGCCCAGCCTTTCCGGATGACAAAGGTCATCGGCATCAAAACGGGCAACCCATTCTCCAAGGGAAACCTCGAGCCCTGTGTTCAAGGCATCCACAAGCCCCTGTCCGGCGGAGGGAATCAGCCTGAATCTCCTGTCCTCCCTTGAGAAGGCAGAAGCTACCTCCTCGGAGCAATCGGTGGAACCGTCGTTCACCAGTACGGCTTCAAAGCTCTGATGGGTTTGGCGTTTCAGGGAAGCCAGCGCTTTTCCCAGCCAGCGGGCTTCGTTTCGAAACGGCAGCACCACCGAGACAAGGTCAGTCAAGGTCCACAAGGCTTTCAAGCAGTGATTCCGGAGCAAACACCGGGGGGTAGCAGGCCGGACCCACGCAGACCTGGGCGTAGGGTCTGTCAAACACCGGAAGGAAGTTTTCCGACACCGTCTCCGCTCCCGAAGGAGTACCGGGATCTGCCAAATCCACCTTGTCATGGCCGACAACGGAAACCGCGGCTTTAAAAAGCTGGCCGGTCAAAGGGTCTGCGGTATCACCCACCACAAAAATGTGCACACCGGGATCATGCAAGGCGACCACTTCCGTGGGAACGGCGCCCTCGAAAACAGCGCCCAGATAGCTTCCGGGCCTGGCTCCCACCACTCTGGCCGCCTCGGTACCCTCCACAAGGAACAGTGTCACCGGAAGTACGGGAGGTATCCCGTAACGGTGCCGTACCAGCTCCGCGTCAGTGGAGGACAGCCACACAACGGGCATTGAAACCGTGAAGGCCTCTCTGAAGGAGACCAGCGTGGAAAGCGAGGGGTCGCCGATGGATACCGCGATGAAAACCGCCTGGTCGGCGTTTTCGCGGTAAAGACTGTCGAGTATGGGAAGTTCGTGAACGCAGGGACTGCACCATGTGGCCCAGAAGTTGAGAACCACCCGTCTGTGAACCGCGGAAGCGATGAGGCTGTCAAGGGAGGGAACCCCTTCGAAAAGGGGGCCCTGGGTAACGCCTGAGTCCACCGCCCCGCCCCTTCCGGAAATGAACACCGGAATCAGAAGCACAATAAGTGCAGGCGCCCACCATGGAATCCTACGGGCCATGGCTGATTGCCTTGACCGGACACTCACCCAGGCACCTGAAACACCGTATGCACTCCGGAGAAGAGGGGTGTTTCCATATCTCGATGTCCATGGGACAGACTTTGCCGCACTTTCCGCACCGTATGCAGGCCTCCGCAACCCTCATTCGAATGACCGAAACCTTTCCGAGTATTCCCCAGGCGGCGCCCAGTGGGCAGAGATATCTGCAGAAAGGTCTGTCCACCGACATGGCCAGCAGCAGTACCGTAACCGCCAGAGCGCTTTTCCAGGCGAAAAGAAACCCCGTACGGTAAAGACCCTGGGAATCCATGGATACCAGGGGCCAGCCTGCCAGCGATGTTCCTGCGGGACATACGGCCTTGCAGAACCATGGGTCTCCCGGCCCCCCGGGGTATGGCCGGAGAAGCAGGGGCAGCAACAGCACGAAAGCGGCGAGCATCCAGTACTTCAGCGGACGAAGCCCTTCGGGGATCGAAAGCCTTGGAACGGGAACCTTGTGAAGCAGCTCCTGTATCAGCCCGAAGGGGCACACCCAGCCACAGGAAAGCCTGCCCGCCGCCAGCCCGACCGAGGCGATGAACCCGATGGGGGCCAGAAGGGCAAGAGCGTCAGGACGCCCGGAGGATAGTGCCGCCAGCACTCCGGGTGACGCGAGAAGTGCCTGAAGGGAACCCGCGGGGCATGAAAGAACAGAGGATGGTGTGCTGTAACACCAGATTCCCGGTATGAAAAACATCTTGGAGAGACCGGTAAAGATACCCCCGGTTACCCATCCCGAGAAGTGAAGGTTCGAAGCCAGCATGGCGGTGAACTGAACCGCTTTCCTGGCCGACTCGAACCGGATCATCCCACTCCGATGCACTCGAGGCAGACATTCACCGCTTTGTTGAGAACAACCATGGGGTCACCCAGAAGATATCCTGCGACGGCTGAAAGGAGCGCGACGATAAAGATCATGATCCTTGCCCGGATGGAGGCGGCGACCAGATTCGAACTGGTGAATGGTGGATTTGCAGTCCACTGCCTTCCCACTTGGCTACGCCGCCTCTCTCTGGAAGGTGGGGAAAGATACTATGGTTTGTCTCCGCTTGTCCAGTCGAGCCCCACCCAGAAACCATCTTCCCACCTCATGCTGCCCAGGGGAGACTCCACCTCGGGAATCGCGAAGAGACTAAGCCTGCCCAGATGCTCAGAATCCCTGATGTTCCCCGAAACTCCCCCAACCGCCAGTATCAGATCGATCACCGCATAGGGTCCAAGAAACTGCATCAGAGTGAAGGCATCGAAGGAAAGATCAAGGCCCAGCACCACTATCTCTCCGGTTTCGGGAAGGCCGAACTCACCTGTGAATGCCCCTGAGGCCACCTGAACGTTACCCGCTCCGGAGCCGGCCTCGGTGTTCATGTACACATCGTAGTCCAGCCTGGCAAGGGTGAGGGGAAAACCCATAACCCATTCCGATGATACATTGGGGTTCTTGATGCCCACCCCAAGGGTGAAGTCGACGGGACACTGGCCCTGCACCCAGTACGACACCACCTGGGCGGTCTGTTCAAGATTAAGACTTCCCAGGTCGCCGACGGGAATCCCGCAGAGATGGAAGTCCTGTGTGTTCTCAACACGAAACCGGGCCCACAGCAGAGCCAGAGGCCCAGTGGAATCACAGCCTGTCGCCAGAAGAGACAGCAGAACTGAAACACGCAAAGCTTTCATGAAGACCAACCTCAATTCATGGGTAGAACCCTGAGCAACTCGCTGGAAACAAAAATCTCCAGGGCCGCCGCCGGATCGTTGAACAGCTTCCAGTAGGAGAGGGACATTCCATGTCCTGTTCTGTGACCGGTGAGAGCACCGAAATCAGAAGCAAGCCGACAAGCATGGCTAAAGCTTCGCTTCCCGGACACTCCGGGCCAGCACACTGTTGCCCGCCGCTTCCAGCGCGGCGGCATAGGCATCCAGCGCGGCATTGTAATCCTCCGGGCTTACGCATCCCGAAGGCAGGGTTTCCCCCGGACCGATGATCTCGTGGGCTTGCCTTCCCATCAGAATCATGGCCGCCTGATCAGCGGCCTGATAGCACCGGATGCCACCGCCGGACCGGGCGCAACGGAAGGCGGCATCCAGGAACATCAGGCAAAGCTCACTGCCGTTGGGCATGCTCTGGGGGTACATCATCTGGTCGACAAGAGTCAGCGCCTCGTCAAGCATTCCCCTGGCAAGATAGCCGGCGATTTCCTCGAAATCATCGCCATAAGGGTCATATGCGCCGGAGTCCACCAGGAGCAGCGACTCACCGACATAACGATATGTTGCCATGGAATAGACGGCGCTGTAGGGCATCTGGGAGACGACCTCCAGAGTGTTCTCCCCGGGCAGAAAGAGGGCGTCGGTTTTGGCCGGGTTGAAGCGGTGGGGAAAGGGCGCGTACCCGGTGACCGGTGAATCGCCGTCGAGGGAAAGGGCAAGCATGACAGTGCCGTCAGACTGTTCGATGTAAAGAAGGTAGGCCACCCCTTCGGAAAAGCCGAAGACCGGAACCGGAACAGGCGAAGAAAGAAGAATTGCAGCGATGAAGATCACAAAAACACCTCCCGGGTTGAACCGGAAGGATAATAACCGATGCGGGGGAAAAAAGGAAATGGAGCGGGAAACGAGACTCGAACTCGCGACAACTACCTTGGCAAGGTAGGGCTCTACCAACTGAGCTATTCCCGCTCCGATGTATTTGCGGAGGGGACTATGCGTTTTCAGCGGGGTTCTGTCAAGACCGTTCTACCTCTCAACCACCCATGCATCGGTGTACCCCAGGGAGCGGAGAGATGACTGCAGAACCATGGCCTGATCTCGGGTTGCGAAGGAACCCGCCCTTACCTTGTGGTATCCCCCCTCAACATCGATGAAGACAGGCTGCTCGACCAATCCCCGGAGGTTGTCCACCAGGCTTGCCGCTGCCTCCGGAGTTGAACAGGCGGCTACCTGAACGCTGAACCCGCCGGTGATTATCTGGCTGTTCCCGGGGGTTTCCGTGACCAGTCCGCCGGGAACGGCGATTGATACCATCCCGCCGAATCCGGCGAAGGGGTCTCCCTGGTAGGAAGGCGAATCTCCGTACGGATCCCCGGGGTCTTCGGGAGTTCCGGACGGGGTTCTCCCGGAGCCGGCGGTTCTGCTGCCGCACCCCGCGGCGAGAAGAATCACCGCGGCAAGCATCACCCTAATCATGATCAACCTCCGTGTGTCGAATAAAAGCGTCCAGAAGCGGAAGCATCAGTTCATGGTGCCCGGTGACGCTTACGGTTTTGCCCCCAAGGGCCGCCACGGGCCGGGCCAGAACATTGTTTGCGGGCCGGTACTGCAGAATCATGTCGAAATCGGCGGATACGATATCCCGGACAGAAAAGCCCAGGTTCCTGGCGCAGGCAAGAGCCTTCAGAAACACCTCCGGCATCACCACCGCGCTGCCTGCGTTGATTACAACACCCTTTTCCAGTGATCCCACGACCCCGCCGAACACATTGAAATCCACTTCCGCCGATTCGGCGAGCTTCCCCCAGGACACATCCGGGTGCGGATGGACTATGTCGCAGCCGAGGCTGGGATGCACAGTGGCAGGAACCCCCATCCGGGCCGCCTGGGCCAGTGGGCTGATCTCAGGGTTACCGCCGCAGGCCAGAATCTCCATACCGACTCCCGCCCCCAGGCCGGGTGCTCTGGTCAGGGATGAGGCATAGTGCCGTCCGGTTTCCTTCCACATTCCGAAGCTGCCATCAAAAATCCCCTTCTGCACATCCTCGGAGGTCTGGCCATAAAGGGCCAGTTCCAGATCGTGAATCGATCCGGCGCCGTTTGTGGCAATGGCGGTGAACACCCCGTCCCTGAGCCAGCGGCATACCAGGGGGCCCAGTCCGCACTTGATAACATGACCGCCGTACATGAGAAGCCTTCCCGATCCCCTTTTTCCCGCTTCAACAAGCTCCTTCGCCAGAATTCTCATGGACCTGACCGCCAGAACATCGGGAAGAGAGTCGAGAAAGTCCCCAATTGAGGGGGAATGACCGGAGTCACCGATCAGGGCGCCGGGGCCCACCTTCGAGGTTCGGCCCTTAAGGCTCTTGAAAAGAAGCCTCTCCCTGAGGAATTCCATCGTACTTCACCTCCACCAGAGTAAGCCCGGACCCGGGCAGGGAAGGGCCCGGTCCGGCTTTCAACCTTCCTTCCAGAATGTCACGCACAACAGAGGGTGATAACCGATTCAGACCGATTCTCAACAGGGTTCCCGCCCATATTCTAACAACTCCCCTGAGAAATCTGTCCGCGGAGATACTCAGCGTCCACCCTTCACTGTCCTCAATCACACCGGCGGCGGTTACATTCATTACCCAGGTTCGGTTGCCGCTTCCGGTTTTGGCAAAACCTTTCCAGTCAGCACTGCCGACACTGAACTCCGCCGCCTTCCTCATGGGTTCCAGTTCAGGCAGGGCACCGGGCTGGTACTCGTACCTGTTCCTGAACGGGCTTCTCTCTTTTCCAATTCTGTATCGGTAAACCCTTTCCAGGGCATCATATCTTGCGTGGAAACCGTCCGGAACCCTTGCCCAGCGTTTCAGTGCAATGTCAGCCGGAAGGACCCTGCCAAGGGCGGGAATCAGCTTCTCTCCCATTTCGAGGTTCAGATGCGCCGGCATTGCCAGAGCATGCACACCGGAATCCGTCCGGCCGGCACCGGTAACCGGAATCCGGGAACCGGTAATCCTTTCCAGGGCCCGCTCAACTTCACCCTGTACCGTTCTCTCGCCGGGCTGAAACTGGAAACCCCTGAACTCTGTTCCGTCGTACTCGAGAATAATCAGGTATCTTCCCATCTCACCTCTTCAGAGAAGCCCCGCCAGAGCCGTGACGAGAAAGAGCCACCCCAGACCCGAGAATACAGCGGATGGCAGGGAGATGGAAGCCGCTTCCCTTCCCGGTTGAACCTCACTCAGCACTCTCTCCATGACAACGGCAATTCTGTCCTCAATGGATTCCATGCCCCGGGTTTCCTTCCATGCCACCCCTGTGAGCTCGGCGCCGGGGCCGGCGAGAAGCATCGTGAGCATAAGTGGGTCCAGGGGTTTTCTAAGAAATGGAACCCTTTCCGCAACCCTTCGAAGCACCATGGCGGTGCCTGAGGTTCCCAGCACCCAGGCGAAAAACGAGCCCGCCGCCGCCGCGCCAAGCCAGCGGAGTGCGGGAAGCACCGCGTCGGAAGAGAAGAAATACGCCCACACCAAAGCCATGATCGGTGGAAGCGAAATGGCGGCAATCCGCTTCAGATATCCGGCGCCGCCTTCAATCACCCCCAGGACCGGGAACACCAGATATATGGGCAGACTGCCGGCCCTGCACAAAAAAGCCGAGGCGGGAGCGCCCAGTAAAGCCGCGAAGGCAAGAACAGCCCTGGTCATGAGAACGCTTCCATATCCCGGGAGAGGGCTTTCTGGACCAGATGAAACTCTGTTGGGGGCGAGGCGTTGAACTCCATTTCCTCGCCGGTTATCGGATGGAGAAAGCCAAGGGTTTCCGCATGAAGCATGTGGTGTCCCGCAAGACGAAGAACCATCGAAAGCAGTTCCCGATCCGCCTTTGTCCGGGAAAGACCCCCGGGCTTCATGCCGTTGTATCTGCTGTCGGCGATTACGGGACAACCCATGGAGGTTGATGCGTGCACCCTTATCTGATGGGTGCGGCCGGTTTCCAGGCGAAACTCGAGAAGCCCCGAGAATCTGAACTTCTTCAGCACCCTGTAGTTGGTGACCGCTCTTCTTCCCCCGGAAACCACCGCCATTTTCTGCCTGTGGATCGGATGACGGCCTATGGGAGCGTCAATTCGCCCCTGGGGCGACACAGGGTGATTCCAGCAGAGGGCAAGGTAACGCCGTTTCACGGTTCTGGACGACAACTGCGATGAAAGCCCCCGGTGCGCAACATCACTTTTGGCCGCCACCAGCAGCCCTGTGGTTTCCTTGTCAAGTCTGTGCACAATTCCGGGACGAAGCTCCCCGCTGATTCCCGAAAGGGATTTGCAGTGATACAGAAGACCGTTCACCAGAGTTCCGCTTCGGGCGTAGGCTGTGGGGTGGGCGATGAGCCCGGCCTGCTTGTTCACCACGATCAGGTGTTCGTCCTCGAATACCACATCGAGGGGAATATCCTCAGGAGCAAGTTCGATGGGTTCAGGGTCGGGAACCCCAAGCGAAACCGTCCATCCCGAACGCAGCCTGCAGGAGGGCCTGGTGTGGACCAGGCCCTCCACGGTGACATGACCGTTTCGAATAAGTGTGCTTACATAGCTTCGGCTCTGCTCGACATCATCCTGACTGACGAGAAAAGTGTCGAGCCTGAGCCCTTCATCATCTTCTTCTACGGAAAAGCAGAGTCGGGCCAACTACTGGGTGCGAAGAATGAGATGGTAGCCGAACTGGGTTTCAACGATTCCGGACAGTTCTCCTATCTCGAGGGCGAACACAGCCTGATCGAATTCAGGGACCATGGCACCCCGGTTGAACACTCCCAGGGCTCCGCCATCCCGACCGGACGGGCAGTCGGAAAACTCACTTGCCGCCTGGGCGAAAGTGATATCCGCATCGGAGATCCGCTGATGCAGCCCGTTGATCAGATCCAGTGCCTCTTCCCTGGATCTCTCTACTCCCTGGACCTGGCTGCCCGCATAGCTGATGAGAACATGGCTCGCTCCTACTGATGTCACTTCCTGAACCCCCGTTGCAATGTCAGGTGTTGCCGGAGAAGTATCCTCCGCCGGCTGCCGCGCCTCCTGCCCGGGGGCAGGATCGTCGCCACATGCTGTTGTCAGCAGCGATATGGCGGTCAGTATCATTATCGGGACTATGATCTTCACGGAAAGCCTCCTTGCGTGCCTTGTGAAACATGGACGCTTGAATATAGCCATTCCCTCATGGGTGTTGACAGTGGTCAATGGCATTACCGATACTAAGTAAAGCCTTTTTGTTTTCTTGATCAATCCGGAAAGGGGTGCGCCGTTGGAACGGGACATGCTATTCGCGTCAAGAACCCGGGGTATGAAAAGATCCGTAATCCGAGAGCTTCTCAAGCTTACGAGCAAGCCGGAAGTAATCAGCTTCGCCGGGGGTCTGCCCGCCCCCCAGACCTTTCCCGTCCAAGCGGTGAGAGACGCAGTGGTGGAAGTTCTGGACAGCTCCGCCGATCTGGCTCTTCAGTACGGAGCCACGGAAGGCAACAACTGCCTCAGACAGGAGCTGGCGAAGGTTATGGAGGCGGACGGCATCAAAGCGGACCCTTCCCACATCCTGGTTACCACCGCCAGTCAGCAGGGGCTTGATCTCATCGCCAAGGTGTTCCTCGACCCCGGAGACACATGCGTCTGCGGGCTGCCCACGTACCTTGGGGGTCTTCAGGCATTCAGGAGCTACGAGGGCATTCCCGTGGGAACCCCCCTGGACGATCACGGGATGATCCCGGAAGAGCTTGAGAAAACACTCAATGTTCTCGAGGCCGAAAACCGCAGGCCCAGATTCATCTACATCATCCCGGATTTCCAGAATCCCGCCGGCGTTACCATACCCGGTGAAAGAAGGAAAAGGATCGTTGAGATAGCCAGGGAGAGAGACTACCTGATCGTGGAAGACACTCCCTACCGGCAGATCCGGTTCACCGGCGAACACCAGCCCACATTCCAGAGCCTTGCCCCGGAAAGGGTGCTTTCCCTTTACACCTTCAGCAAGATCATGCTGCCCGGCTTCAGAATCGGTTGGGCCTACGGACCGGACTGGATAGTTGACAAGATGGTGATGGCGAAGCAGTCCGCCGACCTCTGCACCACCCCCTTCTGCCAGGCAATCGCCGCAAAAATGCTTCAGGCAGGTGTTCTCGAGAAGGGCCTTCAGGAAACGATCAAACTCTACCGCCACCGCTGCAACCTCATGCTCAAATGCTTCGACGAGCAACTGGCGGGCGTATCCGGAGTTCACTGGACAAGGCCCGAAGGTGGCCTCTTCCTCTGGCTCACGATTCCGGAAGGCAACGACACCACGAAGCTTTTTGAAAAAGCGATAGAAAGAAATGTGGCCTATGTACCCGGAAGCGCTTTCTACCCCGAAGGGGACAACCATCTGGGCATGCGGCTGAACTTCAGTTTCTCCGATGATGAAAAAACCGTGGAGGGGGTAAGGCGCCTTAGCGGGCTTATCATCCAGGAGATCGGCCGATAATCCACATGACTGCCGGGAAAGGAAACCTGTGAACACTTCGACGATCTACATGGGAATGCGGTTGCGGAACCCGGTCATCGTCGCCAGCAGCGGCCTCACCTCCACTCCCGAAAAGGTGAAGGCCTGTGCCGATGCGGGAGCCGGGGCCGTTGTGCTCAAATCCATTTTCGAGGAACAGCTTGAAGCGGAAATGGGCAGTATGTCCGAAGGTGCCTGGTACCCCGAGGCTGCTGACTACATTGGCAGATACGGCATGGAAAATGCTGTTTCCGCTTATCTCGAGCTCTATCGCGCCTCCGCGGGTATGGTGGGCATCCCGGTGATACCAAGCATTCACTGCTTCGGATCCGGTAAATGGGTGGAGTTCGCCGCCAGGCTTCAGGATGCCGGAGCCCCGGCGGTTGAACTGAACGCGTTCATACTGCCGTCAGACCCCAGAAAGACCGGAAGACGGAACGAGGAAGCACTGCTGGATATCCTGACAGACATAAAGAAGGTGATCTCCATCCCCGTGGCGGTGAAGCTGGGAAGCTACTTCTCCAGTCTCCCAACCTTTGCCGGAGAGATGGAAAGCGCCGGAGCCGACGCTCTGGTGCTCTTCAACCGGTTCTATATGGTCGATTTCGATATCGAGGACATGCAGGTCGTTCCCGGCACAAACCGAAGCAGCCCCCGGGAAGCCCAGATGGTCACCCGCTGGATCTCAATTCTATACCCCATGCTTAAGTGCGACCTGGCATCCACCACCGGTGTTCACGATGGCCCCGGCGTGGTGAAACAGCTTCTGGCAGGAGCCAGGGCTGTTCAGGTATGCAGTGTTCTGTACGAGAACGGCCTGAAGACCATAGGCGAAATGCTGGGGTTTCTGTCGGACTGGATGAAAAGGCACGGCCATTCCTCCATCGACGACTTCCTTGGAAAAATGGCGGCAACCGACAATCCGGCGGAGTTCCTCAGGGTGCAGTTCATGAAGGTTTCGGT
>CAZUXA010000026.1:0-30215 GCA_964624405.1 uncultured bacterium | reverse complement strand
GTGAGCCAGTTCGGATCGGCATCGAAGCCGGCTATCACAGCGGTTCTCAACCTGCCGTGACGACCCAGCATTTTTGCGCTTCGGTCATGGTAGTCCAGGGGACGGACAACCCCGGTGATAAGGGGAAGGAGATCCACGGGAAACCTTTCATCCGCCTGGAGCACCACATCAAGTACGCAGAATGGGTCGTCTTCGAACCGTTTGCCGACAGCGCTCAGAATCCTGTGTCTGTTTTCCCAAAGTCCGCTTCCCCTGACCCTGAGAACCGCATGGCGTCCAGTGAAGACCGGCTCGAAACATGAGCCCGTATCGAGAACCGAGGTATGAGGCCAGGAATCGCAAAGAATCGGCCTGGGTTCCATGTCCAGATCGAACCCCAGTATCCCTCCAAGCTCATCCCTTGCGTTCATGAGGTCATGTTCGGTGATTCCTGGCAGACCGGTCACCCAATAGGGGGGGCGGTCCATGAAGGCAAGACCGAACCGGGCGCTTTCCCCCCGAAGCCGGGTTCCCGGCAGAACTGAAAGAAAGAACGCCTGAACCCCCTCTCCCAGCCCTTCGGAAACAAGCCTGCCGCCTGCCCTCAGAATTCCTTCCGGATCGTCTTCCGGAAGCCCCAGGATAAGGTCAACCACCGGCTCCACCCCTGCCGCCTTAAGGGACAGGGCTCCACGGATGGTGTCTTCCGGGTTGTCTGAGCGTCCCAGGGTTCCAAGCACCCCGGGGTTCATGGTCTGCAGACCCACTTCGACAGACTCGAAACCGGCGCCGGCGAAAGCCCCGGCATCCAGATCCGGTTGACCCGCCCTGACTTCGCCGAAACAGGAGAAACCCATTCCCTCCATGCCGGCCAGAACCGCTGAAAGGTCCCGCCTTCCGTTGAATGTCGGGTCGAGAAAGACGAGGTCGGTTCTGCCGGCATTCCTGTGGAGCGTGAGGGTTTCCAGCACGATCTCCGAGGGTGTTACCCTGGGAACAGGGCTGATTCTCCGGTAAGCGCAGTAAGAGCACATGTGCGGACAACCTCTGATGGTTTCCACATGGGCGGGCATGTTCCAGGCGGAATCCAGGTGTCCGGTGAAGTAGGGGTCGGGCCAGTGGTTCGGAAGAAAAATGCAGCGGCCCACCGAGGTGAAACCGCTGTTTCGTTCAGCCAGCACATGAAGCTGCTCCGGGTCATTGAGGGCAGCGGCAAAGGGCTCACCCTCTCCCTCCACCATCAGGTGGAATGCGCCGGATTCCCGAAGCCACCTGTTGTCCCGGGTAACCTCGGGCCCTCCGCACACGGTGAAAACAGATGGGAGAGCCTTCCTGACCTGGCGGGAGAGCCAGGAACTTCGCTCGGCATTCCACATGTACAGGGTAAACCCCAGAACATCAGGTTTCCTATCGATGATGTGGGACAGAATTTCCCGGTCTGAAAGGCTGTCACACTGATCCGCCGGCATTACCGCCCGGGTCTGCAGCCCCGCCGCCGCCGCCAGCCTGCCCGGGGCGAGGGGAATGTTGCCGGTGGGTTCAAATGCGCAGCCCGGTTGCAGGGGAAGCTGCAACAGCAGAACGGAGGCTTCAGCCAACGGAAAACACCATTGATGTGGCGATCAGAATAGTTAAGGCAGTCAGGGCGGTTAGCAAATGGGCTGCGGGATGGTGCGGCCTCCGATTCCGGAAGACAACCCATGCGGAAATCGTGAACAGCACCGATGAATGCAGCAGGATACTGAAGGGCAACCCCCCGACATTCCGGATGTTAACCACAGCCGCGGAAAGCAGGGCCGGGGGAAGACAGACCGCTGTAACACGCCTGGCCCATTGATCCGAGAAAGCCAAGGGGGGATTCGCATGATAGATCCTGCCACCCTCTCTGGCGAACAACCTTGCGGCATAGGTTACGGAGAAGGCGAGAGCTGTGGCGTTCAGGGTCCGAAACAGAACCAGTCCCAATGAGAAAACGCCGAACCATCCATGCCCGGTGTGGGTTCCCGCGGTTTTCGGGGAAACGAGAATGGCCGCTACCAGCATGGCCGCCTGAAACACCTGGATTTCGCCCAGGACCGACCAGTTGCGCAGGACATTCCTCCCAAGCATGCGGACAAGCTGAAGCATTGTGACGGTCATGACCATCTGGCCGGTGAAGTGGGTTACAAGCCTGAATTCCGGTGCATCAAGAAGGAAAAGCAGTACAGCAAGCCCTGTGAGTTGTGCCGTCCTGAGGTGTTCCAGGAATCTTCTGCTGCGGCCTTCGTCGGATGTGTCGCTCTCCTCGGAAAGGAAGGAATGCCTGAGACTCCCCCTGCGAAGAAAACTCTGGAAGAAAAACTCCTCCAGTCCCATCAGTATCAGTACAAAAGCCCCTATGATCAACCGCGGCACTTTCTTCTCCCCAAGCTGAACCTTCCGGTCAATCATAACGAAACCCCGGTTGATTCACACTTGCCCGGAAACAGGAATGTACTATTCTTCATGCTTTATCGGAACCTGGTTTAACAGCACCACAAGAAGGGGGTTGCGCAATGCAACTGCTTGAAAGGCTTGACGCTTTGCTGGCGAAGCGCGGGTCGGCGGTAAGAAGGAACCCGGGCAGGGAAGAGATGATTCAGGCTTCTCTTGACAACAGGGAGGCGATGCTGCTTCGATCCGGAGCCCTGGCCACCTGGACCAGGCCGGAGTCGTCAGGAAGAAGCCCAAGGGATACCGTCATTGTCAAAAGGCCCGAAAGCAGTGATTCCATAGACTGGACCAGCCCCAACAACCTTCCGCTGTTGCCTGACACCTTCGACATGGTATGGGAAGATGGCATTGAAACCCTGGAAAAGGCGCCGGAAATCTTTGTAACCGAGAGAGTGGCGGGGGCAGATTCCAGATACGCGCTTCCTGTCAGGGTGGTTACATCCAAGGCTCTGACAGGGCTTTTCACGGACAACATGTTCAGGCCGGTTCCGGAAGACATCGAAAGCTCGGTGTTTTGCTCCAGGCACTTCACTCTTGTTGTTCTGCCGGACCACAAACTTGACCCCGGGAAGTACAGGGGCAGGCTCAGGGATGATCCGGCCACCGGCGGCGCCTCCACAATGATAGTGGCCATGGACATGGACAGAATGCTGGGCATTGTTTACGGGAGCGCTTATTGCGGAAGTGTGAAGAAGCTTGTCTTCACGGTGATGAACTACCTTCTGCCCCCGGAAGGGGTGCTGCCCCTGCACTGCAGCGCCAACGAGGGGGTGAAAGGCGATTGCGCCCTGATGCTTGGCCTCTCCGGAACCGGCAAAACCACCCTCTCCGCCGATCCGTCCCGTGCCCTGCTCGGCGACGACGAGCACGGCTGGAGCCGGGAGGGGATCGCGAACTTCGAGTATGGCTGCTACGCGAAGCTGGTTGACCTGTCCGCCCTGAAGGAGCCGGACATATACAACGCCTGTTTCCACGAGGATGATTACCTGAGGCACGGAGCCATCGTAGAGAACGTGATGGCCTACCCCGATGGCGGCATAGATCTCTTCGACAAGAGACTTACCGAGAACTCCAGAGGAAGCTACCCCCTGGGTTTCCTGCCCAACATCAAGAAGTCAAGTACCTCACGGCACCCTGAAACAATGGTTTTTCTCACTGCGGACGCAAACGGCGTGCTGCCCCCCATCGCCAAACTCACCAGAACCCAGGCGATGTTCTGGTTCCTGATGGGTTACACCAGCAAACTCGCCGGAACGGAAACCGGGATCGTCGAGCCGGTCAGCACTTTCAGCCGCTTTTTCGGGGGGCCCTTCATGCCCAGGAAACCAGAAGTCTACGCCGGCATGCTGGGCGAGAAGCTGGATGAACACCGCACCCGGGCCTTCCTGCTGAACACCGGATGGAGCGGGGGACCCTACGGCGAGGGAAAACGGATCAGTCTACCCCTGACCAGAACAATGCTGAACGCCGCGCTTCACGGTGAACTGGAAAGTGTGCCCTGCGTGCCCGATCCCTACTTCAACATTCTTGTTCCGGAAACCTGTCCCGGTCTTCCCGATGACAGCATCCTCTTCCCCGTCAACACATGGGGGAATCCGGAGGCTTACAGGGAAAGGGCGGAGAAACTCGCCGGAGAGTTCGCCCATCACTTCCGAAAGGCGTACGGAAGCAGTGATCTGGATGAAAGCATCATCCGGGAGTGCCCGGGCATTCAGGAAAAGGTGACTCCATGCATTTCGTGATGGCAGCGGTTCTGGTCCTGCAGATCCCCTTCAACGCGATTCTGCCCTATCCGGGCAACCAGGAGGGGAAGGCGGCGGTAACCACATCCTACGGCTGCATGATTGCGGGTAACAGCCCTTTGGGAGGCAGCGGCGATACCCAGATACTTCTTGCCGGCTTCGATTTCCATGGGAACCACCTCTGGGTGGATTCTCTCCACCGGGGGCGAAGCAGCAATATCATCTCCCTCGATGCCGTTGACGGCGGTTATGTGCTTACGGGTTCCATGACCATACAGGAGAGCGGCGTTCATGCGATGGCCCTGCTTCTTGACGAGTACGGCCAGGTTCAGTGGGAACACCGGAGCGCTGTGAGCAACCAGCATTTCACCGCGGCCTGCCAGGGAACCGACGGAACCATTCTTTGCGTGGGCGGGACCACCAGTGAAGGCGCCGGGGGTTTTGATGTGCTGATGGTAGCGCTGGATCAGGACGGGACAGAGTTATGGTGGGGAACACTGGGTACCGAGGGAGAGGAGACGAGCCATCATGTGTCGCCCTGTGATGACGGCGGCTACATCATAGCCGGGTTGACCATGGCCTGGGGGGCCGGCTGGGGGGATTACTGGATAATCCGCACCGACTCCCGGGGCGACACTCTCTGGACAGCAACCCTCGGAGGCCCTGAGTTCGACTATCCCTGGAGGGTACTGCAGGAGGGGGATTGTTTTGTGGTGGCGGGATCCACTCTCTCCTTCGGAGCCGGGAGCTATGACTGGTGGATTCTGAAGCTTGATGAAACAGGCGGCCTGATCTGGGAAGCGGTATGGGGGCATCATGGAACCGACACATGCATGGCCCTGGAGGTAGTGGATGGCCAGGTCTACGCAGCGGGAAACTCCGAACCGGAGCCGGGGAATCATCTGCAGACCATCGTGGTTTTCGGGGAGAACGGCCAGGTTGAGCAGGAGTGGTTTTTTGACACAGGGATGATACGCCAGATCACAGGCCTTCCCCAGGGAGGTTTTCTGATCGGAGGAAGCGGTGTTCTTCAGGGCGAGGATCTGATGGCCAAGACCATTGACTCCCAGGGAAACTGCCCGCCCCTGGGCATCGAAGAAAGCGTTGCCCCGTCTTCCATTACCCTTTTTCCCAACCCTGCGGGATACCAGGTCAACCTGGGCATTTCTGCGGAATCCAACGGAGTCAGGGTTTATGACCTCTCGGGAAGGCTGGTGCTTCTTTCGTATCCTCATGGGGGTCTGCTGGATGTTTCGGAGCTCACCCCCGGTGTATACATCGTCTCGGATGGAGTGGCTCCTTCCGCCAAACTTGTGCTGTGCCGGTGAACACCCGATATTCAGCATCACGAAGCAAAGGAGGGAATGGGATGAAGTGGGTAGCAGTACTACTGGGCATGACCGCTCTTCTTTCCGCCGGAGGTCACGGTGACAGGGCGGCTCTTTCTTTTTCCATGGGCGGCGGCTCCATCACCCCGTGGCTTTTCAGCGGAGATACCGAAGCCGGTACCGGTTTCGGGGGACTTCTGGGGGTTGAGACGCCCATGTCCCAGGGAAGGCAGTTCGCTCTGAAGGCGGGTTTCTTCACGGTGGGAACCGACCACGAAGCCTTCAGTTCAGTGAACTTCGTACCGATAACCCTCAGTTACAGGATGTACCCCTTCTATCGGCGTTACGCCGGGCCCAGGGGGATCGAGCCCCTGCTGGGAGCCTACGCCGGCGGGGTTCTTGCCTGGGACAGCGCCGAGGGCGATGGGGATGACACAACTACCGGGGGGGGTGTTATCGGCGCCGAGATGGGTGCCAGGCTTCCCTTCGGCTGGACGAACTATTTTGAACTCACCGCCGCTTTGGAACTGATGCCCCTTGGGTCATCTCTGGCAGGAGAGGACAAGGAGTGCGGCGCCCTCAGAGTAACTGCTTCCGTGGTTTTCTGAGCTAGTCGAACAGGGCCTTCACGCCGGCCCAGGTATTGGTCTCGAAGTACTGGGGGCCGATGCTGCCGTACAGCATCATGAACTGGTCAAGTTGCTGGCCCGTTTCCTGCTGGCTCGAAACCCAGGTTGCCCCATTGTCCATGCTTACATGTGACATGCTTCCGACAAGGTTGATTCGGGACAGCGAGAAAACCGGGCTGCCGTTAACCGCCTGCGCGCAGAGCCAGTATTCGGTATCCGGGGCGATGGAGAAAAACTGGGTGTCTTCCAGGGTTATCTCCGCATGGTAGATGCTGTATCCCGTCCAGGCGAAACCGGTATCCGTATTGGCAACATTGTCTCCTGTTGCGGACCACAGCACTTCCGGCCCCGGTTCGGAACCGTTGTTCCTCACCTCAAGGTTGTATGAGTCTGAAGGGGCCCCCGTGTAGATTACCCAAATCCCGATTTGCTCCAGAAGCGCCTCTTCCGGGTGGGAGAAGTCGTCGGACACCATGGCCGTCTGGCCGCTGCCGCATGCGAGACCGGTGATCAGCGCACCGAATTCGAACCCCTGATCAAGTATGATGTCGTTTCCCGGAGCGCCGGTCGGAAACAATACCACCGCTGTCGCCAGAGCAAAAACTGAAACCCTCATAATGCACCTCCCTGATTCCTGCTTCCATGCATGTTACAAATAATGCGGTTGGAGGCGAATGTAAACAGCAGCGGTTTTCACCGGCCCAGCACCGAAGCTCCGAGCTGGCCGCATGCCCCGTCCACATCCGATGCCCTGGATTTTCTAAGGGTTACCGCGGGACATCTGGGATAAAGGTACTCCATGAACTCAAGCACGACACCGTCATCGGGGCGTTTCCACGGAAGGCCTTTCACAGGGTTGCAGAGCAACAGATTAATCTTGCAGGGGAGTCCCCGGGCGAACTCCGCCAGGGCCCGGGCTTCCCGCAGGGAATCATTGATACCTTCAATAAGGCAATACTCAAGCGTTACTCTTCTTCCAATGGCCTTCGTCCACTCAAGAAGGCCAAGCTTCAGATCGTCGAGTTTTACCGACGCCCCGGCGGGAAGAAGCATTTCCCTGGTGGCCTGAACCCCGCTGTGAAGGGAAAGGGCCAGCCCGTAATGCCTGCCCAGCTCCGTCAACCGGGCGATGCCCCGGGTGAGCCCGATGGTTGAGACGGTGATCTTCCTCTGTCCGAGACAGATGCCCGAATCGTTGCTTATGATGTCCAGGGCGGGAATCACCTGGTCCAGGTTGTCCAGCGGCTCTCCCATTCCCATCAGAACCACATTGGATATCCTGTTCGGTGATGCTTTCCGAAGCGCGTAAAGCTGCGCCACTATCTCATCGGAGCCAAGGTTTCTTCGAAATCCCACGTTTCCAGTCATGCAGAAGACGCACCCCATTCTGCACCCGACCTGGGTGGAAAGGCACGCGGTGACCCTGGGCGGGTCCGGTATCAGAACGGATTCCGCTACGAGCCCGTCTCGAAGGCCGAGGAGGAATCTTTCCGCACCGTCTTTCCCCCGCACCCTCTCCAGGGTGCCGAGAACTGTCAGTTCAGCGTTTGCCGAAAGACCTTCCCTCAGCGCCAGTGGAAGGTCGGTCATTACATGGAAGGACTCGGCGCCCCTGAGATGAATCCAGGAAAAGAGCTGCCGGGCTCGGAAGGCTGGTTCGCCGAAAGCCCCGGAGAGCCATGAAACAAGGTGTTCCAGCGGCATGCCGGTGAGCCTGGGGGGAACGCTATATTTCACATCATCACTCATAGTGAAGGGAAAGATAATGACTGAGTGTGTGGGAATCATAGGCGGCAGCGGATTGTACGCCATTCCGGGAGTTCGGGTTCTGGAGGAGAAAACGCTGAGCACACCCTTTGGAAACCCTTCATCCCCTGTAACCCTGGGGGAGCTTGACGGAGTGAAAACCGCCTTCATAGCCAGGCATGGGGAAGGCCATCGGTTCACACCTTCCGAGGTGCCGTACGCCGCCAACATCTACGCCCTGAAATCTCTGGGGGTTGGAACCCTGATCAGCCTCAGTGCCGTGGGCAGCCTTCGGGAAGAGATAGAACCCAGACATTTCGTGGTTCCGGACCAGCTGTTCGACAGAACCCGGGGTTTGCGAAGGGCCACTTTTTTCGGGGGTGGCGCCGTAGCCCATGCCTCCTTCGGAGAGCCTTTCTGCCCGAACCTCAGGATGACGCTTGTCAACGCCGCCGCCGCCGCCGGCGCCGTGGTTCACCAGGGGGGCACCATGGTGGTCATGGAGGGCCCCGCCTTCAGCACCCGGGCGGAGAGCATGTTCTACAGGTCCATCGGGGCTTCCGTCATAGGCATGACCGGGATTCCCGAGGCAAAGCTCGCCCGGGAAGCGGGAATCTGCTACGCCACCCTGGCCATGAGCACCGATTACGATTGCTGGAGGGAGTCGGAGGAGGAAGTCACCGGCGAGATGGTCTTCGGGGTGATGAAGGATAACGCGGAAATGGCCAGGAAAGCGTTGGGGAAAGCCCTGGTTTCGCTGGGAGACCGCCGGACACCCTGTTCATGCGCCGCGCCGCTGGGGGTGGTAACAGGCCCGGATTGCAGGGATGCGGGAATCATGGAAAAACTGGAAGTGGTTCTGGTACGCTGATGCCAACCATTGGTGAACTGGGGGAGAGGGGGCTGATCCGACTGCTGCGCCGGGAACTGATGCTTGATTTCGCCGGAGACGACGCCGCGGTCCTCCCCTCCCTGGATGCGCCGGTGATAACAGTTGATTCGTATCTGGAAGGGGTGCATTTTCATCGCTGGTGGTGCCCTCCGGAAACACTGGGTCGCAGGGTTGTCGAAGCCACCCTGTCGGACCTGGCCGCCACCGGCGCCGAGCCCCTCTGGCTGTTCGCCGCGGTTTGCCTGCCCCCGGAACTGGACGCGGAGTGGCTTCTGAGGTTTTACCGGGGACTCACATGGCGTCGGGACTGCAGACTGGCCGGGGGGGAAACCATTCGAGGGGAAGTTTTCGGAGTGACCCTCACCGCCGTGGGAAATCTCCGCGGCGCCCCTATGAAACGCTCCTCCGCCGTCCCCGGTGAAAGACTGTGGGTAACGGGTCCCCTGGGGAGAACCCTGGATGCTCCCGCCCTTCTGGAGAAATCCAGAACCGTGGCGCTAACTCCCCTGGAACGGCGACAGGTGGAGTTGTTTCTGAATCCCGCCGCCAGGTTCGACGCCATGAAGGTTCTTCTTGCCAATGGGTGCTCAGCAGCCATCGACATATCCGATGGTCTTCTCAGCGAGGCCTGGCACATCGCGGAGGAGAGCCGGGTACGGGTGCTGGTTGACTCCGGTTCGATACCCCTGGTGGAGTACGCCCGAAAAAGGGCCAAGGATGCCTGGGTCGCCGGAGAGGATTACGAGATACTCTTCACAGCCGGGGCTGATCGGCAGTTTCCCGGTTTCTACCCCATCGGGGAGATCAGGGAGGGTGAGGCGGCGGTGTTGACCACTGACGGCTGTTCGTGTCCGCAGGCGAAGGGGTACGATCACTTCAGGGAATGAGCCTTCTTCCGGTCAGGACCGTTTCTTCAGAGATACCCCGGGACCGGTACTCCACAAGAACCGTTTCATCCGCCTGCTTTGGAAGTGTCTGACGGATCAGGGCCAGGTTGTCGGGGTTTGCGGAAATGCCCCCGACCGACAGAAGCGTGTCTCCCGGTGAAAGCCCGGCCTCTCCGGCGGGAGACCCGTCAACCACCATGGAAACCACAATGGTTTCGCCTTCAATTCGCACGCCGAGACCCGTCATCTGGAAATGCGGTTCGCGAAGGTGGTCCGGTCCGGGTACAAGATGGAACCCCGGTATGGAGTAGTCCACCACCAGGGTGAACCGGGAGAGAATGTCGCTGCCAAGAATGCCGTCATACATCGAGAGCGGCCCGGAATCCTCGAAGACCGATGCTTCACCGCAGGGAACCGTGAAACCGCCCAGGGTTATGGATTCCACTGGAAAAACTTCGATTGATCCCGCTCCTCCCACCCCCTCCACTGAAGCCGAATAGGATGGCCTGTGCCCAAGCGTCCCTCCGTGGCCCTCGATGAAAGTCCGGGTGAGATGCAGGGCTCCTCCGGCGCCGGTGTCCAGAAGCAGGGTTACGGGGATTGTGTCTTCGAGTACGGCTTCGAAGGAGATAAGGTTCATGGAAAGAACCCCCTGAACAAACCCCGCCGCTGAAGGAGGCATGTATTCCCCGGGCAAGTGGAGGGTGATTGATTCTTCGGAATAATCGATTTCCGTTACGAATCTGCTGAGGAAATCGTAGCCGATTATCATGTCGATGCTTCTTCCGGTTATGGGAAGAAATGCTTCTCTTACCGGCATCACCGCAAGAACCTGTCCCCTGAGAACCGCGCCCGCCACGCTGTAGCTGTCCACCCTGGCGAAGGCGAACTCCTGTGAGCCCCCGATTCCCCTGGCGCTGAACGCCCCTTCCGGAACCAACCCCAGTTCCGCGGCGAAAGAGCTGTCAAGCAGAGTGGCTCCGGCGCCGCTGTCCAGTATGGCCAGAGCGTTTCTTCCGCTGACCCGGGCCTGAAGGTAGATGTGTCCTCCGTGAACATGGAAGGGATTCGGCGTTTCGGAAACGGTGAGCTCCCAGTCCGGTGTTCCGGGAAGAAGAGAGAAGAGGCTGTCGTGGAAAAGGTGCCCGGTGTTGAACTCGGTCAGGATGTTCCGGCTTTCGCTTTCCATGCCCAGTTCCCGTACGGTGTCTCTGGTGCTTCGGGGAATTGTCACACCGTTCACCACCGAGTACTCTCCCGGAAACTGCACAACCCTCATGCCCATGGCGGTGGTGAGCATCGCCAGGGGAAGACCGGTTTCCGCGGAGAAGCAGTAGGTGATCGGATCCGTGAGATTCAGCCTGACCATTCCCGCCGGTTCGCCTGCTATAAGTGTATCTCCCGCGTACTCCAGCCCGGTGTTCTCGAGGAATGCCCGGAAGAACACCGTGGCTTTGGCGCTTTCCAGCTGTGCAAGCCCCTCACGCCCCGCCGGTGAAAGGTTGCCGTTCCTGTCCAGGCTGAAAGCGCTGTCTCCGAGAAAGAGCATTTGCTGTTCCACAGGACCAAGTACAACCCGCACCCTGCCCATGAAGGGTTCCCTGATCCACCAGGCTTCGGTGAATCCCTCGAGCCCCGCCATGGAAATGCTGTCCAGTGTGTGAACCGAGTGAATTCCTTCGAGAACCTCCCGGCCTCCCAGGGCGTGGATGTAAGCCTCAACGGTTTCATTCAAGCGATCTCCGCCGGGTGTGGCGCAGGACACGGTGATGGCCACCAGGGCCGAAAGCGCGGATAGCCTTGGCATGCGGTTCACCTCATCTTTCAGAAATGGGCCCTCATGTCCATCTTCAGCGATGAATTCCTTCCGGAATAGAGGGCGCTGAGTTCACAGCCATCTGTGTAGTCCAGGTTCCACAGGGGTATCATGTCGGAGGGACAGTGCCCAACCGCCATCATGGAGTCGGTCTTCATCAGAAGGGGGTCGATGGGAAGGCCGGGAATAATCGTGTCCAGCACCGCCCAGGCGTGGAACACAAGGCTGTCGCCCCGGTGCACGACTCCGCCGGCCACATGCATGGAAATCCCCATTTCCGAAGCAAGGGCCACCAGTTCCATGGACATTTCCAGGCACGGGCCCGGGTCGGACCTTTCCCCCGTGGCCTCTCTGGCTCCCCGGACGAGTTCTCTGAGTATGCTCTCCTCCAGAATGCCATCTATGGGCCGGAAGGTATGGGGTCTCTGAAAGACTCGCATTCTCATTGTCTTCTCCACCCTTTCCCCGGGACGCAGGGAGTCTACGAGGCAGGTCAGCACCAGCCCATCCCCTCCGAAGTCGCTTTCCAGAATGGAAAGGTGCTGGTAGGGCATGTGAGAGAAGGGCCTGGGAATCATGAGCACCACATTTCTGGCGGTTTCAGCCCCGGTGTTCATGAGGGTTGCCCGAAGAACCAGAGTGGTGTCAAGAACCCCAACCCCGCGCAGCCGGTCCGTCAGCCATGTGGACGAGTTTCTGTCCGCGTTCGCCGAGGCCAGGGAGTAAACCCTCGAAGCATCGGTGAAGCGACCGGCCAGTTCAAGCAGCCACGCCAGCTCCAGAACCGCAGAACCCTCCAGCCTCGCCGCCTGCTCCGCGAAAAGAAGAGCCCGGACGGGAACACTCCTTATGGAAATCAGAGCCCTGGCGCTGTCGGCTGGGCTGCCGGGAAAAAGAAGGAGGGCGGCGAGAAGCACGGTCATTTTCGAAGCACCGTCGCCGGATCGAGGCTGGCGGCTCTGCCAGCGGGAATCATGGCGGAAAGAAGGCTCATGAGCACCGCCGCCGCGCAGGCCGCGATGACATTGCCCGGCGACACCCTTACCGGAAGGTTGTCGTGAAATGAATAGACATCGGGAAGTGAAACTATCCCCGTTGACGCCAGGATGTGGCAGCCCAGAAGCCCCAGGGCCACTCCCAGCAGGGCGCCTGTTATCCCCACGAACGCCCCCTCCCACAAAAAGATCCTTGAAATGAGTTTTTCGCTTCCGCCGATGGCCCTGAGTACCGCGATGTCCCTTCGTCTTTCCACAACACTTCTTGCCACGGTTCCCATGATGTTGAAAGTGGCCACCAGGGTTATCAGCAGAAGGGCCGCCATGGACCCCATCCGCTCCAGCTTCATACTGGCGGCCAGGGCCGGGTTTCTCTGTTTCCAGGTGAGAACCTTCAGGGAATCCGGCAGGAACTCTTCCAGCGCGTATCTGGTCTCATCCTCACTGAAGCCCTCGGCGGGCGAGACCTGAATGCCGCTCAGACCTCCGGAGGGAAGGAACATCCGGGAGGCGAGGGAAAGCGGCACCCATGCCAGGTTTCTGTCGTTGGCGGGCAGCCCGGTTTCCACCGCGCCCACCATCACTGCCCTGGCTCCGCCGGCTCCTCCGGAGAAAAGGCTTCTCGGGGTGAAGAAAACTATCGTGTCTCCGGAGCTGTGCATGAACTCCTCGGCAAGATAGAGCCCCATGATGACCCCGGGCCGCCCCTGGGAGTCTGTCAAAGATGAAGAGCCCCATACCAGCAGGGTGTCGATGCCGGGCATCAGGGGAATGTCGGAAGGCACCCCCCTCACAATGCAGCCCGCCTCAAGGTTGCGGCCCGGATGCCTGGCGATGGCCTCTCCCTGTATGTAGGGGATGGCAACCCCCACCTGGGGAAGCGCAAGCAGCGCCTCGGTGAACCCCGGGTCGTCGGGGACGACTCCGGCGCCCCTGGGCATCACCGCCAGCGAGGCATCCACATTTATCACGCTCTCGGTGATAAAATGTTCCAGACCGTCAAGCACACCCATCACCACCACCAGCGCCGCCACCCCCAGGGTAACCCCGGCTATGCTGACCACTGTGCTGAAAGCTATCCTCTTCCTGGCAGGATGCCTTCTGAGGCATCTCCATGCGATTCTCCAGGAAACGGAATCGGTGAACATTGCCAGATTGGAACCTCCGCAGCCCAAGTGAACTGCTATTATATATGGATTGCCAGTCAGACCATGATTAGTCCAGGAGGTTTTCTCTATGACAGGGGTTCTGTTTGTTCTAGCCTCCCTTGTCGCAGCCTTCAGCACATCGGTCGGTATCGATAACGCGACCCTCGAGCCTTTGGGCGGAGGATACTACCCATCGGTTTCCGGGATACCCTCCGTTCCTGGTGAAAGCGGCGTTCTCAGGCCGGTGCAGACCATTTTCGTGCCTGTGCCTCCGGGTGTCGCGCCTGTTCTGGAGTACAGGGTCGACCGGGTGAACGCCACGGGATGGGACGGCCTGGCCTGGGCCATGGAGCCGACGCTTGAGGGAAGCGGGTTGAGAGCCCGGGAGGTTCACTCCGCGACGGTCTCCGTGTCCTCCTCCGAGCCGGTGACCATGAAGGTGATCCCCCTGGCGGGGACAACGGTGGCAATGATAACCTTCGACCCCTTCTGCTACGGTGACCTTTCCCGGTACGCTTCCAGGGTTCAAATCAGCCTGTCCTGGCCGGAAAGTCCCGGCGCCAGGTCTTTGGAAGGCAGCCTTCTCGAAGGTGTGGCCCCCGGGGGAACCGTCTGGTGGAGGAGAAGGTCAAGGTCTCCCGAAAGCCCCTTCTGGGGACGGCCCTGGGCCAGGATACGCATAGAGCATTCCGGCTTTTACGCCATCACCGGCCAGCAGCTTCAGGAGGCGGGCTGCCCGGTTGTGGGCATGCCTTCAGCCTCACTGGCAATGCTTTCCGGCCCCGGGGTTCCCTTCGCCATGGAAAACCCCGCGGATCATCATCTGCCAACGCAGGTAGCCCTCTCGGTATCCGACGGGGGAGACGGCGTCTTCGGCCCCCAGGACACGCTTTTCTTCTACGGCCAGGGGCTTTTGAGGCCGGTGGCCCAGGACGACAGCCTGTCCCGAACCTGGCACAGGTATGATGACGCGAACACCTATTGGCTCACCTGGGGCGGTGAGGCAGGGCTGAGAATGGAAACCGTCAATGCCTCGTATCAGGGGCATCCCTTCTGGGGAGGAACCGCTTCCCAGCTGGTGTGGCTGGAACAGGATTACACCTGGTTTCCCGAAGAGGACAGAACCGGCTGGTGCTGGGCGCCTATACAGCCCAACACCCCGTCCACCATTTTCTTCACACCCCCTTCCGGCAGCACCGGGAGAGCCCTGCGGGTGAGCATACTTCACGATAAATCCTTCGGGTACGCCAGCGACAGCATCGTGCTGAACGGAACCGCAATTCTGGATACGGCCTTTGTCAAAAACCGGTACATTTATCTCTGGAGTGTTACCGATCCCCCCCTGAGCACCGGTATGAACACGCTGCGTATCTGGTCGAAGAATGTCCACGGCGGAAGCGCTTTCAACTACTTTGAGCTTGAACTTGATGCCCCGGTGGGCCCGGGTCGGCAACTGTTCCTGCTGAACAGAACCCCCGGTTTCTACACCCTGGATGTTCCGGGGGTTCTTTCCGGCGCCAGGGTCTTTCAGACTACCGCGCCATTCAACCCGGTGGAACTGGTGGACTGGGGCTTCCAGGGCGGAGTCGCCCGGCTATCAGCAGATGTGCAGCCCGGGGCATCGGTATGGGTGGTCAACCCCGAAGACTGGAAGACACCCGTTTCCATTCAGCCTGCCCAACCTGGACGAATCGTTGGTTCGGGGATTCAGGGGGATGTGCTGATCCTGGTTCCTGAACACCTCTGGGAGCATGCCCGGGGCTTCGAGGCGGTTTATGGCGCCCGGGGCTTCTCGGTGGCAATGGCAACCTACCGGGAAGTTTACGACGAGTTCAACCAGGGAGTTGAATCCCCCGGCGCTGTTCGGTCCATGGTCAGACACGCCCTTGATTACTGGGACGATCCCCCTCAGGCTCTGCTGCTGGTTGGAAGCAGCAATTACGACCCCCTGGGGCACACCACGGGCTCACGCCCGCCCGCGCCTCTCTGGAGAACCATCGGAAGTTCCAGCACCCGCAGCGGAGCCGGAGACGACGGATTCGTAACAGTGCATGAAGGAGCGGTGCTGCCGGAGATACCCGTATCCAGGATTCCGGTATCCACCGGTCAACAGCTCCAGGCGTACCTTCTCAAGCTGTTTTCATATCAACATGCTTTGACTGGCGGCGGTTCATGGCTGAACCGGGTGGTTCTGGCCGCGGACGACGAGTGGAACGACGCAAGCACCTGGGATGTGATGGCAACCCTTTCCAGTGAACACCTGGCGAACAATGTTGTTCCTTTTTCCATGGAAGTGGAGAAAGTGTATCTGATCGACTATCCCTGGCCTCCCGGCACATCGCCGGGGGGGGTGCATCCTGAGAAGCCGGAAGCCAGAGCCGATTTTGTCCAGGCCATCAACAGTGGCGCTTCTTCGGTGCTTTTCTTCGGTCACGGTTCCTACAACCAGATAGCCCAGGAAAACCTGTTTTCAGCCCTCGACCTGCCCTCACTGAACAATCATCCAAGATATCCCGTCATGTTTTTCGCCAGCTGCAACACCGGCCAGTTCGACATGCTTGGCACGTCATGCCTCAGTGAGGAACTGGTTAATCACCCCTCCGGCGGCGGTATTGTCTCCATCGGTTCGTCTGATGTGAGTTTCGCCGGCCAGAACAACGAGCTTCTCAGCTTTTTCATGGACTCCATGTACGGGCCTCACAGGATGTGGACTGGCAAGGCCCTCTGGAACGCCAAGATACTCATGTCGGGCTACGCCGTCTACAACTACTACTACAATGCCATGGGGGACGGCGGCGTGACGCCTCCCATGTCCGAAGACACGGGAAAGCCGGTGGTTCTTCCCGCCGGCGGGCTTCTCAGGGGAAGGCTCAACACGGCGGAGGTGGAGTTCCCCTCCCGCAGAACCGCCGAGGTGGCCATAGCTGAAAGCGGTGACAGCGTTCTTTACACCAGCCCGTTTTCGCCCTATGTCGAGATTCCATGGGTTCGGCTCGGACAGACGGCGTACCAGGGCATGGTTGAAACCGAATCCGATGGAAGGGCCACGATCAGTTTCTTCATGCCGATTCAGTCGGACACCGGTTCCCTGGCCAGGGCTCATGCTCTGGGAGCCCACGGCTCCACGCAACAGGTGGCATGGAACCAGTGGGCGGCGGTGGCGGACTCCGGCGGCTACTCCCCGGATTCCATCGGGCCTTCCATATCCTTGACCTGCAGGAAAGTGGGCGACAGCCACATTCTCACCGCCGCGCTTGAAGATGAGAGCGGAATCAGTGTGTTCGGAGACCACGCGGGCAGGGCTCTGCTTCTTTCCATCAATTCCCAGGGCTTTGATGTAAGCCGGTATTTTCAGTACCTTCCCGGAAGCCACACCCGGGGTATTCTGACCTACCCCCTTCCCGAACTTGGAGCCGGTGGCCACAGGCTGATTCTCGCCGCGTGGGACGGTATGGGCAACGGTTCCCGGGACACGCTGGACATCACCATCAGCGAAGGAAGCGAAGGAATTCTGGACCGGGTTGCGGTATACCCCAACCCCGGTTCGGGAACCAGGGCGTTCATCTTTGAAACCAACCAGCCCGGGTTGATCCGGGTAAAGGTGTTCACCGTTGCGGGCCGTCCTTTATGGCAGGGCCAGACATCCCACTCCGGAGGTTCGGGCCAGCTGATATGGAGCGGTCTTGATGCCGATGGCGACAGGCCCGCTGCGGGGGCATACATCTACATTGTTACCCTTGAGACACCGGAAGGGGCCGCTTCCCGAAGAGGCTTTCTGGCCGTGTCTCCGGAGAACTGAAGTGAACGGCTACGAAGAGGCCAGAATTCTTCTTGAAAGCTCGAAGCGCCCCCTGGTCTTTACCGGGGCGGGCATGTCCAGCGAGAGCGGAATGACAACTTTCCGCGGCAGGGATGGCTTGTGGAACAACCGCTCCGCCACGGAACTGTCTTCAGTAGATGGGTTTATGGCGAATCCCGGGATGGTGTGGGAATGGTATGGACAGCGCTTTCACGCCCGGGAGGGCGTTGTTCCGCACCGGGGGTATCACGCTCTTGTGGAGCTTCAGGAACGCAAGGGCAGATTGCCCGTGGTAACCCAGAATGTAGACGGGCTTCACCAGACCGCGGGGCTTACCGAGGTGTACGAACTCCACGGATCAATGCGAACCGTGTCGTGCCTTTCCGGGTGCGGATATGCAACGGATTTCCATGAAGAGCTGTTGAGGAAGCCTCCCCCTTTGTGTCCCGTTTGTGGCTCCGTGCTTCGGCCGGATGTGGTGCTGTTTGGAGAGCAACTGCCCGAGACGGTAGTGAAGGAAGCATTCCGTCTGGCCGGCGACTGGGCTGACGTGGTACTGGTGGTGGGCACCAGCATGCTCGTATGGCCCGCGGCGGGCATTCCCTGGGAAGCTCTTCAGGCCGGGGTGGAGGTTGTCGAGTTGAACCCCGAACCGACCAGTCTCTCAAAATCTCCCGGAGTCATATGGATTCCGGGGCGGGCCGCCGAGGTTCTTCCGGGGCTGTTGGAGGCATGATGGCTTTGTTTGTACTTCTCGTTCTGGTTTCCGGTTCTTGGCACGGCGTCCAGTTCTTTCAGGAGCCGCTTCCGGGACCAGAGGGAACAGCCAGGATAACCGACTGCGTGAACCTCTCACAGGAAGGGGTTCCTCCTGTTCCGGTCCGCACCGTCTTTGTGCCTGTTCCTCCGGGAGTTTCTCCGGTTCTTACCCACAGGGTAACCGGAACTGGAACCCTGGAACGGGCGGTCATAGCGGAGACGGACCTCATTTCCGAGACAGCGGTTCTCAGGGGAGTTGCTCCCCTGGCAGGGGGTGTTTTCGCGGTTATCGATGTGCACCCCTACACCGGGGGAACCGTTTACGCTTCCAGGGTCGACCTCTCCCTCTCCTGGGCTGATCCCGCCGGGTCACCGGTGGCTGTTCCCCGGGGAAGCCTTGTGGAAGGCGTTTCTCCCGGGGAACCGGTCTACTGGCCCCTTCCCCTGACCCGGGCGCAGAGCCCTTTTTACGGAAGGCCATGGGCAAGGCTGTCCGTAGATGAAACCGGCCCGGTAAGGGTGACCGGAGCCATGCTTTCCGCCGCGGGTTGCGCCGCGGTGGGCCACGGGGTTTCAACCCTTTCACTTCGATCGGGCCCCGGCGTATCCCATGGAAACGATCCCGCCGACGAGCACTCTTTGAATGAGATCCCTGTAATCGTCAACGATCACAACGGCAACGGGGTTTTCGACCCCGAGGATGAGATTCTGTTCTTTGCCTTCGGGCTCGAGGGGTGGCTTCAGGATGGAGAAGGCCTGATGTACAGGCTGGTACACCGTTACGCCACCCACAGGGTTTACTGGCTCACCTGGGGCGGTGAGCCCGGCCTTCGGATGGAGGTGCGGGACGGGGCTCCAGCCGGTTTGCCCTGGGATGGCGTAAACCCCCACACCGTCACCCGGGAGGAGGAAAGATTCTGGTTTCCCCGGTTCAGCACCGACACCGGCTGGATCTGGGAGAGGCTGGACGGGGGCGGTTCTGTTACCATTCCCTATGCTCTTCCCGGTATTCGGGGAACACCGGCGCAGTTCACCGTGCGCATCGGCCTGGACCAGACCACAAGGTGCGATGTGGACCTGTACATAAACGGAGTTTTTCAGGGCAGACAGACAGCGGAGGGCACCGGAATCCGGGTGGTTGCCTTTTCGAACATTTTCCCGCCGTCTTCCGGATCAATCCGGCTGGACTTCGAAACCCCCTCCGGAAGGATACTGTTTGACCGGATTGACATTCAGTACGATAGACAGCCGGCGTCGGATGGAACACCGGTGTTCTTCAACGCCTCAGGCCCGGCGGCCATGTACTCGGTGGATTTCTCCGGCGGGGAGCCCGGGGCGATGGCCTTTGACTTGACCGAGCCCGACGGGCCTGCCCTGCTGGCCGGAGGCATTCTCGAGAACGGCGTTTTCAGGATAGGCGCGGACATCTTCCCCGGCGCGATGCTGGCCGTGACGAATCCCGGAGCGTTTTCCCCTCCAGACTCCATCGCCCCCGCCACTCCAGGAAGACTTGTGGGCACCATAACCCGGGGGGACAAGCTGATCGTGGTTCCCGAGAGCCTTCTGGACGGCGTCTGGGCGGTGGCGGCGGTGGAAGAGCGCATGGGATGGCAGACCGTGGTGGCAACCACCAGGGAGCTGTACGACGAGTTCGGCCAGGGAGTCGCCGACCCGGGAGCGATCCGCTCCGGGGTGCGCTGGGCCATGGACAGCTGGGATCCGGGCTGTCGGGAGGTTATTCTCGTAGGCGGTGGCCATTACGATTTTCTCAATCACACCACCGGCCTGCCCGTGATGATTCCACCCTGGATACGGCTCACCGGCAGTTCCGAACCCCCATGCGTGGATGACTGGTATGTGATGGTGCACGACGGGGCGTTTCTCCCGGAGATACCAATCGCCAGGCTTCCGGTGGATACCCCTTTGAAACTTCTGTCCATGGTGGAGAAAGCCTCCCTGTTTCAGTCCGGGGCCACCGCCGGAAGCTGGATGAACCGTTGCGTACTGCTTGCCGACGATGAATGGGGAAATGGAAACTCCGCCAGGGAAGCCTACCACACCGAAGACATGGAGTCCCTGAACAACACGGTTCTTCCATCGGACCTTCACAGGGTAAAGTTCTACCTCATCGAGTATCCGTGGCCTCCGGGAACCTCGCCGGACGGTGTGCATCCGGAGAAACCCGAGGCCAGGGCGGATCTGATCGAACTGTGGAACCGGGGCATGGGCGCTCTGGTTTTCATGGGCCACGGTTCCATCAACCAGATCACCCATGAAAAGGTTTTCCGGCTGCAGGATGTATCCGCACTCAGCAATGACGGAAGGCTTCCCGTGGTGATTCTTGCCAGTTGCGACCTGTCCGCCTTCGACAACCCGGGAGTTGAGTCCATCGGGGAAGCTCTGGTTTACGCCGCCGGGGGGGGCGCCCTGGCCACCGTAGGCGCCACCAGGAAAACCTATACCGGCCCCGCCAACAACTACGGGTTCACAAGGGTTTTACTTGACAGCCTTTACAATTCTGGTACTCCGTCCGGAATGTCGGTCTGGTACTCGAAACTGGCGAACTCCTCCGGTTACGACAGCAACAGGTATTACACTCTGTTCGGTTTTCCGGGCCTTCCGGTGCCAAGACCCTCGGAGCTTCCCTACATTCAGATCAGCGGCGACACCCTGCGCACAGGTGAAGTGAACACCGTTTCCGGGACAGCCGGCCTGTCATCCGGCCTTGTTCTTGTTGAAATCATGGAGTCGGGGCTGTCCACGGTGTACAACATGCTCTCGGGAGGTACGATCAATTATGTCGCCGACGGCGGCACCGCCTGGAGGGGAAACTCCCTGATCACCGACGGCAGCTTCAGCGCGGACTGTTTCATTCCCGTTCAGGCCCGAACCGGAGGAACCGCAAGGGCACAGGGGGCGGCTGTTGCTTTTTCCGAGGCCAGGGCCGGAGCGGTGGACCCTTCAGTGATCGTCGCCGGAGACCCGCCGACGGGAGACACTCAGGGCCCGGACATTCAGATGTGGATCCGGGGTCATCAGGGGGAAACGAACCCGGTTATCACCGGCCAGGCAGTGCTGCTGGCGGATCTGGCGGATTCCAGCGGAATCTGCTTCCTTGGAGGAGAGGGAAGGAAGCTCAGGCTTTTCGTCGATGGTGAAGAACACGACCTGGGCCCCTACTTCAGCTACAACACTGGAAGCACCACCATGGGAAGGGTGGCCTACACCCTTCCGGAGCTTTCACCCGGGGATCATCTTCTCATCCTTCAGGCGGTGGACGGGGTTGGAAACCCCGCCAGTGACAGCCTGGTTGTTACGGCTTCCACCGCGGGCGAGACGGTTTTCAGCCAGGTCGTGGTGTATCCCAACCCGGGTACGGGCACAAGGTGCTTCAGCTTTACCCTGTCGGGTGACGCATGGGTTACGGTGGGGGTATACACTGTTGCCGGTCGCCGGATCACGAGTCTCTCGGCCCAGTGTCATGTCGGGAACAACCAGATAGTATGGGATGGCCTTGACGCCGATGGTGACCCACCCGCCTCCGGCGCTTATATCTTTCACATGACCGCGGAGGCTGTAATCGGCGGCGGCTTCGTAAGGAAAGCCAGTCATACCGGCATTTTTGCGGTGGTGAACTAGGGGGGCAATGGAAAACACGGAACCTTCCGGAAAGATATCCTGGCTCTGGCGCCAGGTCGAGGAAGCCAGGGCCGCAAAAGATCCCGAACGCTCCAGGGAGAGCCTCAACCGATTGCTTTCCTCGCAGGAGATTCGAAACACACCGGATCAGGACCTCGCTCTTCTCTACCTCTCCCAGTTGGAATTGGAAGAGGGAAGGGTGTCCGATGTTGCCAGACGACTTCAGGGTTTTCAGTGGCACGGCATTCCCGGCCCCGCAGCGCTTCTTCTGGCGTCGGATATTTTTCTGAGGCTTGACTGGTACGACAACGCCCTGGAAGCCCTCGACAGCTACCTTGAACACTACCCGCAGGACACCGACGCGCTGAGGAAGAAAGGGCTTCTTCTACTGATGCTGGACAGGGACGGGGAATCGGAGAAAATCCTTACCTCCGTGGCCCGGAGGGAAAAGTTCCGCGTACCCTCCACTCTTTCGTATCTGGCCATGCTGGAGGCCAAGAGGGGCAACCTCGAGGAGAGCCTTCACCTGCTTCTTCAGGCCCGGGATCTGGCCCCCTTCGACCAGCGGATAGAGCACACGCTGCTTCGAATCGAAGCCCTCAGGGTGAGGCTGAGGCGGTCGGTAATGGAGCGGGAAGACATTCCCCTTGAAAACGCGGTGTCAGGGATGACGGCGGGAATGCTTGGGCTTCACGGGTACTCCCGGGAGAAAGCCCGCAGGGCTGCTTCCATCTGGAACCATTTCTGCGCTCTGCGAAAACCCACCGGGAGGAAGCCGGAGATATGGGCAGCCGCACTGGAGTACGCGGTCACAAGGAGCGGACCCCACTTCACACAGGATCAGCTGGCGGAGGAGTACGGCGTCTCCGCCACACAGCTCGGGGAGCACTACCGGTTGCTGGCGGCAACCGTGGATGTTGAATCGCCATCCGATCCACTGGAAGAGGCAGCCCGGGAGGGGGAAACCCTGACTTTCGAAACCCGTCGCGAGGAGCTGGCGGAGGTTCTGGCCGGGCTTTCCGGAAGGCTGCCGTCGTTCCAGGAGCCCGGCGACGCCGTGGACTGGGTGCTCAAGCAGGTGACTCCGGTTGATGAGACCCAGCGCCGCGAGGTGGAGGATTTCGTGGCCTACATCTGGCGAAAGCGCGGGCAGGCCGGATTTTAACCCCTTCTTTCGTTGCGGCGATTTCCCGGGCGTGTTATATTTTTCATCTCACTGATCGGTTTAGATCATTTCCCTATTCAAAACAGGAAGCAATAAAAAGATGAACGAGAAGTTTGCGTATTACTTCGGAAAGACGATCACCGACGGCGGAAAACACATGAGGGAGCTTCTGGGGGGCAAGGGCGCCAACCTGGCCGAGATGACCGGAATAGGTCTCCCGGTACCGCCGGGCTTCACCATTTCCACAGAAGCCTGCGACCTTTACAACGCCCAGGGAGGCCAATGGCCCCAGGGACTCGAGAAGCAGGTAAGGCAAAGCATTCAAATGCTTGAAAAGGAACTTGGCCGGGGATTCGGCGATCCCCGAAACCCCCTGCTTCTCTCGGTTAGAAGCGGTGCGGCGGTTTCGATGCCTGGAATGATGGACACCGTGCTGAATCTTGGAATAAACGCCGACACACTGATCGCCCTGGAGAACATGAGCGGAAACCCCCGGTTCGCATGGGACAGCTACCGCCGGTTCATGCAGATGTTCGGGGATGTGGTGATGGGCATTCCCCACCACGATTTCGAAAAGGCCATGGATTCCGTAAAAGCGTCGAAGGGCGTGAACCTCGACACCGACCTTGACATAGAAGACCTGAAGAAGGTTGTCGAGCTTTTCAAGAACATATATCTGGAAAGAATCGGCGAACCCTTCCCCTCCGACCCCTGGGAGCAGCTTCGCCGGTCCATCGACGCGGTGTTCAACAGCTGGAGCAATCCCAGGGCCGTGCGCTACAGGGAACTTAACGAAATTCGCGGGCTCCGGGGAACCGCGGTGAATGTTCAGAGCATGGTTTTCGGCAACATGGGCGAGAGCAGCGGAACGGGAGTGTGCTTCACCAGAGATCCGTCCACCGGCGAGAATGTGTTCTACGGCGAGTACCTGATGAACGCCCAGGGAGAGGATGTTGTGGCGGGAATTCGAACCCCCCGCCCCATCACCGATCTTTCCACGGACAACCCCGGAATCTACGGCAAACTTCTCGAGATTCGGGACAAACTTGAGCACCATTACAAGGACATGCAGGACATAGAGTTCACCATTCAGAACGGCGAGCTTTTCATTCTTCAGACCCGCAGGGGCGAGAGAACGGTTTTCGCCGCCCTGAACATGGCGGTGGATATGGCGGAAGAGGGGCTGATAGACAGGAAGACGGCCCTGATGAGGGTTCCCGCCCAGAACTTCAACCAGCTTTTTGCATCGGTGCTGAACCAGGAGGGCAAGAAAGACGCCAGATTCCTAACGAAGGGGCTGAACGCCTCGCCGGGGGGCGCCTGCGGAAGAATCGTCTTCACCGCCGGGGATGCCGAGGAGTGGGCCGCCCGGGGGGAAGACGTCATCCTCTGCCGCCAGGAGACCAGCCCGGAAGACATCGGGGGAATGGCTGCGGCGAAGGGTATTCTCACAGCCAGGGGAGGGATGACCAGCCACGCCGCCGTTGTCGCCCGGGGCATGGGAACCCCTTGCGTGGCCGGAGCCGGGGAGATAAGCATTGACAGCGCCGGAAAAAGGCTTGCCCTGGGTGAACTGGTTTACCGCGAGGGCGACACCATTGCCATCGACGGCTTCACCGGGGAAGTTTACGCCGGAACAGTGAAAGTAAGGGATTCGGAGATCGTGCAGGTGCTGCAGGGCTTGATTAAAAGCGATGATTCCAGCCTTTTCCGCAAGTACAGCACTCTGGTGGGATGGGCGGACCAGGTGCGAACCATGAAAGTGCGGACAAACGCCGATACTCCGAAAGACACCGGGATGGCGGTCCTTTTCGGGGCTGAAGGCATCGGCCTCTGCCGCACCGAACACATGTTCTTCGAGGGTGACCGGATAACCAGTTTCCGGAAGATGATTCTGGTCGCCGAGCAGGTGAAGAGGCTTCGGGAAAAAGTTCAGGCCGGAGGTACGGATGCGGCGGAGCTGGAGAAGCAGTTGAAAGCCCCGGAAAGAATCTATGTCCAGGCGCTTTCTGAACTTCTGCCGCTGCAGAGGGAGGACTTCGAGGGAATATTCAGAATTCTGGACGGGCGCCCATGCACCATCCGGCTTCTGGACCCCCCGCTTCACGAATTTCTGCCCCAGGACAGGGAAGGTCAGGAGGAGATGGCCCGGGTGATGGATGTGCCTGTAGAGCAGATAGTGGAAACCGTGAAAAGCCTTCACGAGTTCAACCCCATGATGGGGCACCGGGGCTGCAGGCTGGGCCTGACTTACCCGGAAGTTACGGAAATACAGGTCAGGGCCATCATTGAGGCAGCCATTGCCGTTACCGAGGAGGGTGTGAAGGTATTCCCCGAAATCATGATACCCCTGGTTGGCCATGTGGAAGAACTGCGAATGATGAGACGCCTGACCAGTAACACCATAGAAGCTGTCCTGAAGGAGAAGAGCAAACCCGAAGACTTCATCCCGATTCTGATAGGCACCATGATAGAGGTTCCCAGGGCGTGCATCACCGCCGATGAGATAGCTTCCCAGGCGGATTTCTTCAGCTTCGGCACGAACGATCTTACCCAGATGGGGTGCGGTTTCAGCCGTGACGATGCGGGAAGGTTCCTGGGGGATTATGTTCGAATGGGTGTTTACGAGAGGGACCCCTTCCAGTCCATAGACGAGGATGGAATAGGTGTTCTTGTTGCCATCGCCGCGGAAAAAGGGCGCAGTGTGAAGCAGGGGCTCAAGCTTGGCGTATGTGGTGAGCATGGTGGAGACGCATCCTCCGTCAGGTTCTTCCACGGCGTGGGGTTGGATTATGTTTCCTGCTCCCCGTACCGGGTTCCAGTGGCCAGGCTTGCCGCGGCCCAGGCGGTGATAGAGGCGGACGAATAGGAGGGATTAGCCCTGAAAAGGCCCGAAGTGCTTGTGGCCATGGGCGGTTCCACCCTGAGGGAGACCACCGTAAAGGCCCTCCGCAAGGAGGGTCTTACGGTTTCCATCGCCGATGACGGAATGGATGCCGCGGTTCAGGCCTATGAGAGTCACCCGGGTATGGTTCTGGCCGCGCTGCTTCTTCCCGAACTGGATGGCGTAAGACTCTGCCGTTTTCTCAAGGGAAATCCCTCGACATCCTCGATCCCGGTCGTTCTCACAATTCCCGACAGCAACAGGCACCTTGGCGCCAGGGCCGATGCCGCCGGCGCAGACTTGGTGGTACCCTATTCCGGCATCGACCAGAGACTGGTCCGGATCATCGCGTCGATGATACAGCCCCCTTCCCGGAATCCTATGACGGTCCGCGCCAGCGGGGAACGGATATTGCATTCCCTTTCGGAGAACCTCCTCGAAAAGCTTGAAAGACACGAGGCAACCGCGGCCCTGGTTCATGGAATGCGGGACTGTCTGTCCACCCGGGAACTCTTTCGGAAAACCGCGGTGGCGGTGCTTCTGAGTTACGGTTTTGAAAGGGTATGGGGTGGGTGCAGAAGCGCCGACGGATTTCTCTTCGAGGCGCAGGTGGCAATGGGTTCCGGCGTCTCCCGGAAGCCGATAGACATCAGGAAACCGGAGTCATCGGCGGCATACATCGTCAGGGAGAAGAAACAGGTCCACTCCGCAGAACTAAACGCCCCCGCGGGAATACTGGAATGGTCCGGCAGCCAGGATTACCTCGATACTCCGATCATCGCCATGGGCGAAGTCATGGGGCTTATCAGGGCGGATCGGGGCATTACGGGAAGACCCTTCAGCGCCTTTGCCGCGGAGGGTGTTTCAATGCTGGCGGACATGGTGGCGGGAAACCTTCTGGGCTTCATGGTGGCGGAGAAGGTAACCCGATCCCTGGATGAATACGAAGCCCTGCTGGACACCCTCGGCAGCGCCGTTGTCAGTGTGGACCCCAGCGGGTTGATCATCAAAGCCCAGGGTGACACTGCTTCGCTTCTGGGGCGGGAGCCCCACGAGCTTACAGGCAGAGACTTCTGCACAACCGTCAGCCTGAGGGGATGTGATCAGGAGGACCTTCAGGCCTCGGCGTTCAGCGGCAACCCTGAATCGGCGTCGGGGGTTATCGCGGACAACGCCCGGGAAAGGGTTCTCGAGGTCAGGTACATTCCCTCTCCTGGTGGAGCCCAGGGCGTGGACCGGGTCAGGATCATCTTCTCGGACATGACCCGAGAGTACCGGATAAGCATGGAACTGCAGGACAGAACCCAGGAGCTTGAAACGATTTCAGGCATATCCCGGGAGCTTCAGTCTGTTTCGGATATCGATTCGGTGTGTTCCACGCTGCTTAAAACACTTCAGCGGCTCTATCCCAGGGAGTGCGTCTCGATTCTTCTTGCGGGAAGCCTTGATGAGGGGGCGATCCCTGAAGTCATGGTGGTGAAGGCGGAGAGGGGCTATCGGGAGGAGTGGTCCCCGGTGGGCAATGTGCTCACCATGACCCCCGGTGGCAGGGGGGCGGTTCTGAGGGCTGTGTACTCCGGAAGACCGGTAAACATCAGGGATACCAGCCAGACCGCAGACTATGTGGCGAACCAGGAGGGAACCGCCAGCGAACTTGTGGTTCCCATGATAAGCCAGGGACGGGTGGTGGGCGCCATAGATCTTCAGAGCCACGCTCCATACCGGTATGAAGCCGACGATGTGAGAAGGCTTCAGAAGATCGCGGAGCAGGCCGCCGGGGCGGTGGAAAGCGCTCTGATGCAGGATGAGCTTTTCGACATGGCCCGACGGGACCGGCTTACCGGGCTTCACAATCTGCGTTACTTTGAAGAGAAGTACGGCGAGGAGTTCGACCGGGCCAGCAGATACGGGTATCCATTCTCCCTGATCGTGATGGATATCGACGACTTCAAGGTTTACAACGACAGTTTCGGCCACCCCATGGGCAACCTTCTTCTCAAGAGGCTTACCGCCGCTTTCAGAAACGCGCTGAGGGAGGTGGATATTCCGGTGCGCTACGGAGGGGAGGAGTTTGTGTGCATACTGCCACTCACCGACATTAGGGTGGCGGAGGAAGTGGCGGAACGGATCCGGCAGAGGGTACTCAACGCCAACAGCGAGATTCCCCATTCTGACGCCCAGCCCGGAGGATGTGTCAGCGTCAGCCTCGGAGTAGCCAGCTTTCCCGCGGACAGCCGGGAGAAGGAGGAGCTGTTCGAAATCGCGGACCAGAGGATGTACAGCGCCAAACGGGCCGGAAAGAACCGTGTCTGCGCCCGCTGAAGCAGCGGCCTTCGATGTTGTTGCCCGCAGCGGTTTTCGCGAATACAGGCGGGAATCGATCATGGAAGCCCTGGAGGTTATGGTGGCCCAGGCGGGAGGATGGCCGGAAGCGGCGGTTCCCGGCGCCAGGGTTCTTCTGAAGGTCAACATGCTGGCGGCCAAAGCCCCTGAGAGGGGGATCACCACCCACCCCGAGGTGGTGGCGGCTGTGGGGCTCCTGATGAAAGCCAGGGGGTGCCGAGTCTCCCTGGGCGACAGCCCCGGCGGAGCGGTGAAGGGTGTGGAAAGGTACTGGAGGAACTGCGGGTATCTGGATCTTTCCCTGGAAACCGGCATAACCCTGGTGAACTTCGAAAGCGCCGGTTCCCGAAAGGTCACCGTAAGGGGCCGGGAGTATCACATCAGCAAGGGGATACTTGACGGTTTCGATGTCCGGATCAACCTGTGCAAGTTCAAGACCCACGCCTACTGCAGAATCACCAACGCCTTGAAGAACAGCTTCGGGATCGTCCCCGGCCTGGGAAAGGCCATGCTTCATATGCGGTCGCCCCGGCCGAAGGATCTTGCGGTGAACATTGTGGACCTCTACGAAACGGCCCGGTTCGACCTTCATGTTTCCGATGCCATTCTTGCGATGGACGGACTGGGGCCCAGCACCGATGGAAGGTCGCGTCTTGACGGTGTTCTGGCGGTTTCGAGAGACGGAGTCTGCCTCGACGCGGCGATGTGCGCCATGGCCGGCCTTCCCCCGATGGAGCTGGACACAACCCGGGAAGCCCGGAAAAGGGGTCTTGGCAAGGATCCCGGTGATGTTACGGTCAACGGATACCACCGGTTTCCGAACTTCAATATTCCCGGCGAATCCTGGCTGAACCGGGTACCCCCCTTTCTGGGGACCATTGCCAGAAGCATTCTGAGGGTGGCCCCCAGGTCCAACAGCAACTGTACCGGGTGCGGGTTCTGCGCGAAAAGCTGCCCGGTCGATGCCATCGAGATGAAAGGCAACCGCGCGTACATGAAAAGGGGAAAGTGCATAATGTGTCTGTGCTGCCATGAGCTGTGCCCCGAGAATGCGGTGGAGATCCGGATGCCGGTCTTCAGACACACCAGAACATGAAGAGGGCAAGCCTGTCTCACCGGTTGCAGTATTCCGGTGTGCTGCTGGCGTCATGGTTTGTCCGCGCCCTTCCAATCCGAACCGCTCTGGCTTTCGGTTCTCTGCTTGGCTGGATATGCTGGAGCGTGATCGGCATCAGAAAAACCGTGAGCCGGGTCAACATTCGGCAGGCGTTTCCCGGGCTCGACCCCGGGGAGGTGGACCGGATCGGCTGCGGGTCCTACAGAAACGCCGGAAGATTCATGGTGGAGTTCGCCAGGCAGCCCGGAATGGGTAGTGCCCACTCCGAGAAGTACATAAATGTGGAGCCCACTCCGGCGCTGCGCCACCTGCTCGAACTCGAAACCGGAGTTCTTGGAATCAGTTTTCACTTCGGCAACTGGGAGTACGGCGGAATCATGATGGCCTTCCTGGGTATGGAAACCGCCTTCCTTGTCGGCGAGCAGCGGAATCGGCTGGTGGACGGCTACATCAACAGCCTCAGAAGCTCCCACGGCATAAGGCTTCTCACCCGGGACGCCGCCATGCGCGGCATCATTGAACTAACAAGAAAAGGGGGAATGGTCTGCTGGCTCAGCGACCAGGATGCGGGCAGAAACGGCATAGTTGTTCCCTTTTTCGGCCATCCCGCCTCAACCCCCCGGGGTGCCGCGGCCTTCAGTGTCAAACTGGGCATACCCATCGTCTGCGGTTTCCTGGTGAGGCGGAAAGGGCCTTTTCAGAGCTTCATTGTCAGAGAGCTGCTTCATCCCCGGAAGGACCTTCCCCGGGAAGAGGCGGAACGGGAGATAACCGCCAGGTACACCAGAGTGCTGGAGGAGATGGTGAGGGAGTACCCCGACCATTACTGGTGGGCCCACCGCCGGTGGAAGACCACCGGGCTTTACAGGAGGGGA
>CAZUXA010000025.1:27958-33117 GCA_964624405.1 uncultured bacterium | reverse complement strand
TCCCTTATAATATTTCTTAATTCATTTAACCCAGGAGCATGACATGAGCAGTTTCAGCGGTTGCTTTGAGGATGATGTTAGAAAAACCGTACTCGAAGTGAAGCGGCGGATCGGCGCCCTGATGGACGCGCTTCCGGCATACATCGAGAACCCCCACGATGTCTACCAGGTGCTGAACCTCGACAAGAAGCTGGGCTGGAGGATTTTCCGTATAGTCCACGAAGACGACATCTTCTTCGCCGCCCAGTTCATTCCCGGAAAGCAGTCGTTCGGCCGATTCCTGAAGAGCTGCCGAAGCAAAGGGGTTCCCCAGGAGCTTCTCGACGAGGCCATGCGGGCGGTGGAGGAGTTCTACGGACTGGTTGACGTGCATTCGGGAGACAGGCAATCCCTTGACCTGATGCTGATGACCAGCAGCCTCAGCGGTCGGCAGCAGGCGTACAGAACCCTTCAGAAAAACCTGTACCAGAATCAGAGCCATCTTCTCGGCCTTCAGGCGGATACCCAGTTGAACACCTGGATTTTCGGCCCCGGCGAGAATGAAGCCTTCAGCATCGCGATCATAAAGGGTCTTTACAAGATCCGCCGCAACCGCCGTTCGACCAGATGGATCGTTCACAGCGAGTGCCTCAGCACCGCCACCGGCGAGCCCCTTCCAGCGGAACCCATCGACCCCGGTGTCGGCGCTGATCTCGAGAAGAGTGTTCCCTTTCTGCTCAACTACTGCAGCGACCCCCTTCCCGAGGTCAAGGCAATCACCCGCAGCGCCTGCGGCCCAACCTATGAGCTTGTCGAGGGTCCGGTCGGGAACACCACTCTTATGAATTCGGTCACCGGTTCCGTTACCAGAAATGTATTCCGTCTTCAGGACATTCCGCCGAACGACAGAACCCACGAAGTTTTCATCAGTGTCTACACACCTGTGCAGAACCTTGTGTTCGACCAGTTCGTTCATGAGAGCCTTCCGCTGGCCCAGGAACCCAGGGTCGAGGTCATGGGGGATTTCAACGGCCGGGGCGGTCCCCTGGCCAGACGGTTCCGCTGCGACAGGCTTCCGGTGGAAACCACCATTTCCCTCAGGGGCAACGGCCTGGACGGGACCTACACGCCCCATGTCTCCGATTACACCGAAATGCTGGGTGAAGTGTTCCGGAACCTGGGATGGGATCCGGACGAGTTTTTCCTTTACCGGGTCAGGCAGGACCTGCCGGTGGTTCCGTCAACATTCTTCATGCTGGACAGGTATTCGATCTAAGGCTTGGAGAGGGTTCGCCTGCTGGTTTTGATGGCGCACAGATGCCCGCACATGGAGCAGACATCGCCGTCTTCCGGCATTGCCTCACCCCTGATTCTTCGTGCCGTCTGTGGATCGATGGAAAGCCGGAACTGCTGTTCCCAGTCAAATGCCGCCCGGGCGTCGGCCATGGTATCGTCCCACTCCCCGGCGCCGGGAATGCCCCTGGCTATATCCGCGGCGTGGGCGGCGATACGGGCGGCTATCACCCCCATCCGCACATCCGCCACATCCGGAAGCCGCAGGTGTTCCGCGGGAGTCACGTAGCACAGGAAGTCGGCGCCGTTCATCGCGGCGATGGCGCCGCCTATGGCGCTGGTGATGTGGTCGTAACCCGGGGCGATGTCGGTTACAATCGGGCCCAGAACATAGAAGGGCGCCCCGTTGCACACCGTCTTCTGAATACGGATGTTCTCCGCCACCCGGTGCAGGGGAACATGGCCCGGGCCTTCGATCATGACCTGTACCCCGGCGGACAGTGACTTTCTCTGGAGTTCGCCAAGGGTTACCAGCTCCTCCATCTGGGCCGCGTCTCCGGAGTCGGAGAGACATCCCGGGCGAAGCCCGTCTCCGAGGGAAAAGGTGACATCGCATTCCCGAAGTATTTCTATCAACCGGTTGAAACCGGAGTAGAGAGGGTTTTCCTCACCCCGCTTTTCCATCCATTCCGCCATGAGAGAACCGCCCCGGGAGACTATCCCCATTCTCCGTCCCTGGCTTTTCAGAAGGTCGACGGCCCTCCGGGTTACACCGCAGTGCAGGGTGAGGTAGTCCACCCCGGCCCGGCAATGTTCCTCAACAGCCTTGAAAATCTCCCCGGGTGATACATCCGCCACATCGCCGCCCTTTTCCATGACTTCCCCGAATACCTGGTAGAGGGGGACGGTTCCCACCGGGACCGGGCTACGGGAGAGGATGCGGGTGAGGATGTCACGCCAGGCCGGGCCTGTGGAAAGGTCCATCACCGTATCCGTGCCGCAGGCCACGGCAACTTTCAGCTTTTCCATCTCCTGTTCCAGGGATTCCAGATCCCGGGAACTCCCTATGTTGGCGTTCACCTTTACCCGGGAACCGCCGCCGATGGCGCACGGTTTGGCAACATTCCGCAGGCTGTTCGCGGGAACCACGGCGTGACCCCGGGAAACCGCCGCCGCAAGTTCATCGGGTGTGAGGTGTTCCGTTTCACAGGCTTTCTTGAGCGTGTCCGCTGGAATCCCTTTAAGACTTTGTTCTATCGTGGTCAAATCGCCGGTCCTTTCATGATGTCGGTCAAAGATTATACTTGAAGCGGTCTGTAATCCGTAAGGGGGTTTTCATGTCCCGGAATGAAGAGGAACTCGTAAAAGTATTCGACGCCAAAAGCGAGATCGAAGCCATCAGTGTAAGCTCACTTCTTCAGGGGGAGGGGATTGAGGCGGCGGTTCAGAGCAGGCAGATTCCCACCTACGGCACCATTGCCATGGCCTTCAAGGATGTATGGGGATATGTGCTTGTACTTGAGCGGGATGAGAAGCGGGCCAGGGATATCATTCAGGCCCTGGAGGAGGTGGAGGATTGATAGGGATAATGATGGTGCTGACGGTGATGCCCGGTGTGTCGGGATACTCCAGGGAGAACGCCTTTCTTGCCAGGATATCCGGTAATCCCCTGCCCGCGGACCCGGCATCCCCGGCTCTGCTGGAATTCGGAGAAGGGCACATCCTTCCGGCACCTGACCTGATCCGGCACAACCCCGCCCTGCTTGACGCTCTCCTTCGCAGGCAGCTGCTGCTGATCAGCGAGGGAGCGCAACCGGAGCTTCTGCCGGAAATCGTAGATCTGGTTCTTCTGTTCGCCGACCAGCTGCCGGACTCAACTGGAGAACTGGCACTGCAGGTCTTCGGAAGAACCGGGATGATACTTCCTGAACCGGGCATTCTTGCCTCCCGGCCGGAAGCCCTGCTGAGATACGCTTCCGAAACCGGTTGTGACGCGGAAATTCCTTCGAATCTGTCGCCCCTGGCAAGGGTGTACGCAGCCAGAATCCGCCCGGAACTCTTTCTTGACGATCCCTGCTGGGCGGTTCGGTTCTCGGCTGTAGAGGGTTCTGACTGTTCTTCCGCGGAGGGGCTGCTGAACGATCCTGTTCCCGCGGTGGCGCTGAAGGCCGCGGAGGTTTCCGGCAATCGGGAGGCGATCCTCGCAATGACAGGTCTGGAAGGACCCCTGGGCTCCATGGCCATAGGGCTTCTGGAAGACATTCCCGCTCTGGAGGATATTCTGCTTGCCTCTCCGGACCCGGGTCGAAGGGGTGTTGCCCTGCTTACCCTGGCCCGGATGGAATGGCGGCCCGACCCCGGCCAGCTCTCGGTGCTGCGCCACGACCCGTATCCCCTGATCGGCGCGGTGATCATGGAGATGCTTCAACTGCCTTCCACGGAAGAGGTGGCGGATTCGGTTTTTCAGGGAGGCACCGGTGTTGAGATTCCCGGAGTCATGGAAATTGTTACCACCCGTGGGGTTTTCAGCATGGAGCTGCTGCCCGGAAAAGCCCCGCTGGCCTGTGAAAGCTTTGTGCATCTGGCGGAAACCGGCTTCTACAACGGCATCATGTTCCACCGGGTGATACCGGGGTTCGTGGCCCAGGCAGGCTGCCCCGAGGGGAACGGTTACGGTGGCCCAGGGTATACCCTTCCGGCTGAGAGAAGCCTGGTTCCTTTCGTGAGGGGAACCGTGGGCATGGCGGATGCCGGGCTGGACACCGCCGGAAGCCAGTTCTTCATCACCCTGGACAGTCACGGCAGGCTGTCCGGAAGGTACACGGTTTTCGGAAGAATTCTGAACACAGAGAACCTGGAGGACATTGACCCGGGAACGGAAATACTTGAAATCCGGCCCGCTTCATAGTAGCATGCCGGTTGCCGTTTTCATTGAAGTCAACCCATTTCTTTGCAGGAGCCCTGATGAACAAGACCACACCAAGAGTCCTGGTGACCGGCGCCCTGGGCCAGATCGGAAGCGAACTCACACTGGCGCTTCGGGAGCGCTACGGTTGCGACAATGTGGTGGCCACCGACCTGAGATCCCCGGAGGGCCCCCTGGCGGAAACCGGCCCCTGTGACATACTGGATGTCACTGACCTGAACGCGGTGGCAGAAGCGGTCAAAAAATACGAAACAGATACGGTCTACCATCTGGCCGCCATTCTTTCCGCCACGGGGGAGAAGAACCCGGCCCTCTGCTGGAGGGTCAACATTGACGGCACCCTGAACATTCTCAATCTGGCGGTGGAGTTGAAGCTGGGCACCATAATCGTTCCCAGCAGCATCGCGGTGTTCGGTCCCGAAACCCCCCGGGAGAATACGCCACAGGAAACCGTTCTGAAGCCCCGGACAATGTACGGTGTTACCAAGGTTTGCGGAGAGCTGCTGGGAGACTACTATGTGAAGCGTTTCGGCGCTGATGTGAGGGGGCTGCGCTACCCGGGCATAATCAGTTCGGAAACCCCGCCGGGCGGGGGCACCACGGACTACGCGGTGGACATCTTCTACAAGGCTGTGCAGGAAGGGCGATACACATGCTTCGTCAAAGAGGATACCGCGCTGCCCATGATGTACATGCCGGACTGCATAAAGGCCACCATCGACCTTGCCGAGGCGGATTTCACCGCCCTGAAGCATCACGGTGATTTCAATGTCGGCTCACTTTCCTTCACCGCCGGAGAACTGGCGGCGGAGATCTCGAAGCACATTCCCGGCTTCCGGGTCAGCTACGAGCCGGACTTCAGGCAGGCCATCGCCGACAGCTGGCCCAGAAGCGTAGACGACAGCGCCGCCCGGGAGGAGTGGGGCTGGCGGCCCGCCTGGGACCTCTCTTCCATGACGGC
>CAZUXA010000025.1:0-27858 GCA_964624405.1 uncultured bacterium | reverse complement strand
GGTTTCGCCAGTATTCGAACCAGCACTTCCTCCATGAGGGCGCTGCCCCTGGTTGCCCTGGCGAAAATCAGATAGCGCCCCACCGGCATTTGGCCTCCGTCCCAGGTTAGGGCCAGGGTTTCACCGGGAATCGGGGCGTTCCAGAGTTCTGTCACAAGCCTTCCCGTGACATCGTAGACCCTGACCTCGGCGTGAAAGCCCTGCCCGGGAACCCGAAGGGTGATCTGAAGAAGGTCGTTCGAGCCGTCGCCGTCCGGCGAGAAGATTCGGGGTTCCGCGGAGAGGAATGGCCCGTCGCCCTGGGCGCCGATGCTGTTCGCTGTTCCCGGTGTGCCCCCTGAGGCGCAGCTTCCCCAGTTGGAGGCCAGCCACCCTCTCTCATCCCCGGAACGGCGCTCGAGGCTTGTGTTCCGGCCTCCGCCCCATGAGGATTTGTAGGGCACCCAGTCGAGGGTTGCGCCGTCGGTGAGGCTGAGGGTGTCTCCCTGGTTGTTCAGGGTTGGCCAGGGGGTAAGCTGAAGCACCGGGCAGCCCACATCTCCCCAGATTGCGGTGAAGGACTGAAGATCAGGGCAGAGAATCGCGAAGCCGCCCTTTTCCAGAGGAAGGTCGGGCAGGTTCGATGAGGTGGAAGGGTCGGAGAAGGTGAAATCGCCCAGGAATACTCCGTTTTCGGTGCCGTTGTACAGTTCGACCCACTCCGGCCCGGGCGACTCGGGGGAATACATGATCTCGTTGATCAGAAGCCCGGAAGCCGGGCTCCAGACCGCAATACCCTTGTTGTTGTGGGGGTTGAGGTCTTCGTGGCAGAGGATTTCCGCGGAAACCGCCGTTGCCGGGCCACAGCCCGCCCATTCAACCGATGCTGATGTGGAATCCCCCAGGGAGGGGGGAACCGGTGTCACGGAGCCGACAGGCGTTCCGTTCGCGGTGAAGACAACGGAGAAGGAGCCGCTTTCGGTGCCGAACCCCCCGATCACCGCCTGAACCGTGACCGGTGTTCCGTCGTCCCCCGCCGGGGGCGACAGGGTGACCCGGACAACCCCGTAATCCACCCCCTGCTGAAGCCCGACCGGCGCCGCTCCGGGGGAGGGCCCCAGGGGGTTTACGAACCAGTTCTCCTCGAGGTCGGGAAGGTGCGGGGAGAGGCGTTCGACGCTTCTGTCAGTTCCGGGGTTGAAGGGGATGCCGTCTTCGGGATTGTCAGGGGTGCCGTAGGTTGATACCACGGTGCTTCCGTGAAGCAGGGAGACCGGGTCGTTGCCCGACAGCCCGTCGCCGATGGTGCTGTTGCCCGGAAGAATGATTGGGGTGCCCGGAGGGATGCTGTAAGGCATGGAACCGGAGAAGTAGTCGGGGTCGAGGATGAGGGCGTAGCGGCCCGAGGGGATGTAGTCACCGGAGAGGATGTCCGTTGCGTCGCCGTCGGTTATGGTGATGATCGATGGGTCGAAGACACCGGGACCGGGGTAGAAGACTTCGACGAACTCGTCCCGTGCCTGGTCGGAGGGGTTGCACAGCACTTCGGTGATCACCGGGAAAGCCCCCCCGCCGCACTGTACGGTGAGGCTTTTCATGTCGTTGGCGGGCAGGGTGTCGAGAGAACATGCCGCCAGGGCCCGGACCAGGAAGAAGCCGTGGTCCGGCAGGACAAGGCTACCCTCAAGGATGAAGATTTCACCGGGTTCCAGGGCTTCCGCCCAGCTCAAGGAGACTATCTCCTCGTTGTCCGGGAAACCGTCGGCGTTCAAGTCGTTGAACAGGTAGAACGAGACATCGTAAGCCGCGGCTCCCCCCACGGAAGAGAACACACCGGTAACCTGGAAGGGGGCCTGGGGGTTGACCACCCCCGGGGCGATGATGGTGTCGGCCCTGACATCCGGATACGGATCGTAACTCACAAGCCATCCCGGGGAGCCTCCGGGTTCTGAAGCGGTCCAGTTGAATTCAGCGTCGGGGCCCAGGGGGTTCATGCGTTCCATGCTGTTGCCCTGCCCCGGGTTGAAGGGAATGCCGTCGAGCCCGTCGTCATCGCACTGCAGCGGGTCGTCGGAAATGACCGGGGTTCCCGCGGTGGAGAGAATGTTCACGATCATTGTGCCGTTGTGGTCGTAGAGGACTATGGGATCGTTGGTGGCCAGGCCGTTCCCCAGTGCGGCGTTGGTTACCGTGAACAGGAGGGCGTCTTCCGGTATCGGCAGACCCCCGGTGTAGTCGGGGTCCATGATGACACCGCAAGCGCCGCCGGGAATCAGGGCGGTACCGGACCAGGGGATGATGAGGTCAACCGCGTCGCCGTCGGTGAATCGGCACCCTGAAAGTTGAAACACTCCGGGGCCGGGATAGTACACCTCGATGAACTCCTGTGTGGACTGCGACCAGGGGTTGGCCATTACTTCCGTTATCACCGGGTTCACGCCGCCCCCGGTGGGCAGGGGAACCCCCATGTATGCTTCCGGGGCCGCGGCTGAGGCCAGGTACCATCCCTTTACCGGCGCGGTGAACAGCAGGGAGAGGGTGTCGGTCACGCCGGGCTGTAGCATGGACGCCGGCCAGAGCCCCTGGGGTTCGCCGGAGCCGGGCAGCGAGTCGCCGTTGATGTCGATGAAAAGTGAAACATCTCCCTGGGAGGGGGATGTGGTTCCCCAGCAGTGCACCGCGGCGAAGAGCAGGCAAAGCCCACCCGGCTCGGGGTTTTCCGGTGTCCACCAGACATTCTGTATGTGTATGGAGAAGGTGTCGGGGGGGGAGTCGGGGGGAGCTCCGGGAGTGACTTCGCCGGGATGCCAGTTTCCCTGGGCGTCCGGCGATAACAGGGGAAACCGGAAGACCGACATGCCGTCGCCGGGGTCGAAGGGAATGCCGTCCAGCCCGTCGTCGTCACGATCCTGCCAGATGTCGGTGTCAACCGGGGTTCCGTAGGTGGATATGACATCGGCGCTGGTGGTGCCACCGGGACCGAAGAGGGTGAGGGGGTCGGAAGAGGCGGCCAGACCGTTGCAGATTGCGTTGTCGCCTGTGGTGAGGATAACGGTGCCCGGGGCGATGCTGTAGCACGGGTCCAGCAGGTAGCCGAGTTCGAAGATCAGCGCCCACCCTCCCGGGGGGATGGTGTCGGTTTCCAGAACAACCCCGGAGTGGGGGAACACCCCGTGCGCGGAGTTGCTCCAGGGGTGCAGGCTGTCAAGGGCGTCGCCGTCGGTGATGCTGAAACCCAGTGTGCTGACCGGCTCGCTTCCGGGATTGTGAAGCTCTACGAACTCGCCGGTTGCTTCATTGAGGGGGTTGGCGCACACCTCGGTTATTATGACGGACTGCCCCAGGGCAAGGAGTACCAGTGCTTCCATGCAGGGAATAACGGCCCGCAGGCCTGTTATTTCAAGGTGAATCCGGGTCTTTACCGGAAACACCGGCCCCGGTGAGCAGGTGCAGAGGAAGGCCGTTCAGAAGAACCGCGGCAGTGTCTTCGCCGGAAGAGGAGCCGAACACGGCGATGACCTCGATGAAGTCGTTCCGTTCCCAGTGGACCACCTCGCCCGGAGAGGCCTCCAGCCCGATTTCAGCGAAGAAGAGCCCCCGGGCCTCGATTGAGGCATTGAGGATAAGGCTCTGAAGGGAATCCGCCCCCGCGGTGAGAGACGGGGGCGGAAGATCCGGTATCACTGCTTTATGGTGTAGCTGACATTAACATTCAGGGTAACGCTCTGGCTTCCGGCATCGATCGGGGGGTAGTAGGCCTCTGAATATCCGCCGTAGTATGCGCCGTAGTTGTCCACCCATTCGCTTACGCTCTGGACGCCGGTGATCTGAACATTCAGGCTTGAAGCCAGCTGTCCCGCGGTAACCGATGCGTCGTTCAGCGCCGCCTCCCGGGCCCGGGCGTACAGGGCAGCCCTGTCCTGCACCGTGAACTGAACCGAGTAGATGGTGTTGGCTCCCCCGCCCACCAGGGCCGCGAGGACAGGCCCAACTGCTTCCGTATCGGTAATCCGGACCTGCATGGCATGGTCAAGGTGGTACACTGTTCGTCCGGTGTAGGTGTAGGTGTTGTAGTCGTACTCATCCTCCACCCAGAGGGAGTAGGAGGTTGTGGTAATGCTCTCCCTGGAAACTCCCGCTTCGACCGCGGCGGCAATGGCGCTCTCCGCCAGTTCCGAGCCGGTCCGCACCGCTGTCTCGGGATCGGTCTCCGAGAGGCTGAAACCAAAGCTTACGATCGCCATCTCCGGTTCGGCGTTCGCGGTGCCGATTCCGTTCACGCTGATGGTGGGCGGATAGGGGGGATAACCCTGGCCCGTGCATCCCCCGGTGACAAAAAGCAAACCGGCCAACCCAAGACACAGAATTATCCGCATGATATTCTCCTACTCTCCTATTATTTTCACCAGCACCCGTTTGCGCCGGCGTCCGTCGAACTCTCCGTAGAATATTCTCTCCCAGGTGCCAAGGTCGAGCCTTCCCCCGGTGACCGCCACCACAACCTCCCTGCCCATCAGCTGTCTCTTGTGATGGGCGTCGCCGTTGTCCTCGCCGGTGAGGTTGTGCCGGTACCTCTCCGGGTCGTGGGGCGCAAGTTCCTCCAGCCATTTCCTGTAGTCATGGTGAAGACCCGGCTCGTCATCGTTTATGAAGACGCTGGCGGTGATGTGCATGGGGTTCACCAGGCACAGGCCTTCCATGATGCCGCTCTTCTCCAGTTCGTTCTCCACCTGCCCGGTAATGTTGATGAACTCCATTCTCTGTCCGGTATGGAACCACAGATAAGCGGTGTGGGATTTCACCTCGGCCTCCCTTCAGAGCATGGTGAGTATACGAAAACAGGCGAGGGTCAGCCCCGGTGAAGAAGAACCAGACAGGAGAGCGGCGGAATGTTCAGCTCCACACTGCAATGCATCCCGTGCATGGGGGAGTCCCCGGTCTGAATACATTCGGGTATCGGGTGACCTGAACCTCCGAACTCTTCGGCGTCGGTGCTGTGCACCACCTGCCACATGCCCCCGGAGGGCGCGCCGATTCGATAGCCGTTCCGGAGTACCGGGGTCATGTTGAACACGCAGATCATGGAAGGGTGATCCCGGGCCAGGCGCAGAAAAGAGATCACGGAAGCCGCCTCATCGGAGAAATCCACCCATCGAAAGCCGGAGTACAGGCAGTCTTCCAGATGAAGCTGAGGGTGCCGGTCTTGAAGGCTGTTCAGGGCAGCCACGAACCTCTCCATCCGGGTGTCTCCGGCGGGAAGGGGCTCATCCGGGTTCCATTCGTGCTGCTGCACCCGCTCGCCGCCCATGAAGAGAAGCTGTTTGCCGGGGAACAGCCACTGATACGCCAGAAGCAGCCTCAGGTTGGCCCTTTTCTGAAAGTCGTCGCCGGGCATCTTGCCGTAGAGAGAGCCCTTGCCGTGAACCACCTCGTCGTGGGAAAGAGGGAGGATGAAGTTTTCGCTCCAGGCGTACACGGCGCTGAAGGTGATTCCTGCGGTGTGGCTTTTCCTGAACAGGGGATCCCTGCTGAAGTACTCCAGCGTATCGTTCATCCAGCCCATGTTCCATTTGAAGTGAAAGCCCAGCCCTCCGGATTCCGGAGGCCTGGTGACTCCGGGCCACGCGGTGCTTTCTTCGGCGATCATCACAGCCCCTGGGAACCTGCTGCCGATTTCATGGCAGATCTCCCTGAGAAGAGAGGCCGCCTCTATGTTCTCCCTTCCGCCGTATCGGTTTGGAAGCCACTGGCCGTCTTTCCGGGAGTAATCCAGATAGAGCATTGAGGCCACAGCGTCCACTCGAAGACCATCCACATGGAAAGTGTCCAGCCAGTGAATCGCGCTGGCCAGAAGGAAGTTTCTCACTTCCCTGCGGCCGAAGTTGAAAATCAGGGTGCCCCAGTCCGGATGGAGGCCAAGACGCGGGTCTTCGTGTTCAAAGAGGTGCGTTCCGTCGAAGCGGGCCAGGGCCCAGTCGTCCATGGGGAAATGGGCCGGAGTCCAGTCCAGGATTACACCGATGTTGTTCCGGTGGCATCGCTCCACGAAACCGCAGAAATCCTCCGGGCTGCCCATGCGGCTGGTGGGGGCGAAGAAACCCGTAACCTGGTAACCCCAGGACCCGTCGAAGGGGTGTTCCATCACCGGCATGAGTTCGACATGGGTGAAGCCCATGCTGCCAAGATAGGGGATCAGCCAGTCACCCAGCCGTTCCCATCCGGGGAAACCGCTTTCCCCGCCGGCCCAGGACATGGCGTGTACCTCGTAGATGGACATTCGGGCGGAGAAGGGGTTCACCGTCGACCTGCCCTCCATCCACTCCCCGTCATTCCAGTTGTAGGTGAAGGGATCAGCGACCATGGACGCGGTTTCAGGCCTCATCTGGCTTCTCAGGGCGAAGGGGTCCGCCTTTATCAGTTCCCTGCCCTGGCTTGAAAGGATGCTGAACTTGTACATGTCTCCCGGCACGACACCGGGTATGAAAAGCTCCCACACTCCGCTGACGCCCCTGCTTCTCATGGGGTGGCGCCTCCGGTCCCAGTCGTTGAAGTTTCCCACGACGCTTGCGGCCCTGGCGTTGGGCGCCCATACGGAGAAAAGCACTCCGGAGGTGTCTCCAACGGTTTTCACCCTGGCGCCCATGATCCGGTGAAGGTCAAGATGCCTTCCCTCATTGAAGAGGTGAAGATCCATCTCCCCCAGCTGGGGAAGGTAGCAGTACGGGTCACGGGTGGTCCAGGAGATGTCGCCCCTGGTCACGGTAAGCCGGTAGGCGAAGGGATCGGCCTTTTTCGGGGTTCTGTAAACGAACATGCCGTGATCGTGGAGCCGGGTCATGGGGGCCGGTGAGCCCTGGTCCGGCACCATTATCATGGATGAAGCCCCGGGACAGAAAGCCCTTACCTCGACAAAGCCGTCGGAGGTCGGGTGCATTCCCAGAAATTGGAAGGGGTCCGGAAGGTCGGCCCGGACAACGGCAAGAATTTCCTGTTTTGTCAGGGCGGTGGTTTTTGCTCTCATGACGGGAATATAGACCCGGTCAGCGGCCGGCGCATTTGGTTGACCGGTTTCCCCCGGGGTTTTATCATGCCCCGTCGGACAGGAGGATGATGAAGACCGGACGGCTTTCGGTAAACCCCGTTCCATGCACCGGTTGCCTGAACTGCCAGGCGGTCTGCGCCCAGGGCCGGGCCGGGAGCCATTCTCCCGAGGCTTCCGCCATGTCGGTAGAGCTTGACCCCTTCGGCGGGATTCACCGTCATGTGGTATGCCGACAGTGTGAAAAGCCGGGTTGCGCCGCGGCCTGCGCTTTCGGCGCAATAGCCCGCGCCCCGGAGACAGGGGCCTGGGTCATCGACCTCGGGCTTTGCACGGGTTGCGGCCGCTGCGTAACCGCCTGCCCCTTCGGCGCCATGTTCTGGCGGGATGACCTGAACCAGCCAGTAAAATGCGACCTTTGCCGCGGCGCGCCCCGCTGTGCCTCCGCCTGCGCTTTCGGCGTTATCCGTTTCCTTGAGAGGGCGGATCCTTCCTTCTCATTCCGGGGCATACCCCCGGAAGAGCAGGATCCCCGGCTTGGAAGGGCTTGATAATGAAAGTTTTTGGAGGCTACGCCGGAAGGATTCTCCTGGTGGATCTCACCAGGCGCGCCATTGAAACCCGGGAGACCGCCGAGTTCCTTCCCGGCTGGTACGGCGGCCGGGCACTGGCGGCAAAGATGGCCTGGGATCTCATCAGACCCGGAACCGGAGCCTTCAGCCCGGAGAATCCCCTGATGATACTCACCGGCCCCCTGACCGGGACCTCCGCGCCATTCTCGGGAAGAACCACGGTCTGCGGCCTGTCCGCCCAGGGATACCCCCGGGAGTGGTACACCCGGTCTTCCTTCGGAGGGCACTGGGGTCCGGCGCTGAAGCACGCCGGTTTCGACGGAATGGTGATAACCGGAAGGGCGGACAGGCCGGTGTTCCTGAGAATCGAGCAGGGGCTATGCACCATCGAAGATGCCGGGAGTATATGGGGACTGGGAATCTACGAAACCCAGAAAAGGCTGATGAACGGTCCCGGCTGGCGGGTGCTTGCCATAGGTCCCGCCGGAGAAAATCTCTGCAGGATTGCCATCATCGCCACCGAGACCGAAAGCGCCTCGGGCCAGGGAGGATTCGGGGCGGTCATGGGCTCGAAGAACCTGAAGGCCATCGCCGTCAGGGGCACACTGCCGATTCCCGTCGCTGAACCCGAGCGCTTCCGTTCCGTTTGCGACCTGGTCCGGGCGGAAGCCCACGGTTCCCACGGATGGCCCCACGAACCAAAGCTCGACCCCCACAGGGTGAGGATGTTCGGCCAGAAGTTCCAGGCCTGCACCCAGGGCTGCGCGGTGCGCTGCTACGATGCCCGTTTCTATACCAGCGTGCCGGCGGTGCTGGACAAGGGGAAAACCCTTTCCGGCCAGATGGACTGTGTCGCGGGGCTTTTTCCCGGTATGGAGAACAGCTTCTACGACTGGAAACTGGGTTTCGAGGCGGGTTTCGAGGTGGGTCAGATTGCCAACGACGAAGGGCTGAACCACTGGGAGATACTGATAGGCATGGTGCCCTGGCTTCGAAGCATGAAGGACGACGGCTCTCTGAAGGAAGTCGACGGCGTTCCGATAGACGTGGATGATCCGGTGTTCTGGCAGCACCTTCTCATGGGGATATCGCGAAGGGAGGGGCGGGTTCGGAACGCCCTGGCCGAAGGAACCGTCAGGGCCAGTCACGAGCTCGGCATTGGCGGCGAAAGCCTTGACCGGCTGTTCCCCGCGTGGGGGTACGCCGGCCACTGGGACGGCCACGGCGACCGGATAAACTATGTGTTCTTTCCCTACTGGATCACCTCGGCGCTGCAATGGGCGATCGACACCCGTGACCCCATCTCCAGCGCCCACGGCTACGCCCAGAACATCATGGGCTGGAGCCGGATATGCTCGCCGGTTCACGGCCTCTCCTGGGAAAGGATAATGGAGGTTTCCGCCAGGGTTTACGGCACCACTGATCCGACGGATCCCCGAAGCGGCTACGAAGGCAAGGCGGTGGCCGCGGCCTGGCACGGCAACCGCTCCGTGATGAAGGACTCGCTTACGGTGGGAGACCAGGTGTTTCCCCGAATCTACTCCAACCGCACCGAGGACAATTTCGCCCGGGCCGGAGACATGGAGGGCCCCTCCTTTGAACGGCACATGTTCAACGCCCTCACCGGCAACGACTGGACCGACGGGGACATGGACGCCGCAAGCGCCCGGGTGCTGAGCCTTGAAAGAAAGCTTCTGATCCGCAGCTTCGGAAGGAGCCGTGCCGACGATGAATCGGTGATCCCGTACTTCCAGACCATAGAGAATCAGGTGAACCCTTTCATCGGAGAACCGATGGGGCTTGATCCCGCCGCTTTCCGGGCACAGCTGTCTGAGCTTTACGCTCTGCGCGGCTGGGACAATTGGGGGACACCATACTAAATTATATTTACCCTAACAAGCCTCAATATGAATATTGTTAAAATTGGGCTTAACAATACTTAGGCCCTGAACATAATAACCTTTTTTATAACTTGAAAATATGCAATAGAATGGAAGTGATGGATTTCAGCCCCGGAAGCAGAACACATGAGTTCTTTGTTCCCGGAAGGCTGTGCCTGTTCGGGGAACACTCGGACTGGGCCGGGGAGTACCGCTCTTCCTGCCCGGAAGTGAAACCCGGCATGTGCCTGATCGCAGGGACGGATCAGGGGCTTTACGGCAGAGCAGAGCTTCACAAGGGCGCGTTCGAACTAAGGCAGGTTGGCCCGGCGGGAGAGCCGGGGCACTGCAATTCATATCCCGTTGTCCCGGGTATCCTCAAAACAGTGGCAAAAACAGGGCATTTCGACTGCTACGCCGCAGGAACCGCCGCCCTTGTCGCGGAGGAGTTCCAGGTGAAAGGCCTTCGGCTTGACATCTACCGGCGGACCCTTCCGTTGAAGAAGGGGCTTTCATCATCAGCAGCGGTGTGCGTATTGACTGCCCGGGCCTTCAATACCCTGTACAACCTCGGCCTGACCATTGAGCAGGAGATGGACCTTGCCTACAGGGGGGAGTTACTTGCCGGGAGCGAGTGCGGCAGGATGGATCAGGCCTGCGCGTTCGGCAAGGGTCGTCCGTTGCTTCTGACCTTTGACGGGAACACGGTGGATTACTCCGTGCTTGCCCCGGGGGGGGAGTTCATACTGCTGATCGTTGATCTAATGGGAACCAAGGACACCAGAAGAATCCTGCATGACCTTAACGCCGCTTTCATCAGGGGCGACCCGGCCCTGAGGGACGCGCTTGGAGCGGCAAACCGAAGAATACTCCAGGCAGCGTGCGACGCGGTAAAGGCGGGTGATTCCAAGGCGCTGGGGGCGCTGATGACGGAAGCTCAGGTTTTGTTCGACACTCAGGTGGCTCCGGTGTGCCCCGATGAACTGGCATCTCCCGGCCTCCACCGTGTTTTGAGCCATCCCGCGGTGCGTGAACATGCGTGGGGCGGCAAGGGGGTGGGCTCCCAGGGGGATGGTGCCGCTCAGGTTATTTGCCGGGGGGAAGACCAGTGCCGCCGGCTTGCGGCGGTTCTTGAGGGTGAACTGGGGGTATCGTGCATGAAGCTGGTTATACCCCCGGCGTAACGCATTCAATGAAAAAAGAGGCGGCCGAAGCCGCCCCTTCCGGATACTTTGTGCTTTGAACCCTCAGTTACTCCACATCCGGCGAGCCGGGGGCTTCGGGAGCCTGGGGGGTTGATGCGGCGGGCTTAACAAGGTTGAACTTGTAGCCGATGGTTCCGATGATGGGAGCCGGCTTGACCTTGCCGCCGAATCCATTGAGAATTCCCATGATGGCGAAAACGAGGCAGGCGAGGCCTATGATCCAGCCGAGAACCGGAATGGGCGTAAGCAGGGCAAACAGAAGAATGATAAGGGCTTGCTGAACATGATACATGACGTAACGGTTCTCTTTGCCTGTAATGAAGGCGATGAGAAGGCCAATCCATGTGATGTAGGCGACGCCGCCCATGGTTTTGCCCTCTTCGATCTCCTTGGGAGTAATGTTGAACTCGTTCATGTTTCCCCTCTTTTCTTGAGTGTTGATAAGCCGGCCCCCGGCATACGGGGTATACTTTGACAAAAACCTGTCGGTGTCAAGATTGACCTTGCGAAACATAGTGAAACTTGTATCTTCAAGCAATGAAGGCCGAAGACATCTCAGAACACCTCATGAACAGCGGGGATGGCCGCCGAACTCATGTGTTTGTTTTTTCCAATATATTCCTTTGTGTGGAGGGTGTGGGCAGGAACAAAGCAATCTGAAGTGAGGTAGGTTTCCATATGAAGGAAGATTCACTTACCCGTTCGGAGCGAAGAGCTGAGAAGCGTTGCATCGGGGACGTCAGGGTTTCCCTGGGAACACCGGGCATGCCCGCGCTTCCGGTGACCGCACTCAATGTCAGCGCGTCGGGAATGTACTGCATCTGCCCCACCCGGCTTGGCGACCTGACCAGGGTTGATGTGCACATCAAGATAGACGAAGCGGAGATTGAAGCGAGGGCTGTTGTAATCCGTGAAGAGGAACAGCACGACGGAACCTGGGGAGTCGGGCTTTTCTATACCCGGATCAGCCTCGATGACAGAAAACTCATATGCGACCTGGTGGATGGGAACAGACTGTGAAGACAAGAACTGCTTTTTTTCTTGTACTGCTTTGTTTCGGCAGCTCGTACGGAGCCAAGTACGCAGGCGAGTTCATGTATGTGGGCGCCGGCGCCAGAGCCCTGGGAATGGGTGGCGCTTTCGTCGCGGTGAGTGATGACGTTACCGCCGGTTACTGGAACCCCGCCGGCCTTGCGGGCACGGTTGGTCAGAATGCCGCCTTCATGCACTCCGAGAGATTTGGAGGCCTTATCACATACGACTACCTGGCTTACTCGCGCAGTGTCGGCAGTGATGTACTCGGTGCGTCCTTCTTCAGAACAGACCTCGGCCGCATAGCCAACACCAACGACCTGCAGTGGCATGATACGGGGTCCGACGGCGTCTTCGGCGAAGACGGAACCGGCGTGCCAGGCGATGCCGGCAACGACGATTACTGTCCCAATACGAACCCGAATGGAACCGAGGGCAACGGACAGTGGGATCCAGGCGAGGAAATCATATACGACGAGGGTCGCATCACATGGCAGAGCGCCGCGGACAATGCCCTGTACCTCTCATGGTCCAGGCCTCTTTCCTCGAACTTCTCCCTCGGCGCCAATGTAAAAATGGTCTACAGGCAGCTGATGGATTACAGCGCCTGGGGGCTCGGGCTGGATGCCGGGCTTATGTGGAGGCCTACAAACTCATTCTCCCTGGGCATGAACCTTCAGGACATCACGGGAACCCACCTGTTCTGGAACAACGGGCACAGCGAAACTGTGAACCCCACGGCAAAGATCGGCACCGCCTTCTCCATTCCCATCCACAAATTCTCATCGCTGCTCACCATCGGCCTCGACGGCGACTTCAGGTTCGAGGGAAGGGAATACTCCGCCCAGTACAGCAAAGGCGCTGTAAGTCTTGACACCAGAGTCGGCTCAGAACTTCTGATCCGGGAAACCGTGGCCATCAGGATGGGTTCCAGCGAAGGCAACATGACAGCGGGGCTTGGTCTCAGAATCGGGCTCTTCGGTCGCCCGGTCTCGCTTGATTACGCCTGGCTTGGTCATGATGATCTGGACAACACCCACAGGTTCAGTGTGGGTGTGGGATTCTGAACCCAAAGGAAATGCCCCTGGTGGAGGAAATCCTTAGAAAAGCCGTTCATGTGGGTTCCCTGGCAATTCCCGTAGCGGCGGTTTTCACACCCCGCACCGACATGGTGCTTCTCCTGTGCGCCTCCGCCCTCTGCCTGCTGCTGGTGGATCTGCTTCGGGCAAGAAACAAGGTTTTCAGGGGCTTCTTCATGGCCATCTTCGGAAAAATGCTTCGTCAGAAGGAGCAGGAGGGTGGCATGACGGCATCCACGGTGGTTATTGCCAGCGCGGCGCTTACCATAATGGTGTTCAGAAGGGAAATCGCCGTGGCCTCACTGGTGTTTCTCAGCCTCGGAGACAGTTCCGCGGCCCTTGTTGGAAGGCATTTCGGAGTTACCCCGCTTTTTGGCGGAAGAACCCTTGAGGGCAGTCTCGCGGCCCTGGTGGCATGTCTGGCCGCTTCCTGGCTGCTTCTCAGCCTTTCCTCCAGCCTTGGCTGGGTTCTTACCCCGGGGGGTCTTCTGGCGGGAAGCATGGTCGCGGTTTTGGCGGAACTTGTAGACCTGCCGCTGGACGACAACCTTCGCATCCCCGTTTTTGCCGGGCTGGCGATGGAATTCACCATTCCGGGATGATTCCCTGATGCCCTCATACCTCATTGAAGTCTACGGTTGCCAGATGAATGTCCGGGACGCGGAGCTTCTGGACGGAATCATGCTCTCTTCGGGGTTCACCCGGGCTTGTGGTTCCAGTGATTCGGATGTTGTTCTGGTGGTCACCTGCGCCGTGCGGGAGCGGGCGGAAGTAAGAGCCATGGGCAGGGTGACACAGCTTGCCGGTGCCGGACGGCGGAAGAAACCTGTGGTGGTGGTGTGTGGTTGCGTGGCGCAGGAACACGGCGCTGAACTGCTTGAGAAGTATCCCCAGGTTGACCTCGTGGTCGGGCCGGACTGTTATCACCGCATTCCGGAACTGCTGTCATCAGGCGGGAGGACCGCCGAGGTGACCCAGGGGTTCGACGACTACGAAGATCTGCCATCAAGAAGAAGCCGTTTCCCCCGAGCCTTCGTGACGGTAACCAGAGGGTGCGACAACTTCTGCAGCTACTGCATCGTGCCGCATGTCAGGGGCCGGGAAAGAAGCCGGGCGCCGGACAAAATCGTTCGGGAAGTGGAGGAACTGGTCGAATCGGGTTTCCGCGAGATCACTCTGCTGGGCCAGAACGTGAACTCCTACAGAAGCGGGGATCTGGGCTTTCCCGGGCTACTGAGAAGAGTGGCCAGGGCCGCCGGCCCGGCGTGGGTGAGATTTGTCACAAGCCATCCCCGTGACCTCAGCGAAAGCCTCGTTGAAGTAATGGCGTCGGAAGACAGCGTCTGTTCCGCGCTGCATCTGCCCGCCCAGTCGGGAAGTGATGCGGTTCTTCGGGGAATGAACCGGGGTTACACCAGGATGGATTACCTGGACAAAGTTGCCCGTCTTCGAACAAGCATGCCGGGAATTGTGCTCTCCACCGACATGATCGCAGGCTTCCCCGGGGAAACGGAAGATGACTTCAGGGACAGCCTGTCACTCCTTTCCGAAGTTGAGTACGACTATGGTTTCCTCTTCCGTTACAGCGAGCGGAAGGGCACCGCGGCAGTGGAGATGCCGGGATCGGTGCCTGTGCCCGAAAGGCTGGAAAGGCTTCACAGACTGCAGGATGTTCAGAATGGGATCACCCGGGCAAAGTCCGCCGCGCTGCTGGGCCGAACCCTCAGAATTCTGGTTACCGGCCCCGGAAGAGTCGGGGGCCAGCTTGTCGGCCGTACGCCTGGCAACCGCACGGTGGTGGTTTCCGGTACAGACTCGATTCCCGGCCAGTTTCTGAATGTGAGGATAACCCGGGCAGACGGATGGACCCATCACGGGGAACCGCAGTGAGCCTGAAAAGCTTCGAGCGCTGGGGCCGTAAAGCCCTGGAAGCCCCCCTTAGGAAGGCCCTGCTTTCCGGTGTTGAGGGACCTCTGCCGACCTCACCGGAGAGAATTCTGGTGGTCAGAGCGGACAACAGGCTTGGAAATCTGGTAATGCTTACCAGCCTTCTGAACCCGCTCAGGGAAAGGTTTCCCGGGGCGGAGGTGAGTGTGCTGGTGAGCACGGTGTTCTGCCGGATACTTGAAGGGCAGGGATGGAAGCTTGTCCCGGTGCCGAAGAAGACCATGGCCAGGAGGCCATGGATGCTTTTCGACCTGGTGGGAAGGCTCAGGTCGATGGAATTCGATGTGGTCATCGACGCTTCTCATCCCCATGGCTTTTCCCTCTCTTCCGCGGTGATAACCGCTCTGACCCGATGCCCGGCCCGGATCGGGTCTTCGACTGGAGCGTCTCCGGGGTGGTACACCGGGTCCCCGTCCTTCATGCCCGGAAAGGATCAGCACGAAAGCCGGGCGCTGCACGCCATCGGGGCAGTCTGGTCATCCTGGCCCGGCTGGAAGCCTCCGATGCTGTCGCTGCCCAGGGAGCCCCATAGCGGATCCATCGGAATTCACCCCGGCGGAAAGGGGGACAAGGCGGTTTCTCCGGAGCTTCTTCAGCGGGTAGTCAAGGGCTGTGCGGGGATTGCCCCGGTGGAGGTGTTCTGGGGCAATTCCGGGGAAGAACTCACCGCTGACAGACTTGCGGAGTACGGGGGGGTCAAGATGCCCAACATGGGGCTTCAGGAGTTCGCCCGAAAGGTGTCGGCGCTGAGTGTGTTCATATGTCCGGACAGTGGTCCCATGCATGTTGCGGCAGCGATGGGAGTGCCGGTTGTCGCCATTTTTCAGAAGGATAACGCCTGCCGTTTCGGCCCGATGTCACCGTTGTCGGTTGCTTTGCTGAAACCGGATTCCGATGAGGTTGTGCGCAGCGTGACCAGGCTACTCCGCTGATTCAAGCCCCGAAAGTACGCTTTTTACCGCAACTTCCGTGGCCTTCAGCCTTTCCCTCAGAAGCCTGATAAGCTCCGCTGCCCTGGCAACCCTGGTTTCCAGGCCGTCTACAGGGCAATCCTCCCGCCCCACTTCGTCCACGAGCCTGGTGAGTTCCTCAAGCATCTCGGTGTAACTCTTTTCTCCGGCTTTCAATCTTTTTCCACCTTTTCCACCCTGGTTTGAAGCCTTCCGTCGGAAAGCCTCAGGGAGACCTTGTCCTCCGGATTGACTGAGTCAACGGTTTTCAGCGGTTTGCCCCGGGAATCCAAGGCGATTGTCCATCCCAGGGCAAGCATTCTGACGGGGTCACGCCGGGCCGTCTCGGCATCCATGCGGTCCAGCACTGCTCCGATGCGGGTCATCCTTTCCGAAACCCTGCGGGAAAGCTGTGAAAGCAGGTGGTCAAGGGTACGGTTCTGCCCGGAAAGTCTGGGAAGAACCCTGCCCTGGATAAGGGCTGTTGCCCTGGAGATCAGGGCCAGATTCCCGAAGGCGGGACGGGTGGCCATTTCCCGCAGTGACGAGGAACATTTCGAAAGCCTCATTCTTTCAAGGTTCAGCCTGGGAATCACGGAACCATGCAGTTTTCGGATTTCGTTATCCAGGGAATCGCAGAAGGAGGCCACCCTGTCCACCAGGATCATGCCTGCATGGGTCGGGGTTTTCGCCCGGGTGTGGGCGGCGAAGTCCGGCAAAGTCATGTCGGTTTCATGGCCAATTCCCGAAATCACGGGAAAGGGGAGTTGGGCAATGGTTCTGGCGATGCTTTCATCGTTGAACCAGGCCAGATCCGTGGCGCTGCCCCCACCCCGGGTGATCACCACCGCATCGAGGCATGACAGCCCTGTCAGTGAAACCAGGGCCCTGGTAACGCTCCCCGAGGTTTCTGCGCCCTGCATCGATGCCCAGGCGGCATATACTCGAAACGGGTAGTTGCTTTCCCTGAGGGTTTGCAGAAAATCTTCCGATGCGGCGGAGCCCTCGGCTGTGACCAGGCCCACATTCAGCGGAACAAGGGGAAAATTCAGGGTGCCGTTCTCCCCCAGAACACCCTCACTTTCCAGCTTCTCCATCAGTCGCTTCAGGTGAAGCGCTTCGGCGGCACCGGTGTAATCGGGATCGAAGCCCCGTACTACATAGGAGAAACGACCATTTCGCTCATAGATGCCGGGGCTGACCAGAAACCTGGCCTCCATGCCGTCCTGCAGTTCAAAGACCAGCCCCATTCTTCCAACTTCACGGGATATTCTGACCCGGTCGCCGGCAAACAGCGCGCAGTCTGCAGATGCCGGGGTCTGGGAGCCCTCGGGGCAAGAATCCATGATTTGGAAGTATGTGTGTCCGGCACCGGGTTTGCTTCTCCCGAGAGCCACCACGCCCCTGACCCAGACCGGTTCGGGAAAAGCCATGGACAGCATTTCACCCGCCGCCCTGTTCAGTTCAAGAACCGTGAAATCCCGGGGCATTTCAGGACTATTGAAGCTTCAGACGGTAGGAGCCGCCCCTCTGGCCCACATCGTGCACCACAATGTAGTAGACCCCGGTGTAATCCGCGGAAAGGGTAAGGCTTTCGTTTCCCGGCTCGGTTCCCGCAGCGCACGCGTGGCCGTGGGCATACTCGAAGTCTTCCCGGTAGGGAAGGTTCATGAAATGCTCGAGGTTCATCTCCCGGCCCGCCACGATCACATCGAAATCCGCGCCGGAGTCGGTACCCCTCACATCGAGAACCAGCCAGTATTCGGTTCCCTCCTGGAGCGAAACGCTGTAAATGGCTGTTGCCCCCCGGTCCAATGAGTCCTCCACATCCAGAAGGGGAGGGGAGGAGGAGAAGAAAACGAGAAAGACAAGAAGAAAATCCATAGTGATACACCTCCAGGATTGGATAATGGGCAGAATCCGCTCCCAGGTCAACACCCCGGAAGGGCGCACACCATGTGGGATGAAACTCAACTCTTCATAATAAGAAGAATTATGTATGTTGAAAGCCGGGGGGCTCCCTTCGGAACCCAAAAGCAGAGAGGGGGTGACAGGACAAGAAAAGAACACAATATTACTACAAAAATAAAACAGGAATAAAGACAAATAGTAAGATTGATGTGTTTTTTGCGCGATTTGCCTCTGTTACGCGGTTCATTCCCTGGGCTGTCAACTCGTATTTCCGCTTCGTGAGGTGTTAATACACATGTAACTGACCATGCCATGAATGTATAACTCGTGTTTGGAACGGATGGGGCTGCCCGGAACATGCTTTGCTTTGATCTGTTCCACATCTATGATTGTCAGGATGAGGATGAGACTCCAGAAAAAACCGAGAGGACGGGTTCATGCTTCGGAAATGTACGCTTGAAGACGCACCATCCCTGGCCGTTCTTGATGGAATGGGGATCATTAGGCCCCTGAACGCCGGTTTCCGGGGAACTTCGGTTCCGCCGGACTCCGACGAGGGCAGGGAAGTCTATAGAAGAAGCCTGGTGCTGGCCCTGGAGCTTGGATGCAGAAGGGTGTTTCCCGAATCAAGGCTGTGGGTCGAGCACGCCGTTTCCCTTGGCTACCGCTGCCGGCTGGAGGGGCATGCCGGCTCCAACATGTCGGAAACCGTGGAAAAGATAGAGCGGGCTGTTCGGGACGTGGTAAGGGAAGCCATACCTTACGGGAGCCTTATTCTTTCATCTGAAGAAGCATTAGCTTTGTCGGACGAACCTGGTTTACTGGCGAGGTGGCACAAGGGAACCGGCGAACTCCACATAAATACCCTTTGCGGGTATTCCGCTTTCGCCATGGGTCCAGCGCTTCCGGACACATCCTGGCTCACAGTATGGGAACTCCGGCCCGTTGGAGGCAGTTTCGTTCTCAGGTTTCCCGGCTCCGCCTCATGGCCAGCTATCGCTCCGTGGCACGAGCGGAGCAAGCTTGGGCGGGAACTTGATCTTGAGGAGAGACATCTCGGGGTGATGAGGTCGGAAACCGTGGACAGGCTTAACAGGAGGATACGGACCGACGGCGGCCGGGAGCTGGTGATGATGTGCCATTTCTACCAGAACAGCAAAATGGTTCAGATCGTCGACCGCATCTCCGACCAGTTTCCCCGCAAGAGGATCGTGATGGTTGCCGGACCCTCGTCCAGCGGCAAGACGACCTTTACGAGGATGCTTGCCACATACTTGGGCGCCATGGGATTCCGGGCAAGGATGATAAGCGTGGACAACTACTTCAAGAACAGGATCGAAACTCCGAAGAACCCGGATGGATCCTACAACTTCGAAAGCCTGGAAGCCCTGGATACGGAGCTGTTCAGTGGCCATCTGAAAGCCCTTCTGGACGGAGACGAAATTCGCATGCCCAGGTTCAACTTCCACACCGGGGTCCGGGAGGACGGGGTGGAACCCATGCTTCTGGGGGATAACGACATTCTTCTGGTGGAGGGCATACACGGGCTGAACGATATGATGACTCCGGGTATCGCCCACGAGCTGAAGTTCCTGATCTACATTTCCGCTCTTACCACACTGAACATCGACAGACTTACAAGAATGTCCACATCCGACGGCAGGCTGCTGAGAAGAATGGTGAGGGACAGTTTTTCCAGAGGGTACACCGCTTCACAGACGATAGCCGGATGGCCCAGCGTTCGCCGGGGTGAACGGGAATACATCTTTCCCTTCCAGGAGGAGGCGGACCTCATGTTCAACTCCGCGCTTCCCTATGAAACCGCCGCCCTGAAACCCTACGCGGAGCCCCTTCTGAAGCAGGTTCCCCAGAGTACTCCGGAGTACCACACCGCCCAGCGGCTTCTGCGGCTTCTGGCATGCGTTGAGCCCATCAACGAGGGTATGATTCCAAGGCTGAGCATTATCCGCGAGTTCATAAACGGACTTCTCCTTGATTGGGAGGAACAGAAATGATTCAACTGCTTCTGCTTCTTGCGGCGCCCATGCCGGACCACGCCGCCTGGACAAGGCCTCTTGCCCCCCCGGCATGGTTCGCCCGGTACGAGTATGTGCAGAGGCCGGTTGATGTTCTGCACTATCATCTCGACCTTGAAATAGACAGGGCAAACCAGATTCTTTCCGGAGTGGCCACCATCACCCTGGTTCCCACTGAAACCGGTGTTGACCTTGTTCATCTCGACCTGAAACAGCTGGAGGTGTCCGGCATCACCCTGGAAGGAGTTCCCCTCGGATTCGTCCACTCCGGGGATTCGCTTCTGGTAACCCTTCCCGAGCCCGCCGGGCCGGAAGACACCCTGGATATCGTGATATCCTACTCCGGAACTCCGTTTCATGAGGCCTGGGGGGGCTTCTGGTTTCACCCCTACGTCACATATCAGATGGGAGTGGGGGTTTACCAGGATGATCCCTCCATGGGGAAATGCATGTTCCCGTGTGTAGACCACCCGTCGGACAAGGCGGGGTTCAGTTTCAGCATCACAGTGCCGGACACGCTGTACGCGGTGGCAAACGGTGATTCCGCAGGCGTTACCCAGAATGGGGATGGCACCCTCACATATCACTGGATCCAACCCCAGCCCATGTCAACATACCTGGCTGCAATCAGCGTTGCGGATTACGCGGTACTCCACGACGATCACGATCCACGGCTTTTTTACTATGTTTATTCCTGGGATATCGAGGATGCCATCGGCAGTTTCCAGAATGTCCATCTGATGATGGAGAGGTTTGAAAGCCTGTTCGGCAACTATCCATGGGACTGCAAGTTCAGCTATGTGCAGACCCCGAAGGGGGACATGGAACACCAGTCCGCGGTTTTTCACATCGCCGTAGCCATAAACGGCACCACCAACTACGACTGGCTTCTTGCCCACGAAATGGCACACCAGTGGTGGGGAAACTGCGTGACCGAATCGGATTGGTCCGACGTATGGCTGAGCGAGAGCTTCGCCACTTATGGAGAAGCTCTGTGGATGGAGACCTACGGGGAAGAGGCATACACCAGTTACATGGTGACCAAGATAATGATTCCATATCTGAACAGCGGGGAAATCTTTCCCATTTCCTCGCCGTCAAATCCCCAGCAGTACTGGAGCTACACAACATATCAGAAGGGAGCCTCGGTTCTTCACATGCTGAGGAATATCATGGGTGACGAGGCATACTTCGAGGCTTTGAATCAGTACTTTGAAGCTTTCAAATACGGTCTGGCAACCACCGACGACCTTCAGTACCACTTTGAGAACCTTCATGGCGACCTCTCCTGGTTTTTCGACACATGGGTACACGGCTGGGGATATCCCATGTACCAGATCGATTCGCAGTACGGTTCGAACCAGGTTGCCATCACCGTTGAGCAAACCCAGCAGTTCGGAACCTTTTTCGAAATGCCGCTCGAGTTTCTGATTCAGGGGGAGGGCAGTGATACCCTGGTTACCATGTGGAACCATACCCAGGGTCAGACGGAAATCTTCCAGACATCCTTTTCGCCATCCTCCGTTGTGTTCGACCCGTCGGTGAAAATCCTCAGCAGCCAGGTTCTGGGAGTGGACGACCTTCCTTCACCGCCGCCGGGCGGGACATCAACACTGTGGGTTTATCCGAACCCGTCGTCGGGCACCGCGGCGATTGACTGGCAGGGAACGGAGAACTACTCCCTGAATGTGGTTCTGTACGACATCGCCGGCCGGGAGGTGGCGAGAGATATTCTCCCCCCGGAGTCCAGAACCCTGACCCTGGGACATCTTCCCGCGGGAACCTATTTCCTGGAAGCCCGGGCACCGGGAAACCTCAGACAGGTTTCCAGATTGGTGGTGCTGGACTGATATGAAAGAACTAAAGAACAACATTCGCTCCTTCGCGGTTGAGAGAGGCTGGGAGCAGTATCACACCCCCAAGAATCTCTCCATGGCGCTGGCGGTGGAAGCGGCGGAACTGATGGAGATTTTCCAGTGGATGACGCCTTCGGAATGCATGAGCCTCTCTCCGGAACAGAAGAATCGCGCCGGCGATGAACTGGCGGACATAACCATTTACACTTTGAGGCTTTTCGATATTCTGGGAGTTGACCCTGAACGGGCGGTAGCGGACAAAATGGACAGAAACGCCAGGAAGTACCCGGCGGACGAATCCTGCTGAGTGGAATAGAGAGGTGGGGTTTTCCGTACTTCCTGTAGAGAAAGGAGGTGTGGAAATGGGCGCAGTGAGAAGACGGAGTTACTCACCCGGCTTTGATGTGGGCCTTCTGGCCGGTCTGCTGATCATCAACCTCTTGTTTCAGTTCTTCCCAGCTTCGGAAATCGGCCGACTGGCTGTGAGAACCACCGATGAGATGATGGAAGCGGTGGATAGTTTCCTGCCCTTCGATCCCACCGTCGAAGATAAGCAGGATCAGGTGGAGGATCAGCAGCAGGCCATGGAGACCCAGATCGAAGAAGTGATCCGTGACATTCCCGACGCGACACTCAGCCTGAGCTCGGACACCCTTGGCCTTTCCTCGGTGGGTACAGTGGAAACCAGCCCGGATCATCTTCCCACAGGCCCCGCGGAAGATGCGGGACCGCCACGGTTCATGCCGGTGGAAGTGTTTCCGGTATGCACCTACATGCCAGCCCCCACCTATCCGGAAATGGCCAGAATGGCAGGAGTTGAGGGTACGGTCACCCTGTGGGTTTATGTGAACACCGCGGGTGCCGTTGAACAGGTGCAGCTCTACGCTTCCAGCGGAGTGGGCTCCCTGGACCAGGCGGCCTTGAACGCCGCATGGAACACCCGCTGGACGCCTGCCAGGAACAACAACATACCCACCGCGGTGTGGACCACGCTTCAGTATCGTTTTCAGCTGGATTGAGTTTTTGCCCCCGGAGAGGCTTACTCTTCGGGGGTTCTCATGTTCAGGGCAGCCTTTTTCATCAGGCGGTCCGTGGTTTTTACGCTTCTGTGCCAGTCCATGGCCACCGACGGATAGAGCCCATACAGGTAGTTGTACTCAGGGTAGCAGCTGGCTGTGCAAGCCTGGCATGGAAGCTCTCCGGCCGCGCGGAACGCCTTCGCGAACCCAGCTTCCAGAGCGTTCAGGGCACCCGGGTACTCGCCTATGAGAAGCGAGCACGGGTAGACCCTTCCGTCCGCATCTATGTTGCAGAACATCCTTCCCGCGCTGCATCCCGGTCCGTAGAACTTTTCGTGAAGCCTTGTCGTGGTAAAATCCGGCCATTGGGCAATTTTCCGGAGAAAACTTGAGCTGAGGGCAATGGGCGCACCTTTTCCCTTCAGCTCGAGAAGTCGGCCAAAAGCCTGCCGGTACTCATCGTTGGACGGTCTCATTGCCGAGGTGTCACCACCCAGGGAATCGTTGTGGTGAAGGGTTTGAAATGTAGTCATGAAACCGTACTCCAGAGCGGTGTTCATGATCCAGTCCAGCTCGTTGATGTTGTTCTTCGTAAGAACCGTGATGGTCCAGAGGCGAACCTTTCCGGAACAGAACCTGACCGCTTCCATTGTTCGCAGCCAGCTTCCCAGTTCCCTGTTGGCGTCGTGGGCGTGGGGAGGACCGTCGAGGGATAGCACCACATGATCAACGGCATCAAGGATTTCCCGCCGTGAAGGAATGAGGTATCCGTTGGAGTCTATGCTTACGTACATGCCCAGGTCTCTGGCGTGGGAGCACAACTCCACGATGTCTTTCCGGGTCATGGGTTCGCCGCCCCAGACGCCGATGCGCATGGTTCCCGCCCGGCGCATTTCAAGGAGAAGCCTTTTCCAGTCATCGGTTGCGAGGTCGGGTCGGCGGCGCGATGGGATGCTGCAGTAACTGCATCGGCTCGGGCAGTTGTCGGTGACGGAAATCATTACATTCAAGGGGATTCTGGCGCCCAGAGCGCCCCTCAAGGCCCCCATGCCCATCCGGACCTGCGCGATGAAATTCATGCCATGCTCCCCGGGAATGTGCCAGACCTCGGCGGAATATAACCCCCGGTTTCCATTCCGGGAATGAAACGCCCGTTGCGGGTGTATATGCGGTGAACCCGGTGTTGACAAGGGTTACGGCTGTGTTCATGATGCATGTTCCTCCAGTGGGGGGCAACGCAAAAACGAAGGAGGCATGTTTTGAAGAGCGCTTTTCTGATCATGCTGGCTGTGGGGATGATGCTTCCGGTGTTCGCCGGCAGGCTTCAGATTACCAACTCCACAGGCGGCTACTCAATCTGGTACGTTTACATTTCCCCAACTTCAGCGGACAGCTGGGGCAACGACTGGCTGGGAAGCAGTGAAACCATCAGCTCCGGCTACAGCAAAACCTTCACAGTGCCCAACGGCAGCTACGATGTGAAGCTTATCGACGAAGACGGCGACGAATACATTGTTTGGAACATGCCCATCAGCGGCACCGTCACATGGAATGTCACCCTCGACTATCTCGGGGAAAGGAACTGGGGAGGGGGATCAACACCCTCTTCGGTGGGCAACGCTCCGGTAACCATCCACAACGCCCTTGGAAGCTACGACATCTATTACATCTACTGCGACCCCAGCGATATGCCCTGGGGCCAGGACAGGCTGGGCAGCAGCATTCTCTCTCCCGGCCGTTCCACCACATTCAATGTTCCCGCGAACAACTACTACGATATCAAGTGCGTGGATGTCGACGGTGACACCTACACTCTCTGGGAGATATGGATCGGCACCGACGGGTTCCACTGGAATGTAGACCTCAGTTACATAGACTAAAGGCCTGCGCGCCGCTTTTTCCAGGGGCAGTTCATCCGAGCTGCCCCCGCACTTTTCATATGGTTCCCACGGCTCCGGGGCAGAACGAAACAAAGGGGCATCGGGGGCACATTGGCGTTTTCGCCTTGCAGAGCCTTCTTCCGTGAAAACCGAGCTGGTGGCTGAAGGAAGTCTGCGATGGGGGCGGGATCAGTTTCTTCAGTTCAATCTCAATCCGGTCCGGGTTGGTTTCCCGGGTCAGGTCCAGGCGGTCGGAGAGCCTTTTCACATGGGTGTCCACAATGATCGCTGCAGCGCCAAAGCATTCACCGAGCACGACATTGGCGGTTTTTCTGCCCACTCCGGGAACTTTCAGAAGATCCTCCATGTTGTCGGGAAACCCGTCAAGCCCGCTTATGTGCCGGGCCGCCCCAATGATGGATTTGGATTTACTTCTGAAAAAGCCCAGGGAATGTATGATACTCTCAACACTGGTCGGCTCCGCGGCAGCCAGCCGGTCAAGAGCGGGGTACTCCCGGAATAGAACGGGAGTCACCCTGTTCACCGCCTCATCGGTGGTCTGGGCCGCAAGAATCGTGGCTATCAGAAGGTGCTCCGGTCCGGAGTAATCCAGCATGCACCGGGCATCAGGGTAGAGCTCAGGAAGTTTGCGGAGAAGGAAGTTCACCCTGTCACGCCTTTTCAAATCGGCTCCTTTCGGCAATACTTGTCCTGTAACATGCACCAGGAATATGGGGGTTTGAATGAAACCGGTCAGCAGAGAGACAGTGAATGGAATTCCGGGAGTCGAGGTGGTGAAGCTGCAATCATGGCCAGACGACAGGGGCTGTTTCCGGGAGGTCTTCAGGTCGGAATGGGCGCCTGTGGAGTTTTCCGGGCAAGTTCAGCTGAATCTCAGCGAAACCCGGGCCGGCGCACTCAGAGGCCTTCATTTTCACAGGGTTCAGTGGGACTGGTGGGTACCCGTCCGGGGCAGGATCAGGGCGGCGGTGGCGGACCTGCGTGATGATTCCCCCACATTTCTGCAAACGGCGGTTCTGGAGTTGTCCGGGGAAGGGAACGCCTGTCTTCTTGTTCCCCCAAGGGTTGCCCACGGTTTTCTGGCTCTTACGGAAACAACGCTTCTATACGCGGTTAACCGTTTTTACGACGGCAACGATGAACAGGGAACAGCCTGGGACGATCCCATTCTGTCCATCGACTGGGGAGAGAAGAACCCGGTGCTGTCTGAAAGAGACAGGAGCAATCCCACCGTGGAGGACCTTTTTCCGGGAGTCAACCTCAGAAATCGCAGTTGAACCTGGGCTCCGGAAGGGCCAGCAACCGATCCAGATCCCGAAGGAGAGAGCCCGGGGCTTCGATTTCGTCGGTCAAGGCCAGAACCGAGGGCTGCCTTACTCCCAGCCACATCCTGGTGAAACCTCCCACACCGGCTCTCATCTCCGGAAGTCCCCTGGTGTGGCGGGGTTCAGCGCTGCTTTCCGGTCCCAGCACCACGGTGTACTCACCGGCGCACCCCTTCCAGGGCGCGTTATCAGGCAAAAACCGGGCTACCGGGTCGGAAAGGGTGAGGTTGAACGCAACCTCTCCCCATGATATCACTGTGCTCAGCATTGTTCTGTCCATTCGAAGTATTCTGGCCTGGGTGTATGAGATAGCCCTTGTTCCCACCCGGTGTTTGTCACCGCCCAGCATGCGCATGTTCCTGATCGGGGTTTCCATCAGGTCCTGGAACTGGAGATGCGGCGGTTCCTCCATGGTCACCAGGTCTACCTGATCACCAAGGCTGCGAATCATGCCCAGGAGTTCAAGCAGTTCAGAGGGGCTTTGATAACACAGCCATCCCACCCTGTAAGGACCGTGTTCGCCGGAGACTCCACAGAACCACAGGTGATGGGAAAGCCTTCCATCGCTTCCCCGGCAGCCCAGGCCGAAGGCCTTGCTGTCCCACTGCAGTTCGGCCTTGTAGAAATTGCGGGAAAGTGTGGCCTGACCATGGCATGCCATGCGGTTTCGTATGGATTCGTAAACTTCGTCCAGGTTTTTCGGACCGATACCGCAGGGCCTTTCGGGAAAGGGGAGGGTTCCCGGAAGGTCCGAGGGACGGAATGTCACGATTCGGTTGTAGGGCCCGTTCCCGTACCCAAGCCTGTTGTAGTAGCCCTGTTCGAAAATTCCCAGGCCCGCCACCGCGCACCCGCTGTCGGCGCCCAGGGCGGTTATCTCCGCGGTAACAGAAGCGCCAAGCCCTTTTTTCCTTCCGGCACGGCCCACGGTAACGCTGGTCACCGCCCAGAATGGGAGAGTGCACTCGAGGTGGCGCAGCTCGCCGGGCACCGCCACCGCAAGGGCTTCGGCCCCGCTTTCCGTTTCCGCCACCAGACATGGGTTCTGGGCGAAGTACTGCTCGGTTGCCGCGATTCCCCCGGGAAAGTCGGGCAACCATCCAACCTCTTGCCAGATGTGTTTGCAGGCTTCACGATGCCGGTTCATGTCGTAACCCCGTATTGTCATGGCAAACCCCCGTGTTTCGTGGATTATATTCGGCTTTTCCTTCGGGAGGCCACGAAGTGACTACTGGAATTCTGGCGGCACTGGGCACCGCCCTCAGCTGGGCGGTGTGTTCGTTTTCCTTCGAGATCGCGGGAAAACGGATCGGCTCGTACAGCGTGACGGTCATAAGGCTTTTTCTGGGCTTTCTTATACTTCTGGCGGTGTCCAGGGTAATGAACGGAACCTTCCTTCCCCGTGATGTCTCCCGGAACAGCCTTTTTTTTCTTGCTCTTTCCGGGCTCGTGGGGTTCGTTTTCGCGGACCTCTGCCTATTCAACGCTTTCGTGCGGATCAGCGCCAGGATTACCATGGTCATCTACACCACGGTGCCCCTCATGACCGGTCTTCTCGGATGGCTGTTTCTGGGAGAGGCGCTTTCGCCCACCCAGTGGTCCGGCATTCTTCTCACCTCCGGAGGGGTCACCCTGGTGCTGGCACAGGTGTCCAGGCCGGAAAGGGGCTGGGTACTCACAGGATGGGGCCTGTCGCTTGCGCTGTTGGGTTCGCTGGGGCAGGCGGCGGGGCTGGTATTGGGAAAAGCCGGTCTGGAAGGGATCAGCAGCATCGGAGCCACCCAGATAAGGGTGGCCGCGGCGGGGATCGCGTTCATTCCCATAACACTGCTCCTTCGAAGGACCGGAAGGGTGTTCGAATCTCTGAAGCAGCCGCTGGCCATGAAGTTCCTGGCCCTGGGTACCGTAACGGGGCCGGTGATAGGAGTTACCCTCTCAATGACGGCGGTAAGGCTGATTCCCGCCGGGGTGGCCGCGACATTCATCTCCATGACACCCATTTTTCTGATGATCCCATCCGCCCTGTTCGCAGGTCATCGGCTAAGCTGGAGGGATGGAGCAGGAACCCTGGCGGCGGTGATTGGCGGGATTCTCGCAACGGGATAGGGGGTGGCTTTCGCCACCCCC
>CAZUXA010000024.1:0-33608 GCA_964624405.1 uncultured bacterium | reverse complement strand
CCCAGCCAGTCGTTCAGAAGGAACTGAATTCTTCCAATGAGCAGGCTGATCCGGCCCATCACGGTAAAGCCGAAGGTGGCGCCAAAGCCAATCATGATGACCCAGATGCCTATTCGGGAACCGGTTCCAAAAAACAGGCCCTTGTGGGGTTTGCTGAAAAAGAAGTAAATCAGTGCCGCCAGTGTTCCCAGCACCAGCACCACATTACCGATAACAACCTCAGCAGGCATCCCCGCCTCGTAGAGTGGAAGAATCGTGGCTTGAAGCTGCTTCAGAACCATGCTCTGCATGGAACGGGGAAACCCGAATCCCATCCCGGTTCCCATGACGAAGGCCATGGGATAACGGGAAAGCCACGCGATTCTGGGGAAGAAGCGGGTTATGTAAAGAAGCCCCAGTAGAGCAGGGACGATGAGTATGTACTGGCTGTCGGTAACAACCGGGTCGATCAGCCTGGGCTTTAAAACCTGGGTGTATGTGACCACGATGAAGTAGCCAAGTGATATGCCCACCACCAGGTGCTCGCCCAGTCTGTAGAGGGGGTTTTCCTTGTAAAGGAACGAGTACACCGCAAGGGTGAAGATGGCCGCCGTCCAGATTCCGAGGGTTTCGTACACGGTCTACCTCCTTCCCTTAAGAAGAGCGCCTTTTTTGTGAAAGCCTCCGGCGAAGTAGGCGATGTTCCCCAGTATGATGAAGAAGAGTATTAGAAGGTGGGCGGCGTTCTGAACATCCATGCCGATGAAGGCCCTGTCCGGGTGTTCAAAGTACCCGGCCTCCTGAAGAAGAACCTCGTACTCCGCCGCGCCCCGAAGGCCTCCCATCTGGCCCACCAGCTGGCCGGACTGGATGTACATGGTGTAGTCGGTGGCGCTCACCGCGGTAACGCCGAAGGCTATGGGCAGGCTGATGGTGTCTCCCGCGTAGAGAACCCACCACATGCAGGCGGCGCTTCCGGAAAATGTGGCGGCCAGATCCACATCCCGAAGGTTCTTGTGCTCCTGCAGCATGGGCATCTGAGCCAGGGGGTTCCCGTTCATGTCTTCCGGGTACTGGGCTTCGATGGAGGAGGTCATGCCCATGATCACCAGCGCGAACGCCGGCAGATAGCCGAGTTTGGCGAAGTCGCGGCCCTCGAACACCCATCCTGAAGCGTTCTCTGGAAGCACATTGCCGTCCGCCTCCCATGCGGCCTGAAGCCGGTCACGCCGGGTGATTCCCTGCTCGCGGTAGGGCGCCCATTCCTGCCAGGATACTATGTGGAAGTACCCTGCGATGTTCGGGTTGGTCACATAGGTGAAACCCGCCTCCAGCATCCCCTGGGCAAGTGGGGCGTTGGCGGTGAAGAAGACGGGAATGTTCCTGGCGAAGGCATGCCTGGTTATGGCGACGGCCATCGGCATGTTCTCCGGATCTGTGCCGGGGTCGAAATCGAAGCTGACGAAGATGGCGTTTTCGGGCCCCAGGGTTTCCACGTAATCGAAGATGGAAATTACGTTTTTAGTGGGCAGTACGGGAAGACCGAAGGGTACGAAGAAGGGAACCGTACATACAACACCGATAAGAAGGAAGATCCAGCGTCTGTCCAGATTGAGCATTCTGCTCCAGATGTTTTCTTTCATGCCTTCACCTCCTAATCACCGGCGCCGCCGAGCCAGTTCCGCTCGACGCCGAAAATGATCTTGAGCTGGGTGGCAAGAATGCCGAAACCCACCCCGAGACCGATTGCCCTCTTGGCTGCATTGTTGGGAAAGTCGATGATCCAAAGGCCCACCCTGGGGAACCAGCTTCCCAGGAGCTCGCCGATGGGCACCTGTCCCATCATCACGACCACTGCGGTGAGAAGGAGGATCGTGGCAAGCATGCTCTTGGCCCTGAACGCCCGGAAGGCGGCGCTGGCGATGTAGAATGCCAGAAGGCTGAACATTGTGGACTGTATGGGAACCTGTATATGCATGAATGCGAAATGGAAAACGCTGGGCGCGTCTCTTCCTCCGGCCATGGAAGCCGGCAGAAGAAGCCCGAAAATCGGAACCAGGTACAGCGGCAGCAGCACCGCCAGGCTGTACGGCCAGTTGGGAGCCCTGTTTCGCACCTTGTGGCCGTGAAGCCGGGTAAGGCTTCCCACGCCAAGCACCAGGGCGAAGGCGGTGATGATGGGTATCCAGATCGTGTAGTTGTCCTTGACATCCTGTGAGATCTGGTGGGGGATGAAATACTGAATGATCATGAGTATTCCGCCCACCAGCACGATCATCAGGGGAACAGCTCGTTTCACTGGGTCATTCTCCTTTCCGGTGGGCTAATCCGTAACATGGGAGGTTACAAGGTTCTGCAACCACGCCAGGGTTCGGGTTTCCGCTACCATGTCAACAATCGCCAGAATAATGCCGGTGGTGATTATCACCATAAGAATCGCCTTGCAGGCATCCAGCCCCTTTATGGAACCCATCTGCATGGGCTCTCTGCTGAGGTAGGCGCTGGCGGCGTAGAGTTCCTCGCCGATCAGTGTGTAGTCGCAAGTGGTAATGAAGAACGGAAGCTGGACCACAGCGTCGGTTCCGGCGATCTGGATGGCTCCGGAAAGCGACCCGGTTTCAGCGAGGATCAGGCTTTCCGCCCAGAACATGCCCATGTAGAAGTTGGTGGCGGGCTTCTGGCGAACCATTATGCCGTTGACGCCGGCCACAAAGGCGAACTGGCTCTGGGTGAGGAAGAAGACGCTGTTCGAATCGTAGGAGTCCGGTCTGCCGGCCTCGAGGTATGCCTGCTTCACCGCCTCTTCAGCCACGGTGTAGACTATGGGATCGCGGTTGGGAACGATGAGCGCGGTCTGGTACTCCGCCACCTTTCGGGCAACCCTTCCCAGGATGGTGAGACCGGCAATCGTGGCAACATCGGAGATGTCGGAAAGACCCGGCACGAAGAGTATGGGCTTGCCCATCTCGGTGGCCCTGCCGATGGCCTCGTCGATGGCCTCGATACCCGCGATGGGGCGCAGGTACATTTCGGCGCCTCTTTTGGCCCTTCCGAAGAAAAAGAAGATGAGCCCCATGAAAAGGGCGCAGGTTATGAGAACACGGGTTGTTCCGGTGTGGAACCATTGCCCCGACGCTACTTCCTGGGCCTTCTGGGGAGCGCTGAAAACCTGGGTTTCGTCCAGAAAGAAAGCGCTTACCATGTACTCGTACTGCTCGCCTGTGAGAACCGGATAATCCGGGTCGTAACCGTCCACCATGGCGGTTCCCTCGCCGGCGAGCAGGATGCCCACCAGCTGCCAGTCATCTTCCGTACCTCCGTACACCCTTCGATAGACATTGTAGCCCGCGAAGTACTCGGGGTATTCCGTTTCTCCGCCCGGCTGGAAACTGACGATCAGCCTGTCACCGGCATCGTCGGGGTTATCCACAACCATGATTTCTCCGGGAGGGGCCAGATCAACCCCGTGGTGCGGAGAAAGCGGTTCAGGGGAGAGTGTGGGGGTTTCTTCTACGGAGATGGTGGGCTCTTCCACCGGTGGCGCTTGTTCTTCGGTTTCTCCTGTCTGAGCCATGAGGGCCGCAGCCAGCATCAGGAGAACCAGGGGGACTTTCAGTGTCATCGGTCCGCCTTTCCCGTTCTGATTACTTGAAGAAGTCAACTATGATGGAGGCGACTTCCGCACCGACACGGCTGGACGCGCCCACGGTGCCCGCGCCGACATGGGGGCTTGCCACAACTTTGTCCGACTTCACCAGGGGGCTTTCGGCTCCGGTCAGGGGTTCGCATTCGAACACATCAAGACCGGCGGAATGCACGGTGCCGCTTTCTATGGCCTGAAGAAGGGATTCCTCGTCGATTGTTCCACCCCGGCCGCAATTCACGATAACGGTGCCCTGCTTCATCATCGCGAATTTCGAGGCATCGAGGATATGATGGGTTTCGTCGTTGTGGGGCACATGCAGGCTTATGAAGTCCGCCTGTTTGCACAGGGTTTCAAGGTCCACCTTCTTCGCGGCGATGGAGGGGTCCTCTGTAGCGTAGGGGTCGTGGAAGACTATGTTCATTCCGAAAGCCTGGGCTCTTCTTGCGGTTTCCTTGGCGATTCTGCCAAAACCGATCAGCCCGAGGGTGGACTGGAAAAGCTCCTTGCCCTTGCTGTAGGCCTTTTTCTCCCAGCGGCCCTCCTTCATGGCGTGGTCGGCGCCGGTAACACCCCGGCAGCAAGCCAGCATGTGAGCCAGAGCAAGTTCGGCCACCGCCACGGAACTGGCTGCGGGAGTGTTTTTGACCGCGATTCCAAGTTTCTCCGCATGATCCACATCTATGCTGTCTACACCAACGCCGCCTCTGACCACCAGTTTGAGGGAATCCCTGGCCTGGTCGAGGACGGGAACCCTTACCTTGGTGGCGCTTCTAACCACCATCGCGTCGAAACCGGGAATGGTTTCGACGAGGGTGTCCTGATCCATTCCGGTTTTGACCACGACTTCATGGCCTGCCTGCCTGATCACATTCAGGGCGTCGTCGGCTACAGGATCACAGATTAAGACTCTTGCCATTTTACCACTTCCTTTCATGCATAAATTGGCATAGGATTTTGCCGTCCACCAGCAGGTTGCAACCTATTTCCGGGGCCTCATCAAGTCAATGGCGGCCCGTGATATTCCATGGGATGAAAGCATGTATTGTCCCAATAGTTCCCCGGGGTCTCCACTCTCCCCGAAACGGTCCGGAACCCCAAGAATCCGCATGGGCAGGGGCCTGTTTTCAGCCAGGAACTCCGCCACCGCTCCTCCGAGACCGCCGGCGGCCTGATGGTCTTCCGCGGTGACAACACCCTGAACGCCTCCGGTGACTTCCATAAGAAGGCTTTCATCCAGGGGCTTCACTGAAACCATGTCTATGACAGATGCCTCAATACCCATGCCATGAAGAACCTCCGCGGCTTCCAGAGCCGCGCCGACCATTGCGCCGCAGGCTACAATGGCTAAATCCCGCCCCTCACGGAGCAGATTGCCCTTTCCCGGCGCGATACGGCTTCCCACGCCGTAGATCGAGGGAACCGGGTTCCTTCCGTACCTGATGTAAACCGGACCCGGAATCTCAAGGCTGGCAAGAACCGCCTCTCTGGTCTGATTAGCGTCGGCGGGAACCAGCACCGTCATACCGGGAAGCGCCCGGGTCTGCGCGATGTCTTCCAGAGCCTGGTGTGTGCCGCCGTCGGGCCCGACGCTGGTTCCGCCGTGAGCCCCGCCTATTCTCACGGGCAGCCCCATGCCGCAGACAGCGGTTCTAATCTGATCCAGGGCTCTTCCCACTGCAAACACCGCGTAAGTGCTGTAGAAGGGAATGAATCCCTCAAGAGCCAGCCCCGCCGCATGACCGGCGATGTTCTGCTCGGCTATGCCCAGGTTCCAGTATCTGTCGGGAAAACGGTCGCCGAAGGCGATGACCCCTGTAGAGCGCCCGACATCACCGTCAAGAACCACAACCCTGGGGCTTCGTTCGCCGGCGGCCAGAAGGCCTTCCACATATCCATCCCGGGTGGGACGCATGGCCGTATTCGGAATCATGAAAGCTCCCTCAGCGCTGTGTCCAGTTCTTCACGGTTCGGAGCCCTGCCGTGCCAGAGACAATCCCCCTCCATGAAGGACACCCCCTTCCCCTTTACGGTTTCCGCAAGAATAATCGTGGGTTCAGGCTCAGTTCTTCTCAGAGCCCGGCACAGCTCGGAAGGGCTGTGTCCGTCCACCCGCTCCACTCTCCAGCGGAAAGTTCTCCACTTCTCCTCAAGGGGTTCCAGGGGCATGATACCGGAGGTGGGTCCGTCCAGTTGAACCCCGTTGAGGTCCACCACCACCTTCAGGTTGGATAGCCCCAGTTTCGGGGCGGACATCGCCGCCTCCCACACGCTTCCCTCCTGCAGTTCGCCGTCGCCCATGAGGCAGAACACCCTGGAATCCGAACCTTTCAGCTTCAAGGCCAGGGCCATCCCCGCCGCCATGGACAACCCCTGGCCAAGACTTCCGGTGGAGCAATCAAGCCCGGGAAGGCTCTGTCTGTGAGGATGTCCCTGCAGCCTCGACCCGAACCGGCGAAGGGTGAACAGCTCTTCCTCGGGAAAGTAGCCGCACAGGGCCAGAATCGCGTAAAGCGCCGGCGCGGCGTGACCTTTTGAGAGCACGAACCTGTCCCTTCCCTCCCATGACGGGTTGCCGGGATCATGCCGCATTACTTCACAGTACAAGACAACAAGGATTTCCACGCAGGAAAGGCTTCCCCCGGGATGCCCGCTTCCGGCCCGGTGTATCATCTCGACGATCCGTCGGCGGACCAGGCGGCACCGGCTCTCCGCAAGCCCGTCCGGGCCCGGCCTGTCTGCCTGACTCACCATACCGGACCGGTCCTTCCAGGGGCGTTTCCCTCCCTGATCAGGGGAGCATATCCGGATAGTATGGTTTTCGGCTCGTCAAAGCCGAAGTCTATGGAGAGTTCCCATTCCTCTCCCCGGCGCCGGGCGGAAAGGATCATTCCCCTGCCGTACCTGGGGTGCCTTATGATCTCCCCCTTGCTGAAACCATCCTCCCCGGAAGGACAGGGAATCGAAGGTCCGGGGCTGGAGTCCCGGGAGTTCCGGGATTCGGGCAGGGCACTGGAAATCTCCGCGAGAAACCTTGACGGCCCGGCACGGTAGCGGCCCTGCTGAACCCTTGCCAGGCATGAGGTCAGGAAAAGCCTTTTCCTGGCCCGGGTCATGCCCACATACAGCAGCCTCCTCTCCTCTTCGAGGTCGGCCGGTGCGTCTCTGTCCTGTCTTATGTGGGGAAGCAGCCCCTCCTCGAGCCCGGCGATGAACACAACATCGAACTCCAGCCCCTTGGCGCAGTGCAGGGTCATCAGCGCGAGCCCCTGCTCACTGTAAGCGTCCTGGGTGGTGAGAAGGCTCTGTTCCGCCAGAAAACCAGGAAGGCCTCCATTCGGGTTCCCAATATCGTACTGGGCGGCGAAACTCCTGAACTCCTCGATGTTCTCGAGCCTGGTCTGTTCCGTAACATCCCCGGGGTCATACTGCTGTTTCAGGCCGGTTCCCGCCAGAACATGGTCGATTATCTCAACGGCGGCAGCTCCCTTGGACACCATTTCCACGGACCTGTTCAGGCAATCTCCCAGCTCTTCCAGGGCTTTGCCGCCCCTTGAGGTGATTCCGGGGTATGAACAAGCCCTTCCGAGCCCGGTCAACAGATGAACACCGTCGGCTGAAGCGTGACGAAGGAAGCTTTCCTGACCCTTCTTCCCAACTCCCCTGGCCGGCCTGTTGATGACCCTGGACAGGCTCTCCGCATCCCTGGGGTTCACTATCACCCTGAGATAGCTCACGATATCCTTCACTTCTTCCCTCTCGAAGAAGCGCTGGGCGCCAACCACTTCATAGGGAATACCAGAGCGTCTGCATGCGGCCTCAAACTCCCGGGACTGGGCGTTGGTTCTGTACAGAACAGCCATCCGGTTCAACGGTGTTCCCCGGGTCTGGAATGACATGGCGGTCATGACAGTCCATTCCGCCTCGTCGGGTGGGGACGCCACCCTTTGAACCTTCACGGGTTCGCCGTTTTCAAGAACGGAGCGCAGGGTTTTCCCATGTCTGCCCGTGTTGTGGGAAACCAGCGCGGATGCGGCGCTGAGAATGTTCCCGGTGGACCTGTAGTTTGTTTCAAGCCTTACCATCCTGGTACCCGGGAAGTCATCGGGAAACTCAAGAATGTTGGTGACCCTGGCGCCACGCCAGCCGTAGATGGCCTGGTCGTCATCTCCCACCACTGTAACATGGGTGTCGGGTCCGGCAAGGGTTTTCAGAATCTCGTGCTGCACAAGATTGGTGTCCTGGTACTCATCCACAAGAATTCTCAGGAATCGGGATCTGTAGCAATCCCTTATGTCAGTATTTTGACGCAATCCGGACAGAGTAAGCGTCAACAAATCGTCGAAATCAAAGGCGTTGTTCTCCGCAAGCACAGCCTGATACGCTTCGTAGACCCGGGCGAGGGCTTCCTGATGCGGAGTCAGGGCGTCTTCAAGGGCTTCTGCCGGCGTGGTAAGTTCGCTTTTTTGACCCGAGATCCACGAAAGCGCTCCGGACGGTGATATTCCCCCGGGCAGAGACATGCTTCGAAGAAGCTTTCTCATGAGGGATTTCTGGTCCGAGCCATCGTACACCGTACAGTTTTCACCATGACCGAGCCTTCCCGCCTCCCGACGAAGAAACCACAGGCAAGTGGAGTGGAATGTTCCCATTCTGGGCATTGACCGCGGATCGACGGCCACGGCGACCCTTCTTTCCATCTCTCTGGCCGCCTTGTTGGTAAAGGTCATCGCGAGGATGTTTCCGGGGCTTACGGTTCCATTCCCGAGAAGCCTCGCGATCTTTGCGGTTAGAACCCTTGTTTTTCCACTTCCCGCTCCCGCAAGAATCAGAAGATGACCGTCATCATACTCGACAGCCTCCCTCTGCTCGGGGTTCAGATGAACTTCGATCATTTGGCATCCTTCTTGCTAGTTATTGAGAAGTGTTATCGATTGTTGTCTAATTTGCCTGGCCTGTGAAGAGCTTTCCCCTGCAGAATCCTCCGTGAAAGGGCTGCGATGATGAAACCCGGACCAAAACCATGGCTGGTGCCCGCCTTCACGGGGGCCGCACTGCCGTTGCTCATTCCTGTGGCATTGCCTGCCTGATCCCCTCCCGGGCAGACCAGTGAATAGAACTGAGCGCACTTCTTCCCTTGGTCCGGAACCCCGGGCGGCTGGCCGACCCCTCCAGCCGCCCTTATCCATTTATACAAAATTATCGGCTGCAAGAGACAGCCGTGGATTGGCAAATTTCTTGCTTCGTATTGAATTGTGTTTCAAATTGGCTCTGGTTCCAGAACCTTGGAACAAGGAAAGCCGGTAATCACAAAGGAAAAGGATCCCCTCCCCATTTCCAGAGCAGATTACCGGGGGAAACAGGGCAAGCTGGCGGCCGGTTACCCCTCCGGCCGCCTTTCTTCATACTCCCTCATGATCTGAACCCCGGTGCCGGTGCCGAGAATGGTTGCTCCGGCGGTAATCATGGTCACAGCCTCTTCAAGGGTGCGAATTCCTCCGGAAGCCTTTACCTGCAAATCCGGGCCGACGGTTCTTCTCATCAGGGAAACATCCGAGGCAACCGCTCCGGCAACGGAAAAGCCCGTAGAGGTTTTCACGCACGCAGCCCCGGCCTCCATCGACAGCCTGCAGGCCAGAGCCTTCTCCGGGTCTGTGAGAAGGCATGCTTCGATTATCACCTTCACCGGAACCGCCGCAGCTTTCACCGTATCCTTCAGCAACCGCAGCACCGCCCCGGTGTCGCCGTCCTTCAGATGGCCGATGGGAAGCACCATGTCTATTTCCCCCGCGCCGAGAGACACCGCCCTTTCCGCTTCAAGCGCCGTCGCCGGACCGGCGCCCAGGGGAAAACCGGCGACCGAGCAGACAAAGGGATGCTCTCCCCTGAGCAGCGATACAGCAAGAGACACCCTGCAGGGGTTCACGCATACAGACCTGAACCGGTATTGAGCCGCCTCTCCGCAGAAGCGTTCCACGGTCTTTGCTGTGGCATCGGGTTTCAGAATGGTATGGTCGATGATGCCGGAACGGAAAACCGTAGCTTTCACAGCGTCTTTCTGACAAAAACGAAAACCATCTCACCTTCCCTGACGCTGACCGGAGGCTGGGCATAAGCTCTTCCGTTGACGGTAATGGTCAGGGGCCAGGCTCCCTGGGGTACCCGAAGCCTTGCCATGTGAATTTGAGAGGGAAGGGTAAGCCAGGCCCTGAGATCCGCCCTGTCCGTAACGGCGCCGGCAATGCTCAAAAGCAACCCGACGACCTGCCCCACCGTGGAGTCTCCGCTGGCCTCTTCGGCGATTTCCTCGCCAAGCCGGGCCACACCCGCCTTCACCGCGGTACGGGCCGCGGCCCGCAGCAGATCCCGAACCGCATGGTCTTCAAGATTCTGTCGTGCCACAGCGTCCAGATCCTGCACCAGGAAAAAGGGAACACTCGCACCGTCTGCTGTTACCCCGGCGGTGACGAATCGGCGGGGGAAAGCCGGTATCGCCGGCAGAGAGACATTGAAAACCCGGCTCTCGGTGGTGACGGGATAGCTAACCTCCCGCCGCCGGGCGATGTTTCCCGCTTCAAGAACCACCACTATCTCTCCGAACCCTCCGCCGGGGCCGGTGTTCTCCCACTGAAGACCGGGCCAGCGTTCCTCGTACTCGGACAGCAGGCTTTCAAAACCTGTGGCGGCTGCCAGCCGCATCAAGTCGGTCTTCAGCCTTTCCGGCGGCCCGACGCCGTAATTTCTGGAGTAGTCACCCTCATAGATCTGCAGAGCCCTTCTGTAACTTATCAGCGCGTCGGACAACTCCCCCTCCGCCTCGTACAGCGCGCCCATGAAATAGCGGACAAAGGCGTCGTCAATGTAACGGTTGGGGTTCTCTCCGTAGTCGGTGTTCATCACCCGAAGCTTCTGGTTCACCCTTCGGGCTTCAACCAGCGCGGCTTCGTAGTTTCCCTCGGCGGCAAAGCTCGCGGCCAATCCGTAGTTGATGAAAACCTTCTCGAAATCCGCGCCCCGAAACTCGAGGGCAAGATCGCTGGTAAGCAACGCCGCGGCTTCCTGCTGGAGCAGTACTCCCCTCTGGCTGTCGCTGAGCCTGTCAGCCCTGAGCAGGGCCGCCTGGGCAACCGGGTGTGTTCCCGCGTATCTGGCCAGGTTGCCAAGCTCCATCAGATACAGAAGCCGGTCTTTACCCAGAGAATCGGGAAAAACCTGTCGAAGGCGAACCATTGCCGCATCGGGCTGATCCACATTCAGCATGCTCACCACGGGTCGGATTATACCGGTGTATCCCGCGGCGCATGCCAGCGCCAGAAGCAGCCCTGCGACGACGGAGAGCCTTTTCACCACTCAATGATTTTCTTGATTTCCGTGGAGCCCATCCATGATTTCAGAGCTGTTTCCACATCCACCAGTTCCAGATTGACCTGGTAGTAAACCGCTCTGACACTTCCTTCCTGGTCTTCCACGGAGTTCACTGTACCCAGCATGACGTAATCGGCTCCGACTTCCCTTCCAAACTGCGCGGCACTCTCGGGTGAGGCGAAGATCGATTGCTCGCGCCTCTCCTGACGCACTTCCTCGCGGGATCCCCCCCCGGCGGCTATCAGAACCCTACCGCTGTTGAGAAGCGCTCTTTCGATGTTGCTCATGAACACGCCGGTGTTGATGTGCTCCAGGCTCTGATTCCTGATTCCGCCAACCACGATCACAGGCATGTAGTCTCCGCTCCTGCCTCCGTCTCCCCGGTAGCCCATGTTCAGCCATGCCCCAGCGAGGCACTGGGCAACCATTGAATCCGCAACTATCCTGGAATCGGTGTCGTTCCAGTGACCGCTGAGATCCGTTACGGTTCCGGGATCGGTGCGGGTTACTGTTCTCCCGCCGCAACCGGCCATCAGCGCAGCCAGTGCCGCGAGTATCAGAAGCTTTTTCACGGTGAGACTCCTCTCTCCATCATTGCTCTCCAGGAAGGTCAAGAGCTCCCCGGAAGATCACATTGAAATAACCCATTTCCCGCCCTGTCCCGGAGACAACCGGAACCGGAAGCGGTTTGAAAATAGCGATATAGGGGTTTTCCCCGTAAGGCATGGCCTCCGTCGGGTTTTCAGAAAAGGAGGTGTGGGTAAGCTCCCACATCACCCTTTCTTCAGCGGTGCTGAAGCCGGCAAACATCGCCTGCCTGGAGATGGCTCCCAGAACTTCCCCAAGGCTTGTTTCCATGAGCCTGGCATACAACTGCATTTCACTGTAAGCGTTGAAGGGCTCAATAACGCCATGTTCCAGGGCTGCGGCTATCTCTGCCAGAGTGGGAAGCCTGGCCCCCCGGGAGGAAAGATACCAGGAGGCTCCGTTCCAGGTGAAACCAGCCGCCGGTCTGTCCAGGCTGGCGGCGGATACGGTGTATTCACCGGTCGCGGTGGCCACAAGGGGGGTGAACGCCAGGAAGTGGCCGCTTTCGCTGTACTGGCCCGTTATCACCGAAGCAAGAACCCTGGGATCCCGGCAGTTCTCGCCGAGCCAGGAAAGCACGCTGCGGTAAGCAACCGGCGAAGAGTCGATAAAAAACGGCCCCACCGCTACGGTGTCCCCCTGCAACACAACATCGGTTCCGGGAATGTAGACCATCCCCGGGGGAGCCGCGGGGAGGATGCAATCCCCGCAGAAATTTCCGGAAACATCAACGCCGCATTCCGGACAAACCCAGGCCCAGGCGGCAAACGCAAAGATCACTAGAGCCCCGAGGGCATTCAAGACTTTTCACCTCCCCGTGCGGCCATCCTTCTCCCCAGATACATGAACGGAGTGTCAACCGCGGCCACAATGAACTTTATGACATATGTGGAAACCAGAACATCGATGAACACAGTTTTCTCGAGAACCCCCCAAAAAGCGATTCCGCAGAAGACAACGGAATCGATCAATTGGCTTGCCATGGTGGAAAGGTTGTTGCGAAGCCAGAGAAACCGCCCCCTCGAGAGCTTTTTGAGAAGGTTGAAAGCCCATACATCGTGAAACTGGCTGATAAGATAGGCGGCAAGACTTGCCCCGGCAAGCCGGGGCATGAAACCGAATAGAAGACTCATGGAATCATGCACTTCAATTGCCCAGGGATCCGGGGCGGTGGTGAAAAGCATGGCAACCTGCATAACCGCCGTCATCGCCAGCATGGATACGAAGCCGGCCACCACAGCCTTCCTGGCTTCGGACGGTCCGTAAACCTCGTTGAGCAGATCGGTGGCAAAAAAGATAACGCCAAAAAGAACATTGCCCAGAGTGACCGTAAAGCCGAACAGGGTGGTGAGTTTCATTACCTGCAGATTGCACAGGATGATGACCGCGGCCACCAGCGCGATCAGCCCGGTTCTGCCCCCGAACCGGAAAACCATCAGGGTGGCTGTCAGCGATCCCAGAAGGAACAGGACCCAGATCATCTCATTGGTCATCAGAACTCGGCTCCAAGCGTGATGTAGTGTTCCGGTTTCTGGCTGATCCCACGGAGGTCCGTTCTCCAGGCGGAGTCCCAAAGGAACACAAAAATGCCCAGATTGAACCTGAGGCCGTAACCGAACCCCATCTTCAGGTCATTGAGCCTGAACCCACCGTCGGTTCTTGCTCCGCGAAATGACTTCACATCATCAAAGGCTGCTCCGATATCGGTGAATATGACTCCTCTTCCCCCGGAAAAAGTCATGGGTATCGGCGCGGCAATGTTCAGATGATTCACCACCGGAAAGCGAAGCTCAATGGACCCCAGGGCATACTTGGTTCCATGGAACTGCACGTAGTCATAGCCCCGCAGGAGGTCCGCGTAGCTGGTGTAAAAACCGAACAGGTCCTCGGGCCCCTGAACATCCCCGGTGCTTCTTCTGTGGGGGATCGCGCCGCCCAGAAAATACCTCTGGGGATTCCTGCCGAAGCTTGTCCCACCCGCCAGCCTTGTGGCAAGGGTAACCTGGCCGGATAACCAGGTGTAATTTCTAAGGTCAGCCTGAAGTGTTGTGAACTGGGCGTTGTTGGCAATACCTGGCGCCCAGTCGGCGGAAAACGAAAGCCTGCTTCCGACCCTGGGGCCAACGGCACCCCAGAGAGCATTATCCTGAACCACCCGTGTGTTCAGGGTAAGGATGTTTTCCCTGAGGTCAATATCCGTTGCCCACAGACCTTCCCTGTCCAGCCTGCGGTATCCGGCGCCCAGGGAAACCCTGAGGGACCGGCTGAATGGGTATCTGAGTTCGATGTTGGTGCCGATCTCCGTGTCCCGCACATAGTCCCGTTCACCGGTTTGAGTGTCGGTGAACCGGTAGCGGTTGGCAAGCCGGTACAGCGATACGCCGAAGTCGACCCTGTGCTGCCGGTTGGTGTAGAAGCATCCGGCGTCTACATCGCTGATTTCGCCGTTGAGATCAGCGATTACGGCAAGCTGATGCCTGGCAAGCACATCACTGAATATGAACTGGGAATAGCCGGACAGGCCCACATAACTGTCGAAGCCGGCGGAAGCGCTTACGTAGTCTATGCTCAGGCCGGGGTCATAGGGCGCTATGCGCCAGTTCGTCCGGCCCTGAAGGGCGGTTGCGGAAGAAGCTTCCAGCGAATCCGGTTCCGGCGGCTCCAGGCTCACATCCGGGGTTCTGCCTTCCCTCAGGGAAAGATCCCTGATGAGAAACAGTCCGCCGCCACTCCAATCCGAAGCATAGAAGAGTGACAGCGCGGTGTTGGTGGCCCTGGAGAGGGAGGATGGCGTCCGGTAAAGATCACTGAGCCGAGTGATCTCGCCGGTGTCTCTGGAGAGCAGGTGAAAGTTCGCCCCGTCTCCGGTGTTCATAATGAACACGACTCCCTCGTCGTAGGAAACGGGATTGCGAACCGAAAACGGCGTTTCAAAAAGGACCTCAGGCTCTTCCCCGGGAGCCAGAAGGTTGATGCTGAACACCCGGCCGTTCTCCCTCTCGCCAACGAAAAGCAGGCCCTCTTCCCCCCACCAAAGATCCCGGGGGCTCTGGCCGCCTTGGGTGACCCGGGTTACCCGCCCTGTGGAGGCGTTCCATATGTATATGTCCAGCTCAGCCTGGTTCAGCGCGCTGAAGGCCACCTCCCCCCCCCGGGGGTTCCAGGCCGGATCCCTTATCAGTTCAAACTCCAGGGGCAGACTGGTGGACCCCCCGGATATCCTGCTGATGATAAGGCCATCGGAGTACTGACCCTGAAAGGCCACTGCCACCGAATCGGAACCCGGCGAAAACGCGGAGCTGCGGTAGAAGGGCGAGCTGCTTCTCTCGAACACTCCGCCTCCCTGTGCCGGCCGCGCAATCTCGTCGCCTTCCGAAGTTGTTCGAAGGACCAGGGAAAACCTTCCTCTATGGATTTCCACACCAGCGGTCATGGAGCCGTCCGGAGAGATTACCGGCTCGGCAAGCACAACCCTTTTGCGCCCGTCTCTGCCTGATCTGATGACAGGTGTTCCCAAATCCGAAGGGCTTTCGCCGATGGCTACCGCTGCCCAGTATTTTTCCCTGGCCCACTCGATGAACCTCTCGCTGAACTGCTCGACGGTCATGTCGAAAGCCGCTCTTACAGCGGCGTTAAGGCCCTCTCTGTCCCTCAGGTGACGGACAAACCTGATGTAGCGTTCCTGTCCGTACCTTTCAACCATGAAATGGTAGACAGCTTGCCCCTGCCGGTAGACCAGATAGTCACCCCTCTGCGAGAGCTGGCGCAAGGGAACTATCTGATTGGCTATCACCATGTCCCGGAATTCGGACTCGCTGTCTATGTCCCACCCCTGGGATGTGTATTCCGCAAGCCCCTCCAGCGTCCAGAGGGGCGCTTTGGTCATTACGATGCTATAGAGGTTTCTATCGTAAAGCATGTCATAGACATAAGCATGGTTGATCTCGTGCTCGAGCACATGCCTGAACTCGCTGTAGATTCCTGTGTATGGCACCACGACCCTGCCCTTGAAGAACTCAGTGAACCCTCCGACGCCTTCACCGATTTCACCGCTGATTATGGTGGTCTGGCGGAAACGGCCGGGAGACCGGTAAACAATGATGGGAATAGGTTGGGAGGGAAGATACTCGAAGGTTTCAGCAAGGGTTTGCAGCGATCTTTCCGCAATAACCACCGTACTCTCAGCCACCTGCTCGGTTCCCTCTTCGTAGTAGACCGTGACCTTGCCGGAATGCAGCTCCCACCAGGGGTTGTCTCCGGTGTATACACGGTTTCGACCGTAACTGGTGGCCAGAGCCGTGGACGCTATCAGAATCGGCAGAAAGAACCTTGCAGCCATCTCGAGCCCCCTTCATTGATAAAGCGGCAGCAAACAACTATACTGGCCACGGAATGAATGCTGCAACAATCACAGGAACGGCAGTGGCCGCAGTTCTTCTACTCATTACGGGCTGCGGCGGTTCCCCGCTTTCAAACAAGTCTCTTTCCGGTGAGGAGATTCAGATGCTCACCGAAGCCGGCGGCAGGCTTGGCAGACACCTCGCGTTTCCACCGGACCACCCGGAATGGCGCGAAGCTCTTCCCGACTCTGTTACTATGGAAATCGTCTCCCTCGCCCGCCGGGTTCCGTCAACCTGGGGTGTTCTATACCGGGCCGCTTCGGATACCGTAAGTAACTGGGGAATAACTTACTGAACTCTGCCGGCGTTTCTGTGTTCCACGGGGCTTCCCGTTGTCACACCCTGGTCACAACCCGGGCCACATCCCTGAATATGACGGCGGCGAACAGAAGAAGCAGCAGAAAAAAGCCTATCTGCTGAGCAATCATGATATGCTTCTTCGACGCGGGCCGGCGGCGGATACCCTCATAAAGCAGAATGAGAAACTGCCCGCCGTCCAGGATGGGAACCGGCAGAAGGTTGAAACCCATTATCGCCAGTGAGAGGTATGAAACGGTTTCAAGCAGGCGTGACAGGCCGAATCCCGCCTGCTGCCCCAGGGTTTCCGCCACGAAAACAGGGCCTCCGGACATCTGAACAAGCTGAACCGGTTTCAGGATCAGAGCGAAAATACCGGTGAAGAAAGCCCCGGCACCTTCAAGTGTCGCGGCAAAGCTCACAACCAGCGCCCGGCCCGGAGACAGCCTGAGAACCCTGGTTCTCGTAAGGGGAGTGACACCGATAAGCCTTCTGCCCTGGTACTCCATGGGCTCTATGAACACCGTGTCCGCCACACCCGCCCTCACAAAGACCACTTCCAGAAAACGGCCCTCAAATCCCGCCACCACTTCCTGAAGCTCGCTGAAGGAATGGAGCGAAACTCCTCCCGCTACCGTTATGCTGTCACCGGTTCGAAGCCCGGCTTCGTAGGCGGGAAGCCCCACCGAAGCCTCCCCGACAACGGTGGAAAGAAAAGGAGTAAAGCCAGGCGCGTCATCGGCGGCAAGAAGGTATGGAACTTCCACGCCATCCGTACCATCCCGGAAAACCGTGAAGAAGCCCTCGGGAAACTCCAGTGTTTCCCTGTACACATCTTCCCAGCCCTCCACCGGAACACCATTGACCGCCGTGATCAGATCTCCCCTGAGAAGACCCGGAACTCCGTAGGGGTCATCCACCAGAGGTTCGGAATCCGGAACACCGGTTCCAATTGCGGCCAGTACCAGCAGAATAAGAATAAACGCGAGGCAGAGGTTCATGAATGGGCCCGCGACAACCACCAGAGCCCGTTTCCACCACGCTGTAACAATGTGCCCCGGTTCTCCCGATGTTCCCAGATCCACCTTGACAAAACCACCGAGGGGGATTGCGCCGATGCAGTACTCCGTTCCTCCCCTTTTCACCCGGACCAGAAGCGGAGGGAATCCCATGGAAAACCTCTCCACCGGGAGACCCACAGCCTTGGCCATGAGAAAATGCCCGAGTTCGTGAAAAAACACGATTATCCCAAGACCGAAAACCACCGCAAACGCGCTGTTCATAGATCCTCCATGATTTCCCGGGCAAACTCCCTGGCTTGGGAATCGGCGTTCACAAGTGTTCCAAAACCTTCAACGGGCAACGATTTGTGTTTTCTCAGAACTCCACTTATCACATCGGAAATGCTTCCAAAGGGTATCGCGTTTTTGAGAAAAGCGCCGACAGCCTCCTCGTCCGCGGCGTTGGCCGCGGCGGGAGCTGTTCCTCCGGTGTCGTAAGCGGCAAGGACCGCCTCAAAAGCAGGATACCTGAGGGGATCAAGCTCCCGGAATGTCAGGGTTCCCCAATCAAGAGGCGTTTCGCCGGATGCGCCCTCGGGTATCGCAAGGGAGGGCCAGTGCAGGGCGTAGGATATGGGTATTCTCATGTCTGGAAGCCCCAGAAGAGCCTTCCACGCACCATCCGCGGTCTCCACAAAGGAATGGACGATGCTTTCCGGATGAATCACGACCTCGACGGGAATGCCGGGAAAAAGCCATCGGGATTCGATGACCTCAAACGCCTTGTTCACCAGTGTGGCGGAATCCACGGTTATTCTCGCGCCCATTTTCCAGTTGGGATGGGCAAGCACCTGCTCCACCGAAGCAGTGGCCGCCTCCGGCGGAGACATGTGCCTCAAAGCTCCGCCACTGGCGGTTAGAACGATTTTTGCCGGTGTTCGGCTCTCACCCTGAATGCAGCGGAAGATGGTGCTGTGCTCACTGTCCACGGGAATGACAAGGCCCCTCCGAAGGTGGGGCAGCAGAAGCTCTCCACCTATCACCAGGCTTTCCTTGTTGGCCAGGGCCAGTGGAATCTCCATTCTCTGAACCAGAAGGCTTGCCTCGAGGCCCGCACTGCCGACTATGGCGTTGAGAACCATGTCAGAGCCCTGAACAAGCTCTTCCAGATGCTCCGGCCCCACAAGCAGACCCTTCCGGGAAGCCATTCCCGCATCCGAGGCGATACCGGCCAGCGACGGCCTGTAACGGTCAATCTGTTCTTCCAGGGCGGCCAGGGATGAGCCGCAGTAAACCGAATGCAGTTCAAGGGATGGGCTCTTGTCGATGATGGACAGCGCCTGGGTTCCGATGGAACCCGTGGAACCCAGAACCGAAACTTTTCTGGCCATCTCAGCCAGCCCCCGGACCGAAAAGATGCAGGACAGCCAGGGCTGCCGGTGCTGCGGCGGCCACGCTGTCGAAGCGATCAAGTATGCCCCCGTGAGCCCCGAGGAAACTTCCGGAGTCCTTCACCCCGGAATCCCTTTTTACAGCGCTTTCAAAGAGGTCGCCAAAAACGGCGGCAATACCGCAGACAATTCCCGCAACCGCCAGGTGAACCGGCGCCATGCCTCCCCATCCCACCGCCATCGCCCCGGCTACGGAACCCGCCAGACCCGCGGCGAATCCCTCCCATGATTTCCCGGGGCTCACCTTTGGAATCATCTTGTGGCGGCCCCACCTGCATCCGGCGAAATAGGCGAAACTGTCTCCGATCCAGCAGGAGGCAAGAGGTATGAGCACAATTCCCCGATGGGGCCAGTCAATGGAAAGTCTGGCGAGAATACCGAACCCGGCGGTGTAGAAAAGCGTGAGTCCCATGACTCCCAGCATTTCAGCCCGGGCCCCCCGGGGCGCCCGGCATGGAATCCACCAGAGGGCAAAGCACACACCGGGCAGAAGAACAGCCGCTGTCTGAAGAGGGGAGCCGATCCCCACAAGCAGCGTGGAAAAACCTGCCGCAAGTCCAACCGGAAGCCTGATATGAACCGGCGATGAGGGAAGGCACAATGAAACCGCCTCATAACCCGCGAGAACGCCGAGAAGGGAAAAAAGAACCAGAGAGGCTGCGGGGCCGCCGAAGAGTATCACCCAGAGAAAGATGACAATCCCCGGAACTGCCACCAGGACCCTGCTCCCCAGACCCGGGAAGGTCTTCAACTGGTAAGCCCGCCGTACCGGCGGCCCCTGCCTGCGTAATCCTCCAGGGCAGCCCTGAAATGCTCCCTGTCGAAGTCCGGCCAGAAGACCGGTGTGAAATACAGTTCACTGTACGCGGACTGCCAGAGCAGAAAATTGCTGAGCCTCTGCTCACCGGATGTGCGGATGACCAGATCCGGGTCGGGAATATCCGGGTTGTAGAGCAGGGAGGCGATGGTTTCCTCGGTTACCTCTTCCGGAGTGATCCCGCCGGCGAGAACCCGCCGGGCAACACTCTCGACGGCATCCCTTATCTCGGCTCTTCCGCCGTAACTTAATGCCAGAACCAGGTTAAGCCCGGTATTTGATGCTGTTCTTTCCATGGCGGAGTTCAGATCGGCCTGCTGTCGTTTCGGAAGATCGGAGAATCGTCCGGTTACCCGGAGTTTCACCCCCTTGGCGTGCAGTTCGTCTATGTTGTTTGCCACGAACCGTGAAAGAAGTCTCATCAGAAATGCCACTTCAAGCCTGGGGCGGCTCCAGTTTTCGGTTGAGAAGGCGTAAAGGGTCAGGTAGTTTATCCCCTCCTCACCGCAGAACTCCACCGCGGTGTGGATGGCCCGTTCCGCCGCGGAATGGCCATCGGTCCTGGGCAGGCCTCTTTTCCTGGCCCAACGACCGTTCCCGTCCATGATGATGGCCACATGGCTGGGAACGCCCATTATACTTCCAGTATCTCCTTTTCCTTGGCTTTCAGCAATGTGTCTATTTCCGAAGACGCTTCGTCCACCGCCTTCTGAACCAGGTCCTGGGTTTTCTTCTCGAGATCTTCGGTGATTTCACTGGCCTTGCACGCCTTCTTCAACTGATCGTTGGCATCCCTTCGGATGTTGCGAAGGGCAGTCCTGCCTTCCTCCGCAAGTTTCCGAACAAGCCTTGTGAGATCCTTTCTGCGTTCTTCCGAGAGCTTTGGAACGGGAATCCTTATCACGGGTCCGTCCACCGATGCCCTCAGTCCCAGATCGCTGGATTCAATGGCTTTCGCGATGGCGCCGGCGGTGGACTGATCCCATGGTTGAACGACAATGAGACGGGGCTCGGGAGCGCTGATTCCCGCCACCTGTCTGATGGGAAGGGTATCTCCCCAGCACTCCACCCTGATATTGTCCAGCAGCGCCGGGCTTGCCTTGCCGGTGCGAATCACCGACATCTCCCTCGATGTGTTCTGAACGGTTTTGCCGGCTTTCTCCTGTACTTCCATCAACAGAAGCTCTTCCATTATCAAACCTCCACCACCGTGACCGGGAGTTCCCCCTTCAACACGCGGTTGAGGTTCCCTGGCCCTGTAATGTCAAAAACTACGATTTCAATCCCCGCATCCCGGCACACCGCCACCGCTGCCGAGTCCATGAATCCAAGTCCCATGGAAAGCACCTGATCGCAGGTGATCCTCTCAAAGCGGCGGGCTTCAGGAAACAGCTTGGGATCCATGTCGTAAACACCGTCAACCTTGGTTCCCTTGTACAGGGTTTTACAGCGGGTCTGGGCGGCCCTGAGGGCAGCGGCGGTATCGGTGCTGAGAAACGGGTTGCCGGTTCCTCCGGCAAAGACCAGGATTTCGCCGCTCTGGAATAGCTCGGTGGCTCTCCGGGGAGAGAAGGTCTTAACTCCCGCCTCGGGAAAAGGGAACGCGCTGAAGACCGAGGACATCCCTCCCGCCTTCTCCACCGCGTCTGCCAGTGCCAGGGAGTTCATCACCGTGGCCAGCATGCCCATGTAATCAGCTGTGGTTCTTGTGATGCCTCCGGTATCCCGTCCCCTGAGGAAGTTCCCTCCCCCGGTCACGATCCCGGGCTGGTACCCAAGCTTTGAAAGAGAAACAAGCTCTTCCGCCAGTTCTGAAACCTTGCGGGTATCTATTCCGTGCCGGGATTCTCCGGCAAGCGCCTCACCGCTCAGTTTCAGAAGAAATCTTTCCCCTCGGGGAGAGCCCTCCTCCATGTCAGGCGCCTATGTTGAACCGGGCGAATCTGTTGATAATGATGTTCTCCCCGACTCTTCCGATAAGGCTGTTCAGAACCGCGGATACGGTGCCCAGTGTCTCATCGTGGAACCACAGCTGGTCGAGAAGGCAGACTTCGCCGTAGAACTTCGTCATCCGCCCTTCCACGATCTTCTCCTGAATATTCGCAGGCTTTCCGGATTCTTCCAGCTGTTTCATAAGGATGGCCTTTTCCTCGTTCAGCCTGTCCTCCGGTACATCGCCGTGGGACACATACTCGGGACCTATGGCGGCTATGTGAACCGCCAGGTCTTTGCAGAAACCAATGAAGTCGTCGGTGCGGGCAACGAAGTCGGTTTCGCAGTTTACCTCCACCAGAACACCCATTTTGCCGTTGAAGTGGATGTATGATTCAACCCGACCCTCATTTGCCTGCCGGGTGGCTTTCTTGGCGGCGACCTGCATTCCCTGCTCTCTAAGCAGCCTCAGGGCTTCATCCACATTGCCGCCGGTGGCTTCAAGAGCCTTCTTGCACTCCATCATGCCCACGCCCGATACCTTGCGCAGTTCCTGTATGGTTTTTACATCCATGTCGCTATTCCTTTTCTTCCTTGACCGTCTCGGCCTTGGGTGCTTCCGGCACCGATTCGGCCTTGGGTGCTTCCGGCACCGTTTCGGCCTTGGGAGCTTCCTTCGCCGGAGACTCTATCGGCAAGGTCTTTTCAGTGGTGTTCCCCGGAGCAACGTCGGTTTCCCTGGGTTTCCTGCCCTCGGCGCCCAGGAGTGCCGCATCCGCAAGGGTTCCCACGATCAGGGAGATGGACTTGATGGCGTCATCGTTTCCGGGAATGGGATAGTCTACCTGGCTGGGATCACAGTTTGTATCAACGATGCCCACGCAGGGGATGCCAAGTCTCTTTGCTTCCTGAACCGCGATGGCCTCTTTCTTGATGTCAACCACAACCACAACGCCGGGAAGACCCTTCATATGCCTGATACCCCGAAGGTACTTGTCGATCCTTTCCCGTTCTCTGGTCTTCTGAAGGATCTCGCGCTTCTTGAGGCTTCGGGGAAACCCTTCCCTCTCCTCCTTCTCAAGCTCGTTGAGCCTGACGATGCTTTTGAACACCGTCTTGAAGTTTGTGAGGGTTCCGCCAAGCCAGCGTTCGGTCATGAAGTACTGACCGCTTCTTTCGGAGTGGTTTTCAACGCACTCCCTGCCCTGTTTCTTGGTGGCTACGAAAAGCACATCCTTGCCCTGGGCAACGGTTCTCGACACCAGGTTAACCGCATCCTCGAGAGCCTTCTGGGTCTTCTTGAGGTCGATTATATGAATGCCATTCCGAGACATGAAGATGTAGCTCTTCATAGCCGGGTTCCAGCGTTTGTCCTGGTGGCCGAAGTGAACTCCGGCTTCCAGCATGTCCTGAATCGATGGGATTTGCATTGAAGATTCCTTTCGGTTTAGCCTCCGACGGAAGCGGGCGCCAATCCATTGATTGGACACCGGGCGCCCGCATATGCCCGTCGTGGGTTGTTTCGCTCCCGAAGGAGCATGGTATTAACGCTTGGAGAACTGGAAGCGTTTTCTCGCTTTCGGCTTTCCGTACTTTTTCCGCTCGACGATCCGGGGGTCACGGCGAAGCATGCCCTGGGTTTTCAGTGTGTGCCGATACTCGGGGTTCGCATCGACCAGAGCCCTGGCTATTCCCATTCTGATGGCGCCGGCCTGTCCTGTGATTCCTCCGCCCCGAACATTCACCACCACGTCGAAAACACCGATTACCCTCACAGCGTTCAGGGGCTCGAGGGCGTGGTCTTTCTGGGACAGATCACCGAAGTACTCCCCGGGGGTTCTGTCGTTGATGACAACCCGGCCTGAGCCTGGTCTGAGGTAGCACCTGGCGGTGCTCGTCTTTCTTCTGCCAACTCCTATGTGCTGATCCATTCTGACCTTTCCCGGCTCTAGAACTCGAGCACCTGAGGCTGCTGCGCCTCGTGAGGATGCTCGACATTTGCATAGATTTTCAACTTCTTCAGCTGCGCCCTGCCGAGCCTGTTCTTCGGCAGCATTCCCCTGACTGCGTGACGGAGAACCCTGTCCGGATGAGTGGACATGAGATCACGCATGAGCACAGCCTTCTGGCCTCCGGGAAAGCCCGAATGCCTGTAGTAAACTTTCTGCTCGAGTTTGTTGCCTGAGACACTCAGCTTGTGAGCATTTACAACAACCACAAAGTCTCCGGTGTCGATATGGGGGGTGTACACCGGTTTGTTCTTGCCCTGGAGCAACATCGCGAGCTTCGTGGACAGCCGGCCGAGGGTCAGGCCATCGGCATTCACCACCCACCAGTTGCGCTGTATCTCTCCGGCCTTGGCCGAATAGGTCTTCAATGTATTACCTCCGAAAAGCCTGATTCTCTATTTATGACATCAATCACATACAACACACCCCAACCCTTTGCGGCAAATGCGCAATCGGGTGAAGGGACGGCTAATCTATTCCGTGTTTCCGGGAAAGTCAAGTTCGGAAAGGGCTTGCGGAAGCGTATCCGGGGTGCACACAACAGCCCCCCCCATGGCGGCCAGTCCCCAGGCTTCATGGTTGTACCTGGCGCATACAACTAAAAGACGCATGCCGACAACACCGGCGGCGGCTGCCTTTCCCGCCAGGGCAAAGCCCCGGAGCATTGATGGAATCCTGCTGGAAAAACCCTGGGGAATGGCACCCGTCCGCCCTTTTACAAAGGGTATGAACAGATGGACGCCGGGGAAGGGCTCGAAACGCCCGGGCCTGCTGAAACCCATGGGACGGAGGATTTCCCAGGTGGCGCCGTAGATTCCTCTTCGCCGGCCCCCGGTAAGGCCGGCACCGGGATACAGCTTTCCCTCGCAAACCACCGGCAGGGGAGAATCCAGGGCGGCCAGCATCTCGGCGGGTACACCGGCGGGTGGCGGAGGCGGGACGCTTCCGCAGATCCTGGAGCCCAGCGCCGAATACAACCATCGGGTGTTGGGGTTCTTCACAGCGCCTTCTCCAGAACCCGGGCAACAATCCCGCTGGAGTATCCCCGGCGGGACAGCCAGCCCGCTGCTCGTCTTCTGGCTGCCCGACTATCGGAAATGGAGCCGTATTTCTTCCTTACAATAGAAACCAAAGAGTCGATGGAATCACCTTCCGGCAACTCGGACAGAAGCGCGGAAACGGCGCTGTCATCAACCCCCCGGTGGCGCAGCTGCGCGATGAGGCCCTGTCTTCCAAGCATTCTGCCGGACGCGAATGCCCTGGCATAGCGCAGATCATCGATGAGGCCGTACTCCTTCGCCCAGGCAACGGTCTGGTTCACCACTTTCGGAAGATAGCCCCTGTCCTGAAGTTTTCTGCGAAGCTGCCCGCTGCTTCTTTCCGAGAGGGCCAGGTAGCGATTAGTGTATCTGCGGGCATCGGCGGTCTGATGAACCATGGCCTCACCCAACACTGCATGGGCGTCGACGGGGGTGCCGGGCCGGATGTTGAGCTTCGCCACGATTTCCACCGGAAGAAGAAGCGGACCGAAGGTGAAAGTCACCATTGCCCAGCCCCGTCGGTGATCCTGAAGGGAAACCGCTTCGTCTGTGATCATTCTTCGGGTTCAACGGGTTTGACTGACGCTGGAATGCACATTGCAGTTCGAAGGTCGGATTCCAGTTTGTTTGCGATTTCCAAGTTTTCTTTCAGGAAAACCCTGGAGTTTTCGCGGCCCTGGCCCATTTGGAGATCGCCCAGTGAGTACCAGGTTCCCCTTCTTGTGATGATTTTGTGCTCAAGGCCGAGATCGAGCAGTTCACCCTCTCTGGAGATGCCTTCACCGTGGAGAATGTCGAACTCGCACTCCCGGAAGGGGGGAGCCAGTTTGTTCTTGACCACCTTCACCCGGGTTCGGCTTCCCACCACATCGTCGCCGCTCTTGATCGAAGCGATTCTGCGAACATCAAGCCTGACACTGGCGTAGAACTTCAGGGCGCGCCCGCCGCTGGTGGTTTCCGGGTTTCCGAACATGACTCCGATCTTCATCCGTATCTGGTTGATGAAAATGACCACAGTTCGGGATTTGCTGACGGCTCCCGTCAGTTTGCGAAGAGCCTGGGACATGAGCCTTGCCTGAAGACCTACATGGCTGTCGCCCATTTCGCCCTCGATCTCGGCCTTTGGCACCAGGGCCGCCACGGAGTCGATAACTATGGCATCCATGGCGTTGGAGCGAACCAGGGTTTCCGTGATTTCCAGGGCCTGCTCGCCGGTTTCCGGCTGGGCCACCAGAAGGTTGTCGATGTTGAGCCCCAGCTTTTCCGCATACGCGGGATCGAGGGCATGCTCCACATCGATGAAAGCAACTTCCCCCCCGGCAGCCTGGGCCTGGGCCAGCATGTGAAGGGCCAGGGTTGTTTTTCCGCTGCTTTCCGCGCCGAAAACCTCGATCGCCCTCCCCCGGGGAATGCCTCCGATTCCCAGGGCCGAATCGAGGGAAATGCTTCCCGTGGGTATCACATCGACTTTCATGGCGATGTTGTCGCCCAGTCGCATTATGGCGCCCTGACCGAATTTCTTCTGGATCTGCATAAAGGCCGCGTCCAGGGCTCTGGCCCGCTCCTGGGATTGGTTTTCAGCTTTGCTCATGGCAACACCTTTCCTTCGTTAAGGTGACCCTTGAAAGGGGACCGTTCTCCAGCCACGCCCTATGATAGTAAACATTTGTTTTCGAGGCAACACCCCTGCGGCCATCGGCCAAGTTTTCGATACACGGCGCCGCCGGGAGCGAGAATGCTTTCAAAAAGCACCATTCCATGGAACACGCCTGAAATCGGCCTGAAATCCAGAGGTTCGGGAACATCGGCGCCCCGGGAAGGTCTGGCAATGGTTACATGAGGTTTGAACGATGGATTTCCCAGTGCTTTCGCCAGCGCCCCAACCCCGGGAGAAACTCTGCCTCCGATCCACAGCACCCTGCGGCCGAAGGACCCCATTCTGTTGAAGGTGAATTCAAGGGAGCGGCAATCCATTCCTGCAACCGCACTCTCCATCAGACCCGCCACACGCTCCGGTTCACTTTCACCAAAGAATCTCAGGGTGAGATGAAGGTTTTCCCGGGGGATCCACCGCAACCCTGGACTGAGGTTCCTTAGAGGTGTCAGGATGGATTCCAGTGAGTTGAGGGTGGTTTCAGAGAATGCCAGGGCCGCGAACAGCCTCACTTCGCTTTCCTCACCGCTTCCAGAAGCTGGCCCAGGGCGCAGGAAACCGCGGCCGACCTCACCGACTCCCTGTCGCCGCCGAACCTTCGGAGAGTGCAGGAAACCCGGTCTTCAGCGCAGGCGGCGATCCAAACGGTTCCCACGGGTTTGTCCGGCGTACCCCCGGCAGGCCCCGCTATTCCGGTGACGGCCACGGAGCAATCGGCGTCCAGTATCTCCCGGACCCCACGGGCCATGGCCAGAGCCACATGGCTGCTGACCGCGCCCCTGGCCGCGATGAGTTCACCGGAAACCTTCAGAACCCGGGACTTCACATGGTTTGAATAGGCTGTGACCCCCCCGGCAAACCAGCCGGATGCTCCGGGCACCGAGGTCAGTGTCGAAGACACCATACCCCCTGTGCAGGATTCCGCCGTTGCGACCGTGAGTCCCCGGAACTCCAGTTCGCCGCCGACCACCTGTTCAAGTGTGCGGTCCCTCTCCAGCGCGTATACCCGGGAGCCAAGGATAGAAACCGCCTTCTCCCTGAACTCACGGGCATCCGTACCGGTGAAGCAGAGATCCACCCTCCCCGGAGATGGCAGATAGGCCAGGCGGCAGTTGAACGGCTCATTAACGGTTTTGAGGGTTTCGTAAAGGTCGATCTCCCTTGTTCCCCATGTCCGGGCATAGTACTCCCGCAGAACCCCCTCACAAAATCCGGCGGCATCCAGGCAGGCGGGCAGCAGTTCCACCGCCTCTCCGGGTACGCCGGGCAGGCAGATGACGGCCACTTCTCCAGCGAACAGAACAACTCCGGGAGCGGCCCCGACCGGGTTCGGAACCGGCACTGCCCCCTCGGGCAGAACCGCCTGCTTCATCAGACCCTCGGAGAGCGCTTCACCGGTTTCACCGTACCGGGCTTCCAGCATTCTCACTGCATCCCCCGACGAAACCATGGGGAGTTCCAGGGCTGCCGCCACGCCGTTTAGTGTGATGTCATCCGGGGTTGGTCCAAGCCCGCCGGTGGTTACAACCAGAGTTCCCGGTCGGAGCAACCCCCTGATGGCTAAAGATATTTCAGTCATGTCATCCCGAACGACTCTTGCCTCGAGAAGGGGTAATCCCCTGCGGTTGAGAGTGCCGCTCAAAGCCTTCAGATTCGCGTCGCGGGTACGGCCGGAAAGCAGTTCGTTTCCCACCAACAGCATAACTGCGTGACGCAGTTTCACCACGGGAGAAGCATCCCGGCCACCAGCAGTGCCCCGGCGGCCAACAGGCCGGCGGCCAGGTCATCCGCCAGTATTCCCAGGGGAGAATCGATACGGTCAAGAAGGGATACCGGCCATGGCTTCACAATATCCATCACCCTGAAGAGAAGAAAAGCCGCCGTCATGCCGTACAGGCCCCATTGGGGTCTGGAGGCCAGGCACGCCACCCAGCATCCCGCGAACTCATCTATGTTCACCTTCGAAGGGTCTTTCCCCCACAGACGCCATCCGCAACCGCAGCCAATCCAGGCAACGGCAATAACAGGGGCAAGAAGAAGAAGGTGTCCCCGGGAAATCAGAATGAACACCAACGCCCCAAGCAGACTGCCCACGGTTCCGGGGGCGACGGGGGAGTAACCGGAACCGAAACATGTGGCCAGGGCGGCACCGGACAAGCGGCAGAAACCCTTCACAACCCCAGTCTTCCCACTATTTTCCGGTTTACCCACAGGTAGTGAAGGCCGGAGAAGAGCGTAAGGGCCACGGCGGTCACCATCACAAACCAGGCGACCCGCATCAGTTCTTTGGAAGGATCGACCCCCTCGGCCTTCAGTACCGCCACCAGAAGGTAGAATGAAACCACTGCCATCTGTATGGCGGCCTTCCACTTGCCCAGCCAGGACGGCAGAATAAGCACCCCCGCGTATGCGGCTATGGATCGAAGTCCAGTGACAAGAAGCTCTCTGCCCACTACCGCATAAACGGCCCAGACCGGAATATGACCAAGCTGGGCGAGGCCGATAAAGGCAAGACTCACAAGGAGTTTGTCCGCCAGGGGATCGAGAAATTTCCCAAGATTCGAAACCCAGCCGTACTTTCTGGCCAGGTATCCATCCACGAAATCGGTAAGGCTCGCAAAGAGAAACACCACAAGAGCCGCGTATCTGCACCCGGGGCTGTCCGATATCAGAAGCCCCATGAAGATCGGGGCCATGATCATTCTGGCCAGCGTGAGTCTGTTGGGCCAGTTCATGCCCATCAGACCCTGCTGCGTCCCTTCAGCGCCTGGGTCAGGGTGAGAGCGTCGGCGTACTCAACAAGAGCGCCGGGCGGAAGCCCCCGGGCGAGTCGGGTTACGGGAACGCCTAGGCTCTCGAGGGTTCGGGCAATGTAGGCACAGGTCGCCTCTCCCTCGGTGGTGGAGTCAAGGGCGAGAATGACCTCCCGGGCTTCGGTTGCCCTGACCCTTTCAGCCAGGGCGGGAATCCCGAGTTCTCTGGGGCCCACACCATCCAGGGGGGCAAGGCATCCGTGCAGAACGAAGTAGGTTCCCCGAAACAGCCCGGTATCCTCTATTGATCTCTGGTCCGCTGGAGTGTGCACAACGCATATGGAACTGATTCTGGCGGAACTGCTGCATACATCACAAACGGAATCAAGGGTAAGATTCCTGCAGAGCGGGCACTCATGAACATTGGTTGCTGTTTCCGCAAGAACCGCGGCGAGTTCCTCGGCGAGCATGCGGTCGTCCACCAGGGCGAATGCAAGTCTGAGCGCTGTTTTCCTGCCAATTCCCGGAAGCCTGGAAAGCGCGTCGGACAACCGGTCGACAGGTGATCCGCTCAAAAAAGATCCCCGAGCCCCGAAGGGATTCCCATGCCCTGCATCTTGTCCCGGGCAATCTCCCTGCTCTTCTCCACCGCGTTCTGCACAGCGGAGAGAACCAGGTCTTCAAGCATTTCCACATCTTCGGGATCAACCACATCCCGGGAGATTCGAAGGCCTTTCAGTTCACCCTGGCCGTTCACCACCGCGGTAACCATTCCGCCTCCGGAACTCCCCTCGACGGAGGCCGCGGCAAGCTCTTCCTGGGCTTTCATCATCCCCGCCTGCATCTTCTGGGCCTGGGCCATCATATCCCTCATTTTACGGTTCACCGCGCACCCCTTCTCCGCCGCCGGGTTCCGGAATCAGGTCGAACAACCCGGCGATTTCCTTGATGTCTTTGTTTTCCTTGTTCCTGTCCGCACTTTGGTCATCAGACGGCTTCCGCGGCTCTTCCCGGGGCTTTGCGACATCCGGCGGGTCGGAAGATTCACCGGAGGATACCGGGGCAACCGGCTCTGGTTCGCCGGCGCCGCATGCAACCGCGGAAACCTTCAGCGCCACCGGTGGAAGATTGTCAATCCGGAACACGCTGGACAGCCTGGACGCGGTCAGGAGTGCGCCTTCAACGGTTATTCGGGCATCGGCGCCCTCTCTGATCTGGGCGGAAGCTGCGGATACGATTCGAAGAACGTTCAGAACCGCGATGTCCGGTACACCCGCCACACTTGCCCTGACCAGATCCATCTCACTTTCGGAGAGATCCACGATACCCTTTTCCGCTCCGGTGGCGGCCAGCATCATGTTCCTCAAGAACAGCGAGAAGGCCTCGGTGAACTCCTCGACACTGTAACCCCTAAGAGACGCCTCCTCCAGAAGGTCGAGAGCTGTGGATGAAGCCGATGACAGCACCGCCCTGGCCACACCTGCCAGAAGGTCGGCTTCAACCAGACCAAGAAGGCTGGACACGGTTTCAGCGGTTATGTCGTTGCCGGAATAGCTCACCAGTTGATCCATCAGGGAAAGAGCGTCCCGCATGCTGCCTCCCGAGGCTCGGCATACAAGGCTCAGTGCTTCCTGTGTAACGGAAATTCCCTCTCTGGAAGCTTCGGTGGAGATGTATTCCGACATTATCCTGAAGGGTATTCTTCGGAAATCACAACGCTGGCACCTGCTGAGTATCGTCGCCGGAACTTTTCGGGGCTCTGTGGTGGCAAAGATGAAGACAACCTTCTCGGGGGGCTCCTCAAGGGTTTTCAACAGGGCGTTGAAAGCTTCTTTTGTCAGCATGTGAACTTCGTCGATGATGTAGACCTTGTACCCTCCCGCAGCGGCGGCGTAACGGGTTTTTTCTCTGAGGTCCCTTATCTCGTCGATTCCCCTGTTGCTTGCGCCGTCTATCTCAAGGACATCGAGGTGGGAACCCGCCGCGATCTGAAGGCAAGAGTCACATCGGAGGCACGGTTCGGGAGTGGGGCCTTCCGCGCAGTTAAGACCCTTGGCGAGAATTCTTGCGGTTGTGGTTTTGCCAACCCCCCGGGGTCCGGAAAAAAGGTAGGCATGCCCTGTTCTTTCCGAAGTAATGGCATTCCTCAGGGTTTTGGTGATGTGATCCTGGGCCGCCACTTCGGAAAAGGTCTGGGGGCGCCATTTTCTGGCGAAGACAAGGTAGCTCATGCCGTTCTCCCTTCGGCGGAGGGGGGAACCCGGACGAAATGGCACTGGAACACCCGGGCGGAAGCGGGGTTACCGCGTCACCCGAAGGATTCCGCTTACGGCTGCTGCCTTCCGGCCCTGACCGGGTTCACAGGCCTTCGCCGCGCGGGCCTCGCTTCCGTATGCCCGGGTGCCGCCGCCTGCCCATGCGGACAGACAGCGGTTCGGAATATACCAAAAACCGCCGCTACGGTCAGGGAATCACAAAGAGAGTGTACCCGGGAGGATTCCGAAAGCCCGGAATCCCTGCAAGAGAATCCCCCAGGAATCCTCCGGGAAGATTCTGATACTCCCTGTCTCCGTTCACGAAGACGGGAAATCCCCTTATCCACTGAGCCCCGCCGGCGACACTGCTTCGGGTTTCAACCACCACCCCTGTCCGTGACGCGTCTGTGGAGTTCAGTTCCCTGAGCCATCTGGCCGCTTCCGCGACGCCGTTCTCCCGAACGATCACAATGGTGGAAAGGGGAATAATGGAAAGCTCCGGGTATCGGGTCCTGATGATTTCCGCCAGATGCACCGCGGTTGTATCCCCGGCCAGGGGATAAATGCCCGGAGTGAAATTCTCCCATTGAAGATTAGGGCTCTGATTGAAGGCGACCAGGAAGGTATCTGGTGAAAAGCCCGCGGAATCACCGCCCACCAGCACGACTCCCGCTGGAAGGTCAAGCAGTATTTCGGAAGAGGAGGCAACCGAATCCCGCAGAATGCTTCTATAACCGCCATGCCTCCAGAGGCTGAATGGCACGGAATCCACCGGCAGCGGCATGACAAGTTCGGGGGTTGAGTCCGGGGTTGCGAAAAGGCTTGGCGACTCGCCAGTCCCGGGTTTTCTTTCAAACACTCCAGTGGCGAGAAGGACGCCGAGTATCACCATCACCAGCAACGCCGCAAGAGGGAGAACTGGGAAGGTTGTTCTTCCGCCGGAAAGGCAGCTCGCCCCCGCCAGGGCCCCTCCCTGCCTTCTGTAGGCGGTTCTTGTTTCACGGATAACTGCCGCAAGCCAGCCCTCAAGGTTCTTGCAGGAACTCTTTCCCTGAGAGCCGCTTTCCCGCAGATGCATCCAAACGGATGGAGTCGCCGCCAGTACAATGCTGCCAGGTCTGATCCGGGTGTGCCCCGTGCAAAAACTGTCTCTGTTCCCGCCAAGCCAGCCTGTCAGATCACGGGAGTTGCGCTGATACTCTGGGTGGTCTTTGCCCATGCCGGATGATTCAGCCACGGAAGCATCCGCGGCCAGAACGGAAACCGTTCCCTCATCATACTTCAACACCCGGCATGTCCCGGTGCTCACATACCATGCATGGGTGCCGGAAAAGGCCACCGCAGAAGCGCTGCACCCTGCATGCCCGTTCTGCCTGATGGTGTCCGACGCCTCACGAAAAGCATCCTGAAGAGCTTCCTCGATTCCGTAGGCGACCCCTTCGGCAAAGACATCCCGGACTGTGTTTACCGCTATCTCCGCCGAAGGGTCGTCGTCCGGAGCGAGGCCCTCCGCCACAACAATAACGCCTGCATAGGGAAACTCACCGGAGAAACCGTCCGCAAGAACCTTGCGCTGCAGCCTGCTTCGACCGGGTTGAACCTTCCACGCGGATGCGCATCCTGGCTGTCCGGCAACTTCACCACTCATACAATCCCCGGTCAGGAGAAAAGGTGGTGGAGATGAGCGGGGTCGAACCGCCGGCCTCTGCCTTGCGAAGGCAGCGCTCTTCCAACTGAGCTACATCCCCACACGAATACGACACTCATCAAAAAAACCGTATCAACTGGTAATCAAAACTCTTCCCGCACCAGACACCGCAAGCCATCCGCCGGGCTTCTCCCCGATAACAACACCCCGATCAGCTGCGACCAGTGCTCCCGCCTTCAGAACCATCTCATCACTGATTCTAATCATTCTGGTTCTTCCACTGGAAAAGAACAGAACTCCACCTTCAGCGCTTCCCGAAAGCCTCACAAGGGAAGGCGCAGACTCACATCCCAGCGACTCGTGTTGAATCCCCACGGGTCTTACGGCAAGCCTGTCAAACCTTGCAGTCATTCCGTCGGAGTAATCCATCCTGACCGCAGATTCGTACCCCTGGCCGAGAAGAACGGTTCCAGATCCGGAAAGGATGGTTGTGCCATGCTCGTCTTCCATGATTTCAATACCGGCGTCCATGCCCACAATGAAGGCGCGTCTTACCGCCACGGACCCGGATATCAAATGAAGAACCGGAATCTCGGAGTTCTCGACGGAGTGAAGCAGATAGCTTGAATCCACCGGGGGAACGCCCTCAAGACCGGGCTCAGATTCTTCCGAAACCGGTTCTTGCGAGGGAGGCTCCTCTTCCGAAGCTTCCACTTCCCCTGCGACAGGTTCTTCCTGAACCTCGGGCTCTTCGGCGGGAGGCTCCTCTTCCGTAA
>CAZUXA010000023.1:29660-34235 GCA_964624405.1 uncultured bacterium | reverse complement strand
GTTTCAGCCATTCTATGGAGCAGTGACACTCTGGCAATCGTCTATGACTGGTGGTGGCCCAGCAGAAACACCCGGGCATTCCGGCTGCGGCCGGGCGAGCCGGAGCACGAGCCGGAGCTGATTCTGGATTACTCGTTTGAAGATGCCTACCGGCATCCCGGCTCTCTCATGACAACCCTGGATTACCGGGGCAGGCCGGTGCTTTACCTCACCGGGGGAAGCCTTTACCTGAAAGGCAGCGGAGCCACTCCGGAAGGGGAGAGGCCATTCGTGGACCGGCTTGATCTCCAGACGGGAGGAGTGGAAAGGCTCTTTCAATCGTCCCCGCCCTTTCATGAAAATCCGCTTCAGTTTCTGGACAGTGATGGAAGGCTGCTTCTGTTTCGAAGGGAGTCCGCCAACCTGAATCCAAACCGTTTTTCCCGGGATCTTGTTACCGGGGAGGAAACCCGATTGACAGATTTTCCCCATCCATACCCGTGGTTTCAGGACATGCACAAGGAGGTCATCACATACACCCGGGAAGACGGCATACTTCTGTCCGCCACCCTCTACCTTCCCCCGGGGTACAGCCCGGGAGAGCACGGCCCCCTGCCCATGCTGATGTGGGCCTACCCGCGGGATTTCGTCTCCGCCGACGCCGCCGGGCAGGTTTCGGGTTCAGCCCACAGTTTCGATTACATCGGCTGGTGGTCCCCGATGATCTGGCTTCTGAAGGGTTACGCGGTGCTGGACGATCCCGCAATGCCCATCGTGAGCATTGACGGTGAGCCCCCGAACGAGAGTTTCGTGGAGCAGCTTGTCATGAACGCTGAAGCGGCGGTGAACGCCGTTGTGGAAATGGGTGTCGCGGACAGAAACCGGATTGCGGTGGGAGGCCATTCCTACGGCGCTTTCATGACCGCCAGCCTGCTGGCCCACAGTGACCTCTTCGCCGCGGGACTGGCCAGGACAGGGGCCTACAACCGAACACTCACACCCTTCGGCTTTCAGTCCGAGGACCGGAGCCTTTGGGAAGCCCCGGACACATACATCCGGATGTCCCCCTTCATCCATGCGGACGGAATCGACGAGCCTCTTCTCATCATTCACGGCGCCGCCGACCAGAACTCCGGAACGTTTCCCATGCAGAGCGAGAGGCTGTTCGCGGCGCTGAGCGGTCTCGGTGGAACCGCGAGGCTGGTGATGCTTCCCGTTGAAGACCATTCATACCGGGCCAGAGAGTCCATACTCCATGTGCTCTGGGAGAGCCAGGAGTGGCTGCGCAGGCATGTGAAGGGCGAGTAGTACCTATCCGGACAAAAGTTTGGGCCCGTGGGGGATGGAGCACAAGGCGCATGCCGGAGCCATTGTCGCGGCGTGAAATCCCCGCATTCCACCCGAAACGCTTCCCAGTCTCTCGAAACCCAGGGACAGCAGAATGCTTCCCGCCAGGGTAGACCTCTGACCGGTGCTGCAGATGATCAGGTAATCACCCCGGGGGTCGAGCTCCCCGTATCTTGTACGAAGGTCCGGCGCGGGGATGTTCAGCGCTCCGGGAAGGTGAAACTCGCTGAACTCAGCCGCCGCCCGGACATCTATGAGCAGCGGGGGTTCACGGGATTCAAGCAGCCCCGCGGCCTCGTGTACCGATACCAGGGACAGCCGCCGGGTGGCCATGCCCCGAAGCGCCCAGGAGAAAACTCCCCCTTCGAGAAAACCTCTGATCTGATCCAACCCCACTCTGCGGAGCCAGAGGGCGGTATCCGACGCCTGCCGGGGGTCGGTGGCAACCAGAAGGATCGGCCGGTCATGAGGCACAACCCAGCCGGCGAAGGTGGGCAGGTTTCCGGTGAAGTCGATGCTCCAGGCGCCTGGAACATGCTGCGCGCAGAAGGCGTGGTAGCTCCGCACATCCAGAACGAAGCAGTTTTCATCCCCCATCACCCGGAAGAAATCCCGCGGCGGCAGCGGGGCGGGGGCGGGCAGAGAGGATAACGCCTCCGGGCCTCCCCTGTTGATATCGCTGCATCGGGAGAAGTAGTCCGGCGCCGGAGGCATTCCTTCGGTAAGAGAACGGATGAAGGTGTCCCGGTCATGAATCTGAAGGGCGGTATTGAACCGGCGTTCGTAACCCAGGGTGCTGGTGTATTTGGATGCCATGGAGCGCCCGCAGAGAGAGCCGGCTCCGTGGGCGGGGTAAACCTCGCAGTAATCCGGCAGGCTCATGATCTTCTTCAGGCTTTCATGGAGTTTTGAAGCAAGCTCCATCGCCTTGCCGGGAAAAAGGTCGGGACGGCCCACATCTCCCACGAAAAGGGTATCCCCGCAGAAGATACCCCCGGGTTCATCCCCCCTTGAAGTGTCGGTGATCACATAGCTCACATGCTCCGGGGTGTGCCCCGGGGTTTCCAGCACATCCAGACGGATGTTTTCGATGACCAGGGCGCTTCCCTCCATTACTCCCAAGTGGGGGAAAGCGCATCCGGCAGAGGCGGGCGCAACTATCTCCGCGCCGGTGCGGGCGGCAAGTTCGATGTGTCCCGATATGAAGTCGGCGTGAAGATGGGTTTCCAGTACATGGGTTATCTTTGCTCCCATTTCTTCCGCCGCCTGAATGTAAACATCCACATCCCGGGAGGGGTCCACCACGGCGCAGGCGCCGCTGCCGGCGATAATGTAGGAGCTGTGCGCGAGTTTTGGCGTGAAAAAATGCCTGATCAGCATAAAAACCTCCGGGATTCTATGTTCTTCGCAGCTCCGCGAGGTTGGGAATCAGGGCCCGAATACTGTCTGCGAAGGAGCCGAGATCATCCCCGCGAAGGGTGCCGAACTTTTTGCCCGCGCAATTGTACACATACCCGGAAAAGATCACCTCATCCCCGGCGTAAACCGTGAGAGTTTCCGTGGTGCCTCCGGTATAGCCTTCAGAACTGATTTCTTCACCGATCCGGATGTCGCTCATGGTGAGGGCGTCAACAAGACCCTGGAAAACTCCGGGTTCAAGAGGGAGGGTTTCATCCGCCAGTATTTCGCCATAGCTGTCCACCACCACCCGCACCTCGGCTTCGGTGGCGGTGATGGTGAAGCTTCTGTGGTAGGGGGGAGGCACCGAAGCGTCAAGGAAATGGTAGATGATCTCGGTTATCACAATCAGCATCATGGTTTCCTCTTTCCTATCCGCTCGAAGAGCAGTTGATGCCGGCAGTTGAACAGGCGTCTGTATGAGAGCAGAACCATGCCCATCGATCCCAGGGAAGCCCCGGAGGCAATCATGAACATTATCATTATCTGGTATCTGACCGCAACCGCGGGGTCGGTTCCCGCCAGGATCTGGCCGGTCATCATTCCCGGCAGTGAAACAACCCCGACAACCATCATGCTGTTGATGATGGGTATCATACCCCGGCGCACCGCGTCCGCCACCGGTTTTCGGGCAGCCTCCCATCGGGTGGCGCCCATGGCAAGCTCCATTTCAACCTCATGCCGCCGCTCTGTAAGGGTTTCGAGAAAGTGGTCAGTGGCCAGGGAGACACCGTTCATGGTGTTGCCCAGAACCATCCCCAGCAGGGGAATCAGATAGGCGGGCCTGTACCAGGGCTCCACCCCGATGATCAACCCGGTGGCTGTGATGGTAACCGCAAGGCTGGTCACCGCCATGGTGCCCAGAGCCAGAGGACCCAGCCCGGTGAAGGTTCGTGCCGGCCTTCCCACCGCGGTATGGGCCGCTGTGAGCAGCATGAACAGCAGTACAGGGAGCAGGGCTGGAAGAGTGCTGATCTCGAAGACCCTCTGAAGCACATAACCTATGAGAAGCAGCTGTGCGACGGTTCTTACCGAAGCCAGGGCGAGCTTTTTCTCCATGTTCAGTTTCAGGGCGATGCTGATTCCAACCGAGACAAGCACAAGGCTCGCGGCGACGGCCATGTCTGTGACGGAAAGGTCAATCACGGTGTTATCACCGGTCATGGGCGTTCTCCCTGTGTCCGGTAAGGTCAATCGCCCTGTCGCAGAGCCTGCGGGCCTGTTCACGGTCGTGGGTAACTATCAGGGCCGACAATCCCCGGCGCCTGGTTTCGGTTGCAAGGGTTCCCTCCACTGAAGAAACCGCCTCAGGGTCCAGCGCGCTGGTGGGCTCGTCCAGAAGCAGAACATCGGGTTTCAACAGAAAGGCCCGGGCCAGGCAGACCCTCTGCTGTTGACCCTGGGAGAGGGAGCGGGCTTCCTGGGCCATTCGTTCCCCTGACACTCCGAAGGCTTCCAGCAAGGTAAGGGCTTCCTCCCGGGGGAACCCGCGACCTTTGGACACGCTGTAGGTAAATGGAAGAACAAGGTTTTCCTCGACGCTTCCCGGGAGAAGAACCGGACGCTGGTCAACGAGCACGACCCTTCTGCGAAACACGGGCCAGCCCAGTTCCTCCGGTGAGGCTCCGTCCAGAAGAAGACCGCCTTCCGCGGGATCCACAAGCCCGGCCACGGATCGGAGGAGCGTGGTCTTGCCGCAGCCCGAGGGGCCGCAAAGGGCAACCATTTCACCCTTTTCGAGGGTAATTGAAATGCCGGAAGCCAGGATTCTGTTTCCGGCTGAAACCGCAA
>CAZUXA010000023.1:0-29560 GCA_964624405.1 uncultured bacterium | reverse complement strand
ATCACCCCTTCGGGGAAACCGAAGAACTCTTCTGGGATAACGGCAACCCTGGAAACTCCATGACAAACGGCCTGAGGGGCGTATGGTTCGTGATGCCCTTCGAGGGCAAGGTGATAACGGTTCGAACCTATCTCTCCGGCGACGCGGGATACGACAGCCCCTTCGACATCATGATCACCCCCAGAGCCGGCAACGGCATGCCCGACGAGGGAAATCCATACGGGGTCATGGAGTATGCCGGAGGCGAGGCGACAGGCGCCGGGTGGCTGGATGTGGATGTCTCGGACCTTGATGTCCACCTTGAAGAAGGTGCGGAGTTCTACTATGTGTTCGATCCAAGGCCGGCCTCGGGGCTTCCCAGGCTCCACTACGACAACAGCGGCGTCAGCGGTCCCCATAACGCCTGGAGAACATTTTCCGGCTCGTGGAGCACTTCGGTCCTGGCTCCCTACATGATGCGGGTGATTGTGGAGGATGAATCTGGAACAAGCCTGGAACTGAATTCCTGGGGCTACATCAAAAGGATTGGCTTTTAAGGGATTTACGAGCCGTTTTAAACTTGACAAGTGGTTTTGAATGAGTTATCATCGGGCGCTGAACAACCATGTTCAGTTGAATTTGCCCGGTTTGGGCGCTTTTTTAGGAGAGAAATGAATATCTACGTGGGAAACCTGTCGTACGACATCACCGAGAAGCAGCTTGAAGAACTCTTCACCGAATTTGGAGAGGTTACAAGCGCCCGTTTGATAACCGACAGGGACACCGGAAGGCCCAAGGGCTTCGGGTTCGTGGAAATGGCAGACAAGGCCGCCGCCGAGTCAGCCATCAGTTCCCTTGACGGCAGGGAAGTCGGCGGTCGTGACCTCAGGGTCAACGAAGCCACCCCCAGGGAAGACCGTCCCCGGAACAGCAGCGGCCCCAGAAGGCCCCGTTTCTAGCAAAACGGTTCAGAAACCCCGGAGGCGTAAAAACCTCCGGGGTTTTTTTCCGCCCCCGGCGTCGGCTCTTGACGGGCATTTTTCGCGTGATTAGTATCGCATGCTGAACAACGATGTTCAGTATGGTATTGCCCTCATTAGAGGGTGTTTTTGCACTTAGGAGAGAAATGAACATCTATGTAGGAAACCTGTCGTACGACATGACCGAAAAGCAGCTCGAGGAACTCTTCGCTGAGTTCGGAGAGGTGACAAGCGCCCGTCTTATCACCGACAGGGACACTGGAAGGCCCAAGGGCTTCGGTTTCGTGGAAATGGCAGACAAGGCCGCAGCCGAGTCAGCCATCAGCGCTCTCGACGGAAGGGAAATCGGAGGCAGGGACATCAGGGTGAATGAAGCCCGTCCCCGGGAAGACCGCCCCAGAAACGCCGGCCCCAGAAGGCCCCGCTACTAAATCACATTAAAAAACGAGCCCCGGAAGCTTTGTGCTTCCGGGGCTTTTTCTAAGCGGGTGCGTCAGTAAGCCGCCTTTATGGCGCCCCAGGTGTCTCTCTGAAGGGAGGTTGGCGTCCAGTCGATGGACAGCTTGAAAAGGTTGTCGTTCTGGGGATAGACCCAGAGGTAGTCACCGCAGTAGTCAACGCCGCCGGCGGAAGAAGTGGAGTGTGTGAAGTTCGTTGACCAGACCGGAGACATGTTCACGCTGCCGTCGGGGTTGATCTCGAAAATGAAGATGTTGTCTGTTCCGGTGACCTGGCAGCAAACAAACAGGTAATTCTCCCAGACCGACATTCCGGAAACCGCGGCGAAGGAGGCGGTTGTCCAGGAAACGGTGGACTCTGTTCCTGTGTAGGGGCCCCAGGCTATCTGATCCGTGAAGAAATTCGAGGCGTAGAGGTGATCCTGTCCCGCGGCTACGCCGCACACAGCGCTCCATCCGGAGCCGGGACCGCCTATGTTCCTTACGAAGTAGGGGTTTGCGCCGGTGGTGGAAACATCGTAAACAGCGATTGAACTGGATACCCAGTCACCGAAGAAGAACTGATTCGGTGAGCCCGGGTATTCGCAGTAGCCCATGTCGTCAGGGTCTACGCCGCTGGTGATGGGCCAGGTGGATCCGGTGGGGGCGCCGGTTGACATGTTGAATTCGTTGCAGACCAGGGGGGAGTACTGGGAAATCCAGATGCTGTTGGGAACCTCACGCTTGATGGCGAGACCGTACGCGCTGGAGAGCCCCACGGCATACGATGCCTCGACGGTGTAGGTTCCCCTGAAAGCTGAGGGTTCGTTGTATCCGTTGAGCGGGCCGGTTCTCTCCATCGCCATCAGGGGAAGGCAAACAAGAACAAGAAGAATCAGGATGTTTTTCATGGCAGCTCCTTTCATAAAGAAAACCACACTTATTCATCTGGGAAAAACTGGGGTATGTCAAGGCCGCGCCTGCGGTCAGGGGCCATTGCCGGAGGGAGGGCGGGGAGTTAGCTTTACTTCGGTTCAGTTGACAATATCAAACGGAAAAGGAGTGCAAAATGAAAAGTGCGATTCTTATGCTTGTTCTGATGCTGCTGTTCGCCTGCGGGGGAGAAAAGGCTGAAACCCCCCGTTCCGCCCTGGCGGCCCCTGCGCCGGAGGCGGATCTTTCGGACCCCGATGTTCTTGGAGAGCGCATCGTCCAAAGCTACGGAAGCGCCCTGAGAGATGTGGTTGCCCTGGGTGCGGGCCTGCCTCCGGCGGAGGACATCAAGGCTCAGGCCGAAGAGACGTTACACCGCTGCATCGGTGAATTCGTGGAGTACGGCCGGTACTATCGGGAGATGGATGAATCACAGCGCTCAACCGTGGACAACAGGCTCATGAGGTCGTATTACGATTTCGGGCAGGATCTCTTTGATCGATACTCCGCCGTGGTCAGCCATTACAGACCCCTTGATCCGGAACTGGGGGAAATCCTCGCCGCGTTCAACATTGTAACCCAGTACTACAACTACGAGCTTCTGCGAAGACAGGCGCCGGACGAGGCGGACCGGCTGGGGGTCTGAGGCTACTGAATTTCCTTCTTCCTGAACGCCACGTAACCCAGGAAGAACAGCAGAGCCGACCAGACAAGCGGGTACAGAAGCTCACCGGTGGAGATGTTTCCCGAATAGCCCATCAGAGCCAGGAACTCGTCAATGGTGGAGCGGGTCGGAAGAAGACCGGCCAAAATCGCCCGGTAGCCCCGTTCTATGGGGAAGACCAGAGTGACAATGCCGGCAACCCTGTAGATCCCGGATTCCCCCACTTCGGGGATCGTTTTGCCAAGTTCCACGATGCTGCCCATGGTGGCGCTGAAGCCGCCGAGGATGAAGGTGACAAGCATGGCGGGAATCTTGCCCATGATCAGGGAGAGGGTGGTGACCGCCGCCCAGGTGACGGCTATCCATATCGGCATCGCGATCAGTGCCGTTGAAAAGCTTGCGGGGGCGAAGGGGAAGTAGGCCCGGATCAGAAAAGTGGAGGAGAAGAAGAAGAGCCACCCCAGCACCGTGGACAGCGCCAGGGGAGCCAGGGAAGTGCTGACATAGAGTTTCAGCCTGGACTGGGGCAGACTCGCCCAGAGAGACAGCCTGCCCGAGGCGATTTCGTCCGGAAGCACACTGGCGCCCATGACAATGGTGAGCCCGACAAGGATGGTGGCCAGCATGGGACCGGCGGTGGCCATGGCTATCCAGGCCTTGTCTTCCGGAGAGACCACAGGTTGTCTTCCCCCGGATGGGGAGTTGATATGAACATTGCTTTCCGTTGTTCCGGCGGAACTCGCAACTCCCCACCAGAAAAGCAGTATGAACACCGCGAACACGATCAGTGAAACGGTCAGAAGCTTTCGTCTCAGCAGGTGCTCGAGAGCGTTAAGAAACATTGCTGTCCCGCCCTTCGGTGACCCTCATGAAAACATCTTCGAGGGTTTCACGCTTCATGGCGATGGATATGAAGGGAATCCCCGCCTCTGCGGTGGCCGCCGCCAGAAGGTGAAGACTGGCGCCCTCTTCCAGGGCGGCGACTACAGCGGACTGTTCGGCTCTGCAGACGAATCCCCTTTGGGTCAGGAAGGAAGCCAGCTCCTGCGGTTTGTCGGTTTGAACCTCCGCCGCTCCGGTGAACCGCGCCAGCCTGTCCAGGCTGTCGTGGGCAACCAGACACCCCTTGCTGAGGAACGCGGCGTGGCTGCAAACCTGTTCCACCTCTCCAAGAAGATGGGAGCAGAGGAGAATGGTGGTTCCCCTCTCCACCAGCTTCGCCACGGTTTTTCTTACCAGAATGCGCCCGAGAGGGTCGAGCCCGGAGGATGGTTCATCAAGGATCGCGATTCGGGGGTTGCCGGATGTGGTCAGGGCAAGGGCCAGTCTCTGGCGCTGGCCTTTGGACATTTTTCCGAACTTTCTTTTCAGCAGGTCGGCGCAGTTGAGTTCGTTGGCCCTTTCCATGAACTCGTCGGGGGTGCTCTCCTTCCGGATGCGCTCCATGTGCCGGAATACATCGGTGGGAGTTGCCCATTCGGGAAACTGAACCCTTTCCGGCAGGTACCGCACACTTCTTCGGGCCAGATGGTTTCCCGAACTGATGCCCTGTATTTGAACCGCTCCGGTGTCGGGGAGGGTGAGCCCCAGGATGATTCTTATCATTGTGGTCTTGCCCGCTCCGTTCTCGCCCAGAACCGCCAGCGCCGAAGATTCCGGAACGGAAACGGTGACATCCTTCAGAGCCCGCACTCTGCCGTAGCTCTTTGACACGCCCTGGAGAGTGATGGCCCCCTTCATCAGTAGGTCAGAACTACCAGGCGGCTGCCGGTCATTATCATGTCGACAGGGTAGCCGGGCAGATCGATGCTGCCTAGAAGGGTGCCGAAGGGGGCGTGGTAGGATATCAGCGTGAATCCCCCTGGAGTCAGGGTGGAGAGCACGAAGAAAACCAGCCCGTTGCTGTGACTGCACACCAGCACAGGATCGCCGGGTACCGTGAGTTGATACCGGATCGAAAACGGCTCAAGGGAATCGATGACAGACACCGCGCCGGTGCTCTGATGGTAACGGGGATGAGTTGCGTATATCACTCCCAGAAAACCCGATCCGGCCATGTCTGAAGGGTTCTCAAGACTGACCGGTATGGGATTGGAGGAGTATTCCGTGGGTTGAACATAAGCCCGGGAGGGACTGGTGGTGGCGATCAGCAGAGTATCGCTTCCACCGGAGCTGGAAACTACAATCGAGGGAGAGTCGTTGAACGACCAGGTTTTCTGAACGGCGTTGGTTGTGGTTCGAATTCCGTGAACCCGGTTTATCAGGGGATCGGTCACATAAACATAGGCGTAGTTCCACGCGGCGGTAATGAACGCCGGGGATGTTCCCGCGGAGATGTCTGCCCTTACTGTGCCGTCGGTGGTGTTGACTTCAAGAATAGTGCCGGTGGCTCCGGTTATGTAGAGGGATTTCTTCCAGGGGATGTAGGCCATGGAGCCGTATCCGGCGCTTGCTCCCGGGCCTATCACGAAGGAAGTGTCAAGTGTCATGGAACCGGCGTTGAAGCGGTAAAGCCGCCCGGTGGTGCTTGAAACGAAAAAGTCATCGTCTTCTGCGGCGCACAGTGCCCTGGCCCCGGGTACTTCTTCAAGGGCATTGAGGAGTTCAAGATTGTCCGGGTCGAATACCAGAATTCCCGCGGAAGGCACTCCGGAATGCTCGGTGAATGTTTTGCATCCTGAAAAACAAAGGAATGCCACCAGCAGCACGAAGACCCTTTTCACCAGCCACCCCCCTGCGGTGTACGATTAGATGAAACCGTAATATACATCAGTAGGTGAGAACTATCAGCCGATCATCGGCGATGATCATGTCCGCCGGATATCCCCGCAGTTCAAGGCTGTTGTTGAGAAGGTATCTTCCGTCATCCTCCCGGAACGAGAATATGTTGCACTCCCCGATATCGCCGGTGGAAAGAACGAAGAACCACAGGCTGTCGCCATGGGTCGCCAGGTGGTGGGGGTTTCCGGGAACGACCAGGGTTTCCCTGACGCTGAAGCGTGGGAACAGGGAGTCGATCACCGAAACCCTTCCGGCGGATTGGCCGTGCCTCGGGTGCGCGGCGAAGAACAGGCGGCTCCGGCGGCACTGAACCATGTCCGAAGCGCTTTCGAGAGTGACCCTACGGGCAGGCGACCCCTGCTGCCAGGGCTGTACATACGCGGTTCCCACAGGATCGGATGTGGACACCAGCAGCGTGTCGTTTCCCCAGGCGTTGCAGGCCATGACGGTGGGGGAGTCTCCCAGCTGGAATGTTCTCACCATCTGATTGGTGGATGTGTTCACCGTGTGCACCCGGTTGTTGAGAGGGTCTGTAACGAAGAGGTAATCACTGGTTCTTGAGGGAACCATGTACGTCGGGGAACCGCCGGCCGCCACTTCGGCGGCAACGGTGAAGTTCGTGGTGTTCACCTCAAGAAGGGTGCCGGTGGCTCCGATGACGTAGAGGGATTTTTTCCAGGGGATGTAGGCCATGGAGCCGTATCCCGCGCTGCCGCCGGGGCCTATCACGAAGGAAGTGTCAAGGGTCATGGAGTATGAGTTGCCGCGGTAAAGGGTTCCGGTGGTGCTGGCAACATAGAAGCCGCCATCTCTCCCGGCACAGAGAGCCCTGCCCCCTGGAATTCCGTCAAGGGTTCCCAGAATTTCCAGGCTGTGGGCGTCGATTATCACAAGCCCCGCCCGGGGCGGACCGGAGTGTTCCGTGAAGCTCTGGCAGCAGCAAAGGATGAAAAACAGCGGGGCAGCCGCAGCTGGAATACGCATAGTCAGAGACCCACCTCTCGGATTGATACAGCCCGACAGGCAAGTATAATAGATGCGGAGTTTGTGAATATGGCGCTTCCCAGAACCACAGGAGTGTTCCATGAAAAAGCTTTTGCCGGCCTTTATCTGTGCCGCTCTGACGTTTACGATTTCAGGGTTCCTTCCCGGCTGCTTCACCGACCCCTACAGTGTGGGCACACCGGATTCTCTTCGCTCCATGTTCTCCCTGGCCTGGGACATGGTGGACGCGAACTACGCCTCTTTCATAAACAGGCCGGATGTGGACTGGGACGCGGTCTTCGCCGAATGGGAGGGGCAGGCCGAAGGCGCCGGGAACCTTGATGAACTGGTCGACGTAATCGTGGGGATGCTGGGAGTATTCGAAGACCGCCAGCTCATGTTGCGAAGAGGCTCCAGCACTCTCCTGAGGTACGATCCCGGGTACTTCGAGAACTTCGACCAGGAGGTGTGGCTGCAATACATGGATGACTGGAACTGCGCCGTGTACGATACCCTCAGGGGCTATGCCATCGGTTATGCGGGGCAGGATTCCCTTTTCGGCTACATTGGCATGCCCCGCCTGAGTGAATGGTTTATCTGGCAGGAGTTCCTGGGCAATACGACGGCTGTCCGGGAATGCTCCGGTGTCATTCTTGACCTTCGAGCCTGCGGGGGCAACAGCAACTACATGAACGCGTATCATTCGTCCGGGCGGTTTATTGATACTGTTGAACCGGCATTTTACCGTCAGTTCAGAAAGGGCCCGGAGCGGTGCGACATGGAAGATGCAAAACTGGTCTGGACCGGCAAACAGGGTGCGTGGCAATTCACGGTGCCTGTTGTGGTTCTCACCGGGAGGGGAACCGACGGCGCCGGAGAGATAGTGGCGCTTTTCGTCAGAACCCAGGAGCATGTCACGCTGATGGGTGATGAAACCTCCGGCTCTCCCGGCATAGGGGTTGCCCAGACGCTTGTTGCGCAGTTTCCCTCTCTGCTGTTGTACACACCCCGTTTTGTGGTATACGATTCGGACATGAATCCGGTAACGGCAGTAACCCCGGACATAGCGGTACCGGTGTCTCCCGCGGATTTCGCCGCCGGGGTGGACCCTGTTCTGGACGCGGCGGTTCAGTACCTTCTCAGTATGTGAGAATCACAAGGCGGTCAGCGGCGAAAATCATGTCCACCGGGGTTGCCATGGGCAGGTCGGCGCTTCCGGCAAATGATTCGAACTGGTAGTGATACAGGTGCACGGTAGCGCCTGTTCCGCTGTGCCGGCTTAGAATGTACAGGTGCTGCTGGTCGTCGTGAAAGGCCAGCCTGTACGGATTTCCCGGAACACTGATCGTGCTGCCGACCACATAATAGCCCGGAAAGAGGGAGTCTACCACACATACCTGTCCCCAGGGGCTTGAAAAGTTGGGATGGGCGGTGAGCATGCTCCTGTTGAACGATGATGAGATCATGTCCGTCGCGTCGGTTCCTATGTTCACCTGTCTCGGCCAGCCACCGGTTTCGCCCGGTTGCATGTAGCCGATCCCACCGGGATCGGTGGTGCAGATCAGCAGGGTGTCCGCCCCCCAGGCGTTGCATTCAAGGACGGTAGGGACACGGGAGTAGTTGAAGGTTCTATCCTTTTGGTTGGTTTGCGTGCTTACACCGTGCACCCTTTGGTTCACCGGATCGGACACGTATACATGACCGCCGGTTCTGGTCGAGACAATTCGGGCCGGTGCGCCAAAACCGGTGATTTCCGCCCTCAGAGTTCCATCCGGAACACCCACCTCCAGTACGCTTCCCTGGGCGCCGATAATGTAGACCGAGTTCTTCCAGGGAATGAAGGTCATGTCACCGTATCCGGCGCTCTGCGGTGGGCCCACTGTGAAGGATGTGTCGAGAGCCATCGTTTCCCCGTCATAGATGTGCATAACCCCGGTGTTTCCAAGCACGGCGAATTTCCCGCCCTTCAAGTTGCAGATCGCCGTCGCGCCTTCCACGCCGTCGAGGGAACCCGTCAATTCCAGAGTGAAAGGATCAAGAAACAGGATGCCTGTCTTCGGCGCCCCGGAGTGCTCCGTGAAGGAATGACATCCGTTGAGCAGCAGAAGTGTAATCGCTGCCGCCGAGGAGAGTGCGGGTATTCTCATCATGATCAGATCGCCACCGAAGCGGAAAGCATGAACAGCCGGGCCGGGGACCAGGCCCGGGGGTTCCCCATCTCCCCGGTGGGGTCGCCGGTGGTTCGGAAGAGGGCGGAATCGTAGATCCTGAAGATGTTCCTTCGATTGAAGAGGTTCTGCACCATGAACTGCACCTCTGTGTTCAGGCCGGCGAAAGCCACCCTTCTGGCCAACCGGATATCGGTCTGCATGGTGAAGGGGTAGCGTTCCGTGTTGAGCTGGATCAGTTCCTCTCCCGAGGGGGGAAGGGTGTAGGGAAGGCCGCTTCCATAATTCCAGGTCATTGCCAGGGAGGAGTTCTCAAAGGGGCGAAATCCTCCGATTGAGGGTCCGTCACCCTGAAAGCCGGTTAGTTCCACCGATGCTCCGGCGGTGTGAAGCTGATCCCAGTCCAGATAGTTGTCTTCCCTGGAGAAGAGAGCAACCCCTTCCAGGCCGTAGTTGTAGGGGTCGAAGGGGGTGGAGAACCTTCCCTTGGCTATTCCCATGCTGTACGAGACATAGCCGGCAAGACTGCCGCCGTGTTCACGGGAAAGGGTGACCTCGAACCCCCGGGCCATGCCGTGGCTGTTGTCGTTGTTGAAGTAGTAGTAGGCGCTTTCCAGGTGCTGCTCGGTGCTTACCAGCCCGGTGATGTCTTTGTAGTACATTGCCAGGGCGAACTCCGTACGGTCCGAAAGCATGTATCGGGTTCCCGCTTCAAAGGCTCTGGTGCGCTCGGCGTCGAGATCCGGGTTTCCGGTAATGGCCCTTCCCTGGGCGAAGTTGTAGGAGCTTTCCAGAAAGAGATGGCTCAGGGAGGGCATCTGGAAGTAGTGGCCGTAGGTGGTGAAGAACACCGAACGCTCTCCGAAGGGTACCGAAATACCAAACCTCGGGCTGATCTGCCACTTGGGATCAGCCTGCTGCTCGGTGCCGGATTCAAAGGAGAACGCGGTGGTGTTCGGATCGAACCCGTCGAGCCTGAGCCCGGTCGTGGCAACCACACCCCCGGAAAGACGAAAGTTGCTTTGAAAGAAAGCGGCGAATGACCGGGGCTTCGCGTCCCACTGGGCAACATACACACTCCCATACTGCAGGGCGTATACGTTGAACTCGTAAAGGTCGTAGATGCTGGCGGAAACCCCGGATTTGAACCAGAACCGGTTGGTGGGGTGGCTGTCGAGGTCCACTTTGGCGGTGTTAACATCGGCGCGGCTGTCCAGCCATATGTTGGGATGCACTCCGGTGTGGTAGAAACCCAGTGAATCCGCCAGCCTGGCTTCCGGAACGAACTGGGTGAGCCAGTAGCTGGGCGGGAGTTCATCCCCCACGTAGCCTCCGTCCGGAAGCCGCACCCTCTGCCAGTCCATGAAGCGCCGGGTGCTGAGGGTGAGGCGGATGCTGGTCTTGTCAGTCAGCAGGCGGTTCACGGTTCCGGTCATGCCGTGGTTCTCCGAGTGGCGAACCGGAAGGGCCCAGTCCGTACTGCGGCCCAGATAGGGAACACCGTTGATGTAACCCGGGCGATGGTAGCGCGACCATGACCACTCGTTCCAGGCCCCTTCCGCATAAGAGTAAAGCCCCGAAATCGAGATGCTGGTTCGGGAAACCGGCCGGAAAGTGACCTTGGCGATGGCGGAAACATCGGACTGCCAGTTGTTGTTCCAGTAGCCCCGGCTGTCAAGCGTGTCCCGGCCGCTGATGTTGGCCCTGCTGGAAAAACTGAATGTCGCGCTTCCGGGAAGATTGATTCCCAGGGCGGGAAGCACGGTACCGGTAAAGGGTTCGGGGCCGGAAATCTTGATTTCGGCGATCCGGCAGCCGATGCGGCTGAGGTCGGTGTCGGTCTCCTCCATGTACACCCGCTGCCCCTCGTCGGAGGAGAGACCGATCATTCCCCCATAGGCGCCGGTTGCCACAGCCCGATACTGCTCGGAACCCTCGTCGCCGACCAGGTTTACCACGCCGGACATGGCGTTGCCGTACTCGGCGCTGAGGCCCCCGGTCATTATGGCGGCGCCGGATATGGCCCCCAGGGGAATGCCCGCGCTGAAACGGTTGCTCATGGGGGACCGCATGGATACTCCGTCCAGCATGTAGTCCACCTCGCCGGTTCTGCCGCCCCGAACGTGAATCCCTCCGCCGCTTGCTACAACACCGGGCTTTGAGGCCAGAATATCCACTATTCTTCCGGTGGGTGCCGTTCGAAGCTCTTCAGGATTGATGATGTGAAGGGTGGCGGGCAGGTCGTACAGAATGCCGCTTCGGGACTGGGTGACCCGGATGACTGTGCTTCCAGCCGGATCGATGCCCAGCCGGAAGTCGACCCGGGAGACCTGGTCCGCCACCACAACCACTCCGTCCGTCATCCTGGTTTCCATGCCCACCATTCTCGCGATGACCGTATATGTGCCCGGATCCAGGGAGATGATGGCGTACTCGCCGTTGCCGTCGGTCATGGCGCCGAAATGGGTGCCCTCTATGAGCACTGTTGCCCCGGGTATCGCCGCGCCTCCGGTGTCGGTCACCCTTCCGTTCAGCGTTCCGGTTATGCCTGCCGTGGAGGTGGCGGCGATTACAACAAGAAAGCAGAGAACAGGCAAAAGACGGGCTATGTGTGATTTCATGAAAAACCCCTTTGACGGAATGCATGCTTTATGAGAATATGGATAAATAGAACACTACGGAGTTTCGGGGTCAACATTGGAAAGCGTCTCTGGTTCCTGCGGATCATTTGGGGTATTTTTCGTGCTGCCTTCCACCCGGGAACCATCCCCAAAACCGCAGAAGGAATCATGTTCGATTTCAAGGGCCTTTACAACCTTCGCCACAAAATCCTGAAGCTCGGCGCGCCGGCCCTGGTCAGCCGGGGCACCCTGGCTGTCTGGGGGATAATCCACATTTTCATAATCCGGATGATTCCCGAAGAAGCCTTCGCCGCCTACGCCGTGGCCAGAACCTTTGAAACCTTTGGAGCGCTTCTGGGCGGAGGCTTCATACAACAGGCCATTCTGAAGATGGTTTCAGAGGGAGACGGCCGCCGGGAACATGAACTGGCGAATGCGGGGGTGTTTCTCGCCCTGGTGCTTGCCGCCCTGTCAGCGGTGCTGCTGATCGGTATGGAAGGCACCGCAGATCGTTTCTACAGCGAACTGAACCTCGCGGGGCTTCCTGTTCTTCTGGCGGCGGTTGTTTTTACGGGAACCGTTGCCGGAATGCCCCGGGCCCTTCTGCTGACCAGGCACCGGACCAGGGATGTGATGTACGTTGATCTGCTGCAGTTCACTCTCAGGGGGGGAATCATCGGGGCCCTGATCATTGGCGGAACCCTTCGCACCGGTCACCAGATATTCACGGCCACCATCATTGCCAATATCTGCTCTTTCTTCCTCAGCCTCGGGCTTTCCCGGGTGTTCTTTTTCACCGACGCCCCGCTGAAGTGGAACCGGATCGTCACAATGCTCAATTTCAGCCTGGTTTGCCTTGGTACTGCCACCGCCAACTACATCTACACCAGCACAGACATCATGATGCTTGGCAAAATCGCCCCGGGAGATGTGGCGGAGTACGGGGCCGCCCGGTCCCTTTCCGGCGTGTTCGCCATGGTCAACGCCGCGGCGAACATGGTGCTTCTTCCCCTTTTCTCACGAATGTGGCGACAGGGACAGCGGGGGCTGATAATCTCCCGAGCCTGGAGCGGTGTTCTGATAGCGGAGTTGATACTTCTCCCGGCATTCATCGCGCTGGTGTTCTTTCCAAAACAGGTTCTGAACGTCGTCTTCAGCGGCAGGTACGTGGAAAGCTGGCCGGTGACCATGCTGCTGGGAGCGATGATACTGGTCAGGCCCGTTGGAAGCTACTTCTCAACCGCGGCCCTGGCGGTGGGAAAGCCCCAGTATTCCCTTTACAGCGTGATTATCTCATCGGCGGTGAATGTCGGCCTGAACCTTCTTCTCATAAGGAGCTACGGAGGATTCGGGGCGGCCATGGCCACTTCCGTCGCGATGATTCTCAGTACCTGGTGGATAGTGAGAAAAGCAATCCGATACATCAACTCCCGCTCCTGATTTCAGGGGTCAAGGGGTTTCGGGGCCCGGGGTTTCCTCGGGAAATCGGCGATTTCGTCCAAAAACCGGCCCAGCTCGACACAGCGAAGACTCATGTCGAATCTGCGGGCAACCTCATCCGGATCAACATCAACTTCAAGGCTTCCCCGGGTGAAGTCCGCGTGAATCCGTTCAAGGGAAGCGCATACATCTTCGGGGACCGGAGCGCAGCAGTACCCCGCCTTCAACTCCCTTACGGTTCGTGTGAGGTCACCCTCAGGCGCCACGACCATCAGTGGTTTTCCGCACAGAAGGTACTCCGCCAGCTTTGATGGCACTTTCACTTCGGAACCCGGCCGGGGCGGAAGGCACACCATGAGAACATCGGCGGACCGCTGATGCTTTACCACCTCGCTGAAGGGAACGACTCCAACGGTTTCGACCAGGTCTTCAACACCGAGGGTTGACGGCAGTTTGCCGTGGTCTTCACTGAAAGCGCCCACCACCCTGAACCTGATCCGGGCTTCGGGGTTTCTGTCGCGGAACAGACCAAGGCCCCTCAGGAAAGGCTCCGGGGTTTGAAGACACATGAAGAAGCCGGTGTAGCAGATGTTCAGAACCGGGTCGCGGCTGGGGTCACAGGCCTGCCCGAAGGCGGCGTCCTTCATTCGTTGGGGGTCGTAACCGTTGGGAATGTCTATCGTCCGTGGACACGATTCCCCATAGACCGACCTGAAGTACCGGGAGGCGAGGGGAGTGGTGGTGAGTATTCCGTCGGAATGCGTAACCACGAACCTCTCCAGCCATCTGTTGGCCCGGATGGTGAACTTCGGCCTGGAACTCCAGTCCACCAGGGAGTCGTACATCCAAAGGTCGCCGAAATGGCTCACAAACCGCAGCCCGGAAAGCCTGGCGGCGGCCAGGGCGATCAGGTGAACCGAGTGCTGAGGCCCGAAACTCATCACCAGATCCGGTTTTTCTCTGCGGGCCATTCCCAGCGCCCCGGGGATGGCGGTCAGGCCCCAGGTAACAGCACGGTCGGGCAGAAGCAGGTAGTCACAGAAAAACCTCTTCACCCGGTCTTTCAAGGACTTTTTCCCAGCCGCCGCCGGTTCGGACAGCGCCTTCCCCGAACCGCCGATTGAAGCCAGCATGTGAAGCGGGTCGGGGTGAAATGTCTTTCGAATCCTCATCCGGTCCGGCAGATGCGCCATGAGTGTTGGATCCATGGGAAGGCCCAGCTGGTTTGACGCGGTGAGGGGAAGCATTTCCCATCCGCCTTCAGGCATGTATCTGGCGAGAACCAGGTTTCTGGCCCCGTCTCCGGTTGACACCGGAGGGAACTTATAGGCAATGTACAGCAGTTTTCTCATGTCAGCTCAGGACGCTTCTGTACGAGTCAAGCAGCACGCCTTCCTGGTGGCTCCAGTTGTATTCGGTTATCGCCGCATTTCGTCCCCTGGCGCCCATTTCCACTCTTTCCCGGGGATTTGCCGCCATGTACGCCAATGCGTCGGCTATCTTTACGGGATCGGTGGGCTCGACCAGCAGTCCGCACCGGGCGCCTTCTATAACTGCGGCCATCTCCGGGAACCCGCTGGCTATCATGGGAACACCTGCCATCATGTACTCGAACAGCTTGTTCGGAAGGGAATAGTAGTGGTTTAGACATGAGTTTCGGAAGAGAATCATCCCCACATCCGCGGATACGGTAACCTCCGGGAGATCCTCGGATGGAACCGGCGCGAATATGTGAACCCTGTCCTCAAGGTTTCGTGTCCTTACCATATCGTTAAGCTCACCATGAAGATAGTCGGTTCCCATGAGAGCGAACACCACCTTGTCCAATCCCCTGTATCCAAGTATCGACGCGGCTTCGATCAGTTCCTCAAGGCCTCTGGAAGCCGACAGAATGCCCTGGTAAAGAACAATGGTGCTTTCCTGCGAACAGCCCGTCCGGGTTCGGAGGTATCCCCCGTCGGACAACTCCCCGATGACATGGGGGCAGTTCTTCACTATGACCGGGTTTTTCATTTCAGGGTACATCTTCTTCATATGCGCGCCCCGGAACTCGGTGACCGCTATCACAAGGTCCGGCCTTCCCGCCAGGCGTTTTTCCGTAATCCTAGCGGTCCATCTGGACAGACCCGGGTCTTCGAACAAGTACCGCTGTGACTCCAGCCAGAGCTCATGGGAATCGTAAACCAGCTTCGCCCTCCGAAGCAGCGCCGCCAACCAGGTTACGAACAGGGTGTCGAGGTCGTGGGCGTGGTAAACATTCGCATCGGTTTTCAGGGCGGCCTTCAGAAGCCTGAAATCATGCTGCATGTGGCGCTTGGCGTTTGTGAGGGCGATTCTTGCCCTGTTGCGGCGAAGGGCAATGACAAGCCTTTTCAGCGGACCGGGCCTGGAACCCGGGGACTGGAAGCCGTCCACGGCTTTTCTGACGCCCCTGGCCCACCGGGGAAGGTTCGGGGGCCTGAGAATTCTGCACCCCTCCCACATTTCGCTGGCGGGTTTTCCTTCCTCGGGAAGCGAGATAACCGTTACTTCATATCCTGCACCCCTGAGGCTCAGCGCTTCCTTTTTCACCCTGGCATCGTTCCAGAGCTGGTTCTTCACAAGCATGCACACTTTGACCGATGTGCCGTCTTCGTTGAAGGACCCTTCGGGCGCTGTGGTCAACGGCGCACCGGGGTTTCCACGAGGCTGTCCAGATAGCGGGCAAGACCGGCCACCACGGTTCTCGCGTCGAACAGCTTCCACACCTCTCCGAGGCGGACGGAAGAGGCAAGATTGCCTGTCTTCCAGGCGGAAAGAATCGTTTCGAGGGTGGAAGCCACGGTTTCCGGGTCGGGGAAGGAAACATACCCGGCATCGAACTGCCTGACCCAGCCTGTCAATTCGCCCTCGGGGGCTATGGCGAGAATCGGCGTACCGCTGACGAGATACTCCGCGAGCTTGGAGGAGCACTTCACCTCGCTGCCCGGCCTGGGAGGCAGGCTTACAATGAGAAGATCGGATTCCGCCTGAAACCTGAGTATTTCCCCGAAAGGAACCACACCCGCCATTTCAATGTGATCGGAAATCCCCAGGATGTCCGGCAGATCCTGAAACTGGGGCTCGATTCTGCCGGCGATCCGCAACTTGAACGGGGCTTCGGGATTTCTTGAGAAGAACAGCCTCATCCCCTCGAAGAGGGGCCGGGGAGAGTGCTCCGCCCAGAAATTTCCGGTGAAGGTTGCCTGCAGGAACCGCCCTCCTGAAGCCTTCGGGATGCCGGGGGGAGGCATCCGGTCCGGATCAAAGGCGTTGTAGAGCACGAAACCCGGCGGGCGCCGGTTGCCGGCGGTTGCCTCAAGCATGGACAGCGAACCCGGGGTGGAAGCGATGATGCCGGCGCAGCTTCGGAGAAGACGGCGTTCCATCCAGCTTTCCATCCGGAGGTTGAGGGCGTTGTCGAAACGCATGTATGAGTCCTGCGTCCAGAGGTCGCCAAAATACATCACATGGGGAGTACGGGTCAGAAAAGCCATGACTCTTGCGATAAGATGGGTGGAGTGGTGGGGCCCGTGGGAGACAATCACATCCGGGCGTTCCCGCGCCGCAAGAACGACCCCGGCGGGAATGGCGGTAAGAGCCCACAGAATCACACGATCCGGAATGAAGACGAAATTGCTGAGAAAACGGCTTAATCCTCTCCGTAATCCGGCGAGGATTCCCGGCGGAGTTCTTCCTTCCCTGGTGCTTCCATCGTTTCTGTAGCCGCCTCCCAGGAAGGAAAAGGGGTCGAACATATGGACATGGGTGGTTCTGACACCGGCGGGAATATCCTTTTCAAGTGAAGAGTCCACTGAAATGCAGCGGGGGTTCCCCGCGACCAGGGGCAGCATCTCCCAGCCGCTGGAGGGTAGATACTTCAGCAGGTTCAGTATCACCGGAACGGCGCCGCTGGTCTGTGGGGGAAAGGTGTATGAGAGGAAGAGAAGCTTTCTCATTTAACTCCCGGTGCTGTTGTGGCATGTGTCAGGGGCCCGGGCATTCCCGGATCGAGCCGATACGGTAGCAGTGAAACATAATTCCGCGAAAACCGCCTATCAAGCCGAAGAGATACCAGGCGCCGAAGCATTGACATCCTTGTAAACAAGAAATATTCTTAACAAATAAGGATTCTGAAAAGGATGAACCTGATGAACAACCCCGATGAGATGATTCTCTGTTTCTCCGGCGCGCTTCGGAAGGCCGGAATCAAACTCACCCATCAGAGGCTCGAGATCATCAGGAACATGGTCTGTTCAAAGGGACATCCCAGCGTGGGCGAGGTCTTCGAGGCTGTTCGGAAAAAGGTTCCATCCCTTTCGCTTGACACGGTTTACAGAACCATGAGAATGCTTTCAGGGCTGGGGTTGATTCACCCCGTTGGTTCCTCCAGCGAACGGATCCGTTTCGATCTTGACCACAACCCCCATCACCACTTCCTGTGCGCTGTCTGCGGAGAGGCGTATGACTTTGTCTGCCCGGAACTTGACAGGATTCAAGTCCCCGAGGAGGCCAGAGCCATCGGAGTCGTTCGGGGAACGCGAATCGAAGTAAGGGGAGTTTGCAGGAGTTGTCTGGAAAAGGAGGAGAGAAGTGAGTGAGAAGAAGAAGCTGACCACAAACTTTGGCAAACCGGTGGACAGCGACCTTACATCGATGTCTACCGGGCCCAAAGGGCCTCTGCTACTGCAGGACATCCATCTTCTCGAGAAACTGGCCCACTTCAACCGGGAAAGGATTCCCGAGCGGGTTGTGCACGCCAAGGGCGCCGGGGCACATGGTTTTTTCGAGGTGACCCACGATGTGTCCAGGTACACCTGCGCCTCGTTCCTGTCCGGGGTGGGGAAGAGGACCGAAACCTTCGCCCGTTTCTCCACAGTGGGGGGTGAGAAGGGCTCGGCGGACTCCGAAAGGGACCCCAGGGGGTTCGCGGTGAAGTTCTACACCGAAGAGGGCAACTTCGACATGGTCGGCAACAACACGCCGGTATTCTTCATCCGGGATGCCATAAAATTCCCGGACTTCATACACACCCAGAAGCGGAATCCCGAAACCAACCTGAAGGATCCCGACGCCTTCTGGGACTTTCTCAGCCTTACTCCCGAGTCCGTGCACCAGGTGACGATTCTGTTCAGCGATCGGGGCACTCCCATGAACTACCGGTCCATGAACGGTTACGGAGGCCACGCCTTCATGTGGTACACCGAAAAGGGCGCCTACCACTGGGTGAAGCTGCATTTCAAGACGGAAAGCGGCATCCGGAGCTTCACCGGCGACGAAGCCGACAAAATGCGCGGTATCGATCCGGACATCGCGACCCGTGACCTTTTCGACTCGATCGCCCAGGGGGTGTTTCCCTCCTGGAGGCTGGAGATACAGGTGATGTCTCCGGAACAGGCCAAAACCTACCGGTACGACCCCTTCGATGTTACCAAGGTATGGCCCCACGGTGATTTCCCGCCGATTCCAGTGGGCAGGCTGGTTCTGAACCGCAACCCGGAAAACTACTTCGCCGATGTTGAGCAGGCGGCGTTCTCTCCCGGCAACCTGGTCCCGGGCATCGGGCCGTCTCCGGACAAGATGATGCAGGCCCGGGTATTCGGCTATCACGACGCCCACCGGCACCGGCTCGGCCCGAACTACCACCTGATTCCGGTGAACGCTCCGAAGGCCTCCGGCTTCGTGAACTACCAGAGAGACGGAGCCATGAGAGTGGACGACAACGGGGGAAAAGGGCCCAACTACTGGCCCAACAGCATGGCGACCCCCGCCCCGGATCCCGGCAGGGCCTTGCCTCCCATCGATGTGTTCGGCATGGCGGACCGGCACCCCTTCGTGCTTTCCGATGTGGATTTCGTCCAGGCCGGTGAACTCTACCGGAAAGTAATGACCGACAGCGACCGGAAGCACCTGGTGGCCAACATCACCGGGCACCTGGGCAACGCAAGGAAGTCTATCCAGAAGAGGCAGACCGCCCTGTTTTACAAGGTCGACCCGGACTACGGAACACGGGTCGCGGAAGGGCTGGGCCTGAATGTGAAGGAAATCGCCGGACTGGCAGCCATGAGCCAGGATGAAAGAGTCGGTAAAACAACACCATAAGAGGAGGCTTGACAATGTGTGAAGAGCATCATCACGACCTGGACTGCTGCTGTGAGGACGAGGATTATCCCTCGATTCCCCTGATCGGCGACCCCGCCCCGTCCTTCACCGCGCTGACAACCCGGGGAACCATAAACTTTCCCGATGATTACGAAGGCAAATGGGTGATACTGTTCAGCCATCCCGCGGACTTCACCCCGGTGTGCACCACGGAGTTCATGACCTTCGCGTCAATGAAGAAGGAGTTCGAGGAGCTGAACTGCGAACTGCTGGGACTCTCCATCGACAGTCACTTCAGCCATATCGCGTGGCTTCGCACCATCGAGGAAAAGATATCCTGGAAGGGCATGAAAAACGTCAAGGTGGACTTTCCCGTAATCGCGGATCTCTCCATGGATGTGGCCTACAAGTACGGCATGGTTCAGCCCGGAGCCAGCGACACCCAGGCGGTGAGGGCGGTGTTCTTCATAGACCCGGATTCAAAGGTGAGGGCCCTGATCTACTACCCACTCGCCAACGGCAGGAACTTCGACGAACTGAAGCGCCTGCTTCTGGCGATGCAGACCTCGGACAAGTACAAGGTTGCAACCCCCGCAGACTGGCGCCCCGGCGACATGGTCATCATTCCTCCCCCGGCCACCACGGAAATTGCCGAGGAGAGGGTGAAGGGCGCCGGCGCCGACTACCAGTGCCTGGACTGGTTCCTCTGCCTGAAGAAACTTCCGGAGTAGCGGGGCGAAACCGGCTCCGGGCGCTGGATCCCGGAGCCGGAGTATTGCCCGGGATTGATAAACATTGCATTGTTCCGGCAAACCCAAGATGATGAGGAGCCCCAATGCACAGTGTAATAAGGGGGATGCTGGCGGATTACAGCTGTACCGACGGGGATGATTACCTCCGCGCCCTGACTGAAATTCTTCATGATGTGCTTCTATTGGGATTCAGGGAAGCCGGTCTTCTGGAAAGGGCCGCCATTTGCGGGGGAACCGCCCTTCGGGTGCTTCACGGTCTGGACAGGAGAAGCGACGGTCTGGAATTCTGCCTCCTGAATCCGGACTCGACATTCTCCCTGATGGAGTATGCGGATGGAATGAAAGAACAGCTGTCCCGCTTCGGTTTCCAGGGGGAACTTCGCAGGGGTTCGGAGGGAGGCGCCGTCCTTCATGGCACCTACCGTGGGTTTATGGAGGCCATCGACGCGCCGGAAACCGTGGCAAAAGGTTTTCACCCCAGGAAGAACATGAAGATTCCCGTGGATGTGAACCGTGCCCCCGAAAAGGGTTTGGTGATGGAACAGAGGTTTCTTCAGAGACCGGTTCCCTTCCCGGTTCACGCTGTTTCGCTGCCCGACGCGCTGGCATGGAACATCCACTCCCTTCTGTCCGCTGGCACCGGAGTGGACTGGTTCGATTTCGCCTGGTTCGTGGCTTCCTTCCCGGAGGTGCGCCTTTCCCAGCTTGAAGAAAAACTCCGCAATTCCGGCGATTACACGGAAGAGGCTCCCCTTGCGCTTGACAGTGTGCAGTTTGGCCTGGTGAACCGGATCAAGGCCCTGAACATCGAAGCGGCAAAAAGCGAAGCCGCGGCCTGTGCCGACAATCCCGCCGGGCTTGATCACTGGTCAGGGGATTACTTCATCGAACTTGTGGCAGACCTGGAAGCCGTCTGACGGACGCTGATCCGTACGGTGCTTCTATATTACCGCTTCACAACCCGGGAGGCATGGTGCGGATTTCCGGCAGAGCGCTGAAGACAGCGTGCGCGGTTTTCATCGGAGCGGCGCTTACCCTGTTTCTTCTCTACAGGGAGGGTGATCCCCGGGAGACGGCGAACGCGATTCTTGCCGCGGTTGCCGGAGCGAATCACGAATACCTTGCAATAGCGCTGGCATTCTTTCTCGCAAGCCAGGTGCTCAGGGCCTGGCGCTGGAAACTGCTGACCTGGGAACACCCGATCTCCATCAGGACAGCTCTGCCCCTCAACGCCGTGCATGTGGGACTGGGTCATCTTCTTCCCCTGCGTCTGGCGGACCCGGCCCTGGTCGGGTTGTTTCGACGCTATGCGAAACTCACCCTGGGCAGGGGAGCGGCCACGGTGGTTCTTGCCAAGCTTCTGGATCTGGCCGCCATGGGCACCCTGGTGAGCTGCGCGGTGGCGGCGGGACTCAGCGGCAGCGCAACCTTGGTGGCGCTGATGGTTGGGCTGGGAGCCCTGGTCTCGGTATTTCTTCTGCCCCGGTTGTTCGCCCTGCTCAGAAAGCCGGTTCTTCGGTTGACAAAAGCCCGTTTCGCCACAGGCTACAGCGACCTGGAAAACGCGGTGAATGTGGGAGCGGGAAGAAGGGGGGGGTTCGCCCTTTCCTTCCTGCTCAGCCTTCTGGCCTGGAGCGTGAAGCTGTTCATGTTCGTCTTTCTTCTCAGGTCGGTGGGAGTGGATTTCCAGCCGGTCTGGAAGGTTCTGGTGGCGGGGGCGATTACGGATATGACCCTTGCCATGCCGGTGCACGGGCTTATGGGCCTGGGCACCCTCGAGGCGGGCTGGACCGCGGGGTTTGCCGTGGTGGGCGTAACCGGGGAACTTGCCCCGGGGCTTGGTGTGATTCAGGCGGGTTTCACCCTTCACCTTCTGTGGATGTTCCTCGCCGTTCTTCTCATGGCCTTTGGAGGCTTGTATCTTCTGGTCTTCGAAAGGGGCTCGAATGGCGGGTAGAACCGTGATCGTCGGCGCAGGTGTTGCCGGGCTTACTCTGGCCGAAAGGCTTCTTTCACAGGAGAACTCCGCTGAAACGGTGCTGGTGGAGAGGGAGGAGTGTCCCGGGGGCCTGGCCCGAACATTCAGTATTGAAGGTTTTCACTTCGATATAGGCCCTCACCGGTTTCACACCTCGGATGAAGGGGTTGACCGTTACCTCAAGCGGATACTGGATTCCCGCTACATAACCATTCCCAGAAAAAGCAGCGTGTTCATGGCGGGCCGTTACCGGCACTGGCCCCTTTCCCTGAAATCCCTGGTGGGGCTTCCGCCGGGAGTGCTCTTCAGAAGCCTGATGGACATGCTGAAAAAAAAGCCCGCCGGCGAGGTAAACTCCTTCGCGGATTTCATCCGCTGCCGCTACGGAAGAAACCTTTACGAATTCTTTTTCAAAGCCTACACCCGGAAGTTTTCCGGGATGGACCCGGAACTGATGCATCCGGACTGGGCGGAGGCCGGAGTGAACCGGGCTGTGATAGACAAGCGGGTCAAGGCGGACTCGTTGCTCTCACTGTTCCTTGGCATGCTAGCCCCGCGCCCTGTTCACACAAAGTTTTACTACCCTTCCGAAGGCGGTATACAGAGTTTTTGCGATATGCAGTCAAGCCTTGTTAAACGCTCGGGCGGAGCGTTGATGTATGGAATACCCGCAGAGGGTATTGTACAGGATTCGGGTATCGTCCGGGGCATCACCATGGGCGGCGGAGCGATTCTCGAGGCTGACCGGGTATTCTGGAGTGCTCCCCTGTCCCTGCTCTTTCCTGAACAGGATTTTTCCTTCATTCACACCCTGGTGGCCAACATCGGCCTCAAGTCGGAAAACCCCCGAAACGATTACCAGTGGTGCTACTTCGGTCAGGAGGATCTCTGCTTCAGCCGCATCACCATTCCCAGGCATTTCCGCGGAGACACGGTGCCACATGGCGCCGACAGCCTCTGCGTTGAGATAACAGTAACCGACCAGGCACTTCGGGACGGAGTGGAGGGGATCCAGAAGGAGCTTGTTCCCCAGCTGGAAAGTGTGGGCGCCCTCAGGGAAAACCAGATCGAGTTTATGGACTGGAGGCTGATAAGGGAAACATATCCCGTCTATGATCTGGATTACAGGAATAAGCTCACATCCCTGGTTCTTCCGGAAAACCTGACCCTTCTCGGCAGGTCAGGCTCTTTCTGGTACAACAACATGGACCATTCCATAAGCCAGGCTCTGGCACTCTCGAAGGGAGAGAAGTTTGAACGCGACTTCTGGTCCCGGTGATTCTCCGATGGTTGGAATCAGTTCATGCCTGCTGGGCAACCAGGTGCGCTACGACGGAGGCCACAAGCTCGACCACTTCCTGCGGGACCGCCTGGGCAGTTTCGTAAGGTTCGTTCCGGTCTGCCCCGAGGTGGAGTGCGGCCTTCCAGTCCCCAGGGAGGCCATGAGGCTTGTGAACACCGGGGGTGAGATAAAGCTCCTCACCCAGAAAACAGAAAAAGACATCACTCCCCAAATGTCCGCCTGGGCCGAAAAAAGGATAACCGATCTGAAAAAGCTTCCCCTCTGCGGGTTCATCTTCAAGAGCAAATCCCCCAGTTCCGGAATGAGGAGCGTGAAGGTCTACACCGACAGGGGCGGTGTCAACAAGACCGGTGTTGGCATCTTCGCGAAGGCGTTCATGGAGGCCTTTCCCAACCTTCCGGTGGAGGACGAGGGCAGGCTCAACGACGATGGCATCCGCGAGAACTTCATCGAGCGGCTTTTCGTGATGCACCGTTGGCAAAAAATGCTCCACGAAGGCTTCACCCGGGGCAAACTGGTCGAGTTCCACGCCAGGCACAAACTTATCCTGATGGCCCACAGCCCCGCGGGGCTCACGGAACTGGGCCGCATGGTCGCCGCTGAAACCCCCGCCCTCATCAGCGACTATCAAAAAAAGCTGATGCAGACCCTTGCCCTGAAGGCCACGGTGAAAAAGAACACGAACGTGCTCGAGCACATAGCCGGGTACTTCAAAAAAGTTCTCAACCCCAAAGAAAAGGCCGAACTCGTAAGTGTAACCGCCGATTACCACAAAGGCCTTGTTCCCCTTGTCGTTCCACTCACACTTCTCAAGCATTGCGTGATGCTTTACGGCCCTCCCTACCTCGAGAGCCAGTTCTACCTGAACCCTCATCCCATGGAACTCATGCTGAGGAACCATGTCTGAACAGCCTGCGTTCCCGGCAATGAAAGACCTGCTCGATGCCGTAAGCGATGGCGTGTACATTGTTGACAGCGACAGAAAAGTGGTTTTCTGGAACGCCGCGGCGGAGAGGATAACCGGCTTCACCTCCGGTGATGTTCTTGGAAAACGCTGCGCCGACAACATTCTGATTCATGTGGATGAATCCGGCAGAAGCCTGTGCAGCGGCTGCTGCCCTCTTTCAAACACCCTGGACGACTCCGAGCCGAGAAGGGCAAGGGTCTTCCTTCACCATCGGGATGGGCACAGGGTCGCCGTGGACATTCAAACCCTGAGCCTCTTTCTGGAAGACGGAACGAAGGTGGGGGTGGAGATATTCGGGGAATCGGGCTCAGCAAAGAGCCTTCGGAACGAGATAGACGAGCTTAGAAGGCTGTCCCTGGCCGACCCCCTCACAGGTCTTCCCAACCGGAGGCAGATGGAGGCGGTGCTCTCCGCCAGCATGGCGGCGATGAAGAGGAACGGAATACCCTTCGGGGTTCTGTTCGTGGACATAGACAACTTCAAGGCCGCCAACGACCGTTACGGCCATGCCGCCGGAGACCGGGTGCTTTCCACAATAGCCAGAACCCTGGTCGCCTCTGTCCGGCCCTTCGATGTTGTGGGCAGGTGGGGGGGCGAGGAGTTCCTGGGAGTTTTCCCCATGCTCTCCGCCCGGAACCTGGTTGAGATAGCGGAGAGGCTGCGGCACCTGGTGGAGGCCACCACCACCATGTACGAGGGTACACTGATACCGGTAACCGTTTCAATTGGCGCCACCGCAGCCAGTCTCGAAGACAGCGAGAACTCGGTGGTGGACCGGGCCGACGCCCTGATGTACAAAAGCAAGCAACTCGGCAGGAACAGGGTCACATCCGGCTGAGTTGACCCCGGAGCCGGGCCCTTCTATACTTCCACAACGCCGCGGGTGCAGGAAGACGGTGTGATTCCGTCACGGTAGCGCCACTGTAACCGGGTACCGAACTCCACATGCCACTGGCCAGAAAGGGCTGGGAAGGCGGAGGAAGGGCCGATCCGGAAGTCAGGATACTCACCCCCGGGCTGCGCGGTGTGAAGGAGCCCCGCTTCAGGGTTCCCGCCGGCCGTCCCGCATTCGCGGCAGCGAATGAAGGGCGGTTTTTTTGTACCTCATCACAGTTATCGCGGCCTCACTCCTGGTGACCGACCCCGGTGGCAACCCGATACAGGGCGCCTGGATCGGCTGGGAAGGCCAATGGCACGGCCTGACGGACTACCTGGGCCAGTATGCCCTGACGGGACAGGAACCCTCTTCGATAACCGTTCACGCCACGGGATTCCGGGACTGGACAGGCAGCCCCGAAGCAGGCACCGCTGTCCTTCAACCCTTTCCGGTATCATCCGGAGGCGTGATTCTCGTCGCCGGAAGGCGCTCATCTTTCCATTCCTCGGTCCCATCCGTGGTAATGCTTGGCTCCGGTGAGCTTCAGGACCTGTCAAGGGAGGGTTTCAGAGCCCTCTCAAAACTCACTCCGGGAATGGCGACAAGGGAGTACGGCGGCGCCATGCCCATAATCTCCCTCTCATCCCGCGGGGCCGATCCCGGGCACTCGAGATGGATGATTGACGGCCATCCCGTGGAAACCGCCAGGGACGGCCTCCCGGCAGGCCTTGCCGACCCCTCCGTGTTCGGCGCCCTTGAAGTGGGCCGGGGCGGTTCAACAGCGGTGGGAGGCGGCATGGCGGGCTTCTTCAACTACAGAACCGAAGCGGCGGGCAGCCCCTGGCGGATTCTGGCTGAAGCCGACCACAGGGGAGGGGCAAGGGTGGGCTACAACGGCAACACAACACCCGGCCGCCTCGGAATCTCGCTCAAAAGGTCGGTGGGCGCCGGGGGAAGCACCGCCCACGCAATGACCTGCCTTCTTTCAAGAAGCACATGGGGCATACTGGCAACAGGCGCCGACGGCGAGACCGAATCGCCGGACTGGACCCTGGCAACCGACGGGACAAGGCGGCAGGGGCAGCTCGAGGCATGGGCGGGAGCAGGCCACATCACACTCAGGGCGGGAGCCGGGGGCATGGCCTACAAAAGCACCGTTCCCCAGGTGCAGGACGACAAACACACCGACTTCGGGGCCGATGCTGAGGCCGCCTTCACACTGGGTCCCCTGGCATCACGCACGGGAATCCAGTGGCGCGGCCTGGAAAGCTCCGCCTCGGGCAGCCACTACAGAACGACACCATGGAGCGCACTGGGATGGGAGAACCGGACCGCATCGCTGTGGCTGAGGGGCGGAGTGACCGACGGTGAAGCGTGGTGGAACGCCAGGGCCGCGATCCAAGGCTCCGGAACCATCACACCCTGGGCAGCCGTTTCCCGTGACGCAACAGTTCCAACATTCAACGACCTGTACTGGCCCGCAGACGTTTTCGCACAGGGCAACCCCGACCTGCTTCCGCAGACCTCCACAGGGGCCGAGGCGGGCATCAGATTCATCACAAGGGGCAACACACTCCTCAGCGCAACCGGTTTCATCACGAAAACAGAGCAGCTGATACTCTGGCTTCCCGGCGAAGACGGCATCTGGGTTCCGGAAAACACCGCCAAAAGCCTGTCGAGGGGAATCGAACTGGAAGCCTCGGTGAATCCCGGTCCAATCAGAATTGGGGGCAGCATAACCATGGCAACCGCCACGGATGAAACCCCCGGAACCGCCAGGGAAGGCATGCTCATTCCCTACAGGCCCCAGGTGACCGGCGGCGGGGAAGCGGCATTCACGGCCCCAAACGGAATGGAGTTCGAAATCTCCATCACCGGCCAGGGCAGAAGGTTCACTAACAGAACCGAAACCCAAAGCCTCGAACCTTACCTGATTCTTGACGCCCAGGCAGCCTTTCCCATCGGCAGAGTGAATCTCATGACATGGGTTCTCAACGCCGCCGGAACCGATTACGAGGAATCCGGCGGGTATCCCGGAAAGCCGAGAACCTTCGGCATAACCATCGAGACTGGAGAAAGAAGATGAGAAGAATCGCCTTGATCCTTGCCGCCCTTGCAATTACTCTGACCATGGGTTGCAGGAGCAATACGGGCCCCTCACAGAACCCGAACCCAGAAGGCGACATTGTCATCTGGTTCAACGGTATGTCCAACACAATGGACGCCTGGTTCCCGAAAACCGACAGCCTGGTTCAGACCTGCTGGATCAGCGGCGACACACCCAACGCCATACTGGACCTGGGTGACGGCGACTTCGCCGTTCTTTCATCATTGGACGCCGACCTCCGGCTCTACGACTCTGACCAGGGAGGCGCGGTTCAGGCCAGCGTTTATCTCCCCTCGGGCAGCAACCCCTACAGCGCCGCGAGAAACGGCAACACCGTTTACATCACCCTTCTTCTCACCTCGAAGGTGGCCGTTGTGAACCTCAACAGCCTCTCCGTCACCGGCCAGTGGGATGTTCCCGCCAACCCCTCGGGCATCGCGTACAGCGGTGGAGGGGTCTTCGTCACCCACGGAAGCTGGCCGGAAACTACCTCACCTGGAGGCGTCACCGTGTTGAACGCGACCACCGGCGAGGAACTGGCATGGCTTGACACCGGCATCAACACCGGCTGGGCAAAAGCCTTTCCGGAGACCGGCATGGTCCACGCGGGGGCCACAACCTACGCCGACGACGGAACCATCTCAGTCATCAACCCGGCGAACCTCACCATCAGCGCGAAGTTCGAGACCGGCGGAACTCCCGGCGAGCCGGCGGTAATCGGCGGTGACTTCGTTAGCCCCAACGGCTGGAGCGGCAACAGGCTCCTGGTCTACAGAGAGGATGGAACCTTCAACTGGGTGGACACGGGTTTCAGCTCGACAGGCCTTGCCGTACTGGAGAACAGGATCTACGCCACCGATTTCGGGGGCAACTGTGTCAGGGTGCTGGACACGGTGGATTTCACCGTGCTGAACACGATTCCAGCCGGAGGGGAGGGCCCCCAGGGAATCATTGCCCTGGATCGCTGAGGGGTTGTATCTTCTCCCGACCAGCCGGAAGGGGCCAGGTGACCTCGAAAAAATGTGACATGCATGTTCATTCCAGCGCGTCAACAACTTCCGCCCGCTGGATACTCCGCACTCTGAAGGCTCCGGAGAGCTTCACACCACCGGAACTGGTGTACGAGCAGGCCCGAAGCCGGGGAATGGATTTCGTCACCATAACCGACATGAACACCATAGACGGCGTGATGAAGATCTCCCGCCTGCCCGGAGTGTTCATGAGCGAAGAGGTGGCCATGATCATGCCCGAGAGCAAGAGCATGGTTCACATCCTGGTCTACGGCATAAACCACAGTCAGCACGACCGGATTGCAACCCTCAGGGAAAAGGGCTTCGAACTCTTCGAATACCTCAGGGACCAGAAGCTGGCCCACTCCCTTGCCCATCCCTTCTACTCGCCGGGAGGACACCTTCCCCCCGGCGAGTGGAGCGACCTGATGAGGGAGGTGGAACTGGTGGAGGTCAGGAACGGCACCAGGGCCTCCTGGGAGAACACCGCGGCCCTGGAGACCGCCGCGACCATCAAGGGGCAAAGCTTCACGGGCTACACTGCCGGAAGCGATGACCACTGCGGAAGGTTCATAGGCCTCACCTGGACCATGGTTCCCAAAGCAAAAACGATAAAGGAGTTCCTCGAAGCGGTAAGGAACGGCGAAGGGGTTCCCGGGGGCGAGCACGGAACCGCGATAAGGTCCGCCTACGCGGTCTACTCCATCGCCTACAGCTTCTACCGCGATTCCCTCCACGCGAAAAAGGTTCCATCCGTGGCCTTCATGGCCGCCGACAGCTTCTTCAACCCTTCCCGACATAGTGAAGGCGAGGAGCCCACACTCTGGCACAAGGCCGACTTCCTCTTCCACCAGCTTCTCAAGAAGGCCAAGAAGTCGGGAGAACCGGACTTCGAAACCTTCCTCGCCGACGAACTCGTTGAGATAGGCCGCGACCTCAACCTCAGAAGGGGCAGCCCCGAACTGCTTCAGGAGGGGATAGAGGAGCGCACCTTCCAGATTCTCAACCGCCTCACCAACAGGCTTCTGCAGAGGTTTATAGGGCTCATGGTCACCAGGTTCGGCGAGGGCAGAATGCTGGACGCCATTGGTTCGCTGAACGCCATGATCCCGGTGCTTCTTCTAAACACACCCTTTTCCATTGCCTACATGGACAGGAAAAGGGGCCGGGAAGAAGTGAACACCATCGCCAAACACTTGAAGATTTCTTCACCCGCGGCCCCCAACTTGGAAAAAAGAGCCTGGGTCACCGACACCATCGATGACCTCAACGGAGTATCCAGAACCCTTCAAAGGTTTGCCAGGCTCGCGATGGACGCCGGCAAGGAGCTTGCCCTGGTAACAAGCCAGAGCCGTCAGGTCTCCTTCCCGGGCTGGCTCGTGAACTTCCAGCCCGTAACCGAGTTCCCGGTGCCGGACTACGCCTCGAAAACACTGGCCATCCCGCCCCTCCTCGAACT
>CAZUXA010000022.1:14568-36241 GCA_964624405.1 uncultured bacterium | reverse complement strand
CTTCGGATTCAAACGAGGGAGGTTGTTTTTGAAATCCATGGTTTTCAGGGTGGTTCCCCGTCTGCCGGAACGGCTCGAGTCACTTGGAAAGATAGCGGGAAACGCCTGGTGGACATGGAACCGCGATGCGGTAAGCCTTTTCCGATCCGTGGACCAGGAGCTTTGGGAGTCGTGCGGCCACAACCCGATTCTGCTTCTGGGCCGGGCCAGCCAGACCAGGATGAACGAGCTTGCTGAGGACACGGTGTTTCTTTCCAGGCTTGACGAAGTGGAGAGCAATCTTTCCAACTACATGTCCAAGGCAGCCTGGTTCCCAAGGGCCCAGGGAAAAGTACTGGATGAGAATGAGGTCATTGCCTATTTCTCCGCGGAGTTCGGGCTGCACGAAAGCCTTCCCATTTACTCCGGAGGTCTTGGGGTGCTGGCGGGAGATACCATCAAATCCGCGGGAGACCTCGGCATTCCCTTCGTGGGAATAACGCTTCTGTACAGGCTCGGGTATTTCAGCCAGTACCTGAACAGCGACGGATGGCAGCAGGAGCGATACCCGGTCAACGACTATTCCAATATGCCGGTGGAGCGGGTAAGGAACAACGAAAACGAGCCTCTCATAATCACGGTGCCCATGGCGGAAAGAACTGTGAAGGCGGCAATCTGGAGGCTGCCTGTGGGTACCGCCTCACTTCTGCTTCTTGACACCAACCTTCCCGAGAACCCTCCGGAAGACAGGATGATCACCGACCAGCTATACGGCGGCGACAAGGAGATGAGAATCCGCCAGGAGATTCTTCTGGGAATCGGGGGGATAAAGGCTTTGCAGGCGGTTGGGCTTCACCCGGCGGTAAGGCACATCAACGAAGGCCACTCGGCTTTTCTGATAATGGAAATGCTTTCCGAGAGAATCGCCGGGGGACTCACCTTTCAAGAGGCTTATGAGGTGGTCCGGGCGGGGAATGTTTTCACAACCCACACGCCTGTTCCGGCAGGCAACGAGGAGTTCGAACCGGAACTTGTGCTGCGGTATCTCAGACCCTACATCAGCAGCATAGGCATCGAAGATTCAGCTTTTCTGGAACTGGGCAGACACCCGGACGGAACCTCGTTCTCGATGACGGTTTTCGCCCTGAAGTTCTCACACGGGGCCAACGGCGTAAGTGAACTTCACGGCAGTGTTTCAAGGAACATCTGGATGGGTGTATGGCCCAATCTTCCCCAGGAAGACATCCCCATAGGCCATGTCACTAACGGGGTTCACGAGGGATCATGGGTAAGCGGTGAGATAAGGCGGCTTCTGGACCGGTATGTTGGAGACACCCGCCCAAGAAATCCCATGGGTGAGAAGTTCTGGCGCCACATCGACCGGATTCCCGACTCGGAATTGTGGAGAGCCCATGAAAGGCTTCGGGAAAGGCTCGTAGCCCACGCAAGAAAGCACTGGGCGAACCAGCTTTCCTCCATGGGTCTTACCCTTCCGTCCTTCGCGGAGAAACCGGTGCTGAACCCCGAAGTTCTAACCATCGGCTTCGCCCGGCGGTTCGCCACCTACAAACGGGCCGCGCTTCTTCTTCGGGATGAAAGAAGGCTTTTAAAACTGCTGACCGACCCGGAAAGACCGATTCAAATCATATTCTCCGGAAAGGCCCATCCCCACGATCAGGGCGGCAAGGATTTGATAAGGAAGATTTTCCATCTCTGCATGTCGCCGGAATTCCATGGAAGGGTGATCTATCTCGATGACTATTCCATGAGTCTGGCCAGGCTGATGGTTCAGGGGGTGGATGTTTGGCTGAACACACCGGGAATGACAATGGAGGCCAGTGGAACCAGCGGCATGAAGGCATGCATGAACGGGGTTCTGCATTGCAGTGTTCCCGACGGATGGTGGCACGAGGGCTACCGGCGCGACGCCGGCTGGTCCATAGGACGCGGGGAGTTGTACGACGACCCGGACATGCAGGATGCCGTTGAAGCAAAAACCCTTTTCGATCTCATCGAAAACAGCGTGATACCAGCCTTTTACAACACCGGCACCGATGGCATTCCCAGGGCGTGGACCGCAATGATGAAAAAGACCATGAAGGGGGTTCTTGCCCGTTTCAATACCAACCGGATGCTTGCGGAGTATGTCGAAGGCTTCTACCTGCCGGCCCTTGCCCATTCCCGAGCCCTTGACGCGAACGACTGCCGGGGCTGCAGAGCCATGGCCGCCTGGAAGAACCGGGTGAGATCAGCCTGGAAGGACATACGGATAGTGGATGTAACCGCTGACGCCGGGGCGGACACATTCTCTGTGGGCGACAGCATTCCGGTCTCGGTTTCGGTGAACACCGGGGGGCTTATGCCTGAAGACCTTGCAGTGGAGATTCAGCACGGCATTGCCGGCGGCGACGGATACATAACTGACAGAATAACCACCAGGCTCTCCCCGGACGGCGAAGGCGAAGGCGGGGCTGTCTTCACTGGAAAGCTTCCCTGCAGCGACTCGGGAAGGTTCGGCTTCACCGTTCGGGTGCTTCCTTCCCACCCGGAGTACGGAAGAATAATCGAGCCCGGAATTGTTCGGTGGTGGGAGTAGGGGTCTCTTCAACTCACCGTTCGGTCGCCGTACTCCCTGATGGCGGATATGGCCGACTTGACCGATTCCATGAACTCGTCTGAAACGCTTTTCTTCTTCAGAAGCCCTCCGGACGCTTTGGCGATGTAGTCCTTCAGAACCCTGATGTTTTCCGTTCCCCCGTTGCGAACCAGAATGACCAGTCCTTCGCCTGCCAGTTCCATGCTGTCGAAGGGATAGCCCGAGGCGTTGCTGAACCCTGAACGAATGTGCCTGAGAACCTTCTCATCATCAGCAACCTTCTCAAAGAAGCTCATGATGACCGGTCTGGTACTGGCATGGGTATGCCAGAGCCGGAGTACGGTTGGAATCAAATCCCGGTCAGGATTGTCCACACCCGCCAGAACCTCTATGGATGCCCTGACAACATCCCGTGAGGGATCCCCCACCATTTCCCTGGCACATACCGCCGCCCTGTTTCTATCCACCCTGTAAAGAGCGCTCACTGAAAGTTTTCGAATCCTGTCGTCAGGGTCGTCACACAGTCTTTCCAGAAGATCCGCGCTGTCACGGTGGCTGAGATCGCCCAGCAGGCCGATAATGTTCCTGAGCATGAAGTAGTCCGGATTTTGAAGCCTTCCTGTCTCACTATCCCTGAAGTTGCTGCTGCCGGAGAGTATTTCCTCCACCCTTGCGTGCATCTGGAGTCGAAAGCCCATGCCGTACAGCTTCAGGATGGAGTACGCCCTGGCCCTGTGGTCACGGTGCCGCTCCAGAAAGGTATCCATCAGCCTTCCCGCAAGGTTCCTGAATGAGAACTCCGCCACTACGTGTTCGGCGGCGCTTCTTGATATGGTGTCTGAACTCATGAGGGCATCGGCCAGGATATCCGCCGCGTCCGGAGAATCCATCCGCCGGTGGGCCTCCGCCAGACCCCTTCGCATGGCGCTGGCCATGGCCGGTGTTTCCGGAACCAGCGTGCGAAGCCTGCGCAGATGCTCCACCACTCCCGCGGCGGCGGTGAGCCTGTTCATCGCCATCAGCCTCTCGGCTATTGAACCGAGAAGAACCGTGGCGGTGTACAGCCCGTCGGGGAAGGTTGTTCTCAGCATCCAGTCCGCAACCGTCTCACTGACATGGAGAACCGTGTTGATCTTTCCCCTTTCGGCTCCGGTGCCCACCAGATCCGACAGTTTTTCAAGGGCGGAAAGCCTTTTCTCCTCTTCCTTCGCCTCGAGGTCTTCAAGGCTTCTGTCGATGATCTTTCTCATGGCGCTCCAGGCGATGGATCGCTGAATTTCCCTGCTGGTGAGAATGCCGTCTTCAAGGATGGAAGGGTCGAGTGATGCGACAAAATCCGCCAGCATCGAGCGGTACTTTCCGGTGCCTCCCGTTGATTCGTCAAGGATTTTCTGGAAGGCATTGCCCAACTGTTCAGCTGGAATGTCCCGGATCGATTCACCCTTCTGAAGCCTGTCGATAAGCTCCCGGAAAACGATGTCTTCAAGGGCGTGGTCAATGGGGCCGGTAACGGTTTCGGCTACCATCTCGCCGTCGCGGGATACCAGCGCGTACCTGAACTCGTCGACGCTTATCCGTGAAAAGCCCTTTTTTCGGCAGATTTCTCCCAGTCCGCCCCTTTCCTTGAGGTACCCGGCTTTTCTGTTAAGAATTTCAAGGAAGTCGAAAAGCTCTTCGGGGGTGAGGCCCGAATCAAACGCGATGCTGTTCACCCTCCGCTCTTCGAGGTGGGAGAGGAGATTGTCAATAGCCTTCACCTTTCTGTTCACCTTGATATTGTTCACCATCAGGCGACCCCCGAGAAGGGTGAAAGCCACCATGCCCCCCTCGACACCCCTCTGGGAATCCAGCCTTTCCATGAAATCCAGCAGGGTGGGCTCGATCGCCGGGTGGTCCGGCGGGTACATCCCCACGGTGCGCAGAAGAAGGCCCAGCTTCACCGCGAGGCCCTGGGCGATTCTCGCCAGGGCAAGCGGGCTCTGGGTGACTTCTGAACCCCTGACATAAGCCTTCAGGTTGGCTCCGCTGTAGAGCCTGCCCAATATGTCAGGGTCGAAACTGAAGCTCCAGTTTTCCTTGCCAAGCCTGGCGAAATCAAGCTCTTCAAGAACCTCCTCGAGCTTCTTGCGGGAGGCTCCGGGCCACGCGGCTGTATCCAGCGCAAAGTCCTTCTCTTCTGGAGGACCCGACGCGAAAACCATGTCAAGAACCGATTCGCCAGTGGGAAGCCTTTCGGCCCTTCCCTCTTCCTTCAGGTCGTTCCAGACCAGGGTGGCGGTCTCCAGAGCCAGGGAGACCTTGGCCAGAAAGGCGTTTCTCCCCTCCGGCGTGAGACTGTCCAGAAGGTGCCATGCCCGAACCAGTTGGGGATCATGGGACGCCATGGTCTTTTTCAGCAGTTCAAGGGTGACGCCGCTGAGTTTCGGGCTCCATATTTTCGAGTTGACAGCGGTGTAAAACACCAGCGCGTTCAGCGGAGATTCCAGGGCAGACCCGGATATGGCGGAAACAGCTTCGACCGGGGAGGGGTGTTCGGAAATCCTTTCGGCAAAGAGCGCACCCCTTTCGCCGGCATCTGGGGAGGAGCCCATCCCTTTAGTAATGGTATTGATGTCCATGAAACCCCTCCCCCGTTGAGCCCCTTCGACAAAAGCGACAATAACACCGCAGAGTGGTATTGACAATCATTGCTGTCTTGAGAAGTTTAGCCCCACGCGGGAGCGGAAGGGGACTGGTGTCCCTCCCGGACTTCAAATCCGGCGTCGGGTGCTTAAACCATCCTGGGTGGGTTCGATTCCCACACGTTCCCGCCATTCCCAACTATGCCGTCGAGCACCAGCTGGGCCAGGGCGTAGCCGAACGCGCCGGGCATGGTCATCAGACTGGGAAGCCTGTTTCTAACCCTTCCCCTTCCGCGGAAAGCATCGTCCAAATCCGGAGGCAAGGGCTTCACCGCCTTCTCGGTCGAGTAGACACACATGACGGAACCGGACACATGCCGATTCCGCAGGTAGCGGCGGAGCTGCCTTGCCAGGGGACAACCCCGGGTTTCTTCAAGGCTTCCAATCCTGAGCATTGAAGGGTCGCGCCTTCCGGAAGCGCCCATACTGCTGCAGACGGCAAGCCCCATGGCCAGACACCACGAAAGAAGCTCCGCCTTGGGATTCAGGCTGTCTATCGCGTCCGCCACCGCGAACACCGAGCCGGAAGGGATCAGTTCGGGAAGGGTGTCCCGGTGAATGAAGGCGTTCAGGAACGAAACCCTGGTGTCCGGGCACAGGTCCCCCAGAAGCCTGGCCGCTGTTGCCGCTTTGCCCAGACCAACATCGCCTGGCCCGAAGAGAGCGCTGCGGTTCAGTCCGGTTTCGGTAACTTCGTCGAAGTCACAGAGAATGACCTCCCCCACTCCGGTGCGACACAGGGCCGAGGCGCAGTGGCTGCCCACGCCGCCCAGACCCGCCACAAAAACCGACGCCTCCCGTATCTTCAGCAGACCCTCTTCACCGAAGAAATCCCTTACCCTGTCGAATCTTCTGCTCATCGCTGAAGCGCCAGAACCTTGACGGCGTTTTCCGAAGACACCCTGTGAACCTGTTCGGGGGCAACTCCGCGAAGAAAGGCCATTGATGACGCCACCAGGCGCAGCGAGGAAGGCTCGGAGGGGCCTCCCTTCACGCCTATCCATGGAGAGTCGGTTTCCAGAACATAGCGGTCTTCCGGGACCACCCTGGCGCAGGCCCTGGCGCTTGCCGCCCTCTCCCGGGTGATCGCCCCTCCAAAACCGATGCAGCAACCCGCATCAAGAAAACGACGCATCAGATCGGGGCTCCTGCTGAAACCGTGCAGAACGGCTCCGGGAGGGGGTTTGAAGCGGATAAGCTCAAGCAGCTCGTCGAAGGCGCCCCGGCAGTGAAGCAGCACCGGAAGGTTCAATTCTACCGCGATTCCGAGTTGCGTTTCGAAGCAGTCCAGCTGGCATGCCCTTGAAACACCCACCTTCCAGTCAAGACCAATTTCCCCCACCGCCACCGAATTTCCGAGAAAGCTCTTGAGAAGGGGTTCATCCACCCCTTCCCCTGCTTTCCAGGGGTGAACCCCGCAGGCGGTGTGAATTCCGGCCAGGCTCTCAAGAGGAGCCAGTCTTGCCCATTCCCCGCTGGAAACCGTGGGAACCACCATCGACGCCACACCCGCGGCGGCGGCCCGGCTCAGAACCCCCCCGACATCCGTGCAGAGGGGTTCATCAAGAAGGTGACAGTGGGTGTCAATCAGCATCGGAATAGTCTATGATCCGCTTTCGGAACCCTGAACCCATAACATCGTAGGCGTCATGGAGCACCATGAAGGCGTCGGGGTCTATGTCCTTCACCAGCTTCTGCAGAATCATCACCTGCCTCCGATGAATGCATACATAGATTACATCCCTGTCCTGCCTCCTGTAGCCGCCCTGGGCCATCAGAAAGGTCACCCCCCTGTCGAGATGGAGGTAGATCGCGTCACGGATTGCTTCGGAATGATCGCTTACGATGATGACCGCCTTCACGAAAGGCATGCCCTCGGCGGCCAGATCCGTCATTCTGGTGGTGAGAAAAAGGTTCAGATAAGCCCATATCAGCAGCCTGGCATCGCTGAACACCACCCCCACCAGAAGGATTATCACGCTTTCCACCATCCAGTAGCCTGTGGAGATGGTAACCCCGGTGTATTTCTTCATTATGGCCACCGGGATGTCTGTGCCCCCGGTGGAGCCCCTGAACCGGAAGATGATACCGAGACCGATGCCAAGCAGGGCAGAGCCCGCCACGGAGGCCAGCAGAATGTCCATCTCGCTGCCTCCGCTGAAAAGTACCGAATACCTGGGAAGTTCACCTGAAGGAGCCACATTGTGAACCAGCCGGGAGAACCCCTGAATGAAATGGAGCCTGTCGGGCGCCAAGGCCCAGCAAGCCCCGTTGGAAAGCATCATTCCCACGAAGCTTCTAATGCCGAACTGTCTCCCCACCATGAAGTAACCGAAAACGAAAAGGGGAATGTTGAATCCGAACATCCAGAGGCTCTCCTGAATGCCGGTTAGGTGGTAAAGAATCTGGGCAAGCCCCGCCACGCCTCCGGGGGAGATTCTGAAGGGGAAGAGGAACCAGGAGTAAGCTATCCCGAAGAGAATGGAGCCGAACAGTATACCAATGTAGTCTCTGTCCGGAAGCAGCCTTTTTGCCCTGCGCAGCACCGCGGGTTGCCCGGGTCAGGGTGCCAGCTGGTATGAGGCGAGGCGTGTGGTGATGTTAACGAGAAACTGGGCAGTTCCCTGGCTGTAAATGTTCCTCACCATGCCCACATTGGGGGCAAAGTTACTGGTGTTGACCACATTTCCACCCTCGATCCAGATGATTCTCATTTCCAGGCAATCCTGGAATGTTCCAGCTGGAACCGTGACTGTTTCCGACTGGGAAAGCAGTTCTCCCGTCATGGGTGGCTCAGTGCTGAAAGGCCAGACCATGCCGGTAATCAGAGGGAAGGGAACAGTCCAGCTGGAATCGGTTGACAGCAGAGAGGGGTAGCCGTGGAGCCCGGAACCCGTTACACGGATGTAGCTTGTGTCAATGGCAGTTTCAATGAAAAGACCCAGTATGGTATCGCTGACCATGGTTTCCTCAACGAAGACCTGAAATCCGCCGGAGTGGTCTGCGGTGCCGGTTATGGTCACCGTGGAGGCACCGCTGATTGTGTAGCTGAGTGAGTCGATGTTGAAGGTGCCGTACCTTGTGTATTCCCAGGTGTTCCCCACCGCAAGGGGATAGAATCGGGCGTCATCATTCTGGCCGGGATTGAATGGACCGCCGTTGCTGCCGCAACCGGAAACCAGTACAGCCAGAATAGCCGTAACCACCAAACCTCTCACGAACATGGCAACCCTCCTTGTTGAGCATGCATTCCATGGAGTAACATAACACTAGAGTGTGCCGGCGAGAAACGACAGTACCGGCGCAAAGACCAGTCCGGGAAGCAGATTGGCAGCCCTGACGCTTTTGATCTCAAGCAGCCTCAAACCCAGGCCCAGAAGAATGATCCCCCCGGTGGCGCTCATGTCGGCGGTCATGCTTTCGCTGAGAATGCCGGACAGGGCCGACGCGCCCAGGGTGAGGCTTCCCTGAACCACGAGAACAATCAGGGCCGCGAAAGTGACGCCCATGCCCATACCGGCCGCAAAGGCCATTCCCGCGAAGAAATCCAGCACGCTCTTGATAACCAGCAGGGACGGGTCTCCATGAAGACCGTCCTGCATCGAGCCCACCACCGTCATGGGGCCCACACAGAAAACCAGCCCCGCGGTAACGAAACCCCTGGTGAAATCTCCTCTGGCAAGAAAGGGAATGCCAGCGCATCTTGCTTTCAGGCCTTCTCCCAGTGCCAGAAGCCCCGCTTCCAGCCCAAGCGCCTCACCGGCGATCCCGCCGATGACAAGGCTGCCGAGAACCACCAGCACGTTTCCCGCGTCGAGGAAGAGGCTGACACCCACAGCCAGCGTAAAGATGCCGATAACATGCATTATGGTGGTATGCATCCTGTCGGGAAACCTGGCACCCAGAACGCTGCCCAGGGTTCCCCCTGCAAGCACGGCACCGGTATTTATGAAGGTGCCGGTCATTCCCACTCGATGGTTGCCGGTGGTTTGGAAGAGATGTCGTAAACCACTCTGCTCACCCCGGGAACCCGATTCACGATTTCGCTGGCAAGCCTGGCCATGTGACGGGGCTCCATTCTGTACCAGTCTGCGGTCATGCCGTCGGTGCTGGTGACAGCCCTGAGGGCCGCTACCCGGTGGTAGGTACGCTCATCACCCATGACGCCCACCGTTCTTATGGGAAGCAGCACGGAAAAAGCCTGCCATATCTCCCGGTAAAGGCTGTTTTCCTTGAGATAACTTATGAACACATCGTCAACGCACCGGAGCAGTTCAAGGTCTTCACGGTTGACGGGACCAAGGATTCTTACCGCGAGTCCGGGGCCCGGGAAGGGATGCCGGTTCACCATGTCTTCCGGAAGACCGAGTTCCATCCCCAGTTCCCTCACCTCATCCTTGAACAGTTCTCGGAGGGGTTCCAGAAGCTTCAGGTGCATGTGTTCCGGAAGACCTCCAACATTGTGGTGGCTTTTAATGGTGGCGGATGGCCCCCGAAAGCTTATGCTTTCTATGACATCCGGGTACAGGGTTCCCTGGGCGAGATGGGTGGCGCCGGAAATCTCCGATGCGGCCTTCTCGAACAGTTCGATGAACACCCGGCCGATGATCTTTCGTTTTCGTTCAGGGTCATCGACCCCGGCCAGTTCAGCAAGAAAGACATCGGCGCCATCGATTATCACCAGCGGCATGCCGAAGTGATCCCCGAAGGTGGCCTCTACCTGTTCCCTCTCCCCCGCCCTGAGAAGGCCGTTATCCACGAAGATGGGCGTGAACCGGCCCGGAACCGCCTTGTGGAGCAGGGCCGCGACCACGGAGCTGTCCACCCCTCCCGAAAGGCCCAGTATCACTTTCCCGTGTGGACCCAGTTCGCGCTGGATGGCTTCAGCGGCCTGGTCAGCGTATCGCCTCATGTTCCAGTTTGGATCGAGTCCGGCAACATTGAAGAGAAACCTTTTCAGAAAATCCCTGCCGAAAACGGTATGGTTGACCTCGGGGTGAAACTGAACCCCGAACCTTCCCGCACCCGGGTTTTCCATGGCGGCAATCGGCAGAAGGGCGGTGCGGGCCGCAACCGAATACCCGGGGGGAACCCGGGTGACCCTGTCTCCGTGGCTCATCCACGCCTGAAGGCCGTCGGGCTGCCCCTGAAAAAGAGTGCTTCCCTCCACGGGAAACAGCTCGGCGGGGCCGAACTCCCGGTGGTGTCCGCCCTCCACCGCTCCCCCGGTATGAAAGGCCAGAAGCTGCATGCCGTAGCAGATTCCCAGAACGGGCAGAGGGGTTTTGAAAACCTCAGGGGGCGGCTGGGGGGAGTTCTCCCCGTACACACTGAAGGGGCTGCCGGAAAGGATCAGCGCGCCGGGTTTCAAGGCTTCCACCCTCTCCCAGGGTGTGTTTCCGGGAAGGATCTCGCAGTAAACCTCAAGCTCCCTGATCCTCCGGGCAATGAGCTGGGAGTACTGGCTGCCGAAATCCAGTATTGCCACACCGCCGGGAATCATGCTTCCACCTGACCCGGAATGCCTTCTTCCGGAGGGAGAACCGGGTAGTCACCGGTGAAGCACGCGGTGCAGTAGTCGGAAGTCTTGTGGGCACGAACGCAGGAAAGCATCCCCTCCACCGAGAGATAGGCAAGGCTGTCCAGGCCCAGCAATTCCGTTATCTCCTCAATGGATCTGGAATGAGCGATCAGCCTCTCCTCACTGGGAAAGTCTATTCCGAAATAGCATCCGTGGCGATGTGGAGGGCAGCTTACCCTCATGTGTATCTCCCGGGCACCGGCCTCGCGAAGCGCCTTTATTCTGGTTCTGCTGGTGGTTCCCCTGACAATGCTGTCCTCCACCACGCACAGCCTTCTTCCCTTGATCGCCTCGGGAATCGCCTGAAGCTTTCGCATGACCATTGCCGGACGGGCAGCCTGGCCGGGGTCGATAAAGGTTCTTCCCACATAGTGATTTCTTGTGAAACCCATGTCCAGGTTGACTCCTATCTCCCGGGCGTAGCCCATGGCGGCGAACATTCCACTGTCCGGAACCGGCATGACCATGTCACACTGGGCGGGATGCTCTCTTGCCAGCTGGTGTCCCATCGCAATCCTCACCTGATACACGCTGTCTCCGAAAACAATGCTTCCCGGTCTCGCGAAGTAGACATGCTCGAAGATGCACTGCGCGAGCCGGTTTCCTTCGGGATTGAAGAGTTCCGCTTCCGGGTTGAACCGGGAGGATGCAGGAGGACCCCCGTTTACAGAAAAGAACAGCATCTCGCCGGCTTCGATTTCCCGCACATACTCCGCGCCGGTCATGGCGAAGGCGATTGACTCGCTGGCCACCACCCAGCCGCGGTCGGGAATGCTTCCCAGGCACAGGGGCCTGAAACCCATGGGGTCCCTCACCGCGTACATTCCTTCGGGTGTGAGAAGAAGAAGGCAGTAAGCTCCCTCCAGGCGGGAAAGGGCAATCTCCAGACAGCGGCGGACATTGTAACCGTTGTCCTCCAGTTCCCGGCTCATCAGGTGAAGCACAATCTCGGTGTCGGTGTTTGTCTGAAGAATGTGACCCTTGCGCTGAAGCTCCCGTCGAATGCTGCCGGCGTTGCTGATTGTTCCGTTGTGGGCGATTGCAACCGGTATTCCCGCCATGTTCACCAGAATGGGCTGAGCGTTCAGCAGGTCATCCCCTCCGAAGGTTCCGTACCGTACATGACCCACGGAAGCTGTGCTCGCTTCGCTGAAAACCGCCCTGGGGGCGTCCGCCATGGCTTCAGCTACCAGGCCCTTCCTCTTGTGCAGAACTATCCGGCCATGCTCACTGAGAGTGGCTATCCCCGCCGCTTCCTGCCCCCGGTGCTGCTGGGCGAAAAGGCCTTCCGCCACCAGCAGCGCCGGAGCAACAGAGCTTCCCATTACACCGCACAGCCCGCAGTATTCACCGGGTTTCACCGGCCGACCTCCTTCGCAGCCCCGGTGAACCCCACGAACAGCGGATGGGGTGAAAGGGGGCGGGACTTGAACTCGGGATGGTACTGACACGCGATGAACCAGGGGTGATCACGACGCTCCACAACCTCCACCAGAGCCCCATCCGGAGAGAGGCCTGAGGGGTGGAGACCCGCTTCAAGCAGCACCTGCCGGTACCCGTTGTTGAACTCGAATCTGTGGCGATGCCTTTCGCTGATGATGGTTTCACCGTAAACGCAGGCCGCCAGACTGTCTTGGGCCAGAACGCACGGATAGGCCCCCAATCTCATGGTGCCGCCCTTGTTCACCACATTTCTCTGCTGGTCAAGAAGGCTGATCACCGGATGCGGCGAATCAGGCGCGAACTCAGCGCTGTCCGCAGCACTGAGACCAGCAACATTCCTTGCGGTTTCTATCACGGCACACTGCAGGCCGAGGCAGATGCCCAGAAAGGGAATATTCATCTCCCGGGCGTATCGCACCGCTTCGATCTTCCCCTCAAGCCCCCGGTAGCCAAAGCCTCCGGGAACGAGAACCCCCCCAACGCCGTCAAGCAGGCTTGCACCTGTTGTGGAAACATCCTCGGACTCGATGCATCGAAGCTTCAGCCTGACATCATGGGCCATGGCGCCGTGACAGAGAGCCTCGAAGATGGATTTGTATGCGTCCTTAAGAGCCATGTACTTGCCTACCACAGCGATTTCCACCGTTTCGCCGCCGGGATTTACGGCCCTGTCCACCATTTCGTTCCAGGCCGACATGTCCAGCTCACGGGGGGGAAGGCCAACCTTTTTCAGAATCAGGGTGTCCAGCGCCTGCCTGGCCAGTTCTCCGGGAACCTCGTAAATGGAGTTTTTGACATCGGTTTCTTCGATGACAGCCGGTCGCTCGACATTGCAGAAAAGGCTGAGCTTCCGGAAATGCTCCTCCCGCATGGCCACTTCGGTTCTGCAGATGAGTATGTCGGGAATGATGCCTATGCTTCGAAGAACCCCGGAGGACTGCTGGGCGGGCTTCGTTTTCAGTTCGCCACTGGCGGCCAGATAGGGAACAAGAGTCAGGTGGACGAAAAGGGACTTTCCCGGGCCCAGATCATGCCGCAACTGCCTCAGGGCCTCGAGAAACGGGCTGGATTCGATATCGCCGGTGGTACCGCCAATCTCGGTTATCACGATGTCCGCGCCGGTGTCCCTGCAATCCAGAATAGCTTTCTTTATCTCGTCGGTGATGTGGGGAACAACCTGCACCGTTCCTCCGAGATAGCCTCCCTCCCTTTCCCTGCTGATCACAGTGGAGTAGATGCGGCCCGTGGTGAAGTTGCTCTGACGGGTGCAGGTCACACCGGCGAATCGCTCGTAGTGGCCAAGGTCAAGATCGGTCTCGGCGCCGTCGTCGGTTACGAAAACCTCTCCGTGCTGATAGGGTGACATGGTACCCGGATCAACATTTATGTAGGGGTCCAGCTTCTGCAGGAACACGCTGTATCCCCGCTGCTTAAGAAGCAGGGCCATCGAAGCCGCGGTGATGCCCTTGCCCAGTGAGGAAACCACTCCGCCGGTTATGAAAATGTGCCTGGTACAACCCGCCATCGCCCTCCCCTTCCAGCGCGGAAAACACTTCCCGAACCTAAAATATAGCCTAATCTCCCGGAACGGTCACTGAGGAGTCCGCTATATTATCCGGGTTGTTTCAGCCGTGAACCACAACCCGAGAAAAAGGAATCCCACCTATGAAAAAGCAAGCCGCATACCTGCTGATTCTTGCCGCTGCGCTCCTGGCCGCCCCGGAGATCACCGTGCTTGAAAACGGGCTCACTGTCATCACCGAGGAGATGGATTACACAAGATCCGTGGCGGTGGTTGTTCAGTACAACGTCGGCGCCAGAAACGAAACCGACGACATAGCGGGTATAAGCCACTTCACAGAGCACATGCTGTTCAACGGCACACCGGACATGCCTGACACAAGGTTCTGGCAGATCGTTCAGAAAAACGGCGGCAGGGCCAATGCAGGCACCGGCCAGGACAACACCACCTACTACCTCCATTTCCCCGCCTCGAAGCTGGAAGAGGCATTGGCCATCGAGAGCGACAGAATGCGGAACTGCCCCATGGATTCCGCCACAGTCGCCTCGGAGATCGGGGTGGTGCTTGATGAATGGCGTTTGGGAGAGGACAGCCCCGATGGAGCGATGTGGAAGAGGATCCTTGATCTGATGCATCCGGTGCACCCCTACGGGAGGCCCATCATCGGTTTCGAGGAAACCATCAGCGCATACACCCACGAATCGGTGAAGGCCTACTACGACACATGGTACCAGCCTGCGAACGCGGTTCTGGCCATTGTGGGCAATATCGATACCGAAGACGCCCTGGCTCTGGCAAGACGGTACTTCGAAGGCATTCCGGCGGTGCCGGTACCTGAACTCGACCTGCCCCGTGACCCGGCGATCAACGGCCCTGTTCGGGATTCATTCGAGTTCCCCTCGGAGTCGGCTCGGCTTGCCATCGCCTTTCAGGGGTGCAGTCAGCTCGACCCGGACATGGTTCCGCTTTCATTCATAGCCAGCTACCTCTCCTCGGGACGCACCTCATGGCTGGAGAACAATCTGGTTCTCACCGGTCTTGCCTCCAGCGCCGGCGCAAGCGCCCCATGGAACATGGATGTTTCTTCATTCACCATCTATGCCATGATTCAGGACGGCGTCAATCCGGACACGGTTGAGAGCCTTGTTCTGGCCGAGCTGCGCCGGATATCAACCGAGCTTCTGGATCAGGAGACATTGGACGGCATCAAACGCAGGTACTACGCTTCGGAGATACTCTCCTCGGACAGCCCGCTCAGCATCGGGTGGAGCAGGGCATACTACTGGAGTCTGGCGGGGGATCCCCTTTACAACGAGAAGTTCCTCGAGGCTTTCAGAGGTCTGAGCCCGGAAGATGTCCGGGAGGCAGCAAGCCGGTACTTCCTGCCGGAAAGGATGCTCACTGTTCTCATGACCCCCGGAGGCGAAGCGCCGGCAGCGGCGGCGGACTCAGACCCTCATCGGGAACTTGCGCCTCCCGACGATCTGAACTGGGACGGGCTGATCATAACCGAAGATGATCTCGCGGTTCCGGACCTCTCGGTTTCCAGGGGAGTCTCCCGCTACACTCTGGACAATGGGATAACCCTTCTGGTCAAGGACGACCACACCTTCCCCATCCTGGAGATAATGTTCACATTTCCCATGGGAAGCAGGAGAACCCCCCCGGACATGGCGGGACTGGCGCAGCTAACCACGGAGACAATGCTGGGAGGAACCGAAGAGCTTGACAGACTGTCATTTCACAGGAGACTGGAAGATCTTGGCGCGAGAACCCAGCTCCGTTCCAACGCCTCGTTCACAACGGGAAACACATACGGCCTGAGTGAGGACAGCGGAATTCTTTTCCTCTCCGCCGCCGACCTTCTGCTCCGCCCGGCCCTGAGGGAGGACGACTTTCTCGCAGCGAGATCGAGGCTCGTGGGAAGGCTTCGAACGAATCGCGAGCAACCCATGGGCAGAGCCTTTTCCGAGGGAGACCTGGTACTCGAGGGCGAGGAACACGCCTATGTGGCAACCGAGGAGAAAGCTCTGGCCATAACCATAGACGATGTCCGGGAGTTTTACAGGGTATGCGCCAGACCTTCGGAAACGATTATCGCCGTGGTGGGCGACATAACTCCGGAAGAGGCTTTTTCCATGGCGCAAAGGCATTTCGGGGCCTGGTCCGAACCGGACGCGCCCCTTCCGGGGGTTCGTGAGTACGGCTTCAGGGACGTCCCCGGCGACACCATTGTGGCGTCAATCCCGGGTCGCATACAGGCCGCCACATTGATCATGTGCCCGGCACCGGGGCTGAACTCCCCGGACGAACCGGCCTTCCACATGCTCTCCATGATCCTCGGCTCGGGCATATCGTCGAGGCTGGGCAGGTACATCCGGGAACAGCAGGGTCTTGCCTACGCCGTATGGGGATACACCGACGCTGAACACACCGGGTTGCGGGAAACCGCTAAGTTCACCGCCGCCTACTCAACAGGGGCCTCCATGAACAAAAGGGCTCTTCAGAGCGCCATCAATGAGTGTGAGAGAATACGGGAGGAGGGGCTGGATGAGATGGAACTTCTCATCGAGCAGTCCCGGGCGGTGGGAGCCCATGCGCTTAGATACGACAGCTACGGTGATGTGGCAGCGTACCTGGCATACACGGAGACAATGGGGCTGCCGCTGGACAATGACATTCAAAGGCTTCGGCTGATTACCGGACTCACCGTGGACGACCTGAAGGCCACCGCGGAAAAGTACTTCACCGGCGAATGGTTTGTCTACTCAGCCGGGGGCATAGGAGAGGATCTGGGGCCGCTGGAGTAGAACCCGACCTCTCCCCGGACAACGGCTGACTACCGGGAGCTTTCCGAAAGCCGGATTTCGATGCTTCCCCGGTGGTCCACTCCCCGGTAAGCGGACAACAGGCCCCGCAGAGCCCCTTCCAGCGCTTTGGCGGGAAACCCCGACAGGGGCACCGGGGTTCCGTTGCTTTCCACCTTGACTCCGTTGAAGCAGGGCTCTTCGCAGGTGCCGCATCGGGACACATGACCCGAGAGGATCCGCACAACTTCCAGGGCCATTACCGACGCCACCAGGCACACTCTTGCGGACAGTGTTCCAAGATTCAGAAGAGAGACCCCGTCACCCACCATGGTCAGCCCTGCCCTGCGGTCGGCCCGGATCATGGAGGCGTCTCCAATTCCCGCCACTCCGCTGCATGCCACCACCGGAGTGCCGGGAAACGCGGAGAGCCAGGCTTCCAGAAGCATCTCCTTGGACTCGTCCAGATCCAGTGCCTCAACCAGAACGCCGCACCCCTTGAAAAGCCTGCTCGCGTTCCTTTCGTCGATCCTTCTCTCCAGGGCTCTCACCCTGGTGCCGCCTCCGATGTCAAGAATCTCCTGCCGAAGCGCTTCGACCTTGGGCATGCCGACATGTCTTCGAAAGTAACACTGGCGGTTCAGATTCCTCTCCTCCACCCTGTCGTGGTCCGCCAGAACCAGGCTGGCAACGCCGGCCCGTGCCAGGAGAAGCGCCACATTGCTTCCGATGCCCCCGCAACCAGCCACGCCAACTCGGGCAGCACTCAGTTTCTCTCTGAGCCCCGGAGGGTTGTCCACGAAAACCGAATCCTTCTTGCCCACGGGTTTCCTCCTCTTTTCAGGCTTTGAACAATCTACACTCAAACCCCGTGAAGCGTCAGCGGGGTTGCCCGAAAGGGTTTGTTTTCATAGCATTCATACATCAATGCGCCAACTCTAAAAAAAACCGTTATCTCAGACCGAACCGGGAGGCGATATGTCTACAGGCTGCATAACCCGGGAAGTTCTTGACGCCCAGGAACAGCTGGCGGAGTTCAGATACGTCCGCAAGCCCGCTGTCAAAGGGTACACGGGGGAGATGCTGAGGGTTGATCTCGGCGACCTCTCCTGCAGGATCATCCCGGTAACCGAGGAGCTCAAGCTCAAGTTCACAGGGGGCAAGGGCTTCGACCTCTGGCTTCTTTGGAACGAAGTGAACCCGAACACGAAGTGGGACAGTCCGGAGAACGCCATCTGCATCTCCGCCGGGCCTCTGGGTGGAAGCCCCGCTTTCCCCGGGTCCGGGAAATCCATCGTCACCACGATTTCCCCCACCACCGGAAGCGTTATCGACAGCAATGTGGGCGGTCACTTCGGCCCGTTGCTGAAATTCGCCGGGTTCGACGCCCTCTGTGTCACCGGCCGGCGGGAAACCCGTGACCATGTGGTTATGATCGACGGCGCCACCGGCGCTGTAAGGTTCTATCGGAATCCCGAACTGGAAACCAACAGCCACATCCTGGCAGGCCAGCTGTCGGAAATGCTTACAGACAACCAGGAGGACCGCAGGAACTTCTCCTCGGTAAGCGCAGGCACCGGTTCCGATCACACCTGGATCGGCTGTCTGAACTTCAGCTTCTGGGACTGGAGACGAAACCACATGAGACTGAAACAGGCGGGAAGGGGAGGCTGCGGCACGGTTCTTCGAGGCAAAGGCCTCAAAGCCCTGGCTGTAAGAGCGCCCCGGTCCAGACCGGAGTGGCGACGCGCCGAAGGCGGAGGTGAGTAGCATGGAATGCCAATGCATCAGCAGGCTGGACCTCATCATAAACCGCTGGAACGCCGATCCCGACTTTGTGATAGAGATGTTCCAGGATATTCAGGACGAGTTCAGGCACATTCCCGAAACGGCTCTGAAAAGGGTGGCGGACCGTACCGGCAAACCCCGGGGCACCCTTTACCATATCGCCACCTTTTACAAGGCGTTCAGCCTCGAGCCCCGGGGCGAAACGGAGATTCAGGTCTGCACCGGCACCGCCTGCTATGTCAAGGGAGCGTCGGAGGTTCTCCGGGCCCTGGAAAGAGAACTGGATGTGGAAAGGGGCTGCACCACCCCCGACGGCAGGTTCACCCTCAGCGAAGTAAGGTGTGTGGGCGCATGCGGCCTGGCGCCGGTGGTGGTGGTGGGCGACGAAGTGTACGGGGGCGTAAAACCCTCCGCGGTCCCCAAACTCTTGAAGAAATACAGTTAGGAGGGCCGCCATGACCATGGAACAACTGAAGAAGATGCAGACCGAAGCCGCTGAAAGGCACGCATCCTACCGTGGAGCCCTGATGGTATGCGCCGGCACCGCATGTGTTGCCGGCCAGGCCCTCACCCTCATTGAACACCTTAAGCGGGAGCTGATGAACCGGGGGCTTTCCCGGGAGTTTCTGGTGGTTCCAACGGGATGCAACGGCTTCTGCGCCCAGGGACCCCTGATGGTGGTTCAGCCGGAAGGAATCTTCTACCAGAAACTCACCCCGGAAGCTCTTCCGGAGATCATTGAAAAACACCTTGTCGGCGGCGAACCTGTGGAAAAATACCTTTACCACATTGACGGTGCGCCGGTGCCGAAGATGATCGACATCCCGTTCTTCGCCAAGCAGAATCTGCTTGCGCTGCGTCACCGGGGAACCATCAACCCTGAGGAAATCTCCGACTACATCCGGCTGGGCGGCTACCAGGCGGCTCACAGGGCAGTCACCGGCATGAAACCCCGACAGGTAATCGAAAGCATCACCCGAAGCGGCCTTCGTGGCAGAGGCGGCGGCGGATTTCCCGCGGGGCCGAAATGGCAGAGCTGCGCCGACGCGGTGACAAGCCTGGGCATGCTTCCTGTGGTGGTATGCAACGCCGACGAGGGAGACCCTGGGGCTTTCATGGACCGGTCCATAGTGGAAGCCGATCCGCACACAGTCATCGAGGGCATGCTTATCGGAGCCCACGCTGTGGGGGCGAGACAGGGCTTCGTTTACATCCGCAAGGAGTACCCCCTGGCCATGCACCGGCTTGAGATCGCCCTGGAACAGGCCCGGAACAACGGGTTCCTGGGTGGGAACATCTTCGAAACCGGCATGGAGTTCGACATTACAGTACACCGGGGCGCCGGCGCCTTCGTGTGCGGCGAGTCCAGCGCCCTTATGGCTTCCATGTCCGGTCTGCCCGGCGAGCCCAGGGCGAAGTATGTCAGAAGCACCGAGCGGGGCTACAAGGACGGGCCCACGGTGCTGAACAACGTGGAGACCTGGGCCAACATTCCCCTGATCATCGAGAAGGGCCCGGAGTGGTTCGCGGGAATAGGCACCGGCGATGTGTCGGACAACCCCTGGAACGGCAGCACGGGCACCAAGGTGTTCAGCCTTGTGGGGGATGTGAACAATATCGGCCTGGTGGAGGTTCCCATGGGAATCACCCTCAGAGAGATCATCTTCGAAATAGGAGGCGGCATCCCCGATGGCCGTGATTTCAAGGCGGTGCAGACCGGAGGCCCCTCCGGCGGCGTCATCCCTGTTTCGAAGCTGGATCTGCCGGTTGATTTCGACTCCCTCAGGGCGGAAGGCTCCATGATGGGTTCCGGTGGCATGGTTGTGATGAACGAATCAACCTGCATGGTCAAGTTCGCCCACTATTTCGTAGACTTTCTGAAAGATGAAAGCTGCGGCAAGTGCACTCCGTGCCGGGAGGGGCTGGTGGCTCTGGGTGAGATTCTCTCCAAGATAATGAAGGGAAACGGAACAGAGCAGGACCTCTCCAATCTGGAGAACTTCGGCGCTTCAATGCAGGACGGCTGCCTGTGCGCCCTGGGTAAAGACGCCCCCAACCCGGTTCTCAGCACGCTGAAGTATTTCCGCGGCGAGTATCTGGCCCACATTCGGGACAAGAGGTGTCCCGCCGGCCAGTGCGAAGCCCTGATCCGCTACTCCATCAATCCGGAGGCCTGCACGGGCTGTACCGCGTGCGCGAAACCCTGCCCCACCGGAGCCATCACCGGCGAGGCCAGGAAAACCCATGTGATAGACGACGATAAATGCATACGCTGCGGAGTCTGCAGGGATGTATGCAGGTTCAACGCGGTGGAGGTGAAATAATGAGCAACAAGCCCATCACCGTGACCATAGACGGCAGGATCGCCGAGGTTCTGCCGGAAACCACCATCATGCAGGCGGCGAAAGACCTCGGCATCCCCATACCGTCCATCTGCTCCAGCGAGCTGGTGGAACCCTACGGCGCCTGCCGCCTGTGCCTGGTTGAGATCACCGAAGGCGGAAAGACCAGCCTGGTCACCAGCTGCAACTACCCGATCAGGAAGCCCCTCACTGTGAACACACAGAGTGAAAGGGTGAAGCGTGACAGGAAGAGCATTCTGGAAATGATGCTCGCCAGGTGGCCCGGGGTAAAACTGATTCAGGATATGGCGAAGTTCCACGGTGTGACGGAGCCGGCTTTCCGTCATCCAATGGTCGACCCGGACCCCCACGCCTGCATTCTTTGCGGCCTATGCACCCGGGTGTGCAGCGAGGGAATCTGGGAAACCATAATCAGCTTCGCGGGCAGGGGCGCGGACCGAAGGGTGGAAATGCCCCTGGACCAGCCCCATCCCTACTGCGTCGGCTGCGGCGCATGCGCGGAAATCTGCCCAACCGGAGCGATTCAGATGACCCAGGACCCCAACGCCCCCCACGACCCCGCCATGGTTCGCAGGGCGGGCATGAGGGTCACGAAGGAAATGATTCTCTACGACACCGAGCAGTGCAACATGCGTTCAGTGGGCACCGCCCACCTTACTGAAATCATGGATGCCTACGACCTGCTCCCGGTGATGAACTACCAGTACGGCGCCCACCCCGACACCGGGAACATCGCTTCCGATGTATTTAAAAAGAAGTACATCACCCAGGGAGTTTCCGACGGCTGCTACCTCGGCTGTTCCATGGCATGCGCCAAGGTCGCGGAAAATTTCGAACTGAAAACCGGCCCCTACCGTGGACAGAAGGTTCTGGTTGACGGCCCCGAGTATGAAACCGTGGGCGGAAGCAGCAA
>CAZUXA010000022.1:0-14468 GCA_964624405.1 uncultured bacterium | reverse complement strand
GTCACCAAAGAATCCCTTGCCCAGCAGGGCGGGTATGGCATCGCACTGAAGGGCGCCCAGCACGACGAGGCCTGGCTGATATTCATGGACATGGTGAACAAGCAGATTCCCACCTTCGCCGACAAGGCCGAGGCCCTGCACTACTTCCCGATGTGGCGCACCTGGTTCGGCCTCAACGGCCTGTGCAAACTGCCCTGGAACGATGTGGAGCCGGCGGACAACGCGGAAACCGATGAGCCCGCCAAGGTTCCCGGCCATGTGAAGGGCTACTGCGAGTTCTTCGAGGGTGTCACCGGAAGACCGCAGACCATGAAGAGCCTGATAGAGATGAGCGAGCGGGTCTACAACTTCCAGAGGGTGTTCAACCTGAAGATGGGCTTCGGCACCCGGGAACACGACCGCATCCCCTACCGAAGCGCCGGTCCGGTCACGGAACACGAATACGAAAGCCGGGCCGAAAGGTACGACTCCCAACTCCGTGAAGAAGTGGGAATCGATCCGGACGGAATGTCCACCACCGAAAAGGCAGCCGCCCTTCGGAAGTACCGTGAAGACCGTTACGAGCAACTCCTCGACGCGGTTTACGCCCGCAGGGGTTGGACCCGGAACGGCATCCCCACCCGTGAGAAGCTTCGGGAAGTGGGTATGGACTTCCCGGATGTAATGGAACTGGTGGAGAAAAACGGAGGGTAACGACAGGGGGGACACCTGCTTGATTCCGACGGGAATCGGGTTCGGTGTACCCCCCCCATTATTACAACAGCACGAAAGTATTCCGCAGAACAGTGTCGCCATGGGTGAAAAGCAGGAAGTACACCCCGGCGGGATGACGGTACATGGGAATCATCCCGGTGCCTTCCCGGGCATCGACCGATTTGTGAATCCTTCTGCCGGCCAGGTCGTAGATTTCGATGGTTCCGTTCGGAAAACACAGCGGCACTTCGACATGCACGACGCCGTATGAGGGCGAACTCACCACCAGACCCGGCACGGTGTTCCCGGGGTCGATTCCCGTGTGCTGGGGCTGGGGGCCGTAGTGAAAGCCCATGTCCGCCTGACCCGCGTCGGGAACCTGGTCTGTCCGGGTCCAGTAGATGCTCAGGCCGGCATTGGATGCGGTGGTTGACCCCGAGTTCACGCAGGGGCTTGTATAGGGTTGCCCGGCTGCGGTATGGGAGAGGTGAAAACCCTGTGTGAACAGGGGGTCTTCCGAAATGTTGCCGTTCAGGCCGGTCTGATCCGGCAGGTTTCCCCAGTTTCCGTCGGGATTGCCCCAGATGCAGTTGTGGTTGAACTGGGGGTCGCCCCCCCCGTCGATCCACAGAGCCGGTGTGATATTGCCGGAGATGACGCAGTCATGAACCGTCGCGGCTGAGCCCACCCTGAAGTAGATGGCGCTGCCCTCGTAGGTGGTGGAGTTGCCCGAGAAGGTGCACCAGCCTATGTCCGGAGAAGAATTCGCGTAGCAGTACACCCCGCCGCCGTTGTCCCAGGCGTAGTTGTCGGTGAAAAGGCAGTTCCATATCAACGGAGAGCTGTGGAACAGGAATATCCCTCCGCCGTCGTCGGTGGTGCTGTTGCCGTGAAACACAGTGGAGAGAATCTCCGCGGCATCGGAGGCATAGACATACATGCCGGCGCCGGATGTGTTGCACGAGTTCTGAATGAACCCGCACGACACGAACCTGGGCGCGCCCCTCCAGATGTAGGCGCCGCCGCCGCTGCCGGCATGGCACTCCCTGAAGACAACCGCGATGATCTCCGGGCTGGCGTGAAAACTGAAGAGCCCGCCTCCCAGTTCCGCGGATGTCCCGGCCTGAACCGTGAACCCGGCCAGTACGGTTGTTCGATCCAGAGTATCAAGAGAGAGGCCGTCGAGGTTGAGCACCGAGCCGGAAAGCCCGCCTCCGTGCAGAACAACACTGCCGGGGTCTGTCATGCTTCCAAGAAGGGTTACACCATTGTGAACCCCGGTCATGGCTACCAGGTGATCTCCCTGGCCGGTATGAATCCCCGGGAGCAGAAGCACCGTGTCGCCGGCGACGGAAACATCCAGGGCGTTCTGTATGCTTTCCCCCGGAGCGACATGGATGACCGCGGCGGAAAGAACCCAGAGCAGCATGCTCAACGGAGCACCACTGTCCTGGCGATTACCACGCCTTGAGGCCCGGCGCAGGTGATGAACAGAACACCGGGGCTGATGGACCGGGGAAGGTTCCATACGGTCTGGAATTCCCCGGAAACCGGATGGCTTCCCAGGGACGCCACAAGCCTGCCGGCGATGTCAAAGGCTTTTATGTCTACAAATGCCCCGTAGATGGATGACACGGTTATGAACAGAACATCCGCGGTGGGGCATGGGAACAGGGAAAGGTCGAAGAGTTTTCCCTGTTCGGGGGGGGACCCAAGATAGAAATAGGGGTTGAAATGGTAACCCATGTCCGCGATTCCCGAGTCGGGAACGCTGTCCGTCCTGGTGGAGAACCATTCAACAGGGCTTCCATAAGAGGTTGTATGGCCCGCGTCGACGCAGGGGCTCAGGTGCGTCTGGCCGGACGCGGGTTGTGAAAGCCTCAGAAGGCCGTCGGCGTAGATGGGGTCTTCGGAAATGTTTCCCATGGTGCCGGTGGGATCCGGCATGTTCACGTAGTTTCCAACCTCATTGTCCCACACATTGCAGTGGCTGAAGAACAACGCCTCGCCCATCTGTTTCTTCTGTATCCCCCCCTTCCCCTGATTCTGCGTTACGATACAGGAGAGCATGGCGAGGCTGTCCGCCGACGATACCAGAATTCCGCCTCCGTCATCAAAACAGTAGTTGTCATGAACGGTGGAAAACTCCATCAGAAGCCTTCCCCGAAGCTGCATTATGCCTCCGCCGTCATCTCCGGCGGAGTTCCCGGTAAAGAGGGTGTTCACCGCCCTGAGATCACCCAGGGTGGAGTAGACTCCCCCGCCGTCATCTTCAGAAGTGTTTCCCATTATCACGCTGTTCTCCAGAAGAACATCGCTGCCGAAGAAGGATGCTCCCCCACCGGAAACCATGGCATGGTTGTTCCTGATCAGAAGGCCGGTTAAAACAGGCGACCCGCCCTCGACGAAAACACCTCCCCCGACGAGAGCCTGGTTCTCTTCAATGGTGCAGGCCTTCACCACGCACTGGGCAGAGCTGATGAACACCCCTCCCCCTCCGAACCATTCGCCGCCCTGGGAAACGCCGCCCCGGATCACCAGGTTCTCAAGCGCCGTCGCGGCTCCGAGGGGGCCCTGCATGTAAACCACGGGACGGTTGAACCCCTGGCCATCCAGTACAGCCGGAGCGAGGAGATCGGTGGTTATCACAACTCCGTCGTTGGCGGGAAGAACATGGAGTAGAGGATGGTTATCCGGTTGAGAATATGTTCCCGGGCTGAAGAAAAGGGTGTCTCCGGCGCCAAGGCCGAGAAGGCTGTCACGGAAGGCGTCGCCGGGCTGAACCGTAACCCTCCCCGCCTGTACAGCCAAGGCGATCAGCAGCAGTGGAACAGCAGCGGGTTTCATGGAGACGATTCGAGTTTGATGAAACGGGCCGCTCTGCTGAGGCCGGCGTAGGATATCTGGAAGAAGTAGGCTCCCGCCGGAAGCCGGGACACATCAAGGGCCAGGGAATGCTGCCCCACTGGAAGGGATGTGTGAACGGGACCGGCAACCACCCGGCCCGCCATGTCGAAAACTCTGAAAACACATTCTCCGCCGGGTTTTGTGTTCAGTTCCACGCTGACATAGTGCTCCACGGGGTTGGGAAACAGCCTTTCAATCGTCAGGTCGAACCCCGGCGCCCAGGGAGGAGCGCTGTTGTTGGGCAGTCCCGGGGTTCCTCCATCGGGGATGGCAAACCATGATGAGGGTTTGGATCCGTCTCTTTCCGGGCTGATCAGAGCCAGGCTCCAACCCCCGTCGGCGGGTTCCTCGGGCCAGGGCGAAACGGGCAGATAGGGCACATAGTCCGCCTGCATTCCAAGATGGTTGTAAAGCCTCAGTGTCTCGCCATCGGAGGAGAGACCGAAACTGATGGGCCTCGGGTCCACCGGGCAGTCGGGATAGGTGTTGAAGAAGGCGATGGGGTCTTGTCTGAGAACAATGAACTCCCCTGGTGCAAGTATAATATCACCAATCACATGCAGATTCCTGTCAGGTGTATCCCGAAAGGCCCACCCGCCCAGATGCACCGGATTCCCGCCGGCGTTGAAAAGCTCAACCCAGTCACCGGGCCTCACATACTGCCCGTTCCTGTAGAACACCTCATTGATTATCACATTTCCGGTTCTGGATACTCCCGGGGGGGGAGCCAGGGAAACGGACCTGTTCAAAGCCCTTTCGTCCCTGAAATTGTTGAATGCCCTTACCTGCAGATATGCGCTTTCAAGAATCGAATGACCGGGATGAGGGATGGTTATGCATGTATCCGCCGTTACAGCCTCCCAGTATGTGGCTGATTCGTCAAGAAATGTTGAGTCCGTGGAGAGCAGTACCCTGTATCGCGACGACCTGCCGGCATCGGACCAGGTGGCCAGAATCCCCCCCTCTGTAAAAGCGGTGGAGTAAAGTCGGAAGGGAAGGGGCCAGTTCATGATCATCTGGCTGAGATTATCCGCCCTCAGGGCGGGCCAGTCCCGAATCACCTGGATCGACTCGTAGAACTGATCCATCGTATAGTTCCTGTAGGGGTCTACTTCCACCAGAGGCGCTGCCAGTAACGCCAGAGAGTCCACCACTCCACTCGAAGCCCAGCCATGGAAGATTCCATTCAGGCTGTTCAGTTTCGCAAGCAGAATCCCCCGGGTGTGGGGGTGGCACCAGAGCCTCCAGATCAGCGTGTTCGGATCGGAGATGTTGTTGGTCGCCCAGTAATGTGGAAGGTCGGGGCCGTAGCCCACCGACCAGGTCTTGTCCATGTCCCAGGGGATCATGCGCCATCTGCCGAACAATCCCGGAGCATCAAGAACCATGTGATAGTTGTGGTAATAGGTGCTGCCGTGCCCTATAAGAGTGTTCACCGCAATGCAGGTCGTCAGGGCTTCAAGATGCACCCGCTGAGAGATATCGCTGAGGAAGACACTGTCCGGCGACGTGACAAGCCACCGGATGAACCACTCCAGATCATGCATGGGAAGGTTCTTGAATGTCTTCTTGACATATTTGTGGAGGTTGGCCGGGGAATTCAGCGATGAGCCGTAATCGCGACATTTGTAGACCACCGCGTCTTCCGGCAGCCATGTTCTGTGCGCGAACTCGCTGTCCACATCCTCCACGAAAAGGTAGGGTCCCTGAGTTGCCCCGTTGAAGCGGACCTCGGTCATGGCGGCGAAGGGAACGATCTGCCCGCAATGGGCGTGAAACAGGTATGAAAGATTCTCGCGGATACGGCTTCGGTCGGAATACTGGGCGTTCAGGTTCAATTCCCTGAAGCCGAACAAAGTGCCGCCGGAATCGAGCCGCACCTTGATGGATTTCTTGGGGTAGTAGCGGCTCGTCTGGCCCCGGATCTGCATGGTGCATCCGGACCACCAGTCACCGGTAGAGATGACCGCATCCACCAGTATCTCTTCATCGGGGTTTTCGCAGGCATAGGCCCACTGCTCCGGGTTGAACTCCAGGTTGATGGAAACAACCGAATCCGGCCAGAGCGTTGGAGTTGACAGCAGCAGAAGTATCAGCGCAACCATAGCAGTTTCCTCGTCGCTGTGTTTCCCCCGGAACTCACCACCAGGAAGTATACGCCGGATGGGAGCCCCGGCGGAAGCTCAAGGGTATACTCCGGCATTCCCGGCTGAAGCATCCCCCGGTTGTAGACCATTCTGCCCGCAAGGTCCAGCAGCACCGCGTGCACAGGCTCCGGAACCATGGAAAGACCGAACAGCACCGTGCTTCCCCTGGCGGGAACCGGCCGGAGGTGGGTTACAAACAGGTCTTCACTGTATTGAACATCATCCCATCCGGAATTCGGTCGTCCCGGGCTTCCCGGAAAATCAGCAACTGCCCAGGACTCAGGATTCAGCCCGTCCAGTGATGGGTGAATGAGTGTGAGTACGGAGTTGTTTGCGTCAGGCCAGGGCGGCGCTGATGTGTAACCCAGAATCGGGGTGGAAAAACCCGACCTGTGAATGAACCTCAGGTCTTCTCCGACTGAGGACAATCCGAACCCCAGCCTGACAACCTGGCACGGAATCCTTGGATACAACGACTTGAAACTGCCGGGATCCGTTGCCAGAACAAGAAATCCCTCCGGAGGAATCACTGTTCCCGAAGGAAAAACCGTGTGTCCCCGGTCCGAATCTGATATGCCCGCCAGGGACAGGTCCATCCATTCAGCCCCGGGGTTGTGAAGTTCGATCCAGTCACCGCAGGGGAAGTGCATGGGCTGGCTGTAGCTGATCTCGGTTATCAGGGGCGATTCCCTGCCGGGGCGCAGGTTTCTCTCTCCTGGGGGCGCCAGATGCCAGGCAGCTGGGCTCCACCCGGGCTCAAACAGCGTTAACGGGAAACCTCCGACGTTTTCCGCGGAGCAGTCGCCCACAACAAGCCTCTCCGGCAGCTCGCGGGAAAAAGCTTCAGCGTTGCTTGCAACGAAAAGTGTCTCGCCGGGTTGCAGTATCAGGTTCTCCGGAAAAAAGACCCGTGAAGGCGGGTCTCCCATGGAAACATGGCATAGAGACAGGTTCATCGGGTTGCCGGATTGGTTTACCAGAGGCAGGGCCCACAGCGAGGAACCCAGTCTGATCTGGGTTCCGGGCAACAGCACATCCAGGCAGGGCGTTTCATCCACCAGAAGTGCCGAGGGCAGAGCCTCATTATCGTAAGCTCCCATATGAACCGCGTAAGGGGGAACGAACAGGGTGGGTCTTGGAAGCGGGAAACTTGCTTGCTGCAGGGACAGGTGGAAAACAAGAAACTCGAAATAGGCTATGGTGTCCGGCACCACAACTTCCCAGGATTTTCCGAAGGAACCCTTTATCGGCTGCATGGCAACCATAACTGCTTCACCACCATCGGGCAGCACATGAAGCGTGCAGTAAACAAGTGTTTCGTTGAAAGTGGCCTGGACACTGAGTGGCCTTCTGAGGTCGGAAACCCAGGAGGGTGTGACGGAAAAGGTACCCTGAACCAATGGAAGATGGTGAAGGCGCAGTTCCCTGACCACGGAAGCCCTTGCTGATATGAATGCCGCAAGGCTGTCGCAGGCGTTCTCGAAATCGGCCGAAGTTCCCTGTCTGAGGGGATCCATGTAGACGTCATCCCTGATGGCGGCCCGGACGGAATCAAGGCTGGCGGACAACTGAAAGTCCAGTATGTCCGCCGAGGAAGACAGCGCCTCACAAAACACATCCCTGTGTTCCGCACTTCTCATGAGAATACTGAACAGCGAATGCATGTACATTTGAGTTATGGAAACCGTGTTCACCAGTCCAAAGTCGAAATTGCCGTTCCAGTCGTTACCGAAGGTCGCGTCGTGATCCCAGGAGAAGTACCGCCAGACTCCGTCGATTCCAAGGCTCAAAAAGTAGTTCTTTGACGGGGCATCGGTCTCCACCATTGCCAGGTTCGCAGCCATGTTCCCCAGAAAGAGTTCCGTATCGAACCGGGACTCAAACTCATTACCGAAACAGACATCGCCGATAAGACGGGCCAGCTCCCGCAGCAGGCACTCGCTTCCAATTCTCCACGAGAAACCATGCCATGCAGGGCTGTTTGAACGGTATACCGCGAACCTTGCCGCGGGATCGTCCGCCTGAAAAAACGATCCATGCGGAAGGCTGTTTCTGCGCAGGAAGTCGCCGTCGATTCTCTCGGTTTCCAGATACACGCCCATGTTCTCACCGTTTACGGAAAATGTGACATGTCGGGTTATCGGGGCCGGATACCCCATCCGCCGAACAAGCTCCATGGCCAGGTGGTTCCTCATCATGGTCAGGTCACGATAATGGGCGTCCAGGTTGATTCTGGTTCTGCCGATAAGGCCGGGATCGGAAAGATCAATCCGCCAGGACTTCTTGGGGAAGTGAAGGGAGGTAGCCCCCCTGAAACCCACGAGACACGGGCTTTCTCCGGAGGGACAGGAAATGTGGCCGGGGTAAAGAACCCCGGCTTCCGGAAAAAGAAACAGGGCTTCCAGGTGATCCGGATCGATGGTCAAATCGTAGTGCCACAATCCGGACATCAACAAGCACGGGACAAGCCAGTTCAGCGCAACCATAGCAGTTTCCTCGTCGCTGTGTTTCCCCCGGAACTCACCACCAGGAAGTATACGCCGGATGGGAGCCCCGGCGGAAGCTCAAGGGTATACTCCGGCATTCCCGGCTCTATGAAACCGCGTATGTATGCCACTCTGCCCGTCAGATCGAACAGCTGAACGAAAACCGGGCCTGCACCACCGGACAGGGAAAAGAACAGCGGTCCATTCCGGGAAGGGTTGGGACGAAGAGACTGAATCCGGATTCCGCTCTCATTTTCCCCGAACCACTCCGGGTTCGCCGCACCGGGGGTTCCCGGCTGGGCTGTCGCAACCCACGAGGCTGGATCCGCGGGGTCGCGATGGGGACCCGTGATCGCGATTATCCCCTCATCATCCGGCGGCCAGGGAGAACCGGTTCCATAGCTCATCATCTCGATGGAGTGGCCTCCCCGGCTGATGAACCGCAGGGTTTCGCCATCGGATGAGAGCCTGAAGCCCATCTTGACCACATCGCATCCCACATCAGGGTACTGCGCGGTGAAAAGGTCGGTGTCCGACGCCAGAACAAGAAAACCGAAGGGGGGGATCATGGTTCCCTGGGGAAACACCGTGTGTCCCTGGTCCGAATCGGATATTCCCGTCAGTGACAGGTCGATCCATTCCCTGCCAGGATTGTGGAGTTCCATCCAGTCATCGGATGGGAAGTACAGGGGCTGGCTGTAGCTGATTTCGGTGATGAGCGGCAAAATGTCAGCAAGGCGCACGTGCCTTTCCCCAGGGGGCACCTGATGGAACACCGCCTTGTTCCAGGAAGGATCGAACAGCGTCATGCCATGGCCCGCGGCGGACGATGAGGCGCAGTCACCAACAGAAATCCTCCCCGGAAGTTCCAGGGAGAATGCCTCCAGGCCGCTGGTGACGAACAGCGTCTCACCCGGCTGAAGAAGCAGGTTCTCCGGGAAGAAAACCCTTGAAGGCGGGTTGCCCAGGGAGATGTGGCAGAGGGAGAGATCCATCTCCCTTTCCGAATCGTTTCTCAGGGGCAGAGCCCAGAGGGCGGGACCCAGCCTCATCTGAGTGACAGGCATGAGTTTCTCGAGAATCGGAGGTTCGGCGACCCTTGCCACCCCGGGCAGAGCCTCGTTTTTATAAATGTCTCCAAAGATGGCGTGGGTGGGGTAGTACACCAGGGGTTCCGGCCATGGAATCGTGGACTGACATATCTTGATAAAGAACCGGAGACTGGATGTGAAAGTGAACTCACCGCCGATTTCCGCTCTCCACATCCTGCCCCCGGAGCCGGGAACATGCTCCATTTCCACCATCTCGGGCGGGGCTCCGTCCACAATCACATTCAGTTCACACCAGACCAGGGAATCCGAGCAGGTGGCGGTAACCTCCACCGACCTGGTGCCCGGAGTGATCCAGGCAGGTTCAACGCGAATGTCAAGAACATCCGGAGGAAAGTGGTGACGGTACAGGTCGGGAGTGATGTCGGCCCGTTCCGTGATGAACCAGAGCAGGCTGTCGCAGGCCGCCTCGAAATCCTCGGGGGTTCCAGCCCTCAGGGGATCAAGGTACACATCTTCTCTGATGGCGTTTCTAACCGAATCCAGGCTTGCGGGAAGCTCAGAGGCCATTATCTCCGCTGCCTGAATCAGACCGCTTCGGAAAGTGTTCCTGTGTTCGGGGTCGGTCATAAGCCTGAGAAAAGGCGACTGAAGCTGCATGTGGGTTGTGAACACCCAGCTCAGGTAGTCTCTGTGGAAATCGCCCTGCCAGTCGTTCCCGAAGCTTGCGTCATGGTCCCAGGGAAAATAGCGCCAATTTCCGTCGTGTCCCAGTTGCAGAAAGTAATTCTTGGACGGGGCGTCGGTTTCCACCATGGCCAGGTTCGCCGCCATGTTCCCAAGAAACATTCCGGTGTCGAACCGGCTTTCAAACTCGCCGCCACCGCAGACATCACCGATAAGCCGAATCAGCTCGGGAACCATGTACTCACTCCCGGTTCTCGGAGAGAAACCGTCAGCCTGGTCGTGCCCGGACAGAAAGGGCACGAACCTGGATGAGCCTTCCATGGCCTGGAACAGGGCGCCGCCGGGCAGGGAGTTCCGCAGCATGAAATCACCATCGATTCTCTCTGTTTCCAGGTAAACGCCCATGTTCTCACCGTTTACGGAAAAGGTGACATGTCGGGTTATCGGGGCCGGATACCCCATCCGCCGAACCAGCTCCATTGCCAGATGGTTCCTCATCATGGTCAGGTCACGATAATGGGCGTCAAGGTTGATTCTGGTTCTGCCGATCAGGCCGGGATCTGTAAGGTCGATCCGCCAGGATTTCTTGGGGAGAAGAAGGGAGGTTGTTCCCCTGAAGCCTACCAGACAATCGCTTTCACCGGCAGGGCTTGCTATGTGGCCCGGAAAGAGGGCTTCCGATTCGGGGTTGTCGTAAAGCGCCTGCAGATGCTCCGGAGCAATGGTGAGATGGTAGTTCCACAGCCCTCCTGCAAAGAGCACCAAAGGAAGCAGGATCATGGATGTCATGAAACTCCTTCCTCTGTGGAACAATCGCGATAAGAGCAAAGTTCTAGTATTCCACATCGTTGAAGGAAGAGATCAGGTTCACCGCCTCAACCCCCGCCAGCACATGAAGGGCTTTGGCCAGTGTGTCGGGTTTCTCGCCGGGTACCAGCCTGATGTCGTAGGTGAGAGTGAGGTACCTTCCCTCTCCCGAGGGCTCGATGTGTATCAGTGTGCTGCTGCGTGTGGTCTTTCGGATCAGGGAAACATACTCTTCTTCCCCTCCGGATTCGGTATCGTAGCGAAAACGAAGAATAAAATCACTCTGCATAAGACTGCCGTAGTTGGTCCGGGCAAGAACCCATGCAACAGTTCCTATGAACAGTGTGGAAACCAGGGCCAGTTTCAGGTTGCCGGTACCGCAGGCGATACCTTCGGTCAGGGCAAAGAAGATGAAGGCGGTGTCCCGGGTGTCTTTCACCACGGTCCGGAACCGGACGATGGTCAGGGCGCCCACCAGGGCGAAGGCCCTGGCCAGATTGCTGCCGATCACCATCATCACAGCGCTGACGATCAAAGCCATCAGAACAAGGGTAACCACCAGGGACTGGGAATAGGACAGCCCCCGGTGGGTTTTCCTGTAGACGAAACCTATGACGAGCCCTGAGGCCAGGGCCGCGAGAAGGTTTTCCAACACATAGAGCAGGCTGAACCCAAGGTTGGGGTCAGCTGTGATGAACCATTCGCTTAAAGCGGCCAAGAGCGCCCCCTTTCCACTCTTCGGTTGAGAAGCGATGGCGAACCGAGCATCCAGAGCCTTTCGCCGGCCCTGTGAAACTTGGAGAAGGGAACCCTGTTGAGTTCACACCTTTGAATCAGCTGGTGAAACCAGGATGGAAGGTGATAGCGGAACTTGATCTCGAGAATTCCGAAATCCGGCGAGATGTCCACCATTCCGCCGGAGGGCGAACCGTCTCTGCGGGCTTTCCACGCCATCACCCCGGTATCTATGGTTGCCCTGAAATCGGGGTTGGCGCTGTTCTCAAAAGCGCTTCGCCGGTAATCCACCACCAGGCTGGGAGAAAGCCTGCAGCGGTAGCAGTCCGACACGAAACGGCTTCCCACTCCGTTGTAGCCCCGGCTGTTCATTACGGCTTCGCAAAGGGTGGATATCCCGCCGGACATCGCCTCTTCCAGGTTTGCCACGGGAATCGGCTGGCGGTGCTTGTACACCAGATTGTCCTGCTTGCCCTTCAGCTCCAGAAACAACGGATCGCTGAAACCCTCGCTGTAGCTTCGTATCCGGAACTTGTACCGGGAATGGAGGCCGGCCTCCTTCTCCTGATGGTATCTGAAATCAGATGTGTCGAAGTAGAGGCTTCGTACATAGTACTGCCCCCCGGGGCTGGAATACTCATCCCTCTCCATGCGGTTCTCGAGGGCGTGGAGGATGGTTTTGAATGTTTCGCCGGATACCCGGTATTTGAACTCGTAGCGGTGAAAGTGAAGCCTGAGTCTGTGGGGTGACATCAGAAGCGAACCCCCACTTCCGCCATGTAGTCGCTGTAACCCTGAGTGCCGTCCGAAAAGGTTCTGTTGATCAGGGTAAGCCTGAGCCTGGCATTGGAGGTGACCAGCACGCCCAGCATCGGGGCGAACACGGTTGACTCCTCGTCCCTGTCTGTTTCCGGAACCATGGACGACCAGGACAACCCGGCCTCGAGGGATCGTATGCCCGGAACATCCCGAAGCCGTCGCTCAAAAAGCCCGGAAAACCAGCAGGTGCGAAAGGAAGGAGGCTCCTGACCGTAGATGACATCGGCTTCCCGCCAGTTGTCACCCCGCATGAACTCGCCTTCCACTGTCAGCCTGTTGTTGCCGGTGATCCATTTGCGGAACCTGAAATGGCTTGACATGGCCTGCAGCCGATCAGACACGATGTAACCAGAGGGCTGCATGGGGTCGGGCTCGCCGACTCTCAGGCTGGCAAATCCCGCGCCGATGGACAGGTCGGAGAAAGGCGCCACTTCCAGCAAAGCCGTGTAAAGCCTTTCCCTGTCGCTTCCCGGGCCGTTGAAAACCCCAACGGAAAGTTCCGGATCAAGGGGCATGGAAGGCGCGAACAAAGCCATTGCCCCGACCGAGCGGCCGGAAAAACCGAGATCGCTTGCCAGGCCATGGGCAAGGGGGCGTTCCACCGAAAGGAGTCGCCAGTTTGAAGTGGTGGTTGCCATGCAGAAAGGCTTCTTGAAAAGCCCAAGGGTGAGTTCGACCTGTTCCCAGGGCAGCCAGGTGACAAGGCCGTCCTTCAGGTGAGCCCCGTTCGGGCGAGTCTCCACCTCAAGCTCCACTGAGATGTTGTCCGCAAGGTTCGCCTCGGCGGTTACGCTTGCCCTGCGTACAAGGAACTCGCTGGAGGGGCCGCAGGTAACATCTCCCCTGTCCACGTATCGAAGATACGCCTGGCCCGACAGGTCCAGGGCTCCGGCGGCGGAAGCCGCGGCGAGAACCAATGCAAAGACCGCAAGAAAACGCGTATGAGAACAACCCATGTTTTCACCCCGCAGTTCATAATCGGATAATATAGCCCCTTTGCCTATGTGGGGTCAGAACCATCCCTTTCTGCGAAAAAAGGCGATCATCGTCAGGGCGATGGCCAGGCAGAGAATCAGCACCGCCGGATAGGCCCAGGGCAGCGAAAGTTCAGGCATGTTTTCGAAATTCATTCCATAGATGCCGGCGATGAAGGTAAGCGGAATGAAGATGGTGGCAATGATGGTAAGCACCTTCATCACCTGGTTCATCCGGTTGCTGATGCTGGAAAGGTAAATATCCAGCAGTCCCGAGGCCATGTCCCTGAAGCTCTCCACCGTGTCCATCACCGCAATCGTGTGGTCGTACAGATCCCTGAGGTAGGGCAGCGTATCTGTGCTGACCAGTAACTGGGCATCCCGCATCAGAACACTCACCCCCTCCCGCAGGGGCCATACCGCCCGTCGCAGAAGGATCAGCTCGCGCTTCAGCCGGTGTATGGATGAGGCAAGGTTGGGATTGGGTCGTTCCATCACATCACTCTCCAGAGCTTCGATGTCCTCCCCCATCTTCTCCATGGCCAGGAAGTAGTTGTCCACCACCGCATCCATCAGAGCGTATGCAAGGTAATCCGGGCCCTGCCTGCGAACTCTTCCCTTCCCGGATCGGATACGCTCTCTCAGCGGCTCGAAAACATCCCCGGCCTTCTCCTGAAATGTTATCACGAAGTTCTTTCCAAGAATCACAGACACCTGCTCGATGTCCAGTTCCCCGGTAAGGTCATCGTACCTGATCATCTTCATCACCATGAAGATGTGGTCATCGTACACTTCAACCTTGGGTCTCTGATTCGTGTGCAGGATGTCCTCCTGCACCAGGAGGTGCACTCCGTAGTGGGTGCATAATGATTCCACCAGCTCCGTATCGGACAGCCCGGTTACATTGAGCCAGGTCACCGTTGGTGACATCTTGAAGGAAATGACCTTCTCAATCGGGACCGAGTCCATCTCCTCGAAACTGTCACCCGTGTAATCGATGAGGTTCAGGGTAACCGGAGCGGCGTGCTTCTCTCCCACGAACACCAGGGTTCCCGGGGGTTGCCCGACCTTGCCGCCCAGCCCCCGGGAGTACAGACCTTTCATGCCTCTCCGCCTCTCTCCTGGAGAAACCCCGGAAAAAAACTTGGGGAGGCACTATACCCC
>CAZUXA010000021.1:0-44241 GCA_964624405.1 uncultured bacterium | reverse complement strand
TTTGATGTATTATCTTTAGAGCATCATGAGTGTAACTGTAGCCAGAACCGCAGGCTTTTGCTGGGGTGTCCGCCGTGCGGTGGACAGAGTGGTGTTTGAGATCAAGAAGGGGCGTGGCCCCTTTCGGGTTTACGGCCCTCTGGTGCACAATCCACAGGTACTGAAAGCCCTTGAAGAGCGGGGAGTGACAACCTGTGATTCTCCGGGGAGTATCCGGGAGGGAACACTGTTTCTCAGAACCCACGGAGTGACCAGGGAAGAACGGGCCGAGCTTCAGAAGCTTCCGGTCTGCCTCCGGGACCTGACCTGCCCGAAAGTCGGGCGAGCATTGGCCATTGCCGGTGCCAGGGCGACGGAGGGATATGATGTTCTTATCCTGGGAGACTCGGGTCACCAGGAAGTGAAAGCCATCCTTTCCTGCACGGGAACCAGGGGAGTGGTGATCGGCGGTCCCGGGGATGTGGACGCGCTGGGTGAAATGAAACGGCCGTTTCTTATCAGCCAGACCACCCAGAGTACCGAGAACTGGCGGCTTACGCTGGAACGCCTGCTGGCGCGGTGGCCTTCCTGCGGAAGCGAAAACACCATCTGCGATTCCACCGAAAGCAGGCAGGCCGAACTGCGCTCACTGATGGAAAGGGCGGATTGCGTGGTGGTGGTGGGCGGCAGCAGAAGCGCCAACACCGCCAGGCTGTCGGCCATAGCCAGGGAGACGGGAATGCCGGTCTTCCAGGTGGAGAACGAGAAACAGATACCGGCGGACGAGTTGCGGATGTTCAAACGGGTGGTGGTCACAGCCGGCGCTTCCACACCCGGGTGGAGCATCCGCAAGGTAAGGGCGAAACTGCTGGCCATCCAGGGGGGGGCCCGGGTCGCCGGGCTTGTTGCCAGGTTCTTCCGAAACCTTGTTTACAGCGGCTTTCAGGTTCCTTTGGCAGCGGTGCTCATCGGCCTGGCCCAGCAGGAGGTTCTCGGAGGCCAGGGCTGGCTCAATGCCTCGCTTTGCGCCGGGCTTCTGCTCTGGGCGTTCACAGGGATATCCGGGGTGCTTGCCTCCAGGAATCTGGAGATAACCAGCCAGGAGCGCCAGGAACACATGAAGAGGGGAAGCGGTGTACTGCTTCCCCTTTATGTTGCAGCGGGAGCGGGAGCGGTTCTGCTGTCCATTGCTCTGGGGGGATGGTGGATTCCCTCGGTGGCCGGGGCGGTTCTGCTGTTTGTCTTCTATTGTGTGCCCCTTACCCGCAGACCTTTCATTCCCCGGGGGTTCTGGAGCATTCCCGGCTCAAGGGAGGCTCTTTTCACACTGGGCTGGGGGTATTTTCTGTCACTTTTGCCGGCGGCAACCCTGGCCCACCGGGAACTGAGTTTTTCCATGCTTGCGTGGCCGATCTCTCTCATGGCGCTGTTTTTTGCCAGAAGCCTGTTTGTTGATCTGGTGGATCTTCAGGGTGACGCCCTGCTTGGAATGGACACCCTTCCCCTGAACCTTGGCGGCAGGCGCTGCAGAACTCTCCTTCTCGTATGCTGCCTGCTCGCTTCCTTGATCCATCTGGTTGGCTTCATCGCCGGGCTTCTTCCCCTTCGCAGCCTGGGTTTCATCGCGGCTCCGGTCATTCTCGCCGCAGGCCTGCTTTTTCTGGAGAGGGACCTTTTCTTCCCGGAGATGGGTATTCGAATTGTAGCAGACGGCAGCCTTCTTGCCGCCGGGCTTTTTCCGCTGCTTATCTGCAGGGCGGCATCATGAAGAAGATGGTTTTGCTTGGTGTTCTTGCCATGGCTTGCGGGCGTGCGGTGGTGGAGCAGCCTCCCCCGACGGATGGCTCAACCCCGTCGGCGGTATCTCACCTGCCAGAGAACCGGGCAGTGGTTATCGGGAATGTTGTCAACCTTCGACAGGGACCGGGAACGGTTTACGCGGTAGTTGGCCAGGTTTCAAGGGGAGACACGCTGGTGGTCATGGGTGAGGCGGAAAACTGGTACAGGGTGTACATTCCGGACCGATCCCTGTTCGCATGGGTGTATTCCGGGCTGACGGAAGGCGCAGACCTTCCCTGAATGGAGCGGGAATGATCGAGAGATACGCCATACCGGAGATGACCGCCATCTGGGCCGATGAATCCAGATTCGCCCGTTGGCTTGAGATCGAAGTGCTTGCCGTTGAGGCCAGATGCATCGCAGGCCTGGTCCCCCCCGAGGACTACGAGCTTATCCGCAGCAGAGCCAGCTTTGATGTCGACCGGATCAACAGTATTGAAATGGTAACCCACCATGATGTGATTGCCTTCCTTACCAGTGTCGCGGAAAGCCTGGGGCCGGAGTCAAGGCATATTCACTACGGAATGACTTCCAGCGACATTCTGGACACCTGTCTCGCCACCCAGTTCCGCGACGCGGGAAGGCTTATCGGCGAAGCGCTGGACGCTTATGGCGAGGCCCTGGCCTCGCTGGTCCGGAGAAGCGTTGGGATTCCCTGCATTGGAAGAACCCATGGCATGCACGCGGAGCCCACCACCATGGCACTCAAGTTCGCGGGGCACTACTGTGAATACCTGCGATGCTCGGAAAGGTTGTCTGAGGCCTTGAAATCCGTATGCACCGGCACCATCAGCGGGGCCGTGGGTACCTACGCCCATCTCGACCCATCGGTGGAGGAGCATGTCTGCGCCGCATTGGGCATCGGGTTTGAACCGGCCCCAACCCAGATTGTGGCCCGGGACCGACACGCACAGTTTCTTTACGCACTGGCCGCTGTGGGAGGCGCACTTGAGCGTTTTGCCACGGAAACAAGGCATCTTCAGAGAACCGAGGTGGGGGAGGTGGAGGAGTCTTTCGCCAGGGGCCAGAAAGGTTCAAGCGCCATGCCCCACAAGAAAAACCCCATCATTGGCGAGCGGCTTTGCGGTTTTGCGAGGTTGCTTCGCGGATATCTTGCCACTTCTCTGGAAAACACCGCTCTCTGGCATGAGCGGGACATCAGCCACTCTTCCGCCGAGAGGTTCATCTTTCCAGACGCATGCGGTGTGGCCCTTTATGCCTTGAAGAAGGCGGCTGATCTGGCGGGGGGGCTGGTGATTGACAGAAAAGCTGTTCAAAGAAATCTGGAGCTGTCCGGAGACAGGTTTCATTCCCAGGCTCTGATGTTGCTCCTGACCAACAGGGGAGTGACCCGGGAGAGGGCCTATGGAATGATTCAGGATGTTGCGTTGAACGCGGTGAAACAAGTCGGTTCCTTTCTGGAAGCGGCACGGCGAAGTCCGGAGATTTCCGGAGTTCTGACCGCGGATGAGATTGAACATGCCTGCGATATGGACATACATTCGGGGAACGAGAAGAGAATACTGAAACGGCTCGGGCTGGATTGACGGCCCGGAGAGGGGTTCTGCAATGAACGATTTTCTGCTTCCCGCAGTCGGCTTGGTGCTGGGGGCTGTGCTGATGTGGATCGTGCTTTCAGGGGTGCACCGCAAGAAGTCCCGGGAGTTGAACGAAAAGCTTTCCGGTCTTGCCTTGAGAGCCAGAAATCTCAGCCGGGAATCCAGTGAGTTGAAGGACAGGGTGGCGTTTCTCGAAGAGAAGGAGAAGGACTACAGCGATCTGGCCGTACTTATGCCCTCAATGGTGAAGAAGATATTCAGCGCGAGAACCGCCGGAGAAGCCGCGGAAAACATCTGTCGGGCGTGCACAACCCTGGCCGGCGCGGAACAGGTGGCGATTTTTCTCGCGGACAGATCCGGAAAGCGGCTGGGGCTCGACAAGGTTCACGGCCTTTCAGATGTGCTGTCCCCTCCGTTGTCCGTGGCCCTTGGGGATGGCCTGGTGGGTTTCGCCGGCGAAACCGGAAGGCTTGTTTCCACGGTTGACCTGGAGAAGGAAACCGCCATCGCAAGGCAGAAGGTTCATGAGACGGCGATAAAGGGATATTCCCCCGAAGTCGCAGTACCGATGGAGTTTCAGGGAATACTGTTCGGGGTGATCGGAGCCGGGAAATTCAATGACCACACGGGTATTCACCGGGAAAACCTGAGGGCAATAGGAGCAATCGGGGCGGCGGCTTTGGAGAATGTCCGTCTTCTTGAACGCTTCGCCAGAACCACCGGGCTCGATCGCGACACCGGGCTTCCAGTGCTGAACTCAGTAGACGCCATCCTCACCGAAGAGCTGGAGAGGGTTTACCGTTTCGGTCAGCCCATGGGGGTGGTCGAACTCAGGCTGAAAACTTCGGAGATGCACAACCCCGGGCTTACCCGCGAAGCCATGGTAGCCGCCGCCAACCATATGAAGCAGATGCTGCGAAACATCGACACCTGCATTCGCTTCGCACATGACACTTTCCTGCTGATTCTTCCCGGTACATCCGGTGAGGGTCTCAAAACCGTGATAGGCAAGCTTGGCGGAGAACTTCCCAGGCTGTCCACCCCGAGCGGAGCCAAAATCGGCGGGGTGCTGGTAAGAAACCAGGAGATATCCCCGGGAGAAATTGTCGAAGTCTCATGGGTTCGGGAGGATCTTGCCGCCCGGGAGTTTGAGGAGTTCGAAGGCTACTACGGAACGGAAGGCTGACATGGCGCCGGACAGGACCGCCCTTGAACTGGAAGTACGAAGCAGGGGATTATCCATGACCCTTGATGAGGCGGAGAAACTGGCGGAGCTGTTCAACCGCATGCCCACTCCCCTGGAGTTTCACCTGTTCGACATCATGTGGAGCGAGCATTGCTCGTACAAAAGTTCCAGGAAGTATCTGAAAAGCCTTCCCACCCGGGCATCTCAGGTTGTGGTGGGTCCCGGTGAGGACGCGGGGGTGGTGAGTTTCTGCACCCATGAAGGTGAGGCATACGATCTGGTGGTGGCTCACGAAAGCCATAACCACCCCTCCCAGGTTCTTCCCGTTGAGGGAGCGGCCACCGGGGTTGGGGGTATCGTACGGGATGTTTACTGCATGGGCGCCGATGTTGTGGGAACTCTGGATCTTCTTCGCTTCGGTGACCCCCTGGGTGCGCATGGAGAAAGATGCAGGGGAATCGCCAGAGGTGTAGTTGAGGGTATCTGGAAGTACGGCAACGCGCTGGGAGTTCCCAACCTTGGCGGAGACACCGAGTTTCACCCCGGCTTCGACGACAACTGCCTGGTGAACGTGGTTGCCCTGGGCATTGCAAGGCATGACAGGGTGGTTCACAGCTTCGTTCCCAAAGAAGCAGGCACAGAGCCTTATGTGTTCATCCTGGTGGGCAAACCAACCGATGATACCGGGTTCGGCGGAGCCACCTTCGCCAGCGCGGATCTCGATGGAGATCAGGGAATGGGCGCTGTTCAGGTGGCAGACCCCTTTCTGAAAAGAATGCTGTCCCAGGCCAACCGTGATGTTCAGGATTTTCTCTTCGATTCCGGAGTGGCGTTCGGTTTCAAGGATCTTGGAGCAGGTGGAATCGCATGCGTAACAAGCGAGATGGCCGCCCACGGAAATCTTGGGATTCATGTGAATCTGGACGAGGTTCCCGTGAGTATTCCCGGGCTGCCGCCGGAGGTTGCGGCCTGCAGTGAAACCCAGGAGAGGTATGGTTTCGCGGTACCCGAAAGGGTGGCCGGGGAGATACTGGACATCTACAACAGAAAGTACGAGTTCCCCCGGCTTTTCCCAGGCGCCAGGGCAGCGGTTATAGGCCGTTTCACCAACGACCCCGTCTACCGCGTGACCTGCGAAGGCAGGGAAGCGGCATGTGCCCCGGCTTCGGCTTTCACCGAAGGGGTGGTATATGAAAGACCCACTGAACCCCTGCCTTCCCCTCCGCCTGATCCCGGGGAACTTCCCTGCGATCCGGGCAGGGATGTTCCCGCAATGCTTCTCTCCATTCACGGCTGCAGCCGAAACGCCGTATGGTCCTATTACGACAGTGAGGTGAGGGGATCCACACTTCTGAGGCCAGGCGAATCCGATGCATGTGTGATTCGACCGGTCCCGGGCTGTTCCGCTGGCCTGGCTGTGGCCGGCGATGGAAACCCCTGGTATGGGGAACTTGATCCATATCTGGGGGGCGCCCACGCGGTGGGTGAGGCGGTGAGGAATGTTGTCTCGGTGGGGGCTGTGCCACTCTGCGCCACGGACTGTCTCAACTACGGCAGCCCGGAATCACCCCGGGTGATGCGCCGGTTTCTCAGGGGAATAGAGGGCATTGCCGACGCTTGCCGTCACCTGGGATTCGGTGAACCCGGTGAGCCGCTGCCGATAGTGAGCGGAAATGTAAGCTTCTACAACCAGTCCTCCTCCGGGAAATCGATACCCCCATCGCCCATTGTGGCGGTTTTCGGCCGGATCGACGAAGGCGTTACACCGGCGGACATGGTTCTCAGAACCCCGGGAAACAAGATCATTCTACTGGGACCCCGGCGCCGGGAACTGGGCGGCAGCCTGTACTACAGGACGGTTCTCGGACATCACGGTGGCCAGGCACCGCTGTTCCGGGGGGAGGAGGAGGCGGCAATGGCCCGATGGGTGATGGAGCGGGTGCGCTCCCGGGATGTGGAAAGCGCTCACGACATTTCAATCGGAGGGTTGGCCGGCGCGTCCGCGGAGATGATTCTTGCTTCCAGCGGCCCGGGAATCCGGCTTGAAATCGGAGTCGACCCTGTGCTGCTGTATTCGGAAACCCCAGGCTATCTGCTTGAAATGAAGCCTTCCCGTGTTGCTTCCCTTCCGGATTTCGCCCGGGTCATTGGGACTGTAACCGATGACGGTTGCCTTTCCGGAGATGGATGGTCCGTGAATCTCCAGGAGATCAAGGGTGACTGGTCCGACCTTCTGGCATCTGTAATCTGGCGGGAGGAGGGAGTATGAAGCCCCTGGTGGCCGTGGTGAGATTTCCGGGTTCGAACTGCGAGCAGGAGACAGCCCTGGCTCTGGAATCATGCGGAATCCGGGGAAGGGTCTACAACTGGAACGATGTCGGCTCCGCCGCGGGGCAGGGCTGCAGCGGCTGGGTGCTTCCAGGCGGTTTCAGCTTTCAGGACAGGGTCAGGGCAGGGGCGGTGGCGGCCCGTGAGCGGATAATGGATATTGTATTCGGCGATGCCCTTAAGGGCAAACCGGTTCTTGGAATATGCAACGGCGCCCAGATTCTTGTGGAAAGCGGTCTTGTTCCGGGCTGGACTCCGGGCTGCATCGAGGCGTCCCTGGCGGGGAACCTGGCCCCGGGCAGAACCGGATATCTTAGCCGATGGGTGTTCCTCAGGGCGGATTCAAGCGGTGTTGAACGCTGTCCATGGCTTTCCTGCCTGGGGGGTGAAACGGTTCCGGTTCCCATTGCCCACGCGGAAGGAAGATTCGTTTTCCGCGACAGCGATCTGGACAGGGCTGAAAGCCTTGCGGTTCTCAAGTATGTGTCGCCCGATGGAACACCGGCGGATTGCTGGCCCGACAATCCCAACGGTTCCGCCCTGGCCGCCGCGGGGGTGATGAACCCCCGGGGGAATGTTCTGGCCATGATGCCCCATCCGGAAAGGGCTCTTAATCTTTTTCATGTTCCCCCGAACCTCCCTGGCCCCTGGGGACACCTTCGAAGAAAACTGGGAACAGATCCCGGACCCGGTCCCGGGGCGGCCTTCTTCAAAGGGCTTGCCCGATATCTGGAGGTGCAACGATGACGAATGTTTTCCTGGCGGTGCGCCTCAAGTCGCCTGATCCTGAAGCAGCCACCGCGCTCTGCACCCTTCAGAGGGTTCTGCCGACCTGCGCGCCGGAGGAACTGTGGCGCTACGATTTCTGGGAGTTCTCGATGAAAAGCGGCAACTCGGGTTGCGTGGAGGAGATGATTGGGCATTTCACCGATATTGTGAACCCCAACAAGCATTTCCGTTTCATCCTGTCCAAAGGGCAGCATCCTTCAGGAGAGTCTCAGTCGCTCTCCTGGGCGGGGGTTCTGGTACGCGACCACCGGGACAGCAGAAGTGACAACTGGAGCGTTGTCCTGGCTCGAAGGGGTTTTCCGGTGGAAAAAGTACGGTGGGGGGTTCTGTGGAGGTTCGGCTTTGCGGAAGGAACCCAGGATCCAGTGGGACTGGCGATGAAAGCCGCCCTGTCCGAAACCAGAGAGCTTGGCCTGCTTGCCAATCCGGTATCCCAGGAGGCGCTTCCCTGGAACTGAACCATCCCCTTCGGGAAGTACTGGGGCTTGTACGATCCCCACAGAGGTACATAGGCGGGGAGTGGAATTCACACCCCCACGGAAGCGGCTCGAGGGTCACGCTGGTTTACCCCGATGTTTATGAGCTTGGCGCCTCCAACTTCGGCCTTGCGGTGGTAAGGCAACTTCTTCTGTCCGCGGGAGGGTTCGATGTTCGCAGAGCATTTCACCCGGCCCCGGATATGGTTGAAATCCTCAAGGACAGAGGGCTTCCATTGGTTGACCTGGAAGCCGGTGATCCGGTGGCGGAAAGCAGAGTTGTGGGTTTCGGCCTGGCATCAGAGCTGCTGTACACCAATCTCCTGAGCCTGATTGATTTGATGGGTCTTCCCCTGCGAAGCTGTGAAAGGGGCGATGGTGCTCCTTTGATCCTCGCCGGCGGCGGGGGCATTTCCAACCCGGCTCCCCTGTTGCCGTTCGTGGACGCGTTTTTTCTCGGAGAGGCGGAAGCAGGAGCAGTGGAAGTTTTTCGCGTTCTTTCGGGGGATGGGTCCGGAAGCGAGAGGCTTCGTCGGATCTCCTCCATGCCCGGAGTGCTGGTTCCGGGAATGACCCCGGGTCCAGTGAGGCCGGTCAGGGTCGCCTCCCTTGAAGACTGCCCCGCGCCGGTGGCTCAGATCGTACCCACCGGAAGCATAGTGCACGACAGGGCGGTGGTGGAGATTGCCAGGGGCTGCACCAGGGGATGCAGGTTCTGTCAGGCCGGCCAGCTTTCCAGGCCGGTAAGGGAGAGAACGGTAAAAACCGCCATGTCACTGCTGGAAGCCTCCCTTGACTCCACGGGATACGAGGAGGGAGGTTTTGTAACCCTTTCCTACAGCGACTATTCGGATATTGAAAACCTGTCCCGGTGCGTTGCGCGGATGGAGGAGGCCCGGGGAGTCAGAGTTTCCCAGCCCAGCCTCAGGCCCGACACTCTGACCCGAATGACCGGCGGACGGCGCTTGAAGGGGAAGGTTACCATCGCCCCGGAAGCGGGGTCCCGGGAGCTCAGGAACAGAATCGGCAAACCCTTCACCGACGAGGAGATACTTGACGCCGTAATGGCCGCCAAGGCCATGGGCGCATCTGGGGTTAAAATGTACTTCATGGTGGGGTTGCCCTGGGAGACCGATGACGACCTGATGGCCATTTCCTCTCTGGCGGAGAGGGCCGCTTCATGCGGAGGAAAGCGTTGGGAGGTTGCCGCCGCTCTGTCGCCCTTCGTTCCCAAACCTCACACTCCCTTTCAGTGGGCGGCGCAGCTGCCACCGGATGAGATCCGCCGGCGGATGAGGCTGGTGCGATCCCGCTGCCGTCGGGCCAGGGTATCGTGGAACGATCCCGACGCTGCCCGGGTGGAAGCGGCGATTGCCCTGGGCGGGACGGATTTTTCCCACACTCTTGAGAATGCTTTCAGACGGGGAGCGGTTTTCGACGCCTGGACCGACCTCTTCCGGGGCGATATCTGGTTCAGCCTGATTCCGAAAACCCCTCCTTCACCGCCATCACCGGATGCTCCCCTTCCCTGGAGTCTGGTGGATACAGGGGTTTCGGAAAGATGGCTTAGGGATGAATACCGAAGGGCGGAAGCGGGGATTGTCACACCGGATTGCAGGGAGGCCGGGTGTTCAGGGTGCGGAGCATGTCCGGGCAAGGTTCCTCCTCTGCCGGAGGGGATTCCCGACGAGTCCGCTCCAGGGGCTCTCAAGGCTGATCCCGTTCTGGTCAGGCTCAGGATACGGTACTCCCGGCAGGGTCTTGCAAGGTTTACCTCACACCTGGATTCGGTGAGGATGTGGGGCAGGGTTGTGAGAAGGGCGGGAATACCCGTATGCCTTGGCGCAGGATTCGTCAGAAGGCCGGGAATCAAGTTCGGTTATCCGCTTCCTTTGGGCATGAGCAGCAGGGCCGAGTACCTTGACCTAATGCTTCGGCGGCATCTCGAGCCGAAAGAGGCCATGAAAATGATGAACAGCGTGTTGCCCGAAGGGTTCACCGTTATTGGCGCGGGGCTGGTCCCTGTTTCCTCACCCTCCCCGGATACCGGAGGATTTGTCGAATACTTCATGACCGGTGTGGAAACCGCTATACTTGAGGGAACCCCCGGGATTGTGAAAACCGTGGGTGAAACAGTTATCGTAGATCCACGACACGGGGCTTCAAGGCCGGACAGGCTGCTTGAGGCCGCGGGTGTGGCCTATGGATTGATCGAAAGAACGGAAGTATACACGCAGGGCGCAGACGGAGAAGCAGTGCCCCTGCTGAAGATACATCAGGGAAAGGGACCGAATGTCAACAAAGGTTGATTTCGTCATCAACCAGCATCCAGAGGTCACCCGGATAGCAGTGCTGGAAGACGGCCGGCTTATGGAACTGATTGTGGAGATGGCGGAAGAAAAGCGGATCGTGGGAAATATCTTCCTCAGCCGTGTAAACGCCGTTCTGCCGGGAATGCAGGCGGCTTTCGTGGATATCGGCCTTGAGAGAAGCGCATTTCTCCATGTGTCCGATGTGCGCGAGGGGTTCTCCGACTCCCCTGCCTTTGCCAGATCGCTGGTCGAGGGCAAGCCCATGAAATGCCGGGATGCTTCCGGACCCATCGAGAAGGTTCTGAGCAAGGGTGACCAGGTGCTGGTTCAGGTGACCAAGGAACCCATCGGTACCAAGGGTGCGAGGGTTACAACGAGGCTGAGCATCGCCGGCAGGTATGTTGTGAGCATGCCCGGTGACCCTGTTGCCGGTGTGTCCCGAAAGGTGCACGACAAGCAGGAGAGAAGCCGGCTCAGGGATATCATTCAGGATGTGCGCACTGAAGGTTACGGCATTATCGCCAGAACCGCGGGGATGGGCCAGTCCGAAGGCAATTTCCGTGCGGATGTGGACCAGATCGTAAAACGCTGGATGGAGATTGGCAGCGCCACTCTCAAGGTAAAACCACCCGCGCTGCTCCATCAGGAGCACGATGTTATCACGGTGACCATGAGAGACCTGGTCACCTCCGATGTGAACTCCGTAGTCACAGATTCCAGAAGCGTGGCGGGTCAGATCGGGAAGTACCTCAAGTCCGTTGCCCCCGACCTCGCGGGAAGAGTCAGGGTCTATCGGGGCAAGACTCCCATCTTTGACCATTTCGGCGTGGAAGACGAAATCGCCAGCATTATGCAGAGAGAGGTTCACCTCAAAAGCGGGGGCTCCCTGGTCATTGACCACACCGAGGCCCTGGTAGCCATTGATGTGAACACCAGAAGGTTCGTCGGCAGGAAGAACCAGGAGAACACCATTCTCAAGACCAATATGGAAGCCGCGAAGGAGGTCGCAAGACAGCTCCGTCTTCGAGACATGGGCGGCATCATAGTGATAGACTTCATAGACATGGACAATCCGGAACACAAGGAAAAGGTGCTTAACTGCCTCAGGAGCGAACTGGGGCGCGATAGAAGCCCCACGAAAACCTGTCAGCTCAGCCCTCTCGGCCTGGTGGAAATGACAAGGAAAAGGGTGCGGCCCAGCCTGATCCAGTCCATGTCCACGCCCTGTCCCCATTGCGGGGGTTACGGACGGGTTCATTCGCCGATCAGCGTTGTCACCCGAATCGAACGCTTTCTCGAAAGGGCTGCCAACGGCAAGCAGCACAGGAATCTGGTGGTTTCCGTGAATCCGGTGGTGGCTTCGTACCTGCAGGAGAACGAGGGGCACAGGCTGGAGTATCTGGCCAGACAGGGGAACCGGGTCAGGGCGAACATACACGAGGACCCCAGGCTTACCGAATCCGAGTTCAGGGTGTTCAGCCTCGACACCCACGAGGAGATAACTGAAAGGTACGATTCGAACAAGGTTGACTCGGCAGGGTAGTTTCGGGTATAAATAGCCCTGTTTTTCTTAAGAAAGAAGCAATTCTGTAACGCTTCACAGGCCTGATAAACGGAGGTTTTCAGTGTACGCTGTAATAGAGACCGGCGGAACCCAGTTCAAGGTCGAGCCAGGAATGAAGATCGAAGTGCCCCGGCTTCCCATCGGTGAGGGCGAAACCTTCACCTTCGACAAGGTTCTTCTCGTGGTTAAAGACGAGAAGGTCGTGGTGGGCAAACCCTACATCGAAGGGGTGAAAGTAAGCGCCAAGGTGGACACCCACTTTCGAGGCAAAAAGATCATTGTGTTCAAACGCAAGCGCCGCAAGGGATACGAGAAAACACAGGGTCACCGCAGAGACCTTACCACTGTAGTCATCGACAAGATAACCAAGAGCTGAAGATGGCCAGCATCCTCTCAGGCAGAGAGTACGCCCGGGAGGTTACCGGCGCCATCAGAAAGCGGCTGGAAGGTGTTGTTTCAGGCCCGGGTCTGGCGGTGGTGCTGGTCGGCGATGATCCGGCCAGCGCCGTGTATGTGGCCGCCAAACGGAAGGCATGCCGCCGTGCCGGTATAAAGGGGTCGGTGTTTCGCCTCCCCCCCGACGCCGGAGAGGAAGCGGTGCTCGAAACCCTCGTCGCTCTGAACAACGATCCGGCAATTCATGGCGTGCTCTGCCAGCTTCCCCTGCCCCCGGGAATTGATCGACACCGGATCGCCTCGGCGGTTCTTCCGGAAAAGGACGTGGACGGTTTTCATCCCGTCAATGTCGGCAGGCTATGGAGAGGGGAGGATGGGCTTGTTCCCTGCACTCCCCTTGGAATGATCGGTCTGCTTCGCCACAATCACATTCAGCTTGAGGGCAGAAACGCCGTGATAATCGGCAGAAGCGATATCGTTGGAAAACCAATGGCCGCCCTTCTGCTCCGAGAAAACTGCACGGTGACCCTCGCCCATTCGAAAACCGCTGATCTGCCCCATCTCTCCAAAACCGCAGACATTCTTGTGACTGCTGTGGGTAAGCCGGGGATGGTCAGGGGCAACTGGGTAAAGCCCGGCGCGGTGGTTCTGGATGTGGGCATCAACCGCCTGGAGAACGGCGCCCTGGCCGGAGATGCATGCTTCGCAGAGGTGGAAGCGGTTGCCGGTGCTGTAACCCCTGTTCCCGGAGGAATCGGCCCCCTCACCATCGCATTCCTGCTTCAGAACACTGTAAAGGCCTGGGAACGGTTGACGAGTTAAGCCGCTTTCTATTATCTCTCATCAGTAGATGAGTGCTTAGCTGAAGGTGAATCGGATGTTATCCCGCTCCGGCTCTTCCCTCTGGAAAGACCGTCCAGCGGGTAGTGCCGGCAGACAGGTTGGATAAACAGTCTTCCACCACTACTGAACTGAGGAGGAAGGAGCGATATGAACGCTACGGCCATCATCCTGCTCATAGGAGTTTGCAGTTTCTGGGCGCTGTTCGGCGTTTTCGTGATGATTCTCAAACGGGCCCGCAAAACCCTTGAGACACTGGAGAACACCCTTCAGAGCATAGACACTGAGCTTCGCACCCTGTCGCCCGCTCTTGCGGGAACCATGCGGCAGCTGGAGCTGACCGGACAGAACATAGGCAAAACTGCCGGTGAAGTTGAAACCCTTGTTCACGGCGTCAACAGCCGGGGAGTGTCCCCGGCGGCGGCTGGCATCATCAGCTACCTTCCTCTGGCCCTCAGCGCCTTCAGGTTTATCAAGCCGTTCTTCCACAATAGAAAGAACAGGGAATCATGAATGGAAGGATAGTCCTGCTCTTCACCATTCTGCTGGCCGCTTCATGCGTGCAGAGATCAATAGGCCCCGTAAAGGGCGTTCTGGTGGTTTACCATGGTGATCTGGCGCAATTCATCGACGAAGGCGGCCTTGAACGCATTCAGAGAACGGTGAACACCGTTGATGACGAAAATGTTTTCAGCTGGGCATTCGCCGAACTTGAACAGTTTGAAGGCACGCTTACGGCGAGAAGGGTTATTCTGTTCCTCGTTCCTTCCCCCGAGTACCTTCCGGAACAGGTGGAGCCCGTTTCTGATGGGCTGTGCACCGGCGAGGATGTTTGGGCCAGAAACCAGCATGTGATAGCGGCGGTGGTGGAAGACGGAACTCTCCCCGAATCCCTTGGGGATCTGCTGGAAGAAGCCTACAACACGCAATTGCACCGGTACATCTACGGCAGTTTCGTCAGCACGCAGATGTCCAGCCCCGAAAGGCTGGACAGCCTTCAGTCCCTGGGTTTCACGGTAGATGTTCCCAAGGCTTACACCACAAGAATCTGGCGACCGGACGACGGGTTCGTTCAGTACCAGAGGGTTGCCGGTGAAGAATGCATGCTTCTTTTCAGTATCAGGTTCTACCGGACACCCACGGAACTCGATGATTCGGTTGCTGTTCTCTCCCGTGAGTCCATGGCCCGTCGCTTTTTCTTCGACGCATCGGCGGATTCTGTGGACAGATCACGGGTGTCCGTTTCTCCCATAGTGTTCCGTGGCCTTCCAGGCGTGGAGATAACGGGAATGTGGCGCAACCCCGAGTATCTTAACGCCGGCGGCTTCACCACCCGTATTCTCGATGCCGATGGGCTGAGGTATATTATGGATATGGAAGTGTACAATCCCGGAAGAGAAAAAGAGCCCTTTATCAGAGAAGGCTGGATTATGATGGATACCTTCCTGCATGGGAGTGCAAATGGCGGAAACTGACAGCGAGCTTCAGGAGCTTTACCAGGAATGGTTCAGCACTCCGACACCGGTGGTTTGCGCCAGGCTTGCGGAGAAGCTCCGCCAGGGCAAAAGGGCATCGGAAGCGGCTGATGTGGCCTTGAAGGGCCGGGAGAAGTGGCCCGGAAACATTTCGGTGAATGTTGTTCTTGGAAAAGTGTCCCGGGAGTCCGGTGATGTTGAAACCGCTCTTCAGGCTTTCGAAAAGGTTTTATCCATTGATCCGTTGAACCTCATTGCGATAAGAAACCTTGCCGAACTTCATTTCGAGAAGGCAAACTGGAACAGAAGCATCGAGCTTTTCGAGGAGTTCCTTTTCGAGTACCCCGGAGATGCGGAAATCGAGAAGATGCTGAGAAAAGCCAGGGAAGCCAAAAGAAGTACCGAACGAAACGCCCAGTCCGAAGAGACCGGACAGGTGTTTCCCCTCACCGAGCGAATGGCCGGCATCCTCTCTTCGCAGGAAAAGCCTTCGCAGGCCGAGAACAGCGGCGACAGCCCAGATCGTGCTCCAAGAAGCCTATTCGACCTTTTCTCGCATGAGGAGAGGGAAGAGCTTGGCCTCCATCCCTACTCGTAATGCATAGAATAGCCGTCATCAATGGTCCCAACATGGCTGCCCTCGGAAGACGGGAACCGGATGTTTACGGAAGCGAGCCCCTTTCGGGCATCATGGGGCGTCTGGCGGTTGAAGCTGCGGATCTCGGCGCCGAGCTTCATGTACTTCAGTACGACAATGAAGGCGAAATCATCGGCGCGGTGGGCAGGGAAGCCGAGGGGAGCGATGCCCTGATCATCAACCCTGGCGCGCTTTCCCATGTATCCCTGGCCATAATGGACGCCATGAAAGCGTTTCCCGGCCCGGTTATCGAAGTTCATATAAGCAATGTACATTCCCGGGAGCCCTTCCGGCGCAGGCTGATCACCGCCATGGGCGCCGATGCTGTTATCAGCGGAGCCGGCCCGATGGGCTACTCCCTCGCACTTACTCTGGCTGTCAATCTTCTTCGGAGGTGAATTTATTTGGCAACTTCCAATGATTTGAGAAAAGGAATGGTGCTTGATGTTGATGGCACCCTCTTCCAGGTGGTGGAGTTTCTTCATGTAAAACCCGGCAAAGGCGCCGCCTTCGTTCGATCGAAACTGAAGGATGTTCTTTCCGGCAGGGTTCTTGACAAAACCTGGAGAGCCGGGGAACGGGTGGAGGAAGTCAGGCTCGAGCGCAGGGTTTACCAGCTTCTCTATCATTCCGATGGAGAGTACATGGTTATGGACCCCAGAAGCTACGAGCAGATTTCCCTTCCGATATCCCTTGTCGGCGACGCCGCGAAGTACCTTGCCGACAACTCCGAGGTTGAGATACTGTTCGTCGGCGACACACCCATCATGGTTGAGAGCCCCAGCTTTGTGAACCTTGCCATAACGGAAACTGATCCCGGCCTCAGGGGCGACACCGCCAGCGGCGGTACCAAGCCTGCTGTTCTGGAAACCGGCCTTGTTGTCCAGGTTCCCCTTTTCGTGAAGGAGGGCGAAACCATCAGAATCGACACCCGGAACGACACCTATCTGGAGAGGGTGAACACAAAGGGCTGAGGATTCCACTCCGCTGGGGGCGGTTGATCAGCCCGGGAGGAGATTTCCATGCGAACCGTTATTGTGATTCTGGCAGTAGCCGCGGCGCTGCAGGGTGCCTCCAGGGTTGTTCTTTTCGAGGACTTCACCAACAGCGGCTGTGGCCCCTGCTGGAATATCGAGCCTCAGATCAACACTTTTGTCAACAACCATATCGCCTCGGGAAACCTGGCTGTGATCCGCTCCCATGTTGACTGGCCCTCTCCAAACGATCCCATCTACCTCGCGAACCCCACTGAACAGAATGTGAGAAAGGCCCAGTACGGTGTTTCCAGTGTTCCCTATCTTATCTTCGACGGCATCCAGGTGACCAGCGCCCCCAGCCTTGAGAACCACTTCAACACCAGGCTCAACACACCTTCGTACATCGACATTCTTGTGGCCAGGAACGGAGACGAAACCTCGGGCTCAGTCAGCATCCGGATCATTGCCGAACAGGAGCCCCAATGGCAGGAGGGCACCATAATGAGGCTCTGGCCAATTCTGGTGGAAGACAATGTTCCGGGTGTGGGGTACTGGGCGGGCAGCGTCTTTGAACAGGCATTCCGCGACAACCTTCTCGGGCCCTTCGGGGAGACCGTTACCTTCTCCGGCCCCTACCCTGACACCATCTTTGTCGACGCTGACTACCAGATCTCCCCTTCCTGGGATGTGAACCACCTGTATCTTGCCACATTTCTCCAGTGCACATACCAGCAGACCGACACGGAAGTGCCCAACGCCAACTGGGGCAAGTTCACGGACATTCCCACAGGGATCGAAACAGGCTCCCCCTCAGCGCAGCCGGTGTTGATCGTTGGCCCCAACCCCAGCATGGGCACTTTTCAGGCGACGGCAATGCTTCCCGAAGGCGTCGCGGGAACGGTTCAAGTGTTCGATCTGGGCGGAAGAATGATCGCGTCGAATGCGGCGGAGTCAGCCACTGGGTTCACCGTGGCGGAATCCGGCGTTTACTTCGTCAGGTTGGCCACCGATTCCGGAGAATCTGTAACGCGAACCGTCGTGGTGCTTCGCTGAGGGTTCCTTACAGGTTTCGGTACATCTCCTCCAGAAGGCTGTCCTGCCATGCCCGGGCACTCCAGCCGGCGCCCCTGGGGATTTCCAGCATGAGGGCCACCGCGTAGCGCCTGCCCGACGATGCCGTAAGAATTCCGGTGATGGTGCATGTGTCGCTCAGTGTGCCGGTTTTGCCCCGGAACGCCCCGGGAGGAATGCTTCTCATTCGTCTGGACAGCGTTCCGTCAATCCCGTTGACCGGGAACGATGCCATGAACTCGGGACCGTAAGCCAGGGACTGGTTGCCGTGGGCAAAGACCACAGCCAACTGCCGGGGTGTGAGAAGGTTGAATCGGGATAGCCCCGAACCGTCCGCCAACTGCCATCCCTGTACACCCGGCAGAATACTTTCCAGCATTTCGCCCATCATATCGCACCCGGCACGGGTGGAACCTGGCGCACCGGTTCCTTCCCGACTCACGGTTCTCAGTATCTGTTCGGAAAGAAGGTTGCGGCTCAGCTTGTTCATGGATCCCAGCAGCGACCACATGGGCTGGGAGAGCATTACCGAGGTGGTAAAAGCCCCCGGCGCAGGCTCCCCTTCACCGGCGTATCTCACACTCAATCCCCATCTGTCCAGCTCTCCCCCGAGAAATACCGCAAGCTCTGCCGGAGCGCCGGCAAAGGGTTTGTAAAGAATCACCCTTTCATTCCGGGCAATGGTTCCCCTCAGGGAAATGCGAGGAATGAAATCATACCATCCGGATACCGTGGCTGTAACCCGCCCGGCTTCTCCGACCCGTACGCCTTCCCAGTCCAGGGCCAGGCCGGGAAGCCGGGGATAGGTGAACACCCTTACAACCCCGTCCACACCCGAAACCACGATCTGAAGAACATTATCACCTATACACAGAGGTTCCACCGGAGGGCAGTATGTTTTATCCCAGTCCGATTCATCCCATCCCAGCAGATGGGTTTCGGGAAAGAAGCAGCTCCTGTCCAGATACAGTTCCCATTCCCTGCCCATTGGCAGCGCCGCAACGGTTTCCATCGCAGCCCTGACCACATCTTCAGCACTGAGAAGCGGCGCTCCGGAACCCACCAGCCAGATTCTTCCGGTGGTGGTATCAGCCTGAATCGTGGTTCTGTATGTGTATGAGGCACCAAGTTCTTCTAGAGCCAGGACGCTGGTCAACACTTTGACGGTGGAAGCCGGTCGGAAGAGCGCGTCGGCATTTCTGGAAAGCACTTCCTCGCCGGTTTCAATGTCGAAGGCCAACAGCCCAGCCCTCCACCCCGAGGGTAGAACCGGTACCTGCAGAGCCGCCAGAGCCACGGATAGAAAAACCGCTGTCATTGTTCCTCCGGTTGACAAAGAGTGTGAAAAAAGAAACATTCCATGGAACGAAACTAAGAGATTTCGGCTATTTCCGCCATAGAGCATTAGGAGGATGTTTTGCGTGCATTTCTTTCTTTCTGCGCACTGCTTGTGGTTTCCTGCGGTTCCAGCATCCCGTCCGGGGCGGTGATGGTTGTTGGCGACAGAGTTCTGTACCCCGGGGATGTCACCGCCGCCATGGAAAGAGCCGGGGGCGATTCCACCGCTGTCCGGGTAATGAGAGACAACATTCTTGCCAGAGAGCTGTTTCTGTACCACGCGGGCGAACTGGGTCTGGACACTCTTCGGGAAGTCCGGAGAGAGATGTACGAGCGTCGCCGGGAGGTTCTCCAATCCGCCTACCTGCAGTGGGTGGTTGAAGATGTAACCATCTCTCCCGAAGAACTCGCCGCCTTCCGGGACAGCCTGGGCATTATTGCGGTCTACTCATCGTTTTTCACGAAAGACAGCCTGGCGATGCAGCAGTTCATGGCCAGACTGGACCAGGGGGAATATTTCAACCGGCTGGTTGCGGAACTGACCGACGATGAGTTTATACGGCAGACCACTGGCATAATCGGCCCGATTCCCCTTGCGAGAACCAACAGGCCAGACTACGCGGTACTTCGGGCAATGCAGCCGGGGCAGGTCAGCGATGTTATACCGCTGAGCATCGGCTGGAGAGTAATCCGACTGGACACCCTCTACCATGAAGAGCAGGACTCCCTGGCTCTTCAGGACGGAAGCACGGAAAGGATTCTCTTTACCCTGAGGAGGGAGAGCAGAAGACAGCAGGCTCAGGACGAGCTTGTCTCCGAAGTGAACCTTCAGGTCAGTTCAAGCGCGTGTTCACTGATAGCCTCCCGGGCCCAGTCTTCATGGGGCGATTACCTTCCCTTCGACATGGAAGAGGAGGAGATTGCCGCGATAACCTGGGAAGGCGGGCATAGAAGCCTGATCAGCCTTGCCATGAACATCACCTACCTGCCGTCCCAGTTGCCGAGAAACGCAACCGACCCTGACTGGATCGAAAATTACGCCTTCTATCTCGGTCTTTATGATGTGCAGGCCATGGTGGCCACTTCCCTGGGGCTGGACACAATCCCCGTCAACGCTTCGCTGATTTCCAAAAAGCAGGGTGAGACCCTTCTTGATGAATACTACAGTGCCGTACTCAGAGACAGGATTGTCATCGACGAAGAGCTTCTTGATCGGCATTTCCATGCGGCAGCAGACACGATGCTGATTCCGGAGAAGCGGGTGTACATCCATGCCGCCGGCCAGGGTTCTGCCCAGGTTGCGCTTATCAACCGGATATTCGTGTCGGGGGAAGACCCTTTGAATCACGCGGACCAGCTGATTTTCGTCCCCCAGCTTTCCGCTTCCCAGGCAAGCGCCCTTACCAGGCCCCTGGGGCCCGAAGACATTCCGGAGGCCCATAGAGAGAGACTTATGAGCCTTGAACCCGGGGAAGCCGCGGTGTGCTCCATCGATACCGACTTCCATGTATATTTCAAACTGGTTGAAGTCATTCCCGAACATGCTCCTGAACTCGATGAGATCAGGCATGTTCTGGAGCCCAGGGTGAGAGCCGAAGTGGAAGTCCTTGTTATTTCAGAGCTTGTAGACAGCCTGAAAGAAGCGTATCGTCCCTATATAGACGAGGCTTTCTTCGACTCTTTCATTGATTCACAGGAACCCCGGCATGAAGATGCCTCGTCCGATGACAGACTGGAGGAGAACAGGTAGATGAACTGTCGAATATGCGGACACGACAACGCCGAAAAAGATACCGGCGCATGCGCCAATTGCGGTTTCAAGCTGGACGACCAGAACAGCCCCCTGAAGGAACTGCGGTCCGCTCTTCAGAAACCTCTTCCGCCTGATGGCAATGAGAAGGAACATCCCGCCGCACTCTGGGTTCCGAAGAAGAGTATCGCGGGCTATCTCTCGGTTCTGATCATGGCGGCGGGAGCAACCATAGCGATCTTCATTCTGGCAAGCTTCGAAAGGGCCGAGTACGAGCCTCATTACGAAGCAGTCGCGGTTGAAATCGCAGAAGATCTTGGTCCCCGGGATTCTCTTCCAATTCTTCTCGACACCGACATCGTGTATGAGTTCAACACCGCCGGGACTTCAGCCATTCCCAGAACAAATGTCAATCTGTCCCTGATTCCTGTGGGAACCAGGGTTTCATTCCTGGGGCACAGCGAACTGTCAATCCGCCCGGTTGTTTCATACATCACCAGAAAAATGGCGGAGCGAGACTTCCTCATTCTCGAACCCCATAATCTTATCTGCTGGACGGATACAACCATGTCCGAGTTTCTGGCGGTACCCCTTGTGAAGCCTTTCGTTGAAAACCCCGCGGACACCAGCGCGGTTGAACCGGTTCTCATGAGGTTCCTGTTCACGGATGAATGGCTTCGGGGCGAAGTGCAGGAGTTCAACATCGACGTTGTGGAGCCGTCAGGTGGCTTCAGGTTCAACGCCAGACCCTTCGAGAGTGTTCTGAGGCAGGTGAACAACAGGCTCGCCAGGCGGGATTACGGCGACAGGCCTGTGCATGTGGTCCTGTTGTTTCCGGATCACTCAACCTTGGGGCAGGTGATGGACATTACACTTGAAGTGCAGCACTACACCGACAGCCTTGGATACATGGGGTTCCAGTTCCGCTACGCCACGATAGAATAGAACCCGGACGGCGACCCGTGCGCCCTGCCACCCCTGAAGCCCGTTTTGCCGGGTGTCTTCGGTTTCAGACGGTTTCCTCCCGGGAGGAATTCTCTCTCGAACCCTTTCACCGGATGCACTCCTACTCGGTGGAGTGCTGGCCATTGGTCTTCTCCGCCCTGAAACCCCTTACCCTGGGGGGGGCCTCACTGCTGTTTGAATGGAGTGGAACAGATCCGCTTCTTGAACCCATGCTGCTCACCGCGCATCAGGATGTGGTGCCCGCTGACCCCGACCACGGCTGGAAGCATCATCCTTTCCAGGGTGTTCTGTCCCGTGGCAGAGTGCATGGCCGGGGAGCGCTCGACTTCAAATGCGGATACGCAGGGATTCTCGAAGCCTGCGAAAGCCTTCTTGAAGAGGGCTTCAGGCCGGAACGCACGGTTTATCTGGCGATGGGCCACGACGAGGAGACAGGAGGCGCCCGGGGAGCAGGAGCAATCGCAGGACATCTGGAGAACATGGGTGTAACCTGCGGGATGGCGGTGGACGAGGGTGGATACATTCATAGGTTGCCGTGGCGTCGGGATCGGGTGGCTATGGTGGGAATCGCGGAGAAGGGATACGCAACCTTCTCCCTGACCGCGAAAGCGGTTCAGGGGCACGCATCGGTCCCACCCGGAGAAACTGTTGCGGATATGATCGCCATGGCTGTCATTGCTCTCAGGAACAACCCCTTTCCCGTGAATCCTCCCGGAGAACTCCAACCCCTGCTCGCTTCAACCGGAGCGGCGGAAGTTGCAGTTTTCCCTTTCGGATCTGCCCTGCTTCGGACAACCACCGCGGTCACCGTGATGAGGGCTGGAGAAAAAGAGAACGTACTGCCGGCTTTCGGAAGAATCCTTGTGAATTGCAGAGTTATCCCCGGCGAGTCCATCGGAACCGTTGAACGAAGCCTGAAGGCTCTTATCGACCCCCTGGGGCTGACCGTGGAACTCATCAGAGATGAAAGCCTTTCGGAACCCTCGGCAGTGTCGCCCACGGACTGCGCCGAGTATGAAGCGGTGAAAGGGGCCGCGATCAAGTGCAGCGGAGGCCTTCAGGTCCTTCCCGGGATCTTCGTCGCCGCCACCGACTCCAGACACTACTCCAGGGTTTCCCGCCGGGTGTACCGGTTCCTGCCGGTGAGGCTGGATGAAAGGGGTGTTGGGATGCTTCATTCCGTCGGAGAGTCCGTATCGGTAAGGGACTACCATTCCTGCGTGGGGTTTTACAGCGAACTGATAAGAAGCTACTGCTGATTCCTGCCTGTTCAGCATTCAATCGTATGGGGCGTTGCCGGTCCCGGTTCTATGATCGGAAACCGGGGCTTGTTTGTGCCTCGGTTTACATCTATTATATAAACTGTTCAGAAAGGTGGTGGCTATGTCATTTAAAATTTGCAGCAGCGCCTTCGAGAGCAACGGCCTTCTTCCCGGGTGGTACAGCGCTTCCGGGCTTAACGCTTCCCCTCCCATCGGATGGGCGGGCCAGCCGCCGAACTCGGAGAGTCTCGCACTGATTTGCCGGGCTGAAGACGGCAGAACGCATTGGGTTATGTGGAACATTCCCCCGGAGCTGCAAACAGTATACGGCAAGCAGCCACGGAACTCGGTGCTGGAAAACGGAATTCGCCAGGGATGGAACTCCTTTGGGGTATCGGGCTGGACGGGTCCGGAGCAGAAACAGGAAAACTGTCTTCTCACTTTCACCCTCACCGCCCTCGACTCACTTCTCGACCTGCCCGCGGACACCGACGGGGAAGAACTCCACCGGGTCTGCCAGGAAAAACAACTGGCCACCGCCAGCATTTCCTGTCGCTATTGCTGAGGTGGGCGGCAAACGGGAGTGCTGGCTTCTTGATCCTGGCGTAACCTATCTGAACCACGGCTCCTTCGGAGCATGCCCCGCTGGTGTAATGGACTACCGGCAACACCTGCTGAACGCAATCGAGGCTGAACCCATGGATTTTCTGGTGCGTGGCCTGCATGAGCGGCTTTCCGCCCAGATTCACGCTCTGGAGGTTTTTCTCGGCGCGGAGAAGGGGTCTGTCGTTCTAACCGATAACGCCACCACCGGTGTAAACTCCGTCATGGGAAGCCTCGGGCTGAAACGGGGAGAAACCGTACTTCTTTCGAACCAGGCCTATTTCTCCACCAGGAATGCCCTTGAGGTTACGGCGAACGCTGCAGGCGCCCGAGTCAGGCGGATAAGCTTCAGTGTGCCGGCAGAATCTCCGGAAACACTGGTGCGGAATGTGATGGACGCGGTGGATTCATCGGTAAGATACGCTGTTCTTGACCATATCTCGAGCCCGACCGGAATAGTGTTTCCCATTTCCCGCATATCCCGGGCCCTCCGGGAGAGGGGTGTTGAAACGGTTGTCGATGGCGCTCATGGCCCCGGGCACATTCCACTTAGGCTTTCAGAAACGGGATGCGCCTGGTACATAGGAAACTGCCATAAATGGCTGTGCTCACCCAGAACCGCCGCGATCATCTACACAAGGCCGGATATGAGCGGTGTTACCAGACCCGTGGTTGTCAGCCACCTTCCCCGAGATTTCGCCCCGGGCCCAGATCCCCGACGGGTCATGTTCGACTGGAGCGGAACACCGGACCCCACCCCAAAACTCTCGGTGAAATTCACTTTGGAGCATATGGCTTCGCTTCATCCCGACGGCTGGAGTGGAATAATGGCCCACAACCATCATCTGGCGGTAACCGCCAGGAACCTATTGTTGAACGCTGTGGGTGGTGAGCCGATATGCCCGGAATCCATGGTGGGCTGCATGGCGGCGGTGCTGCTGCCTCCGGCTCCCCCCCCCGACCCGTTGCCCATTCATTGGATTGACCCGCTTCAGAACACCCTCAGAGAATTGGGTTTCGAGGTGCCGGTGATACACTGTTCCTCCGGCAGGTTTCTGCGGGTATCGGCGCAGCTTTACAACCGGCGTGAGCAGTATGAGCAACTGGCCCATGCCCTGAAACACGCGACATGATTTCATGAAACCTCTTGCTCCGGGTTACGCCCCGGGTTATGCTTGGGTTTTCAAAGGAAGCCCAATGTATCTTGACAATGCATCCACCACATGGCCCAAGCCTCCTGAAGTGGCGGAAGCTGTACACGGTTTCATATCCGGTCCATGTCCCAATCCCGGAAGGGGCACATGCGGTTCGGGCCTGGCTTCGGGAAAAACCATCCTGCAATGCCGAATGGCCCTTGCCAGGCTTTTTCAAGTGGACGACCCCTTGCGGGTGTGCCTGACCCCCGGTGTTACCTGGGCCATGAACACGGTGATTCTGGGTATGATGAAACCAGGAGATCACATAGTTACCGGGTCCATGGAACACAATTCGGTGATGCGGCCCATTCACTACCTTGCGAAGAGGGGTGTGGAATACACAGTAGTTCGGTGCGACAGCCAGGGAAGGCTGGATCCCGACGAGTTCAGGGGAGCATTGCGCCGGAACACCACTCTGGCGGTTGTCAACCATGCGTCCAATGTGAATGGGGCGGTGGAGCCGGTGGCGGAAATCGGCGGAATATGCAGGGAACACTCGGTTCCCCTCATGGTTGATGCCGCCCAGAGCGCCGGCGTAATGCCGATCCACATCAACGAGCTTAACATTGACATCCTGGCGTTTACCGGCCACAAGGCGCTTTTCGGTCCCATGGCTACTGGTGGCCTGGTCTTCTCTTCCGGGATAGACCCATTATCCATCGAGCCCCTGGCCCACGGCGGCACCGGCAGCCGTTCCGAGGCGGAGTACCAGCCTGACTTTCTGCCGGATCGTTTTGAACCCGGAACACCCAACGGCCCCGGGATCGCAGGCCTGCTGGCGGGGGTGGAGTTCGTTCTGAACAAGGGTCCCGAGACCATCGGCAGAACCGAGAACCACCTGGCCCGAATGCTGGCCTCCGGCCTCCGGGATATCGCCGATGCAGAGGTCTATCACGCCGACGACGGCCCGGTGACATCGGTGGTATCGTTCCGGATTCAGGGAATGGAGAACGCCCTTGTATCCCGGGTGCTCTCCGAGGAATACGGAATCTGCTGCAGACAGGGGTTGCATTGCGCCCCCTGCGCCCACAGAACCCTGGGTACATTCCCCGGAGGGCTTGTAAGGCTCAGCCCCGGCTTTTTCAACACCGAGACGGAAATCGAAACCGCCATTGCTGCGGTCAGGGCCGGCGCGGGGATGTGTTCCTGATGTATTTCACCAGAAACTGTGACTGCCTTCACGCCTCCTTCGGCTCCCAGCAACGGGTGCTTCTTGCCGAGGCGATTCTCACGGAAGCGGGAATCTGGTGCCGGCTCCAGCCCGGCGACGCCTGCGAGATGGTTCTTCTGCTCAGAAATCCGGACTGGCCCAGGGCGGAAGAGCTTCTCAGAAAGAGGGGGCTTTCCGGCTCGAACCTTGCGATTGTGAAGACCAGCTGAATTGGCGCCCTAAAGCCCCAATCCCACGCTGAGCCACAAAGGCAGAGTTGCTAGCGCGACAACATGGGTGATCAACTGAAGTGCCGAAACCAGGGCCCATTCTCCATGGTACCTTCGGGCTATCAGCGCGTGGTTCGTTGCAGGCGGCGCCGCCGCCACAAGAATCAGTGCGGTACTGGCCAGAGAGGGAAGCTCCAGCAGCCCCGAACGGATCAGCCCGTACACCACCGCTGGGATCAGTAGCAGCCGAACCCCAATCAGGGGAACAACATACTTCAGGGGCACCCGGCGGTTGCCGGCGCCGGACGCGATCAAACCCCCCAGGATCAGCATGGCCAGGGGTGAAAGGATCCTGCTCAGATAGCCCATTCCCGAGAAAAGCATCTTCGCCGGGAAGAAGGACCCTGGCTCGGACAGGGCCGCCTCCCGGACACCTGGAATCAGAGTCAGCAGAATGCCTGCGACCACGGATAGTATCGGGGCGTTGAACACCATTTTCAACCGCTCACCCGGAGATGGCCCGGCTGATCCGCTGAGCAGGGCAACCCCCGCGGTCCACATTATCAGGATGGACGGCAGGGCCACGATGGAGATGTACATGGTGGCGGTGTCATGCATGGGCTCCGGCACCACCGCAAGAATAACCGGCAGGGGCAGGTAGATGCTGTTGGAAATCATCATCATCGCCGTTACAGACCGGTCCCGGTTCACCGAATCGCCGGGGAACAGCCTGAACCAGAGGGCGCCAAGTCCCCACGAGGCAACTATCCAACCCGCGGCCACCAGAGCCGGAACGAAACCCTGTCGAAAGAATTCGAAGGTGAACGAACGGGCCATGGCCAGAATGAAGGTACAGGGAATAACTACATCAATGAGAATCCGCGTAAGATCTGAGAGGGTGTCGGAGCTGAGCCAGCCCTTCCGGGCCATGAAGAAGCCCAGAAGCACAAGAAGCCCCATCTGGCCGATGATGTCAACCGACAGGACAAGACCGCCGAGAAACGGATTGGAGTTGACGGAGACGCCTTCCTTCCCTTCCGAAACCGGCTTTGGAATCCGCCGGAATCAAGGCTTCGACACGGATCAGTACAGGTCGTACCTCACCAGCCTGCCCTCAAGCCCCCCGGATGACAGCTCCTTCCTCCAGGTGGACCTGAGCCCCACCTTCTTCAGCAGCCTGGTGTCTCCCAGGTACAAGTATGCCTCGCTGCCCCTGCACTTGCGTTTCAGAAAATCGCCGAACTCGCCAAGAAGAGCCCCGGCGGTGTCTTCGTTGATCCTTATGCCGTGGGGAGGGTTTGTGATGATGACAGAAGAGTTGTAGCCGCAGCCGTTGCGCCAGTCCCTCTGTTCAATCCTTACACCGCTCCCCTGGCGGAATGTGCCAAGATTCGCCCTTGCGGCCCTGACCGCCTTCGGTGATACATCGCCGCCTGACAGAAGCCCGGGGGGAAGAGGGATGATTCCCCTGTCTGCTTCAGCCTTGACCGTCTTCCATCCCTCTGCGGTGAAGCCCTCCATTCGGAAGAACCCCCACTTTGCTCTGAAGAACCCCGCCGGGATTCCGCAGTACTTCATCAGAGCCTCACAGAGTAGCGTGCCCGACCCGCACATGGGATCGATCAGCGGCTTCTCTCCGTCCCATCCGGACATGGCCAGGACAGCAGCAGCCACGGTCTCCCTCATGGGGGCGGGGACCTGTTCCTTTCTGTAACCCCTTCGATGCAGGGCCCCGCCGGAAAGGTCCAGCCTGATTTCAGCAACGCTGTCCGTTATCCGGAGGTCAAGGTTCACATCGGCGTTATGTCGGTCCACCGAGGGTCTTTCGCCGCATGTCTTCCTGAAGTGGTCCGCAATCGCGTCCTTGAGCCTTAGGGCCGCCCATTGGGAATGGCGAAGCCGGCCCCCTGAAACAGCGGATGATATGGCGAATGTGTTTTCCACGCTGAAAGTGTTTTCCCATGGAAAACTTGAAGCCTTTCCGTAGAGCTGATCAGAGGAGTGGCAGGGGAACGAGGCCAGCGGAAGCAGAAAGCGGTCGAACAGACGCGAGGTGTAGTTGATCTTCATGGCGCCCTGGGGATCCGTATCGCAGAAAACTCCCCGAAAAACCGGAGTCACCGCTTCAGCGCCGAGACCGGTGAGTTCCTCCGCGCCGATCTCCTCCAGACCTCTGGAAATCTGTCCGAGTATTCTCAAACCCTGAACTTCACCTTCGCGTTCCGAAGCATGCCGCTCCCTTCAGCCCACCATTTTCCAGGTCTCCAATCAATACCGATCCCGGCAACGGGAAAACAGATGGCGCTTTTCGAGGGTTTGCAGCCGATGTGCCTGCTTCCGCTTTCAGTGACTACGGGCAGTGAGATTCAGAATACCACTTCATCTTTGCCGCCCTGATCCCGCCATGCCTTCTCAAATGCCGGTCGAAAAGGTCCGCGGCGAACCTGTAAACTGTCATGTCGCTCTTCATCGTAAACTTACCCGTAAGAACGGAACGGATGTTCATGAGAACCTTGAAAGGGTGACAGAGCAGTTTCAGAACAGCGAAGTTGGCGTAGATCCATAAACGCGCCCTGGTGATCTGTCTGTAGTTGTCCCGCCAGGTCGGCGAGAAGTTGATGTTCTCGAACTCGATATGGTCCGGCTTCAGATCCGCGACTCCGGTGTGGGGCAGAGGGGTGAGCATGAATGCTGTTATCTCGTCCATACCAAGTATTGTCAGCTTCCTTATGAAGCTGTAGGTGAGTTTTCTGTCCACCCGCTCCTCTCCCGGGAAGCCAAGAACGAAGTTGCAGTTGACCCTGATGCCCAGCTCATGGCACCACTTGACTACCTGCTTGACGAAATCCAGATCCACAGGCTTGTTCATCAGTTCGAGAACCTTCTTCGAAGCTGATTCCGGAGAGAGGGAAAGATATCTGCACCCTGATCTGTGAAGGAGTTCAAGCTCCTCGCGGCCGACGGTTTCCACCTTGATGCCCGATGGAAAGCAGTATGTGTATGACCTTTTTCTTCCCAGAAGCTCAAGGGCGAACTCCTTTGTGCGTTTCCGGGAAAGGGAAAAGTTCTCATCCTGAATGTGGAAGTCGGTGACTCCATATCTGCGGTTGTAATGGTCCATCTCGTCAACGATTCTGCCCGGCGATTTTGCCATCCAGTGCCCCCCCCACATTTTCGGAGTCTGACAGAAGGCGCAGGCGTATGGACAACCCCTGCTGGTGAGCATGGGAATGTACCTCCGGTTCCTGACCGGACCATGGGCGTAGCGCAGTTTCCAGTAAGACTCAAGGGGAATGGGGTCGAAAAACGCGAATGGAAGGTCTTCGATGGGGCATACCCTTGGAGTTCGCTCTTCGGAGTGGGTGGCGCTGAAAATGCCATCCATGGAAAAGGGCTCCCGGGACTCCAGAAACCTCAGAAGCATGGGAAGACGCTTCTCACCCTCACCCTGAAGAACATAATCCGCCCCCGCTTTGAGGAACGGGTCAACGCAGAAGGTGGTGTGGTAACCCCCCACGATCAGCGGGATACCCGGGAACCTCCTCTTCGAGTGCTCGACAATAGAGACCGCCATTCCATGCTCAAGTGTGCAGTGAACTGAAACGCCGATGGCATCAGCATCATCAGGTATCGATTCGACGATCTCCCCGGGAAGAAGCCCTCGGGCTTCGAACTTGTCCAGATATGGTGTGAACCGGCGGGGCGCAAGCCCGTAGGCGTCCACTATCGTAACGGAATGGCCTTCGTTCATGAGTACGCCGGCGAGGTAAGGAAGGTTCGCGGGAATGCCCGGGGTCGATCCGAACGGGCTGTTCCTGAGGTTGACAACCGGTGTTCGGAGAAGGGCTAACTTCATACAGCCCTTTTTCTTGAGATCATGGCCTGCTTCAATGTTTCCACCATCAATGACGGAGCAAACCTCGGGTCGCAAACCAGATTGCATGATACCGCGCACTCCCAGGTACATTTGCAGCCGCTGTCCCTGACATACTTCATGAACCCCCGGGATTTGTGGAGGATTTTCTTCAGGTCGTAGTCATTTGCCCTGAGATCTCCAAGAACGTCATCCCTGCACTCGCACAACCTGACCTGGCCGGTTTCGCTGATCACCGCGAACTTCCTGCCCGCTGTGCATGAAGACAGCAACCTTCCTGCAACAATTTTCTCGAGCCCCTTTATGTAAAGGCTGTTAAGTCCCCTGAAAAACGGGCTGAACCTGCGGTTTTCCCTGGCTGTGCTGGCGTTTCTGTACCGGGCCAGCTCCTTGATGAATTCCCGGGGGTCATGGCCGGGATGGGAAATCTGGGGCCATTCAGGTCTGAGGAGGTGCAGTTCGTGATTGTCCGCCGCTGTTTTTTCCCTTATCCACTGCCTGAGTGAATCGTGGTTCTGCAGGGGCGAGTTCAGGAACACCGAAACTATGTCCATGGTCAGGTTTTTTCGGGTCTTCTTAAGCTCGTTTATGGCGGCGGTTGTCTCGAGAACGCTTTCGAGACATCCTTCCACGCCCCGGGAGATGTCGTGGTTCTCATCATGGTGGTCTATGCTGAAGGCCGCCCGGAAATGGCATCCCGGATACTTTTGCGTCAACCCGCTGAAAAGGTCGAAGGATCTCTCTCTGGAAAGCCCGTTGGATGGAACGGTGACAAACTGGGAGTGGGCGTTGTCAACGAAAAAGCTGATTATCTCGAAGAGATCGTCCCTGAGAACCGGCTCGCCACCGGAGATGAGAAGGTAGGGAATGTTTCCGCACTTCTCCGATATCCGGCGGAACTCCTCCTTGGTCAACTCCTGCTTTTTTCTGTTACTGCAGGCCACCTCACCCCCGTAGAAACAGAAATCACACTTGGCATTGCACATTGATGTGACGAAAAGAACCAGGTAGCTGGGTTGATTCCTGCTCAGGTAACTGCCGGCGATTCTGGCGATGTTCATGGGTATCCTCTCCTGCCCTGTTTCCGCTGCGTCGCAGGAGTGGATTGCGAAGCGAGCTTCCGGGAATGGTTTCATAAAACACTGAATAGCCAGGGATCATGGCCATTGTTCCAGTTTCGGCACGGGCTGTTGCGTTAAGCATATGCCGGAGTTGACCCCTGTTCCATCGCATTGACTTGGATGGGTGCCTCGGGTAGAGTTTATTGTCTTGTCTTTGGTTATTTTCACAACCCGGAGAAGGGGAGTTTTCAGGCGTGGAATATGTTATGTTTTCAAGGGTTGATATTCTTCGGGAAAGGTTTCTGGATACGCGAGAAACATTTTCCCGCTGTAAGAAACTACTGATGTAAAGTGTAGATAATATTATTATAGCATCATCAAGAAAGAAGTATCCATGAGTAATCTGATCTATCTGGATAACTCCGCGACAACCTATCCGAAGCCACAGGTAGTTTATGATTTCATGAAGGAGTTCTACCAGTCAAACGGTGTGAATCCCGGTCGTTCAGGTTTTGACATGGCTCTTGAAGCCGAGGAAATGGTTCACTCAACACGAAAGTTGCTGACAAGCCTTTTCAACGGGACGAACCCCAACCATCTGACATTCAGCTACAACGCCACCGACTCCCTTAACAGGATTATCCAGGGCATGGTTTCAAAAGGGGATCATGTGATCACCACCAATCTCGAACACAATTCGGTGCTTCGCCCCCTTTATCACAGGCAGCATGACGGTGAAATCGAGCTTACCTACATTCCCTTCGACAAGAAGGGATACATTGACCCGGATGATGTGAAAAGGGCTTTCAGAAAGAACACCCGGCTGGTGGTCGTCAACCATTCATCGAACATCATCGGAACGGTGCAGCCAGTAAGCGAAATCGGCAGGCACTGCAGGGATGCCGGAATCTTCTTCGCCGTAGACGCCAGCCAGAGTGCCGGCATAACACCCATAGATGTTCAGGCCATGAACATAGACCTTCTGGCATTCACCGGCCACAAGTGTCTGATGGGTCCCACCGGCATAGGCGGGTCTTACATCGGTGAGAATGTGCCTGTCCGATGCACAATCTTCGGAGGGACCGGAGTGCGTTCGGCGCACCCCTTTCATCTCGATGAGTTTCCCTACCGGATGGAAGCCGGAACCATGAACATTGTGGGTGTCGCCGGGCTTTGCGCCGGTGTGAAGTGGGTGCTCGGCGAGGGCATGGACACCATACACTCAAGGGAAATTCGTCTGTGGGACAAGCTGCGCCGGGGCGTTCAGGAGATAGACGGGGTAACAACCTATTGCGCAGACGATACCGAGAACCAGAATGCGGTGCTCAGCATCAACATAGAGGGCTGGGTCGCCGGAGACGCCGGAACCATGCTTGATGTGGATTACAACATTGCAACCCGCACCGGGCTTCAGTGCGCCCCACTGGTGCATGTGCAGCTGGGCACCGATCTGATCCACGGCACCGTGCGGTTCAGCATGGGGCCGTTTACCACCGAGGAAGAGATTGACGCGGCCATCGGGGCCGTGGGTGAGATCGCTTCCATGCGGAAGTAGCAGGGGATGCGTTCATACGATACCAGGGAGGAAGAGACAGGATGGAAGTAGTTACCGTTAACGACCGGCAATTGCATGTGGACGGCGACGGATTTCTGCAGGAACCGGAACTCTGGGATGAAGCTGTCGCGGAGGAGTTTGCCAGGCTTGACGGCACCGGTGAGCTGAGCGGGAAGCACTGGGAGGTCATTACCTACATCCGGTCGTTCTGGAAAGAGTCGGATATGGCGCCAACTGTGCGCAGTCTTTGCAAGGAAAGCGGATTGAAGCTTCGGGAGCTTTACGATCTTTTTCCCAAAGGTCCCGCGAGGGGCGCCTGCAGGATAGCGGGTCTTCCCAAGCCTGACGGGTGCGTCTGACCCGGGCTGATCCATTTCAGGTCAGAGACTCAGGATTTTTGAGATGATGTCATCCCTGGGTATGGTGGATATCGAAGCAACCTCGGCGGGGTTGAAACCCATGCACACCGCCAGAAGCTGGTTGTAATCGAACACTGGAAGAAAGCAGCGGGCATCGCCGTCCTTCCCGTTAAGTTCGTTCTGCATTCTGTCCAGATGCTCGAGGCATGTAATGCAGGAAACCACTATCAGTTCAGCGTCGGTTTCTTTCTTGATTGCCCGCAGTTTTTTGAAGGCGAACTCCGAGGCGCCCGCAAAGCTTCCCTTCACGAAACCTCCGGCCCCGCCGCAGCACTGGAGTTCCCGGCTGTAGGTTCGAACCGTGGCTCCAAGGGCTTCCACCAGCCCCCGCAGCATCCGCGGCCTCCCGGCGGGGGCGTCGAAACCCACAACCTCGCTGGGAAACAGGGTGTGGCAGGGGTACTGAACGGTTGCGCGGATGCTGTCCAGGGGAAATTTCAGGGACTCCCGAATCCTGTCCGGACCGATATCATTGAACAGGACATCGATGAGATGCCTTACAACCACCGTTCCCCGGAACTCCTTTCCCGCAGGTTCAAGCAGCCGGTTTACCTTTTCCCTCTGCTCCCTGTCTTCAAGCAGTTTTCTTCGCGCAAGTCTGAGCGAGCTGTAGCAGGAACCGCATTCCGTTACCAGGTCTACCCCCAGCTCCTCGGCGATGGAAAAGTTCCATGCGCTCAATGCCAGGCCGGCGGTTTCATCCGCCGATGGAAAGGCGCCGAAGGCCGGGCAGCACACGCTGCCCTCAAGATCGACAAGCACCGCCCCAAGTTGAGGCATGGTAAGCCTGATTGCCCGTTCGACATCGGGTCTTACAGCCGGTACATTGCATCCCAGAAACAAGCCGTATGTCATGTCGTCAGTCCCTGAACATGTAGTCGTTATCCCTGACTATATCAGTGTTTCTTAGCATTTCCCGGAAAAGCTTCAGCAACTCCGGAAATTTCACTATGGTGGGAGGAACCTCATCCAGCCCCACCGCTTTCCTCTTCGCCCCGACCTGACCCACGGCCTGAGTGTGCCCGGTTTCAAAGATCTCAGTGATTGCCGCGGGTATGAATGTTTCGTCGTTCCGGCTCTGCCACCGCCTTACAGCCAGACATACCTCAAAGGGATGAACCCCCATGGGGCACATCTCCTCACAGGCGGAGCAGGTGACGCAAAGCCACGGCGTTTCATCTTCGAGCAGTTCTTCCTCAAGACCGAACAGAACCTTGCGTACCAGGTTGCGTATGAACAGCGGGGGGTTGCCCTCCGCCGCCGGGCATCCCGCCACACAGGTGTTGCAGTTGAAACACTTTCGAATATCGCCGCCGGTACCGGTTATCTCACGCCAGAGTTCGGTGTTGATGCTGGTAAGGTCTGTCATTTTCAGTATTCCTGTGGAAGCTTGTTGAGTTCCGCAAGGCTGAAAACCGGACCGTCGGTGCACACATAGGCGCCTCCGATATTGCACCGCCCGCATTTACCGATGCCGCACTTCATTTTCATCTCCAGAGAAAGATATACCCGGGCAGGAGAGAGGCCAAGTTCTGAAAGCGCCGGGAGGGTGAATCTTATCATGCCCGGCGGTCCGCATACCAGGGCGATGGTGGTCCGCGGGTCGATGTCCAGGCCGGCCACAACCGCAGGCACAACCCCTGTTCTTCCGGTCCACTCCCCGTCCGCCTCATCAACTGTCACCTCGAGGCGCAAGTCGGTTCGTTTTTCCCATTCCAGAAGATCGGCCCTGTAAAGCAGCAGCCCGGGATTTCTCGCGCCGTAGACTACGGTTATGTCTTTATAGAGCCTGCGGATGTCCGGATTCAGCGCATAGCCTGTAAATGATCGCAGCGTGGAAAACCCGAACCCTCCACCCACAATGAGAATGCTTTTTTCCCGAAGGTGCTCCAGCGGGTAACCATTCCCGAAGGAGCCTCTCATGCCCACGGTATCCCCCGGTTTCAGATTGTGCAGCTCGGTCGTGACAAGACCCACCCGGCTTACGGTAAAGTCAAGCAGGTTCGAATCTTCAGGTGATGAGGCGATTCCGAAGGGTGCTTCCCCTGTTCCCAGAAGCGACAGTTCGGCGAACTGGCCAGGCAGGAAACTGAAAGCCTTCCCGTCTTCTCCCCGGGCAAAGCTGAGAGTCAGTGTTCTTATGCTTCCGTCAGCGGTTTCCACAGCGCTTTTCTCAACCCTCATCGGTACGGGCATGTACGGGTTTGTCAAACTACCCCCCGTTCCTTCCACGGAAAGAACCCAGAACCCGGCGAATGTCAAGGTTGACAGGGCACTCCAGAACGCATCGGCCGCAACCCACACAGCCTGTCATGTGATGGTTGTCATCGCAGTAACTGAACTTGTGCATGATTCGCTGCCGGTGTCTTTCCCTGTATGTGGGTCTTGGATTGAATCCCGACGCCTGCATGGTGAAACCGGGAAACTGGCATGAATCCCAGATGCGGTTTCTAACCTTTACACCAATGTTGTCTTCGTCGGCGATATCGAAGCAGTGGCATGTGGGACAGAGATAGGTGCAGACTCCGCAACTAAGGCACTTTTCTGTAAGGGTCTGCCAGGCCGCTGTGTCAAAGGAGTTGTCCAGCGATGTTTTCAGCTCGCTCAAATCCACCGGAGGATCGATTTCCGCCGTGATTTGGAGCGCCAGCTTCCTGATTTCCTCCCCAACGCCTTCATGGGCGTCGGAAAGCCCCCGGGAGTTCATGAGTTCAGCCCCTCCGGCGGTAATGACATGAACCGTATAGCCGTCTCCTTGTTCGACAAGCATCGCATCCGAACCCTGGGTCGACAGCGGTCCGCCGCCGGTGGTGGTGCAGAAGCAGGTATCCCGGGTACGGGTGCAGCCCAGGGAAACAATCAGCAATGCGTCTCTTCTGTTGCCGTAGTATACATCCCGGGCCATCCCGTCATTGAAGACTCGGTCGAGGAACATAAACGCCCTTGCGTCGCAGGGGCGGGCTCCAAAGAGGACCACGGGCTTCCGCATGCCTGTGTGTTCCACCGCTTCTTCTTCGCCGGCCCGGGCAGACAGCAGGGTTTCCAGCTGCGGCATCAAAACGCCTTTCGGGGACGCCGTGGTGTTGGAGAAATCAAGTATTGCCTCTTCACCCGACTGTATGGCGTCGAACCCCACAACACCGTTTTTTCTGACCGGAGCCACAACAGTATACTCCGCAAGAAGCCCGTCAAGAAACCTGCCCACCTCATTCTTTTTTATAGTCTTGTAGTACATACCGTTGCTCTCATGCAGAATTACCGCTCAAGAATGAACTCCTCGGAGTCGTCGGGTTTGAAACTGGATAACGGCGCCGGCTGATCTATGCGCAATCCGGGCCTGTAGTCGAAAAGCCGGGCAATGTCGCTGGAAATCTTCCTGTTAAGCGTTCTGATGTCCACCTTCGTGGGGCAGGCTGCCCGACAGGCGCCGCACTCCACGCATCTTCCCGCCAGATGCATGGAGCGCATCACATGAAAAGCAAGGGTATCGGTGCCGGTGGCACCCCTGCCCACCCATTGCGGTTGTGTGGCGTCAACAAAACACTCCCCGCAATAGCAGAGCGGGCAGGCGTTTCTGCAGGCGTAACAGCGTATGCAGCGATCCATCTCGCTCATTATGTACGCCCACCTGTCGCCGGGAGAGCGGGACCCGAAGTCGCTTACATCGTGATAGCAGTCCCGGGCCTGTTCCTGCACCTTTTCTCCGATCAGCACATCGAAAAGAACCGGGTTTCCCGTGAAGCAGACCCGACAGGCCGGATGGAGGAAATCCCCTCTTGCCAAGGTTATCCGAAACGAATCACCGGTGATTACCAGCTCATCGTCCCTTTCCTCCACATCGGAAACCCTTTTTCCGTCGCACCGCTCCAAAACCCCTGCGCCGTCTATCATTCCACGGCACGGTACGCCGATTACGACCAAACTCTCCCTATTGACCTGCTTTTCCTTGATAAGCTCGACCAAGGCCCGGGTGTCACATCCCTTGGCGACAATCCCCACTTTCCCCGGGAACTGCTTCAGGTATCTGCTGAGGTTACTGCTGCAGAATGAGTTCCAGACAAGCTTTCCGGAGTCCTGCGGTGTGCGGACGAAGCAGGGCGTCGAACGCATCGGAAGAGAGCCTTTCTCGAAGCCGATCACCACATCGACGGTACCTTCGGTCAGAAGCCTTCCCGCCTCTTCTGCAATTCTGTTTGAACAGTCCGTTGGATTCATGCCCGCCACTGCTTCCCGACCAGTTGGTTTGCCGGTCCCAGCCCTCGAACCGTTTCGGTAACCCTGCCTATCACATCGGCGAATTTCCCGCCTTCCGACGCGGAAATCCAGGTAAAGTGCACCCGGCCCTCCTCGAGGCCGACATGCTCAAGCAGACCCTTCAGCAGGGCAAACTTTCTGCGGGCGCTATAGTTGCCGCTGATGTAGTGGCAGTCCCCGGGATGGCAGCCGCTTACAAGAACCCCGTCCGCGCCTTTCCTAAAGGCCGAGAGTATGAAGAAGGGGCTTATCCTTCCGGAACAGGGAACACGGATGATCCTGATACTCGCGGGATACTGCAGCCTGCCGACCCCGGCCAGATCTGCCCCCGCGTAGCTGCACCAGTTGCAGAGAAAGGCGATGATTCTCGGCTCCCATCCGTCGTGCGAGGAATCCATGGCTCCGGCTGTCCTGTCTTGCGAACTCATGGTCAAAACACGCTGTTGTGGATCATGGAGTGGATCTCGTTGTCGGTGAACCCCAGTATGTCCGCGGCACCGCTGCGGCACGAAGAAGCGCATACACCGCAGCCCTTGCACAGGGCTTCGTTTATCAAGGCTCTGTGCTCCGAATCACTCAGTTCGATCGCGCCGTAGGGGCACAATTCCACGCACATTCCGCATGCGCTGCATTTGCTCCCGTCGATCACACTCACCGTTCCTCCAGCCTCGACTCCGTCGCTGCTCAGAACGACCACGGCCCTGGATGCCGCCGCTTTCGCCTGTACGATGCTTTCACTGATCAGCTTGGGGCTGTGGGCAAGACCGCATACAAAAATGCCTTCGGAAGGGAAATCCACGGGTCGGAGTTTGATATGGGCCTCCATGAAGAATCCGTCTTCATTCAGCGGAACCTTGAACAGCCCCGCCAGTATCCTGCTGTCCGGGGACGGAATGATTGCCGTGGCCAGCCCGACCACATCCGCGTCTATTGAAAAGTCCTCGTTCAGGATCGTATCCGTCACTGTAACCCTCAGCCGCTCTTCGCCATCATGCAAAACCGCCTCCACCAAAGGTTTGCTGTCCGGATCGTACCGAAGAAATCTCACGCCACTTTCCCGGGCCTTGAGGTAATACTCCTCCATGAAACCGTAGGTTCGCATGTCGCGGTACAGAATGTATACGTTTGCGCCGGGATTCGCCTCAATCAGCTCCAGCGCCAGCTTGATCGACTTGCTGCAGCAGATCCTGCTGCAGTATGGCCTGTCTTTGTCCCTGGAGCCCACGCATTGAACAAGCACGATGTTCTTTCCCGACAGGACAAGGGGGTTCCCGCCGGCAATGCCGTCTTCCAGTTCCAGCAGTGAGAACACCCGCGGGTTCACTCCGTAGAGATACTCGTCGGGCCGGTATGCCTGGCCGCCGGTGGCAATCACCGCCACGCCGTGAGCAACCTCCTTTTCGCCATGATCCCCCACTGTCGCTATTCTTGTGGTGAAATTTCCCACAAACCCGTTTACTTCGAGTATCCGTGAGTCGGTATGAAGGGTGATGAGCGGGTTGCCCGCAACCCTCCCGGCAAGATCCCCGACAAATGCCTGAACATCAAGGCCCTCCAGTGTTGAGTGCAGGTTGGCTGCATTGCCCCCAAGGGCGGAGGAGCTTTCCACCAGATGAACCTCGAAGCCAAGATCCGCCAGGGTAAGCGCGGTTACCATTCCGGAGATACCGCCTCCAACCACGAGGGCGGACCGGTTGATGCCGAGAAGCGCCCGGGAAAGGGGCTTGATCAGTCTTGCCTTCGCCACTGACATCCGCACCAGATCCCTGGCCTTTTCCGTTGCCTTCTCCGGCTGTCCCTGATGGACCCAGGAACACTGGTCACGGATGTTCGCCATCTCGAACAGGTGCCTGTTGAGCCCGGCCTCCCTCAATGTTTCCATGAACAGCGGTTCATGGGTTCTGGGGGTGCAGGCGGCCACGACAATTCGATTCAGCCCGTGCCCGGCTATCCGGTCCCTGATCTTCTGCTGGCTGTCCTGGGAGCAGGCAAACATGGCGTCCTCCACGAAGACCACATTGGGCAGGCCCGACGCATACTCTTTGACCTCGGCGATATTGACGACGCTTCCAATGTTGATGCCGCAGTGACAGAGAAAGACGCCTATTCTCGGCTGCTCACCGGATATGGCCCGTTCCGCCGGGTACGATTTCTTTCGGGTGAGGCTGTGACGGGAAGAGGCAAGAAGGGCTGAAGCATCCGCCGCGGCGGCGCCGGCGCCCATAACCGTTTCAGGAATGTCCTTCGGACCGGTGAAAGCGCCGGCGGAGAAGATGCCTGGAGCCGTGGTCCGGGTGGGAGCGAAAGCCAGGGTTTGGCAAAACCCGTGCTGATTCAACTGCAGACCCAGTTTCGTCGCCAGCTCTCCACCGGCGGCATCCTGAACCATCCCCACCGACAGGACCACAAGGTCAAACACTTCCTCTGCTGTTTCGCCATTCTCCGGGAATCTGAGTATCAGGTTATCTGATTCGTCCTGGTAGACGCGATGTATCCCGGATCTGACGAATCTCACTCCCAACTCGTTCTTCGCACGCTCGTAATACCGTTCGAAACCCTTGCCGTGGGTTCTTATGTCTATGTGGAAAATCGTTGTTTCAAGATCAGAGCAGCCATGCTCCCTCGCAACCACTGCCTCCTTCACCGCATAGGTGCAGCAGACCGAGGAGCAATAGCTGTTGTGGACCCGGTGTACATCCCGGGACCCCACACATTGAATCCAAGCGATGCGTTTCGGTTCCTTTTTGTCCGACGGCCGGAGCAGTTTTCCCTGATAGGGGCCGGAAGCGCTGAGAATCCGCTCAAATTCCATGCTGGTAACGACATTGGGGAATACGCCGTACCCGAAGTTGGCAAGAAGTTCAGGGTCGAAAGCCTTGAATCCCGGGCAGACTATGACGGCGCCCACGGGAATCCTGAGTGTGTCTGGCTTCATTTCAAAGTCTATCGCCTGCGCGCTGCAGATCTTTGCGCAGATCATGCACTCCCTGCATTTGCTCCTGTCAATCTCGAAAGAAGGGGGATACGCCTGGTCGTAGAGGCGAAAAATCGCCTTTTTTTCGCTCAATCCCCCGTTGAAGGGATCAGGAAGATTCACCGGACACTTCTTTGCGCAGTCGCCGCATCCGGTACACCTGTCAGGCGCCACATGCCTGGGCTTCTGCTCCAGAGTCACAGTGAAACTGCCCGGAGTTCCCTCGATGCTTTTCAGCTCTGTGTTGGTGAGAATTTCGATGTTAAGATGCCTTCCGCATTCCACAAGCTTCGGAGAGAGAATGCACATGGAGCAGTCGTTTGTCGGGAAGGTCTTGTCCAGCCCGGCCATGGCGCCGCCGATGGCTCCGAGCTTCTCCACCAGATAGACCTTGAAACCGGAATCGGCAAGGTCGAGGGCTGCCTGTATGCCGCCTATACCCCCTCCGACTACAAGAACCGCACCGGTTGTCTGGGATGATCTCATCAGTTCCTGATCAGTTCTCCGAACCGTGACACCGGCAAAACCATGCCGTGGGTCACGCGGGTGATGAGAAGCCGGGGAGGGCAGCCTGACCATCCCCGGAAAATCTGCTGCAACAAGGTTTCAAGAAACCCACCGGAGTATTTCCGCAACCCGCCCCCGTGTCAAGGGGCTTTCTGCAGGAGCGAGGAGAAAGCGCACAACTCCACTACGGCATCGGCAGAACGGGCAACGGGCCGGGTTGAACACCCGGCCCGCGCTGTGCGCCTGAAGAGGAAAAAGAGCTTAGAACAGTGCCTTCACACCCGCCCAGCTGTGGCGTTCCAGACTGACATCGGTTTCGTAGTAGGTGCGGAACGCGTAGTCGAAATTGGGGAAGGGGTTGAAACCGGGGTTGGCGAACACATGCCCGTGCGGATAGGGATTGCCGGTATCCCCGGCAATTCCGAGGGTGGTATTGCCAACGAATACCAGGTAATAGGTGGTTCCCGGCGTTACGGAAACATAGTCCCAGAACACGTCGACCCACTGGCCGGCGGTACCCGTCTCGCTGCCCTCGGCCAGCATGGTTCCCCCGGCGTTCGGCAGCCCGGTCCAGACCTGAATGGTGACATTGTCGGTGCCGCCTTGGCCGGCCTGAAGAAGGATTCCCGCGCCGGCGATATTGCTGTTTGTCTGAATGAAGGACTGGGCCAGGTCACCCTGGCTGAAGGCGGCCATGTAAACCGGACCGCTGGGCTGGTTCTGATCGATTTCAGTGTCTCGGGAGTCTCTGTATTGAGGCACTGCGGGAAGAACCGTTTCCGAACGCTGCATCGGGAATGTGGCGAACTCCCAGCCATCGGCAGTTGCCGGCAGCACATCGGTGAACGCGTGGGCAGCCGGAGCGGCCAGAACCCCCGCAACCAGAATCGCTGCCGCAGTGATAATCGAAACAAACCTTGAATTCATGTTTTCCTCCCTGTCCTGAGTTGAGCAAACAACACTGCAATCCGTATGAAATCTTCAAAAAACTGCTCACACACTTTTCATTAACATTTTTTTCCGACGTGTCAAGTAGGCGGTGCGGTCCCGAGCACCATTGGACAATGGCCTATCTCACAAGCACCACCCTGGCCGAGGCCATCAGTTCGCCGCTTCGAAGCCTTATGAAGTACACACCGGAAACAAGCTCCAGGCCCCTGGCGTCTCTGCCGTTCCATGCGGCCGCATGCTGACCGATGGCGAAGCTCCCCAGTTCGTCGGCTCTCACCAGTCGTCCCCCGGTGTCGTAGACTTCGAGGGTGACCGTGGAAAGGCCCGGTGACTGGAATACCACCGAAGCACTCATTGCGAAGGGGTTCGGGTGAACCGAGTTTATCAGAAGGGCGTCCGGGGTTGACGCCTCATCCCGGATGGGGGTTCCAAATCCCCTGAGACCCAGGCTGTGGAACCTGCCTGCCGCAACCGCGACAAAGACCTCGTTCGGGGAAGGCACGGAGCACTGGCCGTAAAAGTTGTAACCCCAGGCAACGATGGTTCCGTCAGCCTTCAGGCCCAGACTGTGATCCGCTCCTCCCGCTACCGCCACAAAACCGGAATTGGGTGAGGGCACATCGCATTGGCCGTTGTCGTTTCTTCCCCATGCCACTATGGAGCCGTCAGCCTTAAGGCCGATGCTGTGATACCATCCGGAGGCCACCGCCGTGAAACCGGTGTTCGGTGAAGGCACATCGCACTCGCCAAAGTAATTGTGCCCCCATGCCACGATCGAGCCGTCCGATCTCAATCCCAGGCTGTGGCCGAACCCGCCTGCAGCCCCGATAAAATCCTGGTTTGGCGCCGGGACATTGCACTGGCCATGGGTGTTATCACCCCAGGCCACAATGGAGCCGGTGTTCTTCACGGCCAGGTTGAAGTGCCAACCCGTAGAGATGGAGACAAAATCCGAATTGGAAGGTGGAGCGACGCCCTGTCCGTAGCTGTTGTTTCCCCATGCAACAACGGTTGCGTCGTTCCTGAGACCCAGAGAATGGCGCCCTCCCGCGGCAACCGCGGAGAAATCACTGTTCGGTGCCGGTACATCGCACTGGAAGTATTCGTTGTCTCCCCAGGCGATGACTGAACCGCTGGTTTTCACGCCAAGGCTGTGATGCCAGCCTGCCGCTACCCCCGAAAACTCCTGGTTGGGTGAAGGCACGCCGCACTGCCCGTAGGAGTTATCGCCGAAGGCGGCGATTTCACCGTTGTACTGAGCCGCAGCAGTTCCAGTAAACGCCAGAATGATGGCTGAAACCAGCGTAGAGACGGAAAACACACACTTCTTCATGATTCCCCTCCCCGGTTTGTCAAGCCCACAGCAGTATTTTGCGCTTATTGTCCGACTCTGTCAAGGCATGATATCCGCCAGACCGCTGAACAACATCCTGGCGACATGACATGCGTCATCCGTGACAAATGCGCCGTCCGGGCCAGTCAGTCACAGGGAATCGGGAACCCCGAATTCTTTCCGGCGGGTTCCCCGGCATTGAACCTCCCATTTCGGAACGGACGGCGGAAGCCGGTATCAGTCACCACCGGAAGCGCCTGACAGCCTGCTGCACATGTTGCTGTTAATGGATCAGTATTGAAGGCATGACAGCACCACTGACAGTTATTATGCTACTGGAGAAACCGAAGGCACCGGAATTTTGGAGTAAACCCTGAAGAAGAGAAACAATGTTATCTCCAGATCATTCCCGGCAATGGCGGTTGATGGAATGCTATACGGGATTGGAAGCCGCGGTGAAAGGGAGGCCATCCAGGCTGGCGATGCTTCCGGGACCTGGTGCGGGTTGACGCGAAAAGCCCGAAACTGATGGAGAGGATCGGAGTTACCATCTGATGGCTTCTGCGAGAGTTGCGAAGCTTGCCGTTCTTTCACTTCTGCTCGCCGGGCTTCTGGTTACATTTTTCAGAGCCCGGGGAAGTGTACCCTGGCACCCGGTTGACCTCATGAGCTATGTTGCCGCCTATCAATCCCATCGGGACGGGGGAAATCCCTACGACCTTCTGGAAGCTCAGGCAAGCCTTGAGCGCCGCGGCATCAGCCTCACAGCCTTTGATTTCGTGTATTCTCCACCCTTCCTCATGGCAATGCTGCCCCATGAAGTGGTTCCATACAGGTGGTTCAGACTGGGCTGGGTGGGTGCCGGCGCACTTTCCGCGTGGGCAGCCGCATATCTGCTTTCACTGAAACTCACCAGCGGCGGAAAGGTTTTCGCCGCAGGGACTTTCCTTTTCCTTACGGTTTCGGAATGCCTTCAGGATAACCTGGTCTGGGGGCAGATCACAGCCTTAATGCTGCTGGCTGGCTCCATCATGGTTTACAGAGACTTCAAAGGTGCCGTCGCCGGGATCGCCGGGTCCTTGTTTCCTCTGACAAAGGTGGGCTTCATGCCGCTCACCCTCTTCCTGCGGGGGAGGCGGGCATTGGCGTCACTTGCTGTGGTGCTTTCAGCCCTGACGATATTCGCCGCCCTTCTCCTCGGGCCCCGCACCTTCGGCGAGTGGGGGGGACGGGTTCTCCGGATCGGAGAAACCTGGAGTTTCAGAGGCAGCAACAACCTGAGCATCTGCCATGCCGCATGCCTTCTCTCTGAGACCCGCCTTCACAAGATGGATACAGAGAGAGCAGGTCGGGATTATGACTACCGGCATGAGATGGCCGATAAAATGCG